>NZ_MVEC01000020.1:0-89195 GCF_002006735.1 Spirosoma sp. 209 | reverse complement strand
GAAATTTTAACGGCTTCGCCCACCATGCGCCACCGGATGAATATTACCCTGACGGACCTGTCGGCGGCTGATAAAATCAGGAAGCAATTGCTCAAACCGGCAACGACACTATAGAGGTTGTTTGGGGAAGGGTTGATAAGCAGGTAAAGCCATAAAGAGACCGGACTTTGCCCCCCAGCCCCCTAAAGGGGGAGTTAACCCAGCCGTTTTTTCTCCCCCTTTAGGGGGCTGGGGGGTAAAAAAGGTGCCCATTCGAGCGACTAAAGCCAGCAGATTCCTTCCCCAGACAAGCTCTGAAGGGGCTGGGGGGCGAAAAGGCAGCCATTCGGGCTAGAAGAATTCACATAAATTCCTTCCCCAAACAACCTCTTAACGGGGTCGACTACCGTATACGAAGGCAGCGTTCAGGTACCGCCCGCGCTGGCGTAACGAACAAAAAAAGCACGTACGGCCTGGGCTATACGTGCTTTTTTTGAGCCAGTGGAGGGATTCGAACCCCCGACGCGCTTGCGCATCCTGATTACAAATCAGGCGGAATCGACCGCTATCCGACACTGGCGTCTCCTGAATTGTGGGGCAAAAGTAGTGCTTTCCGCTATGTCGCGCAAGTGTTGGCCCGGCAACTTTCGCGCAAACACACTAAAAAAAGGAATCCCCCCCGCAGTGCAGAAGGGATTACCGTCAACCTATCTAATTAATTGCTTGTACTGAATACGTTAGCCAGCGCTGAACGGTACGGGCCTGTATCCACTAATTTTTTGGGCGACCGCCCCCTCCGCCACCGCCCGCAGCGCCCTGTTGTGGACCGTCGTTGCCGCCACCTTCGCCACTTTTTATGTCGTCGTTGTCAATCGACCGCCGGCGTTTCTGCGGGGCGTCGAAGCTCATTTTGCCAATCTTGTAGCTGAATGTCAACCGAACCCCGGCGTTGTAGAAGCTGTTGGTGCTGTTCTGCGTCAGGATGGGCGAGCGCAGTTCGGAGGTCTGTACGAACGGATGGTTCAGGAAGTTTTCGGCAGCCAGGCCCAGGCTGGCCTTCTTCTGGTTGAAATCCTTGCGAACCCCCATGCTGTAGAAGTACATGGTGCTCTGGTAGCCCTGGAGCTGCACCTGCCGACCCCGCATACCACCGAAGGCCTGTAGCCCCCAGCCGCCCTTCAGGGTCAGGCTGGTCATCAGACGACCGCTCACGATCCAGCCCGAGTTAGAGGCTGCATAAATGGGGTTGCTGTTGTTGTTGGTCAGGCTGACATGGAACACATCGACACCGCCACCAAGCTGCCACTTCGAAAACAACGTAGCGTTACCGAACAGGTTGAGACCGAAGGCGTCCTGCCGCCCAACGTTCTGATAGCCGGTCCGGATAACCTGCTGAAAAACGGGGTTGGTTGGATCGCCGAAGTTCTGGGTCGACGTATCCCGAACGGCGGTAATCTCGTTGTTGGTGCGCCGGGCAAAAACCGTTGCGTTCAGGTAAATGCCTTTGATGTTGGCACTCGTACCCAGCTCGATGTTATCGGTCAACTCGGGCGAGAGGTAGGGGTTACCCGTGGTGATATTGGTCGGGTTGGCCGTGTTTACGTTCGGGTTCAGGAACTGGATACCCGGCCGCTGGATTCGGCGGTTGTAGGCCAGCTTGATGATTTTGCCACCGCCCAGGTTCTTCGAGATATTGATGCTCGGAACCAGATTGCCATAGTCGGGAATCGACGCGGCTGGGGCGCCCTGCTCGTTGCTGAACCGGGCGCCGATGAAGGTATACTCGTACCGGGCTCCGGCTTTGATCGTGAATTTACTCTTGGTCGTCAGGGTATACGACAGATACGACGCGGCAATCTGCTGATCGTAGAAGAGGGTGTTGGCCCGGCGGCTGTTGTCCGTCTCGTAGGGGGCGTCGGGGCCGTCGGCAATCAAATACTGGAAATCGCTGTTGACCTGCCGGAAAATACCTTTACCACCGAGTTCGAAGAGCTGGTTTTTGCCGACCGGTACCTGATAGTCGAGCTGAAGGGTCGATTCCTGGTTGTAGCTCTGGTTATCGTTTCGCTGGCGGGCCGTAATGGTCTGGAAGTCGGTTCCGCTCAGGATGTCGGCAACGAAGTTGTTGGTCCGGTTGTTCCGGCTATACAGGGCCAGAATACTCAGCTCCTGCTGGGGCTTGTACGTACGGGTATACGTTACGTTGGCATCGACCGTACCCGACAAATCCTTGGTGTCTACGTTCCGCAGGTTATTGATCGGGAAGAAACCGTTGGGCAGAAAGGTCTGGGTCAGCAGGTTGTTCTGGCTCGTCAGTCCATTACGGGCTCCGTAACGAACGCTGGCGGTCAGGGAGGTATTCTTGTTGATGTCGTAATCCCAGCCCAGCTGATAGTTGCCGAAGATGCGCTGGTTCTGCGTGCTGGCACTCTGCAGCGTACGGATGGTGCCATTGGGCGAAGCCGTTGTCTGGTCATTGCTGAAGGCGCCACGCACATTATACTCGGCCCGGCCGAAGCCGCTCAGCGAGAAGCCCATCTTGCCGGTGCGGTAGTTACCGTTCAGGCCGAGCAGCGCCCCCCGGTTGCCAACGCCCCCGTCGACGTTCAGGGTAGCCCCCTGCAGCGTCGTTTTCTTGGTCACGATGTTGATGATACCCGCCGACCCTTCCGCATCGTATTTGGCCGAGGGGCTGGTAATGACCTCTACGGTTTTGATCATGTCGGCCGGAATCTGCTTGAGCGCATCGGCTACGCTGCTGGCCACGATCGTGCTGGGCTTGTTATTGATCAGTACGGTTACGTTGCTGCTGCCACGCAGGCTCACGTTGCCGTCCAGGTCGACCGAAAGCATCGGCACCTTGCGCATCACGTCGCTGGCGTCGCCCCCTTTGGCCGTAATGTCTTTGTCGGCGTTGTAAACAAGCCGGTCTACTTTTTCTTCGATCATGGCCGCCTGACCTACCACGTTTACTTCGCTGAGCGTGCGAATGTCGGGGGCCAGATTGATGATGCCCAGGTTGAGGTCGGTACCCCGTTCAACGGTGATGAGCGCAGACCGTTTGTCCCGGTACCCGATAAAGGAATACTGAAGCCGGTACTGGCCGGGAGCCAGCTTGGTCAGGGTGAACCGGCCTTTTTCATCGGTGGTGGTCCCGTCAACGGGTTTGTTGGTCTGGGCGCTGAGTACGGCTATGGTCGCGAACTCAACGGGCTTGCTGGTGGTGGAGTCCATGAGCAGACCCGCAATTTTACCGTTGCCGCGGGGCAGCGGATCAGACTCGGAAATGGTAGCTGTAGGGCGCTGAGTTCGTTCGTCGGCAGGCCGGCCAAATCCGCCAGAGCTGCCCGCCCCTGCTCCGGCAGGAACCTGAGCCAGCGCGGCCGTTGCCGAAGCGATGTATAAAACAAGTAATAACGTTTTCATAGGGTTGTATATCTGGTGATAGGACTGATGCCCCAAAGGTGATGACAGGCTGTCTGGCCGGGAAATCAATTTGGCCGAATGCCGATTTTTGGGTGCCGAAAGCAGGGATTGACCCCGGGAACAAAAAGTGGTCAAACCAGGCTGCTACCGTTTACACAACATACGGTAGATAATTAATTCGTCGCGGATCTGTACTTTTATCTTAGTTTTGTTGCGTACAAGCAATCCACCAATGCCAGATTTCCCGTCGTCAGTCATTCCCAAAGCGGCTATTGCATTCCTGTTATCCGTGTTGCTTGTTCTGTTCTGGTATTATCGTCAGGCACTTACGCCCGCCTATAACCGCCAGCCCCTCGCTTTGGGGATTGCCTTTTTTCTGCTCCGTATCGTTCCGTTTATTGGCCTGTACATCGTGCTGGGCTACGCTGCGCGTTCGGATGTGCCCATGTTTTTTGAAGCCTCGAAAGAAGCGCTTGAGATGAAGGTGGTTTACCGCGATTTCGATTCGGCTTACTCGCCTTTATTTGCCTATCTGACGGCCCTGCCCCTGCTGATCTGGTACAGCCCGGAAGCCATTACCCTGCTGCTGATTCTGCTGGAGGGGCTGACGCTGGCGCTGACCTTCCGCTACTACCGCAGCCTGCCGGGCCCGGCCGACGAGCCGTTCCAGAAAGCCATCCTGTACCTGCTGCTGCCCATCTCGATGGTACTGTCGGTGCTGAGCGGGCAGGAAGATGAACTGATGTGGCTCTTTGGCGTATGGGCGCTGATGGCCTGGCGTCACCGTCAGGACGATCTGTCGGTGGGGCTGGTGCTGGGTCTGGGTATGGTCGTAACCAAAGCCATTCTGGTACTGACCCTCATACCGGTGTTTTTTCTGGTTCGTAACCAGCTGCGGTATGTGGCCGGATTATTGCTAGTTGGTTTACCAGCTCTAGCTATTATGTATGGTTTAGTAGGGCTTGAGTTTCTGGAGCCCGTTCAGCAGGCCAACGATCCGCGGACTCCGAATATCTGGACCGTTCTGCGGCCGTTGCTGGGCAGTGTTATCCCGCTGGGTCAGAAATCGCTCAACTGGGTGGGGCTGGCGTCTATTCTGGCGTTCGGCTGTTACGTGGCTTACCGCAACCGACCGCGGTTCGAGGCTGGTTTTGTGACGCTATGGGTCAGTACGTACGCGTTTATGATGATTGTTCAGCAGAGTTCGCTGGCCAACTACGCGTATATCTATGTCATGCCCATGCTGTTCGGCGTTGTTGCGCTGACCAGCCGGAACCAGTTGCTGTTCCTGCTTTTGTTCAACGTGGCGGTTGTGGTTCAGCCACCCCTCTGGTGGAGTATGGATATGCCGTTGTTCAGTTCATTGAGCGACCTCACCACCGCTAAGGCCGTGGCCGAATACGTACTGGAGGTCGTTATCGTTGGTTGTTTAATCTGGCTGCTGGCCATCCAGTTCAAGGCAGCCCGGCTCATCGGGATGAGCAAGTAATGCAGCGCTGCCTGCCGAAAAGAGCAGCGTATTAACCTTATTTATTGTCATATCGAATGATACAAGTTGGCCTGGTCGGTTACGGATATTGGGGAGTCAATCTGCTTCGTAACTTCATGAACGCCAAAGAGTGCACCGTTAAAACCGTCTGCGATCCGCGGGCCGAGCGGCTGGCCGTAGCCCGGCAGAGCTATCCAACGGTTAGCGGTACCCACGATTATGCTGACCTGCTGGCCGATCCGGCTATCGACGCGGTCGTGCTGGCCACCCCCGTCTTCTCCCACTACAAACTTGCCAAACAGGCGCTGCTGGCGGGGAAGCATGTGCTGGTCGAGAAACCGTTTACGGCCAGCGTTGCCGAAGCCGAAGAGCTGATCGAACTGGCGGCTCAGCGGAACCTGGTCGTGATGGTCGATCATACGTTTCTCTATACGGGATCGGTGCAGAAAATCAAATCGCTCTGCGAATCGGGCGAGTTTGGCAAGCTCCAGTATTTCGACTCCACCCGGATCAACCTGGGCCTGTTTCAGTCCGATGTCAACGTGATCTGGGATTTGGCTCCGCACGACATTTCGATTCTGTTCCATCTGGTTGGCGAGAAACCCTACAGCCTGACGGCAACCGGTAAAGCCCACGCTATCAACAGCATCGAGAATATTGCTTACCTGACGCTGCACTACCAGTCCGATTTTATCGCTCACTTTACCTGCTCCTGGATTTCTCCGCTGAAGGTACGCCGGATCCTGATCGGGGGCGACCGGAAGATGGTACTCTACGACGACGTGGAACCGACCGATAAAATCCGGATCTACGACACGGGCTACCAGCTCAACGAGTCGGAACAGGAAAAACACCGCAAGCAGGTCGACTACCGAACCGGCGATGTGTTTATCCCGAAAGTGTCGCCGAAGGAAGCGCTGGCCGATATGGCGGCCGACTTTGTGGGGGCAATCCTGCACGGGAAACAACCGTTAGTAGATGGACACAAAGGCCTGGAGGTCGTCCGCGTACTCGAAGCCGCCGAAATGTCGATCAAACAAAACGGGAAAGAAATTAAACTGTAACATGACTACACTGACAGAAGACTCGCCCAAACGTTCGCTGAATCAGGTGCAGGTCGGCGAAGGCGTCAAGATATACGATTTTGTAAACGCCTACCATTGTACAATCGACGATGGGTCTAAGATCGGCACGTTCGTTGAAATTCAGCGGGGCGCTACCATCGGCAAGAACTGCAAAATATCGAGCCATAGTTTTATCTGCGAAGGCGTCCATATCGAGGATAACGTGTTTCTCGGGCATAATGTGACGTTTATTAATGACCGTTTCCCCCGTGCTACCAACCCCGACGGGTCGATACAGACCGATGCCGACTGGACTATGGAAGAAACCTGGGTGAAAAAAGGCGCGTCGATCGGGTCGAGCGTCACGATTCTGTGCGGGGTCACCATTGGCGAAGGAGCCATTGTCGGCGCCGGTTCGGTCGTGACTAAATCCGTTGCGCCCAACACCATCGTGGCGGGTAACCCAGCCCGTGTTCTTAAGTCTGTGAAATCCTAATTTCCATCGCGCCAACTCAATTTATCAGATGGTAGCCACCCACAAAATTCCTTTTCTTGATCTGCGGAAACAGTATCACCAGTTGAAAGACGAGGTGCTCAAAGTAACCGAAGAAGTTTTTGAATCGAACGCGTTCTCCGGCGGTCCCTACGTTGCCACCTTCGAGCGGGCCTTTGCCGATTACTGTGGTACATCGCATGCCATGGGGGTTAATAACGGAACCACGGCCCTGCAGCTGGCCATGCTGGCACTCGGCGTTGGCCCCGGTGATGAAGTCATCATTCCGGCCAATACGTTCATTGCTACGGCCTGGGGCGCGTCGCACGTGGGCGCTACCCCCGTATTTGTCGACTGCGACCCGAACACCTGGGAGATCGACGCATCGAAAATTGCCGAACGGATCACCGAGCGGACCAAAGTGATTGCGGGCGTACACCTGTACGGGCAACCCTTCGATATTGCGGCCGTTCAGGCCGTAGCGGAACAGCACAACCTGCGCTTTATCGAAGATGCCGCCCAGGCCCACGGCGCCCGCTACAACGGTACGCGGGTGGGGGGCTTTGGTGAAATGGCCTGCTTCAGCTTTTATCCCGGCAAAAACCTGGGCGCCTATGGCGAAGCCGGAGGGATAACGACCAACCACCGACCCTATTACGATCATGTGCTAAGTCTGCGCAACCATGGTTCGCAGACGCGGTACTACCACGACGAGATTGGGTATAACATGCGGATGGATGGTCTTCAGGGCGCTATCCTGAGCATCAAGCTGCGGTATATCGATCAGTGGAATGCCCGTCGGCAGGCTATTGCCGACCGTTACCAGCAGGAGATCACCAACCCGGGTGTACGAATGCAGCAGCAGCCCGGCTTTGCCGAATCCGTTTATCACCTCTTTGTGGTTACGGTCGAGAACCGGGCCGACTTCCTGCGCTATCTGGAAGAAAACAACATTGTGGCTGGTTTACATTATCCCGTGCCCTGCCACCTCCAGAAGGCCTACGAATCGCTCGGGTATCACAAAGGCGATTTCCCCCAGGCCGAATACCTGGCCGAACACTGTGTATCGCTACCGATGTTTGCCGAACTGACCGACGAAGAAGTTAATCAGGTTATTGACGTGATCAACCGCTATTGATGGACCAAACCTGGAGTGTAGTCGTCTTTTGTTACAACGAAGTAGGTACCGTTCGGAAAGTCGTTACCAAACTGATTCAGACGTTTGAGCAGTACAAACCCGGCCTGTATGAAATTTTGCTGGTCGACGACGGCAGTTCAGATGGCTCGGCCGATGTGGTACGGGAGCTGGCTGCAGAATATGCCGTAATCCGGCCGCTGATTCATCCGGTCAACCGGGGTATTGGCCATGCGCTGCGGACAGGATACGCCAATGCGCGTTACGAAAACCTGACGGCGGTTCCGGCCGATGGGCAGTTCGATACCGATGAGCTGATTCCGCACATGAACGTGCCGGACCGGTCGTTCGTGTCGTTTTACCGGCTCGAGAATACGACCTATACCATGCTCCGGAACGCGCTCTCGTACGCCAACCGGCTTGTGAACCGATTCCTGCTCAGCTTTGATTTGAAAGATGTAAACTGGGTAAAGATCTACAAGACCCAGGCCGTTCAGTCGCTGAAGGTCGAGCTGGAGAGCTCCCTGGTAGAAAGTGAAATATGCGCGAAGCTGCTCGTTACGGGGCATACCGTTCGGCAGGTAGAGTCCAGATATCACCCGCGTGAGTCGGGCGTGAGCAAGGGCGCTTCGCTGAAGATTGTCCGGCAGGCCTTTGGCGATACGCTGACCCTGGCCCGGGTGCTGAATACCTTCAAACGTCAACTGCGGACCCGCTGAGTAACGGGTCCGCAGTCTGAACTATTCATTCGGACTGTTTTAAAACGCTCAGAAACGATTTGGGCACCGGCGCGTCGAACCGCATGGCCTCGCCCGTGATGGGGTGTTCGAAGGCCAGCATCTCGGCGTGCAGCCCCAGGCGCCCGACCGGGTCAGAAGTGGCGCCGTACTTACTGTCGCCCGCAATGGGGTGACCAATATCCTGCATGTGTACCCGAATCTGGTTCTTGCGCCCGGTTTCCAGCTCCAGGTGAAGCAGGGCATATCCGTTGGCGGCCTTTAGTACGGTATAGTTCGTGACGGCCAGCTGCCCGTATTCGGGGTTCTGGCTGGAGTATACGATCAGGGCTTTACTTTCGCGCAGGTAGGAGGTGATGGTATCGGCCGGCGGTTCCGGTACGCCCTCTACCAGCGCCACGTAGGTCCGCTGCTTGGTGGTATCGTTCCACGATTCCTGCATCAGCTTCTGCACTTTCTCGCTCCGGGCAAACATCATCACCCCCGATGTTTCGCGGTCGAGCCGGTGGATGATAAAAATCTTGTTCTTCGGATCCTCTTTCTTGGTGAAGTCGCTCAGCATGCTGTAGGCCGTACGGTCGCGCTCCTTACTGGTGCCCATCGACAGCAGACCAGCCTGTTTGTTGATCACGATCAGGTGTGGGTCTTCGTACAGAATGGTCAGGCCTCTGTATTGGGTTGTCTCGGGCGCCCGGTTGCCCGCTACGGTAACGATCTGGCCGGGTTGCAGCGGGTGGTTAAACTGGGTATAAACCCGCCCGTCGACCAGAATCTGTTTATTACTCAGCAGCGATTTGATATTGTTACGATTCTTGTGCGGCAGCTTGTCAATCAGAAAAGCCATCAGTTGGGCCGGAGCCTGAACCGTGAGCTGCTGGTCGGTGCGCTGACCGCGTCGACGCGGCTGATCGGAATGTTGCATAGTATACCAGATGTCAAAGACCGGCCATAACGAGCCGGTCATCCGGCAAAGGTACGGGTACAAACCCGATTAACCGGATTCGGGCCGATAAACATCCCGTAGAAAGCCTCAGTCTCAGTACCCGGCAAGGCTGCCTGCCAGCCGTAACTGAACCAGCCAAACGGGGTTCGTTGGCGCAGGCTGAGCCCGAAACACACCGCTTAAAAACTCTATTTTTCCTGAAAAGTAAAATTTTAATTGCCTGAGTTAAGAAATGGTAAACTAACTTATATTTGTTGCAGGACCTGATTCAGGCTGAATTCTCAGCGAATCATGGGTGCCATACACCTGATTGACAAACCGATATATACCGTGGATAGCCTGTCCTCTTCTCAAAAACCGACGCCAGCCGATGGCAGTGACCAGCCGCTGGCTGGCATCCGGCTGTTACTGGTCGATGATTACCCGATCAATCTTAAAATGGCGCAGCGCTTTATGCAGAAGTGGGGAATTCTGGTCGATACCGCAGAGAACGGACAGATAGCCATCGATAAATTCAGCGCCGGTACGTACGATATTGTACTGATGGATCTGGAGATGCCGGTTCTGGATGGGTATCTGGCTACCGAGGTTATTCGGCAGCAAAATCCGGCTGTACCCGTGCTGGCCCTGACCGGATCGGCTCCGTTCAGCAACCAGGACCGCGCCTTTGCGATCGGCATGAACGATTACGTCACCAAACCGTTCAATCCTGACGATTTATTCGAAAAAATTGCCCGATATACCCAGCGGTAACGTACCGCCGGGCCTGATCACCACCGTTTGCTCATCCAACTACTATGCCATTAACCGCCCCCGCTATTGATTACCCACGACTAGACCGGCTGCATGGCGGAAGCCGAGGGCAGATTGTGAGTGTACTTCATCTGTTTCTCGATGAGGTCATGCCGGATTTTGACCAGCTGGAAGCCGGTATGGAGCAGCAAAACTGGGTCGGTGTGGCCGATGTGGCCCATAAGATTGTGCCCTGGGTGGGTATGGTCGGACTGACGTCGCTGGAAATGGAGTTGCGCCAGCTGGAGCAGTATGCCAAGTCAGCGCCCGAACCAGAGGGGGTAATTAGCCGCTGGAATCACTTCAAAACCGGGCTGGAGCAGGCGTTACCTGTGTTACGCAGCGAACTGGACCGGCTGGCTGACCCTACTTCCCCAACCATTCCTTAAACTCGGTCATCCGGTCGCCACTGACAAACACCTCCTGCCGCGATTTGGGCATCAGATCGAGCTTCAGTTTGCCCGCCGAATAGGTGTGGATGGTCTGAATGGCAGACAAGGACACCAGAAACTGCCGACTGATCCGGAAAAATTGCCGGGGGTTCAGCAGTTGGGTCAGCTTGTCGAGGCTATAGTCAATCGGCAGGTTGAGCCCGTCTTTGGTGACCAGAAAGACCACCCGCTCTTCGAGGTAGAAATACGCTACATCGGTTGTTTCGATGCTCCGGATTTTGGTGCCCACCGTAATCATGAACCGGTCCTTATACTCGGTTTGGCGGGGGCCGCCAATCAGGCTCAGGAGGGTTTCGAGGTCGGGAGCCGATGCGCTCGCTGAGCCGAACTGCTTTTTCAGCGCTTTGAATTTTTCAATGGCCGCTACCAGTTCGTTGTAGTTGATGGGCTTGAGCAGGTAATCGATGCTGTTTACCTTAAACGCCTGGATCATGTACTCATCATAGGCGGTGGTAAAAACGACCGGCGTAGTCAGGTTGGCCTGCTCGAAAATGCGGAACCCCAGGTCATCTTCGAGGTGGATGTCCATGAAAACCAGATCGACACTGGGGCGGGCCGGCTGGTTGAACCACGCCACGGCTTCACTTACCGACGGAATGGCCGCCAGCACCTGTATACCGGGATCGTATTTCTGCAACATGCCCTCCAGCCGTTTGGCGGTGAGGTTCTCATCTTCAATAATCAATACATTCATAATCGGAGCAGCAGAGCCAGCCGACGAACTACCGTAAACAAAAACCTGTAGGGAGGCTATGCCGGTACCCGTTCGCCGAGTAGCGGTATTTTGACAATAAAAGCCGATTCGTTCTCACTGACGTGCACAGGCCGATCGGTAAGCAGCGTATATCGGTTGACAATATTCTGTAGACCCACACCGGTCGACACCTCGGATTGGGGACGCAGCTGCCGGTTGTTCTGCACAACCAGGCTGTCGTCTTCCAGAAAGATCTGTACCTGCAGCGGCTCTTTGGCCGACATCCGGTTGTGTTTTACGGCGTTTTCGACCAGGAGCTGCAGGGTGAGCGGAGCAATGGCGTACCGGACCTGATCGGCCTCGGGTACGTTGATGATGACATCGAACTTGTTTTCGAAGCGGATGTTGAGCAGAAAGCGGTAGGCCTGAATGAACTCCAGCTCAGTTTTGAGCGATACGCTCTCGTTATCTTTCTGCTCCAGAATATACCGATACGCCCGGGAGAGCTGGTCGATGAAGCGCTCAGACAGGTCGGCGTCGGCATGAACCAGCGACGATAGAATACTCAGGCTGTTGAACAGGAAATGCGGATTGACCTGACTTTTGAGGGCCGTAAACTGAGCCTGTACCGCTTCTTTCTCGAGTCGTTCGGCCCGCACCTGAACCAGTTCGAGCCGGCGGTTGGTACGCCGGTTGGCCGCCAGGTAAAAAGCCGACAGCAGTGCCAGAACGGTGAGGCTATTATTGGCCCGGGCCCGCTGTTCGCGCCCCTGCCGCCAAACGGCTACGTCGAGGGGAGTGTATGATTTGGGGGGGCGCTGCGACCGATACGCCGGAAACCGCTCGTCAACGAAGCTGTCCAGTGTGCGCCAGATGGTGTAAAAGCCATAGTTAAACGAAAGGGCTATGACGCTGGCAATGAGTAGGGTAGCCAGCTGAGCCGGAATTTTGAACTCCAGCAGAAACCCGTCGCCGAACCAGCTGAACAGCCGTCGCTGTATCCACTCGGTAATGCTGATCCAGAGAAAGAAAAAGAACAGCGACAGCAGAATCTCGAGAATGAAGAACGGCAGCCGCGACGCCCGCAGGGCCCAGCTGGGGTTCGAGATATTGACATAAAGCCGCAGGGGCCAGTAGACAACAAACACGCTCAGGGCGAGCTGCCATTTTTGCCGGTTGGTCAGGCGGTATGTTGTCGGTACGGTGGTCATATAACAAATCTACACATCCTACCTATGCTACAAAAAAAGAAACCGGCGGAATGCCGGTTTCGGTGGGTTGGGTGACGAATTTTGGATCACGACTCAAAAGCAACCACTTTCTGAGCGGGCTGCTCGCCGACTACAAACGTTTTCACTATCTGCTCTTTACCGACACGAATGGCCAGTTGGTAGGTTCCGTTGGCCAGTTCAGCAATGTTGAAATATTGGTGGAGGCCATCGCGTAGGTTTACGTTCTGCGCGTACAGGATGCGGCCCTGCTCATCGCGAAGGCTCACCGTAGCGGTGGCCTGTTCACGGCCGACAACGAGTTGAATCTTCTGGTCAGTGGTGACGGATACGTAGGTGACGGGCGCTTTGTCGGCGGTGGTCTGGGCAAATGATGCGGTACCGGCTACCAGTCCCAGCATCAGAACGAATACTTTTTTCATGGTTCGTATTTGTTTGGTTCGTTTGACTGAGACAAAGGTGTGCTGCCCGAATCAACCCGCAAAAGCAATGTGGATGAACGACGGTTTTTGCCCGACGGGCCTGAGATTCAGCGTTCCGAGTAAAATAGGGCCATGTCGTCATGTTAAAAAAACGGCGGTTGGGCAGCCGATCGGTGTGCAGATCGGTTAGGCACGTACCTTTGCGCCAAACCTGCATCCTGTATGAATCGCTTTTTGTTGGGAATACTGCTTGGGCTGGCTGGCTGCGGCACCTCATCGACCAAAACGGAGAACCAACCCGAGTCCGCAACCATAGCGGCCCCGTTCAAACTTCCCTACGACCTCCAATCGCCCGACGACAACGTGACGTTGCCCAAAGCGCTGGAAGAGATATCGGGTCTGACGTATTACAAGGATGGACAGCTGCTCTGCGTGCAGGATGAAGAAGCGGCAGTGTACGTCTACGATATCCGCAAAAAGAAAGTAGTCAAAGACTTTGGCTTCGGCGGATACGGCGATTTTGAAGGGATCGAATACGTGAACGGGGAGGTGTATGTACTCGAAAGTAATGGCAACCTGTTCCGGTTCAAGCCGGAGTCGACGCAGATTGGCCGCACCAAAACCGACCTGCCCGCCAAAACCGAGGTAGAAGGGCTGGGCTATGATCCTAAGACCAAACGGCTGCTACTGGCGGTCAAGAACGGGGGGAGTGCGTCGAGCGATAAAGCCGTTTACTCGTTCGATCTGCTGAACCGGGCGGTATTTAAGGATATGCAGCTAAACGACGAGCAGCTGAACGGCGCGGGCATCGATCCTAAATCCTACAAGCCCTCGGCCATTGCTGTTCACCCCATAACGGGCGAGTGGTATATCCTGACCTCGGCCGGGAAGCGGCTGGTCATTACGAATCGACAGGCCAAAATTACCTACTCGGAGTCGCTCGACCCGAAGCGGTTTCGCCAGCCCGAAGGCATCTGTTTTGCACCCAACGGCGATCTATTCATCGCGAGCGAAGGCGATGGCAAGAAAGGGTATCTGATGCGATTTGCCTACAAAAAGTAAACCCTATTGGGCCTTGAGCACCTCGGCCGTAATGGTAGTTTGCTTGCCGGTCGTGCTGACCAGCGTTACCCGCGATTGTCGGGAGCTGGCATCCAACTCCGGTACGCCCTCCTGCTCGGTATAGGTTGAGCCATCGGCTGCTTTGGCCGTAAAAACAACGTTGAACAGCTGATCGCTGGGGGCTGCGTACCGGCGGGTCGTTTTGTTGACGATATCGTAGTTGACCCGGTAGTCGTTTCCGGACTGGGTGGTCGTATTGATAACGACCTCAAAATCGGTGGCCTGAAACGGGGTAGGGGCGGGGTCGTCGCTTTTGCAGTTCCAGAGCAGACAGGTCAATAAAAGCAGGCAGAAGCGAAGGCCGAACACAGGTTTCATAACGTAAGGAGTAAACATGAACGGCTAAGATACCTGATCCGGCGATAGGACCGAAAAGCAGACTGGTTTTCTGACTAACTGGTTGCGCCAGCCACCCGGAAGCAGCTGGCGCAGCCTGGTTTAGCTTACCAGAAAATTCATCGCCTGTTTGAGGGTGCGCTCGTTACCGGTTTCGGGGTCCGTATACGACCGTTCGCCGACTTCAATGTCTACCTGTTTGCCAATCAGCTGTTTCGTGTCCAGCTCCTTGCCTTCTTCTACGGTTATACCCGCCTGCTCGAACAGGCCGACAATACTGGCCATACCCGCCTGCGACTGGTAAAACCGGTGCGAAACATACCCGTCTTCGTTTTCAAAGCGGGCGGCAAAGAAAGGCACCCCTTTGTTCTCGCTGGTACCTTCGTCGATGTGCGTGATCGTAACGCTGTGGTGCCCGTCGGCCAGCAGTGGTTTATCCTGTCCTTTTTCTACGGCAATTTTCATAACGCTGGTTGTGTTTTGTTTATATTATAAACTGCCTCTGTGTGTGATTGTTTTGCAATAGTAGCCTAACAGAGCAGGCTCATCGCTAACCGGTTCACTATGAACCAGTAGGTCATAAATCGCTGGTTTAATCGTTAGAATGGCCGATCTAACGGCACGAGCGATGGAATAACCCCGGTGCAGTCAGATTATTCACATCGGTCTCAGGCCCTTATGTGGCTATACAGAGTCACAGGCTATCGGGTCGAATGCGGGTTTTAGCGGGTTGGCGGAATGGAAGATGAAAGTTCAGGCCGGTTTCCTGTTGTCTGTCCATGAGCGCATTGATTGTCTCAACCCGGCTAAGGCCAATCTCACCGCGCCACTCGTTGACTTTGTCCCGTTCGGTTTCTGTCAGGACGTCGTCCATGTAGCCATAGCGTTTTTCCCGGCGACTGCTTTTGACGGCTACATACCAGTCATCGATCAGAGCCAGTTCATAGGGCGAAAGCTGCCCCAATGCCAGTGCGTTGAGAAGTTTAGGTTTGAGTGCCGGATAGAGTGTATCCGCAAGGGCATGGCGCTGGCTAATGGAATTGTGGTGGCTGAGAATAACGGCTCCCCAACTGCCATTACCCGTTAGCTTCTCACCAGGATAGCCGTAGGCTTTCAGAATCCTGGTGAGCCTGGCCAGCTGAATTTGACTATGCGGGGCGAACCGCTTTTCGGCATAGTGGTCCTGTCGTCTAGAACTGAAGGTAAACAAGGCACCTAGTGCTTTCCACTGATCCTTACGAAACATGGCCTGCACCTCGGCTCGAACCGCCGGGTTTATGCGTTGCTGATAGATGCCCCGTTGTGCAGGGTACTGTTTTTTGAGTTTTTTCCAGTCGGGCTGGTCGGTAAGCTGCCTGAGAAAGGCGTGCTTACGGATCTGCTTTGGTGTCATGCCCGCTGCGAAGCCCTTGTGAACGAAGCCCAGAGCCTCGCCGGGCCTGCCCAGATATAATGCCAGTTGGGCGGCTATTTTGTAGTCCCGCAGGAAGACGAAATCATAGCTGGTAAATACATTTTTGTAGGCCACCAATGCATCGTTGTACTGCTGACTGGCAATCAGGTCATGGATGCGGGCAATGCTGCGATGATATATCCTGTAATCGGGTGGGGCACACGGTATATTCTTAGGGCGCATAGCCGGGGCAGCGGTCAGGGGCTGGGCGAGCGCCAGGATAATGATAATCAGAAGCCTGTTGACATGAGCCATTGGGTATGGGGTTTGGTTACCAGCAGGATACCCGCACGGGTCGATGCGTTGTACCGTTAAGGTCTTTTAACAAAGGTGCCCGGCGAAACCAGCCGCTAATGACGGCCTGAATTGGGCTGAATCGTATTGCCGTAACCCGTCCGGAAACGGGAAAAAATCCGCGAACGATCTCTTATGCGATTTTTTGTTAGTATTATACAATGATTTCTGCAAACAACTTGTTGCCATGCTGACCCGCCGTTCTCTGCTCAAAACCACTGCGCTTGCGCCCTTTGCTACCTACGACCAAAAACCACTGGCTACTATAAAACCGGCCCGGCTCAAGCCCGGCGATACGGTGGGGCTGGTTTGTCCGGCTGCGCCGGCCTACAGCCGCGAAGAAGTACAGGTTACCCAGGAGTCGCTGGTGGCGATGGGGCTGAAAACCAGGCTGGCTCCGCACTTTTATGACCGCTACGGCTACCTGGCCGGGCGCGATGCCGACCGGGCTGCCGACGTGAATGCCATGTTTGCCGACCCGGATATCCAGATGGTCATGGCCATGCACGGCGGCTGGGGCTGCGCCCGGTTGCTGCCGCTGCTCGACTACGAACTGATCCGCCGAAACCCCAAACTACTCATTGGCTACAGCGACATTACGGCCCTCCTGCTGGGTATTCATACCAAAACCGGGCTGGCTACCATCCATGGCCCGGTAGGCTCGGCCACCTGGAATTCGTATACCGTAGACCGGTTCCGGCGCGTGATTATGGAGGGCGAACCGGTCGTGTATGAAAACCCGACCGACAAGGGCGATACGCTCGCCCAGACCGACGACCGCATCTGGACGATCCGGCCCGGTACGGCGCGTGGTCCGCTGGTGGGTGGCAATCTGACGGTGCTCTGCCACCTGCTGGGGTCTGCTTACGTACCCGACTGGCGTAATAAAATCCTGTTTATCGAAGATGTCAGCGAGGATATCTACAGTGTTGACCGAATGCTGACCCATCTGAAACTGGCCGGGGTGCTCAACCAGTTGTCGGGGCTCGTGTTCGGCAAGTGTACGCGTTGCGGTCCCGGTAGCGGGGGCTACGGGTCGCTGACGCTCGAAGACGTGCTGATCGAGCATATAGGGCCGCTGAATATTCCGGCTTTTGCCGGCGCCATGATTGGGCATATTACCGACAAGTTCACCGTACCGATCGGAATCAACGCCGATATGGACGCCGAGAAAGGCCTGATTCGTTTACTTGAGCCAGCCGTGGTGTGATACGAGTTAAAAAATTCACTTTAAACGGATTGAGTATTTTTGCTAAGTATATCCCGTAAAGTATTTTATATATTTGGGCTCTCCAACTATTGATAAAGAGCCTTCTATGAATCGGGTATGGTGCTTGTTCACTCTGTTGTTTCTGTGTTTCTCCCTCGGTGGACAGGCGCAGGATAGTAGCAAAGAGTATGTCGACGGCGAGGTATATGTCAAGCTGAAGTCAGTGAGCTCCGTTCAGCGCAAAGGGAGCAACGCGGTGAACATACAGGCCGAGTTACCGTTTATAGCCCAGCTCAGTACGCAGTTTGCCGTCGACAGGGCCGAGCGTTCGTTTTTCTTTTCTACGAATGCCGACCTGCAGCGAGTGTACCGGCTGAAACTGGCCAATCACAAACTCGTCGAAAAATTTATGGACGAGATAAAGGCGCGTCCGGATATCGAATATGTTGAGCGGGTTCCGCTCATGCGAACGAGTCTGACCCCTAACGATCCGAGCCTCAATAGCCAGTATCATCTGAGTACCATCAAGGCTTACCAGGCCTGGGATCTGAACCAGGGGTATGCAACCATTAAAGTAGCGATCTGCGACGATGCCGTGCAGATTACCCACCCTGATTTGGCGGCCAATATGCTTTCGGGGTACGATGTGGCCGACGGAGATAATAACCCTAATCCGCCGAATACATCCATGTCGCACGGGACCCACGTAGCAGGTATCGTTGGTGCCGTAACGGGCAATGGGGTAGGGGTTGCATCGATGGGGTTTAACAACATAAAACTCATTCCGGTAAAGTCATCAACCGACGCTTCGGCGGGTAGCAATGCGATTACCCATGCATACGAAGGAGTTGCCTGGGCAGCTCAGAATGGGGCAAACATCATCAACACGTCCTGGGGGGGCGGTGCTTACTCCAGTACAGCCCAGACGTTAGCCAACGACGTATTCAGCCGGGGCATAATCTGGATAGCAGCGGCCGGCAATTCCAATACAAGTTCGGTGTCCTATCCGGCCGCTTACAATAACATCATCTCGGTAGGCAGTTCTACCTCAACCGATGCGCGGAGTTCATTCAGTAACTACGGCCCCTGGGTCGATCTGTTCGCGCCCGGATCGTCGATCTACAGCACGGTGCCGACCAGCACCTATGCCACATACAGCGGAACCTCTATGGCTTCTCCGCTGGTAGCGAGCCTGTTTGGGTATATCTGGTCGGTGAAACCAGCGTTGACCAGTTCGGAGTTGATTACGCTCATAAAAAATACCTGCGATAACATAGATGCGCAGAACCCCGGTTTTTCGGGTTTGCTGGGAAGCGGTCGGATTAACGCGCTGCGGGCCGTTCAGCAAGCCTGCATAAGCTCGTCGACGGTTAGTATTACACCCTCCGGTAACCCGGTCCTCTGCGCGGGTACGCCGTTAACGCTGCGCGCCACGAGCCTGACCGGGACGCAGTCGTACCAATGGACCAGAGATGGTCAGCCGACGGGTCCCGATGCTGCTACCCTCGCCGTTACACAAACAGGCGTATATGGGTTAACGGTACAGGGTACGCAGGGCTGTCCCGTATCGGCGTCGGCAGTGAACGTGACGTTTATTCCGGCTTCGCTGAGCGTGACGACCAGTAAACGACCGCTCCTGTGCCAGACCGATTCTGTAGAACTAAGCATTCCTGTTACCTATGCCGGAACGGTACTATGGTATCGGAACGGCCTCGTGGCGAGTACGAACCGGTCGAGGCTCATGGTCAATCAGGGGGGCGATTATTCTGTTAGTCTGGAAGCCGCCGGGTTGAGCTGTACCGCTGTAAGTCCGGTTATATCGGTAACGCAGGTTGTGGTCGACCCAAACCTGTCGGCGTCGGGTAGTACGACACTTTGCCCGGGCCAGCAGACGACATTGAGTCTGGTGCCGGTAGCGGGAGCCACCTACCAGTGGCAGCGAGACAATGCCTCGTTGGCGATATCGACCCCGACGCTCACTGTTGCCGAGAGTGGTGTATATTCGGCCTCGATCAATACCGGTAACTGCGTTATTCCGTCTACCCGCAAACTGGTCCTGCAGCTGCCGGGCGCGCTTCAGATCTCAACCACGCGTCCGCCCGGTATCTGCAGTGGCGACTCGACAATTTTGCAGGCCATTGCGGTTGATGCCAGCGCGGCTGTTCGTAGCAGCCTGCCCTACACCTGGAGCCGCGATGGGCAGGTCATAACCGGCATTCATTCGGCCAGTCTTGCCTCCCGAATCACAGGTACGTATACGGTATCCGTTATCTTTCCAGGGTGTCAGATTGAGGCAACACCCGTATCAACAACCGTTGTGGCACATACCGTCACAATTGGCAGTTCGATGACCGTGGGCTGTACGGGTGGCCAGATCATGTTGAGTACCAATACACTACCTCCGGCCAGTTACCAGTGGCTCCGTAACGGTGCGGTTGTGTCGGGCGCGGTGTCATCAACCCTTGGCGCAACGCAGGCAGGTACGTACCAGGCTCGTGCTACTATCCAGAATTGCTTATTCACATCCAATCAACTGCCTCTGCAATTTCTGGATGTCAGAAGTCCGCTACCGGCAGCCTCCAGCCTGACCCTGTGCGGACTTGATCCGGCCCGCCCTTCTACCACGTCGTTGACTGCCGCAGCGACTGCCTGTCCAACCAGTATAACCCAGACCGCCACCTACAGCGGAGGAGTGGTTGGCTACGATGGCCGCTTGAAAAGCGGGAACGACCCAACGGTACAGATAAGCGGATTGGCGCAGTTGAGCCGAATTGCTGTGTCAATTACCTGGGAAAAGAAAGATGGAAATTACGAAACCAGTTGCGGCCTGCCGGCTGGCTCCGGTAATCCGTTCAATGAAGAAGTCCAGTTTCAGCTTCAGTCGCCCCAGGGCACTATCATTACGCTGGTGCCTGCCCGTACCTATGGCCTGAATACGGCCTATGCAGGTAGTATAACGACGGTTTTTCAGGATGGTGCTCCCGCTATTGTCTTTGGCTCAACCCCCAGGTCGGGTACGTTTTCACCGGCGCAGTCGCTTTCTATACTTACGGGGCAGAACCCTAACGGTGTATGGACGCTATTACCGCTGGACGACTATTCCCTGGATCCGCTTTGTGTATCCGGATTCTCGGTAACGGTTGAAACAGTGGGTAGTGTTCCGCCAGCTACACTCACCTGGTGGAGCGCACCTGCCAGCGGTACACTGCTGGAAACCGGGAGTTCGTATAGCCCGCCACTGTCGACCACTGCCAGCCAAACGGTTTATGTACAGAGCCAGTGTATGGGATATTGCCCCAGCAACCGGGTTGCGGTTACCCTCAGCCGGGATGCCATGCGTACGGTGCAGTCGGGCACCTGGTCAAATCCGGCCACCTGGTCCTGCAACCGTCTGCCAACAATTAATGATGTGGTGTTTCTGGACAATGGGCATATCGTATCGGTAGACCAGCTAAGCCAGTGGGCCAGACAACTCGTATACAGAGGGGGGACGTTACAGTTTGTAGCCACAAAAGGATCCGTGTCGTTTCCGGCTGCGAATTAGCGAATTGTCGACAGGTGATTCATACCGATGGGTATGCCGATCCTGACAAAGCTGTAGACTAATCCGCAAAATGACCGTAGGCTGGGTTCGACATGAGCGATAGGCCCTGAGATAGGGATATTCGTTGAGTCACTTGACATACGGCCCTAAAAAAGTCCTCTCCATGCATGGGGAGGACTTTTTTAGGGCCGTACGGATTCGGTTTTATACGGTTAGCCTGTTTATTTGGTAGCGGGCACAGCAACCGTTTCACTCTGGTACTTGTACCAGTACTCGATCAGGTCGGCTACCAGACCCGTCCAGCCGGTCTGGTGGTTGGCGCCCAGACCCGCTCCAACGTCGCCGTGGAAATATTCGAAGAACAGGTAAAGCTTATCGAAATGCGGGTCGGTTTGTAGTTTCTTATCGAACCCGTAGGCCGGAATACGGCCGTCGGCCCCGCGCCGGAAGAGGTTGATCAACCGCTCGGCTACCTGAACAGACGCTTCCTTGATGCTCATCACCTGACCCGAATTAGTGGGGTATTCTACCTCGAAGTCGTCGCCGTAATACTGGTAGAACTTCTGCAGGGAGTCGATGAGCAGGAAGTTAAGTGGGAACCAGACCGGACCGCGCCAGTTGGAGTTACCCCCGAACATGCTCATTTCCGACTCGGCCGGCGAGTACCGCACCTGGAAAATCTCGCTGTTCAGCTCGAACTGATACGGTGTCTGCTCGTGAAATTTCGACAGGGCGCGAATGCCAAAGTCGGACAGGAACTCCGTCTCGTCGAACATCCGCTTCATGATCATCTTCATCCGGTGACCGCGCAGCAGGCTCAGGAGGTGGGTTTCGCCCTTACCCGGCTCGTGCCAGCGCGACACCAGCGAGGCCAGGTCGGGGCGGTTGGTCAGTACCCATTCGACCCGTCGCTTGAAGTCGGGGAGTTTGGAGAGCAGTTCCTCGTCCAGAATCTCGACCGCAAAGAGCGGAATCAGCCCCACCATTGAGCGGATCTTCAGCAGGCGGGCGTTGTTGTCGGGCGTGTGAAGGACATCGTAGTAGAACTGATCGACCTCGTCCCAGAGGCTGATGTTCTGCTTGCCGAGGTTGTTCATGGCCGACGCTATGTGCAGAAAGTGCTCGAAGAACTTGCTGGCCATATCCTGATAGCTGGGGCGCGTCAGGGATATTTCGCAGGCAATCCGCAGCATGTTCAGGGTATACATGGCCATCCAGCCCGTACCGTCGGCCTGCTCGATGCGCCCACCCATCGGCAGCGGCTGGCTCCGGTCAAACACCCCGATGTTGTCGAGGCCGAGGAAGCCGCCCCCGAAAATGTTGTTGCCTTCGACGTCTTTGCGGTTCACCCACCACGTAAAGTTAAGCAGCAGCTTATGGAACACCCGCTCTAGAAAGGCCACATCGCCGGTGCCGTTCTGCTCCCGGTCAATCTCGTACACTTTCCAGGTAGCCCAGGCGTGAACCGGTGGGTTCACATCGCTGAAATTCCATTCGTAGGCGGGTATCTGACCATTGGGGTGCATGTAGTACTCCCGCAGGATAACGGCCAGCTGCCGTTTGGCGAAATCGGGGTCGAGCCGCGCCAGGGTGAGCGTATGAAACGCCAGATCCCAGGCCGCAAACCAGGGGTATTCCCACTTGTCGGGCATACTCAGGATATTGGCCGTGTACATATGCCGCCAGCTCTCGTTGCGCGCATAGACCCGCCCCTGAAACGGTACCGGCATCTTGGGGTCACCCTTGAGCCACTCGTTGACGTTATAGTAATAAAACTGCTTGTTCCAGAGCATACCGGCGTAGGCCTGTCGCTGAATCGTAAGCAGTTCGGGATCGGTTACGTTGGTTTGCAGGCTGGCGTAAAACGCATCGGCTTCGGCCAGGCGCTGGTTCCAGATGTCGTCGAAGTCGGCAAAGGGCTGGCCCATCAGCGTCTGGTCGCTGAAGCGCAGCCGTACGCTGATGCTCTCGCCGGGCGGTATCTGCCGGGTATACTGAGCCGACGCTTTCGTGCCGATCTGGTTGGGGTTGATAAAGTTTTTCTTCCCGCCCGACGTAATGTAATTGTTGATCCCGTCTTTGGGGTACTTGGCTACATTGGGCCGGCCGTAGAGCCGCTCGGTATTGGTGTCGTTGTCGCAGAACAGCAGCGCGTCGGCGTCTTCGCAGTAGAGTTTATACTTCCCCAGCTGCTTGTGGTTCACCTCGATCTGGTTGTTGGCGATCCCGTTCATCATGGGCCGGGCGTTGTACTGCTCGTAACCCCAGGACCAGGTGTTGCGAAACCAGATCGTGGGCAGCATCGTTAGCGGAGCTGTCTGGGCAGATCGGTTGTGGGCGGTAATTTTTACCAGCCAGTCGTTCTGATCGGCTTTGGCGTATTCGATGAAAATATCGAAGTACTCATCCTGCTCAAAAACCCCGGTATCGATCAGTTCATATTCGGGCTGCTGTCGGTTTCGGCGGGCGGTTTCGATGACCAGGCGGTTGTAGGGGAACTCCTGCTGCGGATACTTGTAAAGCATCTTCATGTAGGAGTGCGTGGGGGTACTGTCGAGGTAATAATACAGCTCCTTTACGTCTTCGCCGTGGTTACCCTCGGGCCCCGACAGGCCAAACAACCGCTCTTTGAGGATATTGTCTTTATGATTCCAGAACGCCAGAGCGAAGCAGATATGACCTTTGTTATCGGAAATGCCGCCGATGCCTTCTTCGCCCCAGCGGTAGGCGCGGGAGCGGGCCATATCGTGGGTTACGTAGTTCCAGGCGTCGCCGTAGGGGCTGTAGTCTTCACGGACAGTACCCCAGGCCCGCTCGGATAAATACGGTCCCCATTTTTTCCACCCTTTGTTGTCGGCTCGTTCGTACAGACGTTCGCGTTCGGCTATTGTGGTCATAAGTGATCTGTTAATGTCAGGCGGGTAAGCGCAGGCTCGCTGATGAATCAGCCGTCAAAGATAGTATGCATGCTGACTTAATAATTGAAAATTTCATGCGTATACGGGTTGCGAACCGCTTGTATGCCAGTAAAATGCGCCAAAAAGGCTCTCCATGACCGTTCGCTCAATACGGGTACTGGTCGTGTTACCCTCGGCCGGTTCGATACCGACAAAGGGATGCTGAGTTGATCAGACAGCTATTCCTAAACCTCCAAACCCATTGTGCCGGCCCTGGTAGGGGCCGGCACAATGACTACTCGTTACGTCTATGACTGGTAAAATCACACTCCTCTGTCTACTACTGACCAGCCTGAGCCTGACTGGCTATGCGCAGACCCTGACCGCGGGCTCCTACACGGAAAAAAACCGACTGGCGGGCTATGCCGCACCGGCCGAACCATCGGGCATTTTCTGGATGACCGAAACCAACCGCAAGCCATCGCCCTATACGATTGTACGCTTCTACGATGAAACCAACCAGCTGATCTACGAAGAAAAACTGCCGGGGCGTTGTCTGAACATTTACCGGAAACGGGTGGTGCGTCAACTCAACCGAGCCCGCGTCGACATCGGCCGCCAGTGGGCGCTGAAGCAGCAAATCCGCCCGGACGATTTCCTGGTAGCCAGCTACTTACGTCGATAACCCGCCGATCGTACCGTTACGGCTGTACCGCAGCCAGTACCCGTTTGATCAGCTCGTTCGGACTGCCGTTATGCCAGCGCCACACAATAACGATATCGTGTTCGGGGTCGACCCAGACGGTGTTCGACCCCGCGCCAAGGGCTGCAAAGCTGGTGGTCGGTGCGTCGGGCCAGGGCTTTTTGCCGCCGGCTGCGTTGCCCGTATTCAGCCACCACAGGTAGCCGTAGTCGGGGCCAACGGCGTTGCCGGTAGTAGCCTGCCTGACCCAGTCGGCCGAAATAATCTGCCGGTTCTGCCAGCGTCCCTGCCGCCCGTAGAGGTAGCCGAACCGGGCCAGATCGCGGGCGCTGATGCGTAGGCCACCCCCCCAGCGGGTACCGCCACTCACCGAGGGCATGGACTGGCCATCCACGTCGGCTACGGCCGTAGGATAGGGGATGTACTGCCAGGTGTCCGACGCGCCGATGGGGTTCATGATCTCATCGCGCACTACCTCAGGGATCGGCTTTTTCCAGAGCCGCAGCAGCGAAAGCGCCATGCGGTTGATCCGTACGTCGTTATACTCGTAATAGGTGCCGGGTTTTTGCAGGGTGCGGGGCTTGCGTTCTCCGCGGCCAAACGCTTCCTTGCCAATAAAATCGCTGTTTTTACCCCAGAGACTGCCTTCCCACTCGGTTGTTTGGCGGAGGTGCTGCTCCCAGGTTACGGCCCGGTTCTGTTCCGAATCATAGCCGCCATCGTGAATCAGCGTCGAGACCGGCTCGAAAATGTCCGGGATCAGGCCCCGCTCGTGGCTGATGCCTACCACCGTCGACAGCACGCTTTTGGCTACGCTGTATGTTGGGTCAACGCTGCGGGTGTCGCCCCATTCGGCCACGATGTAGCCGTGGCGGAGAATGATGCCGTTCGTGGCTGCCCGGCTGGTGGGCATTGGCCCGAGGAGCTTCCCGAAGATCTCTTCCTGGGTCGAGAAATCCGGTTTCATCTGGGTGGTTTCCTGCGTTTTGGCGAAGGCCACGGCTGCGTCGAGCAACGCAGGGTTCATGCCTGCTTTTTCGGGCGTTATTGTGGCCCAGTTATCGCCTTTGGGCGGATAGTATACTGCCGAGGACGAAACGGGGCGCTGGCAGGCAACCACCAGCCACAACAGCAACGCGGCAACCAGTGGGCGGGAATAGAGATGCGTCATGCGCGTAGAGAAAGGTTTGTTGTGAGCCGTTTATCGTTCCAGCTTGAAATTCGGGTCGAGCCGGACGCGGGTCGGGCGATTGGCAATGTCCCAGCCGGTGAGGTACATCCAGCGGGCTATGTTGGTCACTTTGCCGGTGTCGATGCGCTCGGGTTCGTCTTTGGGGGTATGATAGTCGGGGTGGAGCAGGCTCGTAAACGCGATGGCGGGGATATTGGCCCGGGCGTAGGGCAGGTGGTCACTCCGGAAATACCAGCCTTCGGGGTGCTCTGGTTTGTCCCAGAGCGTGTCGAGTTTGAACCGGGTGTTGGCCTGGTTGGCGGCCAGAGCGGCACTGACCAGGTCGGTCGAGTTACGGTGGGGTGGCTGCTGACCCAGAATACAGGCACTGTCGGGGGCGTTACGGCCGATCATTTCGGCGTTCAGCACCGCCACGATCGACCCGCGCGGCACGGTAGGCTTGTCCACGTAATAGCGCGAACCGAGCAGCCCCCGTTCTTCGGCGCCGTGGAACACAAACAGCGCCGAGCGTTTGGCGGGTTGTTTGACAAACGCTCTCGCAATGGCCATCGTGGCAACGCAGCCGCTGGCGTTATCGTCGGCACCGTTCCAGATCGAATCGCCCGCTACCGCCCGCCGAACGCCGTCGTGGTCCTGGTGGGTGCTGAACAGGATGTGCTCGTTAGCCAGCGTTGGGTCGGTACCGGCTACTTTGGCGACGATGTTGACCGACGGGTAGCTGAAACTCTCCACGTTGACCACGTTGGTAAACTGCTGGTTGGGTTGTTTGATCCAGTCGATGGCGCTGGCCGGTAACCAGACCGTTGGCGCCTGGGTAAATATGCGCGTGTTGGGCCCGCCGGGCAGATCGTATCGGCCGCGTTCCAGCCCCGTTGTCCAGCGCTCGAAATACGACTGGGCCTGCTCGTTAGATACCCACACCACCGCCACGGCACCCGCCTTCACGAGTTCGGCCGCCCGCCGGGTCATGGTGCCGAACAAAAACCGACGGTAGCTCAGCTCGGCCGGGCCGGTTCCCGAAAACAGGATCGCTACGGCCTTGCCTTTAATATCGACATTGGCCATCTCGCCCGGCGAACCCGTACCGACGAAGACGAGGGGGGCATCGACCGAGGCAATAGCCGGCGCCAGCAGAAAGGCGTCCTGGCCGTGGGTGAGCTGTCGACTGCCAATGGCGAGCCGGCTGGTTTCGGTGATGCGGGTGCGCTGGATGTGAAAGAACTGGAAAAACGTACCGTCGTCGCCGGCGGGTTGCAGGCCCATGGCGCGGAGTTGTTCGGCAATCCAGACCGAGGCTTTCAGCTCATCGAGCGAGCCGGCCTCGCGACCCCGAAAATGATCGCCCCCCAGGGCAAACAGGTCGCGTTTGATGTCTGCTTCGCGGATGGCAGCGGCTCCGGCGGGTGAAGCGGATCGGGCTTTGGACTGAGCATGGATACCGGATGGACTGGCCAGGTTGATGCAGGCACTCAGGGCCGCCAGCAGCAGGGTTCGTTGACTGTACAGGTGAATCATTGTCAGGATGTATTGGGCACAAACAGGATGAAAAGCAAAGCTAATGGCCTGGCGCTGATGATTGGTGCCAATCCGTAAAATACTGGTCGATCTCTGTGTATATTGGCTCTTCAATCCTCCCCTCTATGAAACTCGCCCTGTTGTGTACCCTCCTCATCGGCAGCCACTGCCTGATGGCCCAGTCAAAAACCCGGCAGGCCGACCCGGTCGTGGCCTACGACACCTACGTACAGCAGGCCGTGCGCGACTGGCACGTTCCGGGCCTCACCGTTACGGTGGTGAAAGATGGAAAGGTGCTGCTCAAGAAAGGCTACGGCGTTCGGGAGCTCAACAAAGCGGAGCCCGTCAATACGCAGACGCTTTTTGCCATGGCGTCGACCACCAAAGCCATGACGGCGGCCTGTCTCGGCATGCTCGTCGACGAAGGCAAACTCCACTGGGACGATCCGGTCCTCAATTACCTGCCTGATTTTCAGCTGTACGATCCGGCCGTTACGCGCGAGTTGCGGGTGCGCGACCTGCTGACCCATAACACCGGCGTTGGGAATGCCGATCTGCTCTGGACCATTATGCAGATTCCGTCCGATGAGATTCTGCATCGGATGCGGCTGGTCAAACCGGTATACTCGCTGCGGTCGGGGTTTATTTACCAGAATATCATGTATCTGGCTGCCGGCAAAGTGGTGGAGAAAGTGAGCGGCCAGCCCTGGGAAACGTTTATCCGGCAGCGTATTTTCGAACCGTTGGGTATGACCCGCACCAAAGCGCTGTTTCGGGAGGTGACCGACCCCAACCGGGCCTGGCCACACGTAGCGGTAAACGATACGGTCCGGGTCGTTAAAAACAAACGCGAAGAGGGCGCCGTCGACGCGGTAGGGCCGGCCGGGTCGGTCTGGTCGTGTTCCGACGATCTGGCCCTCTGGATGCAGTGTATGCTCGATTCGGGCCGGTATCGGTCAGGACAGACCGAAGCCCGTCAGTTGCTCAAACCCGCCACCTGGGCCGAGCTGTTCAAGCCGCAGGTAATTGTGACCGATGCCCAGTTTTACCCCTCGCAGGTGCTGACCAAACCGACCTGGAAAACCTACGCCCTGGGCTGGTTCCAGCACGACTACCGGGGCCACCGGGTCAACTTCCATACCGGGAGCCTGACGGGCATGGTCGCCATGCATGCCCAGCTTCCCGACCAGAAACTGGCTGTTTACATACAGGGCAACCTCGATCATGCCGAACTGCGCCACGCGCTCATGTACCGCGCGTTCGATCAGTTTGCGTTGGGGATCAGCCGCGACTGGAACGCCGATCTCTACAAGCTGTACAGCGATATACAGCTGCGCCGGAAAGCGGCCGAGCGCCGGGTCGACAGCCTGCGCGTCAGGAATACAAAACCATCGCTGCCGCTCACGGCCTATGCCGGGCAGTATACGGACCCGCTCTATGGCAAGGTCAGCGTGAGCGTGCAGGATGGTAAACTCGTCTTTTCGGCCAACGACGTGATGACCGGCCGGCTCGATCACTGGCATTACGACACGTTCCGGCTGACCTACAGCAACTTCTGGGAGGGAACCGACGCGGTAGGCTTCGTGCTCGATGCGCGGGGGAGCGTGGCCCGGCTAAGCTGGGCTGGTACCGAATTGCTCAAAACGCCCGAGCCGACCGGCAAGGGCGTAGCTGAGCGCTAGCGGTTTACGGCCGCGCATTGGCTTTGGTCAGCACCTCGTCGACCGTCAGTACGTCGAGCGAAGGGGCTACCAGATCGGCCTGCGTCAGCACCTCCGGCGACCCCAGACCAACCACGAACATGCCGCCCCGTTTGCCCGCTTCTACCCCGGCTACGGCGTCTTCGAAAACCACGCATTCGGCCGGACGAACTTCCAGCTCGGCCGCGCCTTTGGTAAATACTTCCGGGTCGGGTTTGCCCTTGCTGATCTTGTTGCCGTCGATGACCGCGTCGAACACCGCCGACATACCGATGCGCTCCAGAATGAGCGGAGCGTTTTTACTGACCGATCCCAGGGCCGTTTGCAGGCCCGCTTTGCGAACCTGCGAGAAAAATGTAGCCACGCCGGGCAGGATGTCCTCGGCGGTCATGCGGCTGACCAGATCCAGGTACCAGTTGTTTTTCTGGGAAGCCAGTTCCAGCTTTTCCTCATCGGGTAAGGTCAGGCCACCGTGGGCCAGTATAATATCCAGCGACTCGGTGCGGCTGACGCCCTTGAGCCGTTCGTTAAACTCTTCCGAAATGTCGAAGCCCAGTTCATTGGCCAGTCGTTTCCAGGCCTGATAGTGGTATACGGCTGTGTCGACAATGACGCCGTCTAGATCGAATAAAAAAGCCTTGATGGGCATAGCGTTTCAGGTTGTAGTAAGTCGTAAAAGTAGGGCCTTTTAACGAAAGCGTAGACTTCTTCGATAAGGCTGAGCGCTGCTATAGAAGCCTATTGTCTACAGAGGTATAAAGGTGCAGTCATTGTTTGTCATGGTGACCAAGCCGGGCGGCCGGCTTGGTCACCATGACAAACAATCAGGAGCATAACTACTTCTTCAGTTCCAGCACAACGGCTGTTTTGGCCGGTAGTTTGATCAGTTTCAGGTCCGACAGGGTTTCGTCGGTCAGCACGTTACGGGCCGACCGGAATCCGGCCATGCGTTCGGCAAACCGGGCGGTGTCGAGCGAAATCTCTTTGTCGTTGGTGTTGCTGGCTACCATCACGGTTTTGTTGGCATCGTACCGGAAATACACATACGTACCGTCCTGCGGCAGATACTGCATGAGCTTACCGGTATGCAGGGCCGGGGTAGCTTTGCGGTACGTGGCCAGCTTCCGCACAAAATCGAACGCATCGTTCTCGCGTTTGTCGCGCCCGGCGGCCGTGAACTTGTTCTCCTTATCGCCCGGAAAACCGCCCGGAAAATCGCGCCGGACCTCTGCATCGGACGGGTTCTTGAAATTCTTCATCAGAATTTCCGTGCCGTAGTACATACTGGGTATGCCGCGTGTGGTCAGCAGCCAGGTCAGCCCCATCTTGTACTTGTTGATGTCTTCGCCGATGACCGACAGGTAGCGGTCGGTATCGTGATTGTCGAGGAAGGTGACGAGCTTGCTGGGGTCTGCATAAACGGCATCCTGCGCCAGCGCCTGGTAAAACCGGTTGACGCCATCGTCCCAGCTGAAATTCTGCTTCAGCGCGTCGAGAATAGCCGAATACACCACAAAATCGAGGCCGCCCGGCTGGTTCGATTTGAACGGAAAATCGATTTTGTTGCGGGTGTAATAGGCCTGATCGACTACGTTGTTGACCCACGATTCGCCAAAGATGTGGATGTTGGGGTATTGTTCCAGCAGGGCCGCGTTACAGCGGTTCATAAATGGCTGGTCGTTATACATGTACGTGTCGACCCGCCAGGCATCGACCCCAAACTCTTCGACCGACCAGATGGCGTGCTGAATCAGGAAGTTGGCCAGAAACGGATTGTTCTGGTTGAGGTCGGGCAGGTGCGGTACGAACCAGCCATCGAGCGAAACGCGCCGATCGCTTTCGGCGCCGTGCGGGTCGGTAATGGGCTGGTATTTGTACGACGTATTGGTGTAGGTAGGCCATTGGTGGAGCCAGTCTTTCATCGGCATGTCTTTCAGAAACCAGTGGTTGATACCCACGTGGTTATACACGGCGTCCTGAACGACCTTGATGCCGGCGGCATGGGCCTTCCGGACAAATTCCTTATACCCTTCGTTGCCGCCCATGCGCCGGTCAATGGTGTAATGGTCCGTGAAGCCATACCCATGGTAGGCCGACCGCATCAGGCCCCCTTCGTTCGTAAGCGGCTGGTTGTTTTCCAGTACGGGGGTAAACCAGATGGCCGTCACGCCGAGGTCTTTCAGGTAGTCGAGGTGCTGGGCGGCTCCGGCGAGGTCGCCCCCGTGGCGGTAAACCGGATTGGCCCGGTCGGCGTTAGGGTCGGCCAGGTCGGTAAATTTGTCGTTGCCGGGGTCGCCGTTGGCAAAACGGTCGGGCATGGCCAGGTAGATGAAGTCGGCGGCCGTTACGCCCTGGGCTTTCGGTTCGCGGTTGCGGGCTTTCAGCTCAAAGGGCTGGGTCAACGTCTGCGTGCCGCGCTTGCCAATCAGTTTCAGCGTGCCGGGGCGGGCCGTTGGGGCAATGGTCAGGTCGAGAAACGCGTAGTTGGGGTTCTCGACAGTATGGGCTTTGACCAGTTTAACCCCCGGGTAGTTGACCGTATAGGTCAGGGTACCGGCGTTGGGGCCGTAGACCAGTAGTTGCAGCTTCGGGTTTTTCATGCCCACCCACCAGTTGGTTGGGTTCAGCCGCTGGATCTGAGCGGTCTGGGCAAAAGCCGCCAGCGTAGTGGCCAGGGCGCAGATGAGTGTAAACAATGATCGTCTCATGTAGTGGTTATGCTGGATGAAAATGAAGCCGAACCAGGCGTAGCAGGCGATCTGGCCGACGGGCGCCGGTTTGGTTACCCCTGTCAGCGGCCTGCCTGCGTACCGAGGGGCTATTCGTTGGCAAAAATAACCCAAGTTTTTCGGCGAAAAAGGCCATAGCTTTGCATTATAAACTGTAAACAGCCGTAACCTCGTTCATGAATACGACGTCCGTTGTCCCCGTAATGGACAAACTTATTATCTACCAGATTTTTACCCGGCTGTTCGGTAACACGAATACCACCAACCGCCCCCATGGCGAAAAGTCGGAGAACGGGTCCGGAACATTCGCCGACATCAACGACGCAGCGTTACGGAGTATCCGGCAGTTTGGGGCCTCGCACGTCTGGTATACGGGGGTGCTGGAGCACGCCACCCAGACCGATTACGCAGCATATGGCATTCAACCCCACGATCCGGCCGTGGTCAAAGGCCGAGCGGGTTCTCCCTACTCGGTCAGCGATTATTACGATGTCGACCCTGATCTGGCCGTTGAGGTGCCGAATCGGATGGCCGAATTCGACGCCCTGATCGAGCGGACCCATGCCCACGGACTGCGGGTCATCATCGACTTTGTACCGAACCACGTGGCCCGGCAGTATCAGTCCGACGCCAAACCGGCGGGGGTAGTCGATCTGGGCGAGCAGGACGATACGACGGTTAGCTTTGCGCCCGATAATAATTTCTATTACCTGCCCGGTCAGACTTTTGTAGCCCCGGCCGGGAACACCAATGGCCCCGCCCGGCTGCACGAATACCCGGCCAAGGTTACCGGGTCGGGCTCCATTACGGCCACGCCCGATAGCAACGACTGGTACGAGACTGTAAAGCTCAACTACGGGATCAATGTCTTCGACGGCAGCCGTCATTTCGACCCGATACCGGCCACCTGGCAGCAGATGCTCGACATCCTGTTGTTCTGGTCCGACAAAGGCGTCGACGGGTTCCGTTGCGACATGGCTCAGCTGGTGCCGGTCGAGTTCTGGCGGTGGGCCATCGGACGGGTGAAGCAGCGGTATCCTCGGCTTATTTTCATTGCCGAGATTTACGAGCCGCACCTGTACCGGCCCTTTATTTTCGACGGTGGGTTCGACTATCTCTACGATAAGGTGGGGCTGTACGATGCGCTGCGGGCGTTGATGGAAGGTCACGGCTCCTGCTACGACCTCACGCGGGTGTGGCAGCAGCAGTCGGGCGATTATGCCCAGCACATGCTCCGGTTTCTGGAAACCCACGACGAGCAACGCATTGCCTCGCGGTTTTTTGCCAATACGCCCTGGGCGGCTGTGCCGGCCATGACCCTGGCCGCTACCATGCATACTGGGCCGTTTCTGCTGTATTTCGGGCAGGAGGTAGGCGTTCGGGCCGAGGGCAGCGAAGGATTCAGTGGCGACGACGGCCGTACGACCATCTTCGATTATTGGGGCATTCCCGAGTGGCAGGGCTGGCTCAACGCGCAGCCCGGCGAGCAGGGCCGTTACGACGGTGGGGGGCTCTCCGACGAACAGCGGCAGCTGCGGGCGTTTTACCAGCAGCTTAACCACCTCGTCAACGGCTCCGACGCCATCCAGAACGGTTATTTCTACGATCTTCAGTGGGCTAACGACAACGGCCAGAGCATAGGCTACGACGCTCATCAGCTGTACAGTTACCTGCGCTATACCGATCGCCAGAAACTGCTGATCGTCTGTAACTTCTCGGCGCATACAACCTACGAAACCACCGTTCAGCTGCCAGGCCATGCGTTCGCTACTCTGGGGCTGGACCCCATGCGGACTTACCGGTTCACCGATATTTTTCTGAGCGATACGCAGGTAGAGGCTGTGGGCCGCGAGGGGGTTGCGCTGTCTGTTCCGCCCCGCAGTGTTCGGGTGCTGGAAATTAAAGCCTGACAAAATCGGTACTTTATCCGGCTTGCGTCGTCCATACGACGTAGGCAACTGTTATCTCAATCTATGAAAAAAAGGTTTACCCTGGGCGTACTTTTAACCATAGCAACGGCTTCGCTGGCTCAGGAACCGATAGCGGTGAAGCTGAGTCAGTGGGCCAGTGCCGGCGGAAAAACACCCGCCGAAACGGCCGTGCAGGTCGGCAAGCAATTGATCGGTAAGCCGTACGTAGCCAATACGCTCGACCTGAACGCGACCGAGCAGCTGGTGGTCAATGTAGATGCCTTCGACTGTACGACCTACCTCGAAACGGTGCTGGCGCTTTCACTGGCGCGGTTCGAGCTGTCGGCAAAAGCGACGCCCGCGCAGCTCGAACGTAGCTTTCAGCAGTATCTGACCCAGCTGCGCTACCGCAATGGCCGCATAGACGGGTACGCCAGCCGACTTCATTATTTTTCGGACTGGCTCCGCGATAACGAACGAAAGGGGTTGTTGACCGACGTTACCCGCGAACTGCCGGGAGCTATGTCGGTGGCCAAACCGGTGTCGTACATGACAACCGCCACGTACCGATACCCGGCCCTGCGTGATCCGGCAGTATACCGGCAGATGGCGCTGACCGAAGCCGAGCTGAACCAGCAGACGTTTGCGTTCATCCCCAGGAAGAACATCCGGCAGGCTGAGAGCCAGCTGCGCGAGGGTGACATTGTGATGCTGACCGCGGCCCGTCCGGGTCTCGATATGAAACACGTTGGGCTGGCCGTTCGTCAGCCAAACGGTCGTATTCACCTCCTGCACGCATCGTCGGAGCAGGGCCAGGTCATGATTACCGCCCAGCCGCTAAGCGACTATGTGCTGTATCATAAGCGACTATCGGGAATCCGGGTGGCGCGGTTGCGGGCGGGTAGTGGGGCACTCACGGCCGTTGTGAATCAGTAACTTAGGCCACCTTTATCCGATGCTACGAACGCCCTGGCCCCGTACGGTACCGGGGCGTTTTGCTAGGCTCCGAACGCCGGAAAATCGTCTAGGAAACGGATTTCGGCCGTGTCGTGGTCAATGCAGCAGCAGTAGTGGGTCAGCCCGTTGGAAACAACGATATACGGCGCCCGGTGAATGTGGTTATAGCGGGTAATCTGATCAAAAACGGCCTGGGTCAGCGGCACGTGGGGGGCTTTGCATTCAACGACCAGAAACGGTTGCCCCTGCCGGTCAAAGGCCACTACATCGGTCCGTTTCTGCGTCTGGTTGAGCGTAAGCCCGCCTTCGGTTCGGATAAGGGCCTTCGGGTAGGCGTAATGCGTCAGCAGCAGGTTGACAATATGTTGCCGAACCCACTCCTCGGGCGAGAGCCGGACATACTTCCGGCGGAGTAAGTCGAAAATATACGGTTTCCCTTCGACTTGCTTAGTTTTGTGATCAAAAGGGGGCAGGTTCAACGCAAGCATACCCCAAAAATACAGAGAAAGCATCGACAACCGGGAATAATAAGCCCGAATCTGGACCACCCCCCGCTGTATTTCTCTGCTTTCTTTAATCCCACTTTGTACCTATGAAAACGAAAGAAGAGATTGTCAATAACTGGCTGCCCCGGTATACCGGAACCCCCATCGAGCAATTTGGCGAATATGTCCTGCTGACCAACTTTATTAATTATGTAGAGCTGTTTGCGGAAAAATTCAACGCCGAAATTTTTGGGCTGGGCCGGGCCATGCAAACCGCTACAGCTAATAACATCACCATTATCAACTTCGGTATGGGTAGCGCTATGGCCGCTACCGTCATGGACCTGTTATCGGCCATCCGGCCGAAAGCGGTTCTGTTCCTGGGCAAGTGCGGAGGGCTGAAAAAGACCCAGATTGGCGATCTGGTGCTGCCCATCGCGGCCATCCGGGGCGAAGGAACCAGCAATGATTACATGCGTCCGGAAATTCCGGCCCTGCCTTCGTTCCGGTTGCAGCGGGCGGTGTCGTCGATGATCAAGAAGCACGAACTCGACTACTGGACGGGTACGGTCTATACCACGAACCGGCGCATCTGGGAGCATGACGAAGTGTTCAAAGAATACCTGCGCGAGACCCGGGCGATGGCGATCGATATGGAAACGGCTACGATCTTCACCGTTGGCTTTGCGAATTCCATTCCACATGGCGCCCTGTTACTGGTGTCTGATAATCCGCTCGTGCCCGAGGGGGTAAAAACCGAAGAAAGTGATAAACGGGTTACGGGACAGTTCGTTACCAAACACCTCGATATCGGCATCGACTCCCTGCTCGAACTCGAAATGTCCGGCGATTCGGTGAAGCACCTGCGCTTCGAATAACAATGGCAGGAACGGATTTTCCAGGCGAGCGGCTGTCGGTTTCGGGCAGCCGCTCGTTTCGTTTATATTGACCAGGAAAGTCGTATAGCGATCGATGGCCTCGGATACTGATGATACATTGGGCGGACAAAAAAAGCACCAGACGGGCGCCTGGTGCTTCATTAGATAGGTCGATAGCTCAGGTAAAGAAACCTGAGACGCTGCCATTAGTCTTTGTTGTGTATCCTGTCTTGTTGTATCTGGCCTGATGACAGCCAGATACAACAAGACAGAGCCGGTTTCGGCTATTCTCTCTACTGGTTAGTCAGTCACCGTAATTTTATAGGCTTTTTTCTCCATGACCTCGTTTAAAACAGTAGGTCTAGCGAAATGAAACTCCAGCGTAGTAGTTCCCTTGGCGAGCGCAGTATAATTCCACACCTGGTTTCCCCACACAGCTGAATTTTCGGGATTCACAACCGTGTTCATGCTGTTCATCTTAAGAATTGTGGCATCACCAGCGTTTACTAAATTCCAAATTACCCCTGTTGAACCGGCAGAATATTGCACTGGTAAAGTCAGGTCGAATGTGGCTCCTTTCTTAACGGAGAGGGTGGTAGTATTTTCTGGAGTAACACTTTCGGATTCTCGCTTACAGGCTGCAGCGCCAAGAACGAACAGGAGTAGTACAATTGAAGTTACGCGTTTCATAATGATTTTTAAGTTTTTACTTTATCGATGACTCTGTCCGAATAAAAAGGGTTGTAATGAATGAATAAATTTTTTGGATTTATTTTTAATTATTTTTCTCTAAATATTATATAGAGATAGTATTGAAACGTGAATGGTATATACTGAACTTAACATATTGTATTTGTAGGAATTATTGTTGTTGTTGATAATAATTTATGATTCGTGTAAATATGATTTGTTTGTAAAATATTGATTGTTAATGATTTGACTTCTATAGGTCAGTCGTCACTAGTTGCTTATCGATGAATTAGAAATAATCATTAACTGAGATTTGTAGTCTGATGAGTATGTAATATGGCGTACGGAGATCTATAGATAGTAATTTTTTAGCCTGAATTTTTTTTGATATTTTAAAATTGAATACACAATAATACTATAGGAATACACTAGTAAAATGCCTGTTGAATAGCATTTCTTGTTTATTATCGTTTTTGTTTTCAGGATTTGTTCTGTGAAGAATTTTTCTGTTGTACAATACTGTTAAATTAATTGTAATAGATGAATAGATCATTTTACTCTATTTGTTGTAGTTATACCATTGTTTCTCAGGCCGTTTAGTTTCCGTATACTTCACTTATATATTTTGTAGGGATTAAATTGGTGAGCTTCTTGTAAAATAGGTTGCTGCATTAAAAATACAAAATAAAAAATCTGCCTTTATATTTTTAACAAAGTCAATATCGAACTATAAAAAGTCAATTATATAACCAAACAGGATATTGAGGCAAGTTAATTTTGTACGATTTCTATTTATTCAATTCATTATTAACACTATAAGCCTGGATAGATATGGAAAAAATACTACGTTTCCTACGCTTCGGTTTCTCCCCGTGGCGTATATGGATGATGGGTTTATACCTCATTCTTGCTGTTTTGATAAGCTCAGCACATTCGTATGCTCAGGAGTTAATAAGTGTATCAGGTACGGTTTCAGACTCTACCGGAATCCCGCTGCTTGGTGTCAGTATCCTTATTGATGGAGCGACAAATAAAGGAACGACAACGGATACAGATGGAAATTTTAAACTGACTGTAAGCCCAGCGGCTACGTTAGTATTCAGTGGCGGAACAGCAAGTATTGCTGAGAGGCTGATCCAGAGCCACGAGGGATACATTGATCTGTTACCGGCTATTCCCGATGGCTGGAAAGGAGAGGGGGCCGTCAAAGGACTCAAAGCCCGCAGTAATTTCACGGTCGATTTTTCCTGGAAGAACGGTCGGGTTACCAGCTACCGGGTTACTTCTCCCACGGCCCGGCCCCTGAAAGTCAATGTGAACGGCCGTATGCGAAATGTGCTTTCAAAAGCTTTTCGTCAGCAATAGCTGTAGCGAGCAGGCTGTTCCGTTGAGCTAAACCCAGAAAGGCTCCGTAAGCGTATAGGAAGTTTTACGATCATGAACGCTGGAAGCACGGCTGATCATGGCGTTGCTGAATCGGCGGATTAATGAACCGCGTCACCAGAAGATAGTAGGAACATACGGACTTTCGCGGATCGATGGCAATAAAAACCGGGCGTATATGTGCTAACGCCCGGTTTTTTTATACGATGGGTAATAACTCACCACCGGTCCGAAGCCGAACTGGTGAGCAACTGGCGAATCAGGGGTGTATCCAGTGCTTGTTCAGGGTTAAACAGGTCGCTGTTCATATACCGGAGCAAACTGTATTTCAGCTGACGGGCAGGGGGCCTGTTGCTCAGATCCGTTTCCAGATCAACGCTACAAACCAGCAATTTCCCCTTACCTACTTTTCCTTCAAACGCCAGGGCCAGTCGTCGGTTCTCAAACCAGGTGTCGATCGGCTGGATAACCGGTCTGAACCGCTTCGGAAACTCATTCAGAATCATAGGCTGGGCGTGGCTGACAACATCATGCCACTGGTAATCACTAAATGACTCGGTTGGGAAATGGGCCAGAGCCGGGTGTTTCGGATTACAAACCAGACCGAGGGTATGAGGGGGTTGTCCCATGGTCCAGGAAGTATTCCAGAAAACTGTCGAAAAACCGATTTTTACCTGTGCCCCTTTGTCGGGTGCAATACGGCCGTAAGGAAGCAGCAAAACCGTAGCGCCCTGCTCCAGCCGTTGCACCACCTCATCCGTCATAGAGTGAGCTATCAGTACATTACCTACGGCAGCATCAGCCCTCAGACCAGCCGGATAGACCCAGAGGTGCCAACTGTTTTTCACGGCTGAGTTGACCAGCTGGACCGTCAGGGTAAGGCGGGTCGGTTCTTTGATAGAAGACAGATCGACATTGATCAGGCCTACCGGCTGGGCATTATCGATATGAACCCGCTCTTTGTTTAGTTTACCCTGAACGAGCACCTTCGACTGGTCATCGGTAACCGACCAGCTGACGGTCTGGTTGGTTAGTTCATGAGCACCAAAATGAGCGATCTCAATAGCTGCTTTGACGGATTCATTGGTCTGAAAAACGAGTTTGTCGAGCCGGGCCAGCAGTACCGTAGCATTGCAGAACTGGCTGTATTCGCTTTTCGAGGTGTAGGGCTTAGGCTCATAAAAAACATCTAATGCTCCCACTAGTGCCGTTCCCTGGCCCGGAAAATCGTGGAGGCCCAGCAGCTGGAAACCGCCAAAACCAGGAGTTCGAAGGGCCGCTTCTATGTCGGCTTTGTAACAGAGAGTCTGGAGCCTGCCCGAGGCCATCAGAAAGTCACGGGCCTGATCGCCCATTCCCTGATCCTGAAGCGTCTGCCGGAAAATCTCAAAGTTGGTTGGTTTTAGCACCCCGGTGTATTTGGCCATTTCATCGAAGTTGGGATACACACACCATTGCCCGATTTCGTGGCTGATATAAGGAACTTTAGATGGCCTGATGATAGTACGCCAGTCGTAGTCGGTTCTTGGCTTGTCGCGGTTGATGATGCTGGCCAGCCCCTCTCCCCACCGCTGAATTCGGGCATCTGAATGGATATGAAACTGGTTCTCGGGTAGCATAGGCCACCCGGCCCCGCTTGTATACAGGCGACGGGCATCCCTGGCTTTGAAATGGAGTACCCATTTGCCCAGAAAATTGCCCTGATTAACGCCTGCAGGTTCATTGCCGTACGACATCATACAGAACGAGGGGTGATTCCCATATGCCTTCAGCATGCGCTCCGATTCCTGATAGATAAAGTCGTCGACCAGACCACCTGCCCCAACGGCGCTACCCTGGTTGGCCCAGGACGGGCTTTCTACGTATAAGTACAAACCCAGTTCATCGGCTACCTGGAAGGCGGCCTCCGGTGGGCACCAGGAGTGAAAACGTAAATGGTTCAAGCCATGCTCTTTCAGCGTTCGCATGATTTTTTTCCAGTGTTTGTAGTCCGTTGGCGGATAACCTGTAAGCGGGAAGGCAGCGCAGTCTACATCGCCCCGCAAAAAAACCGGTCGGCCGTTTACGGTAATGCGGGTTCCTTTTGTGCCTATCTCGCGCATGCCAAACGTTACCTTTTTCCGGGAGATAGTATCTGCCCTGTTACCAACCACTACCAGTGAAAGCTCGTAGCGGTTCGGCGAAAATTCATCCCAGAGCTGTGGAGACGGTATGGAATAAGTCGTTTCGAGCGTTGTGTTCTCGGCCGTAAGCTTAATTGCCTTTACCTGCTGAGGGAGGGTTGATCGGCTGTTCTGTAGCGAACGAACCTGCATCAGAAGCTTACCGGAAAACGTCTGGTTTCGGGGCTGGCTAAAGCCCACCGTTACCCGGATGTTTTTCTGAGAAATATTCGGATATACCTGAACCTCATCCAGCGCGGTGAGGTTGCCCGACCGTAGGGACAGGTTTCCGACGAGGCCGTTCCAGTTGGTTTGCGTATGATCGGATATGCTGTGCGAGTTCTGGCCAATGTAAACCTGGGTGTTGTTATCGACGCGTATGGTGATGGTATTTTTTCGTCCGGCCTGAAGCAGATTGGTAAGATCGAACTGATGGGCCGCTACGAGGCTGTTCTGGCTGCCGGCAAACTGCCCGTTTACAAAAACCATAGTTTTCCAGTGGCAGCGTTCCAGGTTGAGCACCACCCGCTGCTTTTTCCAGCCGGCTGGTATGTCAACCTGCCTTCGGTACCAGGCTGGTCCGGCGTAATAGTTGACTGGTTTCAGCCAGAACGGAATTTTTAAATCCCCTTCTCGGAAGGATTGGTACGATTTTGAAAAAAAATAGGTGCTGTCAACCACGTCGCCGGTCCAGGGCGTTTGTAGTGTCACTTCATTGCCCTTTCCGTGTTCCGTTAATGAGCCTGGCAGGCTGATCGTATCGGGGAAAGGTTCTGACCACCAGTGTCGACGGATGCCCTCATCGGTAGGGTCCAGCCGTAGTTGCCAGGTGCCGGCCAGGGTTAATTCCGACTGCGCAATTGAGTTGTAGAGGCCAAGCAGTACCAGAAGAGCGGTTAATGTAGTTCTGATTTTCATACTGAGGTGTTAACCAGGTAAGGACTGGTGTAACAGGTGCAAATGACCGCTTCTCTCCGTTACGCTTCCATGATGGTTCTTCTGAAAAAGATATATGTTATTCTGATTTGATTGGGCAGGCACATGCCCGTCCTGCCGATAATCGGACGGCTAAGGCGCTGACTTTTTTACGTCATTTATGCCGCCTGTGCGGTTTATAGGTTTATAGTACAGAGGCTGCGTTTCTCTCTGGAGATCTACAATAAAACAGCCACACCCGACCCTGATCGGCGTGTGGCTGTTGCGTTCCGGTAGCGTATGGACGCTTAGTTGCAGTAATCGCTGATGACTTTATACGATGGGTTGTAGCCCAGCTCGCCCGCTTTGGAGAGGTCGAGGCAACCGCCATTTTCGTCGCCGAGGCTGTGTTTAATAATGCCCCGGACGTAATAGACTTCGGCATAGCGCGGATTGAGCTTAACGGCGCTGTTGCAGTCCATGATCGCTGCGCGCTGGTCGCCCTGGGCCGATCGGATCATACCGCGGGTAAAATAAGCCTCGGCGTAAGTTGGATTAAGCTCTATGGCTTTGTTGAGATCGAGCAGCGCGGCTTTGGGGTCGCCCTGTTTGCTCTTGCTGACGGCCCGGCTGAAATAGGCTTCGGCGCGTTCGCTGCCCAGTTCGTTGATTTTATTACGTTCCTGCACCACGTTGCGCAGGTTATCAAGGGTGGCGCGGTTGATCCGGCCGCTGTAAACGACTTTAGCCTCGGTATTGCTGTTGTTGATCTCGATGGCTTCGTTAAAATCCTGGATGGCGCCTTTCTGATCACCGAGTTTGCTGCGGCAGAACCCCCGTCCGTAATAAGCCGCGTAATTATCGGCTTTTAGCGCGATGGCCCGGTTATAATCGGCCAGAGCGCCTTTGTAATCGTCGAGCTTACCTTTAGCGAAACCACGGTAAAAGTGCGATTCGCCATCGTCGGGGTTCAGCTCAATGGCCTTATTGAGATCGGCCACGGCACCGGTATAATCGTTCAGTTCGGTTTTCGATATGCCCCGGCCGGCGTAGGCCTGTGAGCGTTTGGGGGTTAACTCAATCACTTTGGCAAAATCGGGGAGGCTGCCCGCGTAGTCGTTGAGCTTCTGTTTGGTAATGCCGCGCACGTAGTAGGTCTGTACGTTGGCCGGATCCAGTTCAATGGCTTTGTTGAAGTCGGCCAGGGCTCCGCTGTACTGGTCGATGCGGCTCCGGCTCAGGCCTCGGTTGTAGTACGTCTGCGGATCGTCGGGGTTCAGTTCGATGGAGCGGCTGTAGTCGAGGAGGGCGCCCCGGTGGTCATCCTGTTTGCTTTTGCTGATACCCCGGCTCAGATAAGCCAGTGCGTCTTTGCCGTTCAGTTCAATGGCGCGATCGTAATCAAGCACGGCCCCCCGATGGTCTTTCAAGCTAGCCTTGGCTACACCCCGGTTGTAATAACTGACCGCATTGTCGGGGTTCATGGTGATGGCCATACTGAAGGCCTGTAATGCCCCTGTGTAATCGCCGGACTTACTTTTTGAGACACCACTTTCAAAAAAATCAACGGCGGTTTGCTGAGAAAAGACGGGTTGGGTGAGGCTGACACACAAAAGTGCCGTTACCGACAGGAGATGTCGTTTCATAAGTAAATACAAAGTGACAGGTGGTGAGAGATATAGTTAGTTTGGGTGCTAAAAATAGACCTTTGCCATGTGCAAGCCAAGTTGCTATATATTAATTTTCAAAAATCGGATAATTGTATAAATGATACTAAATCCATCTGATTAACAGTCTATTGTCGTTCCTTACAGGCAGGTAGGTAGAGTCGCGCGGGATGCATGTAGTCCGGTTTTTGTCTGACAGTCTTTGATCAGGTGATCTGCTTGAAGGTGACATTTTGTCGTGATGTGCGGTCTTTTCTTAGATTATTAAGACAAAATGGCTGTGTTTATGCCCTGGTACAGGATTTGAGTTAGGGAGGTTGTGTTTGACAATGAACAATCAACAGCAACTAGATAAAGCAATGGCAACCTTAGTTCGATATAACCGCACTCCTTCGTTCTTTAATCCTTTTTACGTTCGCCCGGCTGTAACGCGTTTTTACAACACCAGGCCAAACGTACCGGCCGCTAACGTGAAAGAAACGGAAACCGGCTTTACGCTGGTGCTCGCTACCCCCGGCCTGAAGAAAGAAGATCTGAAAATAAACGTAGAGAATAACATCCTCACCATTGCGTACAAGCCCGAAGCGACCGAAACCGCCGAGACCTTTACGCATCACGAGTTTGGCGTGAACGCTTTTGAGCGCGGTTTCCGCCTGCCCAAATCCGTTAATGCCGACCAGATCGCTGCTTCCTACACCGACGGCATCCTGACCGTAACGCTGCCGAAAGTAGACGTGAAAGAAGAAAAACTGGTGAAAGAAATCGCCATCGCCTAAGGGCAACAGGCGTTTTAACAGAAAGCCCGTATCGATCGATACGGGCTTTTTTTATACCCAACGATCAGGCTGTGATTACCCGAGAGCGGCCAGAAACGCGTCCAGCTTTCGTTCGTCGAGATAACCGTTGGTACGCACTCCGCTGCAAATGTCGAGTCCGAACGGCTGCACCTGCTCAATCGCCTGGCGGACATTGCCGGCATGCAGGCCACCCGCCAGAAAGACCGGCACCGACGACTGCGCCACAATCTGCCGGCTGATCAGCCAGTTGTGTTGCCGACCGGTGCCCCCCAGTTCCTTAACGGCCAGGTTCGGGTTACCCGAGTCCAGGAGCAGCGCATCGGCCCCGGCCTCAACGGCGGCCAGTGCTTCGGCTATGTTTTGCTCATCGATCACGTGAATGACCTGAACTAGTTTAACTGCGGGTAGCGCATCCCGAAGCTGGGCGTAGGTGCCGGCTGGTACGGCGTCGACGAGCTGGATGGTGTTGGCACCTACGCGCTGCTGATGGGCCAGTATATCGGCTACCGTCCGTTCGCTGGTGAGCATGAAGGTGGCCACAGGCGGGGGCGTGGCTCGAACAACGGCAGCGGCCAGTTCATCGGCCACCACACCGGGGCCGCTGGGCATACGGCCTACCAGACCGAGTGCATCGGCGCCCAGTCGAATGGCCAGTCGGGCTTCGTCAATGCTGCTGATGCAGCAGATTTTTAGGCGGGTACGCATGAGGTAAGCTAGATTTAACGGTCCGGGCCGGAATTTTTTGGCGAATATCCGGTTATTTCTCAAACGTTCATGACGAATGATACCCCCTTCTCCGGCTACTGATACCTACGCGTCGCTACGTATTCCTGACTTCCGCTATTTTGTGATGAATAGTTTCCTGATCACGGCTACGCTGCTGATTCAGGAGGTGGTTCTGGGGTACGAACTCTATAAAATCACCCACGATCCGCTGGCGCTGGGCCTGGTGGGGCTGGCTGAGGCCGTCCCGTTTATTATTCTGTCGCTCTTTGGCGGGCACCTGGCCGACCGGCGCGACAAGAAGCGGATTCTGCAATGGAGTCTGGCGGTAATTATTCTGGGGTCTATCATCCTGTATCTCACGTTCCAGCCGGCGGTGGTAGCTAAGCTGTCGCAAACGGTGCGGCTGGCCACGATTTATGGCGTACTGATGCTGATCGGCACCGCCAAAGGGTTTTATTCGCCGGCCAGTTCGTCGCTGAAGCCGTTTCTGGTACCGCGTGAATTATATGCCAACTCGGCCACCTGGAGCAGTTCGTTCTGGCAAACGGGTGCGATTGTCGGTCCGGGCGTGGCGGGCTTTCTCTACAGCGGGCTGGGGTTCGATAATACGCTGCTGGTAGTCATCGGCCTGCTGGTACTCTGTTTCTGGCTGATCTCGCTGGTGAGTCGCAAACCGGTGCCGGTGAACGAGGCTCCCCAGGCCGGTTTCCGCGAAAGCCTGAAAGAAGGTTTCCGGTTCGTATTCGATACGCCCATCGTGCTCTATGCGATTTCGCTCGACCTCTTTTCGGTACTGTTTGGTGGAGTCGTGGCCATTTTGCCGGTATTTGCCGAAGATATTCTGCGGGTCGGTGCCGAAGGACTGGGCTTTCTGCGGGCCGCCCCGAGTATAGGGGCCGTGCTGACGCTGGCGTTTATGACCCGGTACCCGCCCATCCATAACGCCTGGCGCAACATGCTGCTGGCGGTAGCCGGTTTCGGGATCGCCACGATTATTTTTGCGCTGTCGACTAATTTCTACCTCTCGCTGCTGATGCTGGGGCTGACGGGCGCGTTCGACAGTGTGAGCGTCATTATCCGGCAAACGATCATGCAGATTTTTCCGCCCGATCACCTGCGGGGGCGGGTAGCGGCCGTGAATGGCATCTTTGTCAGTACGTCGAATGAGATCGGCGCTTTTGAATCGGGGGTCGCGGCCCGGCTGTTCGGTACGGTGCCGTCGGTACTGCTGGGCGGAGTGGTAACGCTGGTGGTGGTCAGCTATATTTTTGTACGCTCCAAAGCCCTCTTTGCGGTAAAGCTGAATTAAAAAAAACCGGCTGACCGTGTCCCTGTAGCGGGCAGATCAGCCGGGTTACTGGCGGTACTCAGGCCTGAGCCTGCTTCGTGGATGCATGATAGGCGGTAAGTTATGCGCGTACAGTTGGCGCATTCAGTTCATGAATAAACGCGTTCACATCGATGGATTCGTTGAGCAGAACCCGCGTGTTGAAAATTTCCCAGAACAATTCGTCCGAGAGCTGGTAGTCTTTCTGCAACCGGATCATGTCACGGATGCTTTCTTTCAGGGGCACGGCCGGCATAGCCATAGGCTGATCGGATGACTGGAAGGTCATTGGTTGATACGAGTTCATGCTGCAAGGAGATTAGTTGTGTCAGTATCTTTTGTACGCGAGTTTGTAAACGCGCTCATGTAGAGAATGTTTAGCCAAAAAGATGCCTGTATTTCGGTCATGTTGAAATACTACCAGCGTTTCTATCCATACCGGCGGCTGAACCCTGATTCGAAGCAGAATTGTTCAATTCAAACGGATACATTAAAAAATAGATCAACCGGTATAAACTCGTCTGTATGAAAAACATCGTCAGCTGTTCATTGATTGTCCTGCTGGGAATTGGCGCTACCGCCCTGATTCCGGCTACGGCCCCCAAACCGCGGAAGGTGGTTAAAGTCTGGGAAACGGATACCACCCTGCGCGTACCTGAATCGGTTCTCTATGATGGGCAGAACACCCTGTATGTAACCAACATCGATGGTAAGTCCGACGCGCTCGATGGAACCGGATTTATCTCGAAGGTATCCCTCGATGGCAAGATCGAGAACCTGCGCTGGACATCGGGTCTCAATGCGCCCAAAGGTATGGGGCTATACAGGAACCGGCTCTACGTTACGGATGTGTACCGGCTCGTCGTCATCAATACCGAGACGGGACAGGCCGAGAAAACCTACGATGCCGTTGACCAGAAAACCGCGTTCCTGAACGATGTGACAGTAGCCAAAGATGGGACCATCTACGTGTCAGACAGCCGCAGCGACAAGATCTACCGGCTGAAAGAAGATAAGTGGGAGGTCTGGATGGAAGGCGAGCAGCTCAACAAACCCAATGGCGTACTGGCCGTAGGAAAGGATAAACTCCTGATTGGCTGCACGAAAACCGGAGCATTGCGAGCCGTAGACATCAACACCAAAACCATGACTACTATGGCCGAGGGCATGGACCGGACCGACGGTATCGTGCCCGAAGGCAAAGGAAACTACCTGGTGTCGGACTGGACCGGTCAGGTGTTTCATGTCGACGCCAAAGGAGCCAAACAACAGCTGCTCGATACGCGCAAAGAAGGTATCAACGCGGCCGATATCGACTACATTCCCGGCCGGAGGCTGCTGATCGTGCCGACGTTTATGAAAAACAAGCTGGTAGCCTATGAGCTAAGCCGATAAGCTGGCCCGTGAGCTGATCGATTCGTTATAAACCAAACGACGCGACCGGGCTTCGGTCGCGTCGTTTGGTTTGTTAGGCCAGAAGCCGGGCGGTTGCCTGCTGGGCCCGTTCGGCGCCGAAACCGGCGCGGGCATCCTGCATATGGGCTACGATCAGGTCGGTGCCGAGGTTGCCGATGCTGCCTTCGTGGGTGTGGTGCAGCTGGCGGGGCGGCTCGTAGGTGTGCTGGGCAATCTCCTGACCCACGATCCGGTACGCTTCCCGAAACGGCACACCCTGAAGCACGAGTTCGTTGACCCGCTCCACGCTGAAGAGCAGATCGTACTTCGTATCGTTGAGCAGGCTGGGCTTCACCTGCAGGTGCTCGAGCATGAATTCAGTGATTGACAGGCAGTCGAGCAGTTCGTCGAAGGCGGGCATCAGCACTTCTTTCAGAATCTGCATATCGCGGTGGTAGCCGGAGGGGAGGTTGCTCAGCACGAGCGTCACTTCCATCGGCAGCGCTTTCAGCCGGTTGGTCTTGGCCCGGAGAAGCTCGGCTACATCGGGGTTTTTCTTGTGGGGCATAATGCTGCTCCCCGTCGTGAGCGCGTCGGGCAACGTCAGGAAACCGAAGTTCTGGCTGTTGTAGAGGCAGATATCCATAGCCATGCGCGAGAGGGTAGCGGCCACCGCAGCCAGGGCCGTTAGGGCCGTCTGCTCGGTTTTACCCCGGCTCATCTGGGCGTAAACTACGTTGACATGCATGCCTTCGAACCCGAGCAGTTCCGTGGTGAGTGAGCGGTTGAGCGGAAACGAAGAGCCATAGCCAGCGCCGGACCCCAGCGGGTTTCGGTTGGCCAGCCGGTAGGCGGTCTGCAGGGTCAGCATATCGTCGGCCAACCCTTCAGCATACGCACCGAACCACAGGCCAAACGACGACGGCATGGCAATCTGGAGGTGCGTATAGCCCGGCAGCAAATCATCTTTGTGCTGCTCCGACCGACTGACGAGCCTGTCGAACACCCGCTGAACGCTGTCGGCAACGGCCCAGAGCCGGTCGCGGGTAAATAATTTGAGGTCGACCAGCACCTGGTCATTCCGCGACCGACCCGAGTGAATTTTCTTGCCTACGTCGCCCAGCGCCCGGGTCAGCAGCAGCTCAACCTGCGAGTGTACGTCTTCAACGCCTTCTTCAATGACGAACGTACCGGCCTGTATCTGCGCGTATATCTGTTTCAACTCCCGGCTGATATCATCCAGCTCGGAGCGGGTCAGCAGATGGATGGTCTCAAGCATCTGCGCATGAGCCAGGTTTCCCAACACGTCGAACGGAGCCAGGAACAGGTCCATCTCCCGATCGCGTCCAACGGTGAAGCGTTCGATTTGGTCAGCGGTACTGACGCCTTCTTTTTGCCAGAGTTTCAAGGTGGTGACAGCGTAAAAAGTGTGATCGGGCAACCGGCTGGTTTAGAACCCGCCTGCCCGGATAAGCCATGTACGGGCGCAAAGGTACAAACGGACCGGGGCGTTTGTGCGGTTGGCGCGTGGTTAGATCGGAGGAAGAACCGGCTTTTCCGGCTACTGAGTACAACGTAAGCACCCATGAACCGAAAAATAACCCGCCAGACGTTTCTGGCCCAGGTCACTGCCCTGACCACCACCACGGCCCTGACCCCGGCTTTAGCTGTTCCCCAGTCGGCTGCCCGTGTAACCGACGATAAAAAAGTACGCGTCGCCGTCATTGGCTGCGGCAGTGTCTCGAATATGTACCTGCCGCACCTGAGCAAGTCGCCGTTCGTTACGCTGGTCAGCACCTGCGATATTCTGCCGGAGCGCGCGCAGCAGGCCGCCACGAAATACGCCATCCCGAACCATTATCCGCACATCGATGCGCTCCTGGCCGGGGCGCCCTTCGACCTGCTGGTCAACCTGACCAATATGCAGGAACACGGTCGGCTGAACCGGCAGGCCCTGCTGGCTGGCAAACACGTATGGAGTGAGAAGCCTATGGCCAATAGCTACCGCGAAGGTCGTGAGCTACTCACGCTGGCTATCCAGAAGAAGGTCCGGATCTGGGGCGCTCCGGCGGTGGTGCAAAGTCCGCAGTTTGCGTTTATGGCGCAGGCTATTCAGGCGGGTAAACTGGGGCGGGTGTCGGCCGCCCACGCGCATTACGGCCACCTCGGCCCCGACTGGTCGGCGTTTTTTTTCGAGAAGGGGGGCGGTAGTCTGCCTGATCTGGGGGTCTACAACATCGCCACCCTGACGGGGTTGCTGGGGCCGGCCCGTTCGGTGATGGCCATGACCAGCATCGTAACCCCCACCCGCAATACCGGCAATAAAGGCCCCATTGCCGTAGTCGCCGAGGATAACGCCATGGTATTGATGGAACACGCCAACGGTACGTTATCGCACATACAGTGCGGATTCAATTATTTCGATCCCTACGGACACGAAGGCAAGGGGCAGGAGAAACCGACTATTTCGGTCTGGGGCACCAAAGGAAACCTAGCACTGATCGGTTACGACTGGGCACCGTTCGGGGTCGATCTGGCCACGCTGGACGACGAAAAAGGGCAGCGATACGCCACCGACCGGGCCGATTATGTCTGGGAAATGGGGGCGTCGGTAGTGGCCGAATGTCTGGCTACCGGCAAAGAACCGTTTATCCGGCCCGAACATGCCCTGCACGTTCTCGATATCATCGAAGCCGCGCGCAAGTCGGGCGATACCGGACAGCGGGTCAAGCTGGCGTCGACCTTCCAGTGGCCCGTGCGGAGCTGATCAGCCCGTTACGTTGTCAGGAACCGGCTGCTGGGTTGGCTCGATGCGGAGCTGTTTCCCAAACCACCAGAAACCGGTTGCCGACAGGAGCGCGATGCTGGCCATGATCAGCCAGTGGCTGGCAAAGCCAACGTAGGTTACCATCAGTGAGCCGAACGCGGGCGAGGTGGTCTGCGCAAAGGCTCCGCCCATGGCATACAGGGCCAGGTACTGCCCCCGCGTGGCCGGGCTGGCCCGCTCTACCGTGAAGGACTGCATAAAGGGTATGGCCAGCATCTCGCTGATGGTAACCAGCATGATAAACGAGAACGCAACGCTCAGCCCGGTGAAGCCCGGTAGCCCGGCCAGCGACAGCAGCGCGTACGACAACGCGCCCACTACGACCCCCATGCCGATGAGCCGGGGTTTGGGGACCTGCCGTTGCTCAAGACCATAGACCAGCGCCATCTCTACGGCAACGATCACCAGTCCGTTCAGCGCCATAAAGCCGCCGATGGTACGCTCGGTCAGGTTCAGTTCCTGCTTGAAAAACAGCGGTACAAGGGTGAACAGCTGCATGAACACCATCAGATACAGGGCCGAACAGACCACAAAGCCGACAAAAAGCCGGTCGCGGTACGGCGACTGCGCGGGTTGATGCCCGGCCGTCGGTGCGTTCGGCAGGTGGCTGCCGGCCGGGGGGCGGGTTAGCGGCTGGGCCGTTGCGGGCCGGGGCAGAAAGGAGCCCAGCACGATGCCGGCCGCTACGCAGGTTAGCCCGTCTACCCAGAACAGCAGGCTATAGTCGACACTGGCGAGCCAGCCGCCGAGACCGCCCCCCACCGCCCAGCCGAGGTTGATGGCCAGCCGGTTGAGCGAGAAAGCCCGGGTTCGGGTGTCGGTGCCGGCATAATGAGCCACGGCCGCCTGGTTTGCCGGCCGGAAGGTATCGCCCAGCAAGGTGAAGACAAAAACACTGCCGCACAGGGTGTAAAACTCGGTTACGAACTGGAGCAGTAGCAGAAAAACACCTCCCGACAGCAGGCTGATCAGCTGTACGTAATAAAAGCCGTATCGGTCGGTGAGCCGCCCACCCAGAAACGTTCCCACGAAAGCGCCCACACCGTAGACAGCCATGATGATACCGGCGTTGGTGACGGAAAAATGCAGATGCTGGGTCAGGTATAGCGTCAGGAAAGGCAGCACCATGGTGCCGCAGCGGTTGATGAGCATCACACCCGCCAGGAGCCAGACCGATGGCGAGAGACCCTGGTAGGCATTGCGATACAGACGAATTGTACGTTGCAGCATGGCCGCAAAGGTAGGCGTTTCGGCTGGCTCAGCCTCGGCGCTGGGCCGCCGGGTCCTCGCCGGGGGCCACAAATATCTTTTTATCGGTAATGAGCGGGCGGTGCTCCTCCAGAAAGGCTTTGAACAGCCTGATCTCTTCCAGCTGCCGGTCAATGGGGTGGGTCAGGCTGTAGCTTTCTACGTACACGTCATTAAAATCCGTGATGACGTATTCCATCAGCCGGATTCCTTTTCGCTTCAGCGCGTGCAGGTACAGGTTCTGGTGGTTGAACAGATACCGGTCTTTCTGGTACGAGCCAGTTGTTTTCAGGTCAACTGCCTTGAACGTACCAATCAGGTCGACATAGCCGTAGAACAAAACATCGTCGATCTGCCACTGACAAAATACCTGGGTGTCGACGATAGGGCGGGGCAGCAGCTTACGAACCCGCCGGACAATTTCCGGGTCGAAGCGCTCTTCATTGGTGCCTTTGATAATGGCTTCCTCGAACGAGGTGCCGCGCTCCTGGGCGTCGGTGGTGGGCGTTGGCACCCGGTTGATGCTGTCAATCAACGCCTGGGCCGAGAGATTACCACCGCGGACGTAGCGCGAAAAAACGTTGAGCAGCGATGGGTAAAAACGATAGTGTACAGACATGCGTTTGCCAGATGAGGGCCTGAAGATAGAGACAAAAGCCCCAACGTGTCAGGGCCTTGCCGGGTTAGAACAGAAAGGGCTTACCGACTGGCAACGGCGGTCGAATCCAGCACCTGGCGTACGTCGGCGGTCGAGACGGGCCTGCCGGTTTCGGCCGCGCGGTAGATGGCTTCGATCAGCTGAACATCCCGCATGCCCATCTCGCCCGGAACGGTGGTTTCTTTGTTGTTCAGAATGCAGTCGGCAAAGGCATCCATCTGGCGGGCCTGCTGGTTCACGTTCTCGATGTCCATCTTCCCCCGGCTGGTTTCGCCCTTGAGGCCATCGTACTGATAGGCCGGGGCCAGCTCGAACCAGCCGCTGGCCGCTTCGGCCCGTAGCTTATTGTACTTGTCGTTGTAGCTGGTTCGGCAGTCGGCAATGGACCCGTCGGCGAATCTTAACTGGAAGTCGATACCTTCTTCTACCTCTTTGAATTTTTCCTTGTCCGTTACGGGGTGGAATTTAGCCGTAACCGAAATGGGTACCTGGCCCTTGGTATAGATGGCGCCCTGAATGCAGTAGACGCCAACATCGGGCAGGGGGCCACCACCCGCCAGGCCTTTGCCCAGCCGCCAGGGGGTGTCGTTACCCTGTTTCTGGCCGTTTTCGGCAATGATCCGGTTAACCTTCCCGTAAGTTTGTTTCTGGCCCAGTCGCATCATTTCCAGGTTATGAGGTTCAAAATGAAGCCGGTAACCGATCGAGAGTTTCTTGCCCGCTTTCTTACAGGCATCGATCATCTTCTGACAGTCTTCGGCGGTGGTAGCCATCGGTTTTTCGCAGATGACGTGCTTACCAGCCTGAGCCGCCCGGATGACGTATTCGGCATGGAGGGCGTTTGGCAACACCACGTACACGATGTCGATTTCGGGATTGTCAGCAATCTGGTCGAAAGTCTTGTAGGTGTAGGCGTTCTTATCAGGGATGTCGTATTTCCGTTTCCACTTGTCTATTTTTTCGGGGGTGCCCGACACAATCCCTGCCAGCCGGCAGTACTCCGTTTCCTGCAGGGCCGGGGCCAGTTCGCCCTCGCTGTACTTGCCCAGCCCGACCAGCGCAATGCCCAGTTTGCGGCCCGACTCGGTTCGGCCTGAGCCAGCGGCATCGGTGCCTGCCGTTTCGTTGTTCGAGCTGCCTCCGCAGGCTTGCAGACTCGCCAGGGTAGCCAGGCTGGGTATGGCCACGGCCGCTGCGCCCAGATGCCGGATAAAGTCCCGGCGGATGAGCGAGGAGTTGGGAATAAACAAAGGCGAACGGTTCATAAGAGCAGGAGTTGTTTACGGGTCATTGGTCTGATTACTATAGCTGTCAACCCGGTCAAAATTGAAATGTTTGGATTGGTATAGTAATCAACTAGGTAAAGTAGTTTAACCTTATTGACTCAATGGGGTTTACTCGGTACATCGTTCTCCATGCCCTTATGAGCAGATTGAGACCAGGCGCCGGCCTGTTGGCGGGCGTATTGGCGTCGCTGTCGGTACGGGCGCAGCCCATTCCGGTGCCGGCCGATTTTCTGAATGAGTTTTGGTACAAAAACAGCCTCGTTTACAACCTCGACGTTGAGGTGTTCAAAGACTCCGACAACGACGGTATCGGCGATGTCAATGGCCTGACCCAGCAGCTCGGTTATCTGAAGAACCTGGGCGTCGACGTAATCTGGCTGTCGCCTTTTCAACCAACGCCCAACAAAGACGACGGCTACGACGTGTCCGATTTTTACCGCATCGATAAGCGCCTGGGCACCGAGCGCGACTTCCAGACGTTCATGCAGCAGGCCAGCCGCCGGGATATCCGGGTCGTGATGGCTCTCGTTATCAACCACACCTCCAACGAGCATCCGTGGTTCAAAGAGGCCCAGCGCCGTAAGGATTCGCCATACCGGTCGTGGTACGTCTGGTCGAAGGAGCGGCCTAAGGACTGGAACAAAGGCATGGTTTTTCCGGGCGTACAAACCGAAACTTAGGGTGGTTCAGCAACCAGAGTTGGGCCGATGTTGAAGGACTCCAACCTCATTCCTTGGCCTGTAGCATGCTGTTTTCACTACCGGAAACCCCTCGTACTTCAAGAGGTCGGTAGTCGAACGGTGAGTTAACTGGCTGACGAATAGAGCATTATTGGTTGGTTGGTGGGTGTTTATCGTCGGGGCGGGTGGATGTGACAGCGCTGTTGTCCCCGCCTGGCTTTGGTTGTGAATCAATTGCCGCTGGTAGCGGGCTATCTAGTCAACAAACTGCCGGCGTAGTTTATCGCTGGCATCGCGCAGGCCGGCTGCCCAGGATGGACCGGCACCTTCGGCAAACAGATCGGTGCCGGGAATCCCCAGCCGCCAGCGAACCGTCTTGTTATTGGTGGGGTTACGGCCTTCTTCGCGGAGGTAGAAGTCGGCCGCTACGATGTCCTGCCGAAAGCGCATGACCCGTCGAAGTTCATGTTCTACCTGGTTCAGCAACTCGGGCGTTTCCCGAAACCCAACCGTTTGCAGGTCTATTTTGATGCGATCGATGGTGTATTCCATACTGGTTTTAGCGTATTAAATGAGAGAATGAACTGACTGTTAAAAGCGGAATAAGGCCGCTACGGAACCCGACCCCTGAGGGTCTACGATGGTCATGTCATCGACCATATATACCTCTCCGCCCTGGCGAAGCGTCAGCAGCGCTACCCGATCCAGCAGCGACTGGTCGTCCGGCTGGCGCTCGTCGTGAAGGGTAGTAGCCAGCGTAGCTTCGTCAAAATGCCCCCATACGTCGGCCTCAGACTGCAAAAACAGCACGTCGATGCGGCCCATCACGGCTGCTGTCAGCAGCTGCCGCAGATCGCGCGATACGAGTGACGTGCCGCTATGCTGCTGGTACTGGTCGATGCGTAGCTGCCGGTTTTGCCTGAAATCATCGATCAGCAGTTCGTTGGCCATCCGATGAATGTCACGGGGCTGAACGTGATCGAAGTTGCCGGTTAGTCCTTCTTTTCTGAGATACGGATACGAGTTGATCTGCTGGTAGATAGGCTGGTAATAGGCCACCGACGCCAGGAGCAGCGGCACATTTCTGGTGCCCATCAGCTTGATAACGCCCTCGTCGATAAGCCGGAAATAGTCGGCCAGCAGATGCCCTTTTTCTTTGTTGTCCAGGTCGTCGCTGGTGTACCTGGTAGCCATACCGCCCCGGCCTGTCGTACGCCCCTGCAACTCTTCCTCGAAATCGTAATACTGGGTAATATCGCTCAGGCCCAGGGGCATCACCTCGCCGGTATCGACCTGAGAGATAGAGAACGGGTCGGCCTGGTAGAGAACCACGCCGTCTTTGCCAACCTGAAGGACGTAATAAATCGGGAAGGGCTCGGCAAACGTCAGCAACGGCCGCACCCGGAAGCTGGAGTCCAGATGGCAGCTGTTCTCCAGCGGAAGCGGACTCTGGAAAACGGCGAAGTAATCGGGGTTCCGGAACACCGCCAGTCCTTCGCGCTGGTGGCGCCAGAACGGCGAGTTGTCGAGCAGGGACTCCAGCGGTTGCATCAGCTCGTCGATGTCGTTGCTGCGCAGTGACTGCTGTTCGAGGGCCCGCCGGATGGTCTGGCTGTGGTTTTTGAACGCAAGCTGATCCTGTCTCTCGTTAACTTCCTTGCCCCTGACGTGGGTAGGTATAAAAATAGAGATGCATTGTTGATGACTCTGGTCGGCCAGTTTGAGTATAGTTTCCTTTTCGGCGCGTACTAAATCCATATGTTCGTCTGTTTAGGCGGCCCTTCAGGACCGGGTGTACTATGGCTATGTGCGATGACAGCCTTTATAAATGAACCCGGTATGGCTAGAGATTGATTTGTAAATAATTGATTATAAGTTTTTTATAATTTATTTCTAAGTAATTTATAAGGTCGATCCAGGGTAACGCCGGGCCGGGCCTGTGTGCCGGTCAACTGGTTCATGGGTAGCGCCGTAGGCGTGCTGAAACGGGTGTCGGGCCCGCTCTTCGGAAGACTACCAACCGGGCCGATGGGTAAATTTATCCGGGCCAATGGGGCTTGGGGTGCTTTCCTGGCAGTTAGTAGTATGGCCTGGTTGGTACATTTAGCATATATGACGTATATTGCCTATCGTAATGCTTTTACTGCCATCAACAGGGGTCGGCTAGCTAGCAGTTGACCAGGCAACAAATGCCGTTTTTACACAGAATGACTCACTTCAACGTTGACCTGACGAACTGCGAGCAGGAACCCATTCATATCTTAGGCCATATCCAGTCACACGGTTATCTGGTGGCGCTACGGCCCGACACCTACGTGGTTGTACACGCGAGTGCCAACCTGCCGGATCTGATCAACCAGCCGGTGGCCGACGTACTGGGCCAGTCGATCGAGGTGCTGCTGGCCCAGACCGACCTGCCCGCCAGTACCCTGGTCGAGTTGCTGAACGTAGGGCAGCGCAATCACTCCTGGGATACCATTAACCCGCAGGCCCTGCGGATCAACGGTCACCCCTGGAACCTGATCGTCCACGAGTATAACGGCCTGTTGCTGCTCGAGTGGGAGCCCGTTCAGGAGCCCGAGCTGATTTCGCTCAATCAGCGGCTGATTGCCGAAGCGCTGACCGAAATGCAATCGAGCCGGCAGCTGGTCGAGCTGCTGCAAAACACCGCCCGGCGGGTCAAAACCATCATCGGCTTCGACCGGGTTATGGTTTACCGCTTTGCCGACGACTGGCACGGGCAGGTCATCGCCGAAGAGAAAGAACCGCATCTGGAACCGTTTCTGGGGCTGCATTACCCGGCCTCCGACATTCCCCGGCAGGCGCGCGAACTCTACAAGATCAATCTTGTGCGACTGATTGCCGATGTTGGCAGCACGCCCGCCCCCATACTGTCGCAACCCGGCTGGCCCGATGATCAGCCGCTCGACCTGACTCAGTCGTCGCTGCGGGCCGTATCGCCGGTGCATATCGAGTACCTGAAAAATATGGGGGTTCAGGCGTCGATGAGCATTTCGCTGCTGTACCGGGGCGAACTGTGGGGCCTGATGTCGTGTCACCATTACTCGCCCCGCTTTGTGGGCTACGGGGCCCGGCAGTCGGCCCGGTTCGTGAGCCAGCTGCTGTCGGCTGCACTGGAGTTCCGAAAAGACGAAGAAGACCAGGCGCAGCTGTTGCTGAGCCGGGAGAACGGAAAAAAACTACACGAGCAGCTCCTCCTCGATGGCGATATCGTACAGGCCCTGACCCGACGTTCGGTGACGGCGCTGGATCTGACCCGGGCAACGGGGGCGGTGCTGCTCTTCAACAACAAACAGTATCCGTTGGGGCAAACGCCCGGCGAAGCCGCTATTCAGGGCCTGGCCGACTGGCTCAGGACCAACACCACCGACTCGATCATCGAAACCAGCCAGCTGCCGCGGCTTTACCCGGCGGCCGAAGCTTTTCGCGAGACGGGGGCGGGTATACTGGCCGTCGTTCTGTCGAGGGAGCTGAACGAATACCTGATCTGGTTCAAGCCGGAGCAGGTGCAGCAGGTGACCTGGGCCGGTAATCCCGAGAAACCGGTGACGGTAAGCGACAACGGGCAAGCCCGCATCAGCCCGCGCAAGAGCTTCGAAGCCTGGACCGAACTGGTTCATAACACCTCGGAGTCCTGGACAGAGACCGAAGTGTCGGCGGCCGTGAAGCTCCGGGAAGATGTGCTGCAGGTAGTTACCCGGCAGGCCAACGAAATCCGGCTGCTCAACCAGCGGCTCCAGGCGGCCTACGAAGAGCTGGATGCCTTCAGTTATACCGTTTCGCACGACCTGCGTACGCCCCTGTCGTCGATCCGCTGCTATGCCGAAATCCTGCAGGAAGAGCACGGTGCTGAGCTGAACCCCGATGCGCAGGTGCTGTTCCAGAAAATCGTGGATTCTACGGACCGTATGCGGGCGCTGATTCGGCATATCCTGTTCTATTCGCGCATGGGACGCACCGAAATCAACGCCCAGCCGATTGATATGGAGCAACTCCTGCAAACGATTCGGGAAGAGATTCTGATTACCGAAAAAGACCGGGTGCTGACCCTCGATATTGACGCGGCTCCGGCCCTTCATGCCGATCCGGTCATGGTGCGCCAGCTGTTTACGAACCTGATGGCCAACGCGGCCAAGTATACCCGCTCGGCCTCCGAGGGGAAGGTCGTGGTAACCGGTCAGCAAACGGCCGACGATGTAATTTATTCAGTGACGGATAACGGTATCGGCTTCGATATGAAAGGGGCCGGTAAGATGTTCGATTTGTTCAAACGATTGGAAAATGCCCGCTCTTTCAAAGGAACGGGGGTCGGATTAGCCATTGTCAAGCGGATTATCAACCGGCATGGCGGAAAAATCTGGTATCATAGCGAACCCAATCGGGGCGCTGCGTTTTTTGTTTCGTTTCCAATCGATCAGGCTAGCGTATATCATGACTGATATTTTATATGTAGAAGACAATATAGATGATGCTGACATTTTCTGTCGATTGATCAGGAAGCTTAACCTGCCAGTCAGCTACACCATACTGAACAGTGGTTCGGAAGCGCTGGAGTACCTGTCGAACCCGCCGGCTGACCATGCGAACCAGGACGTTTCGCTGCCCAAGCTGCTGTTGCTGGATCTGAATCTGGATGGTATGAGCGGCATCGACGTGCTGGAGGTGATTCGGGCCGAAGAACGAACCCGCTGGCTACCTATCGTAGCGTTCAGTACATCCGATAACCCCAAAGATATTGAACAGGCGTATGCCGCGGGGATCAATGCCTATCTCGTAAAACCAGGCAGCTATCAGGCAACGGGCGTGATGTTGCAGCGGCTCTGCGAGTTCTGGCTGCATGACAACACCCGATTCGGAAATCAATGAATACACTTCATGAACAACTACGGCAGGAGACCCGGCTACTCCACGAGCAGACCGAACAGCTGCTGTACACCGATGCGCTGCGGGCCGGTACGCTCTCGGTCGATCAGTACCGCCACCTGCTGCTGATGCATGCGCAGTTTCACGGGTCGCTGGAGCAGGCTATCGATCGGCATCCGGCCTTTTTTCAGGATTACGAACCCGATACGCGCCGGAAAACACCCTGGCTCCTGAACGATCTGGCCCAAACGGGGCTGTCGGCAGATTCGGTGTCTGCCTCTCTGTTCGAAGACTGGTCTCCAGCCTGGCTGCTGGGGGCTGCCTACGTGGGCGAGGGGTCTATGCTGGGTGGCAAAACCGTCTGGAACCTGCTGCGCCAGAGTCCGTTTCTCGATAGCCTGCTGGAGAACGCGCGTTTCTACCGCGGCTATGGCGCCGACACGGGGCAGCGCTGGCGGTTGTTCAGTACGTTCCTGACCTCCGCCGATGCGGAACCGGCTGATGTAGTGGAAGGTGCCCGCCAGGCCTTTTTAGTCTATCAGACGCTATTCCCGCAAACCCGGGCGCAGGCTTACCTTGCCGAGGCCGACCCGTCGGCTTAGGAAACGGGAAGAAACAGCCTGAAGGTGGTACCTTCGTTGGGGCGGCTGCTGACGTCGATGGCTCCGCCGTGGCTTTCGGCAACGCGCTGGCAAATGGCCAGGCCAATGCCCGTTCCGCTATAGGTCGCTACGTTATGAAGCCGCTGAAAAGGCTGGAAGATGCGATCCTTGTATTTCTCGTCGAAACCGATGCCGTTGTCGGTTATGCTGATGAGCCAGAAAGGTACGTTGTCGGGCAGGCTTTCGGGCAGCTCGCCGGGCTGGGCCGGGCGGGCGTCGATCTGAACAAAAGGCGCTACGCTGGGTCGTCTGAACTTCAGGGCGTTTGATACCAGGTTCTGCATCAGTTGCCGCAGGCGCGACGCACTCCCCTGAACGGTAGGGAGCGGGTTCACCTGAACGGTGGCCTTTTTCTCCGCAATCGACACGTCCAGGTCGCTGACAACATCGTCGAATACGTCGTTCAGGTCAACGGCAGCGTAAGGGTCCCGGTGGGCAGCCACCTGCGAATAGGCCAGCAGATCCTTGATCAGCAGCTGCATGCGGTTGGCCGACTTCTGAATGCGCCGGGCCATGTCGCGTTCCCCTTCCGACAGGTTGTCTTCGAACTGGTTCTGGAGAATATCGCTGAAGGCCTGGATCCGGCGCAGCGGCTCCTGCAGATCGTGGCTGGCTACGTAGGCAAAGGATTGCAGACTCTCGTTCGACTGTTGCAGCGTCCGGTTGACGGCCTCGAGCTCGAAACGGTACTGCCGGTCGTTGGTCACATCGACGGCCGAGGTAACCACGCCCCCGTCGGCGCCGGCAATGGTAATGGCGTAATAGCGGTTGTTATAGGCTACCTCGAACGAATCGGGCTGACCTGTTTCGATGACCCGTACGTAGCGGGCAAACTCATCGGTTTGCTGGATGTTGGCAACCGACTGCTGCGGAATCACGTCGGTCAGGGGGGCCAGACTCAGCAGGGCCTGCCGGTTGGCCAGCACGGGGCGGAAATCGACGATCTGACCCTGCTCATTCCGAACGGGTTCGTGTAGCGAAATGGCCGTTTGCGAGTGGTCGAGAATAGCCTGTAGCACCTGCGTCTGGCCTTCCTGAGCCAGGCGGGCTTCCCGCTGAGCAGTCACGTTGTTGAAGGTCAGAACAATCAGGTCGGTTTCCTGCCGAACGGCCGATACTTCGAACCAGCCCCGAAATCCGTTCTTATCCTGGTAATAATATTCGGCCTGTTCAGAATAACCCGTGTCGGCCACCCGGGCGTATAAGGCGAAGAACCCCGACTCTACATTACCCGGAAAGACGGACAGCAGCGTTTGGCCAACCAGCTCTTCAGGTTGCCGAAACAGGCTGTTAACCACCGATTTGTTGGCGGTTTCCATCCGGAAATCGATGATCTGACCAGCCGCATCCCGCATGGCCCGCATCAGCAGAATACTGTTCAGCGACGCATCCAGCGTAGCCCGCAGTTCGTCGGCCTGCCGGCGGGCGTGGAGTTCGGCCTGTTTCCGATCGGTGATGTCGATCAGGGAGACAACAAGACCGCTGGCCAGCGGCTCAGCGGTAATCATGTACCAGCCTTCGGTGCCGTCGGCGAGGTAGGTCGATTCAAAGCTATCGGCCTCTCCGGTCTCCAGCACGCGGACGTATCGCGCGAAGAGACCGTTGGTTTTAACCGTCGGCGAAAGCTCAGTCATTTGCTGGCCAACGAGCTGATCGACGGGCCGGCCAATCAGGCTACACAGCCGGGTATTGACCACCCGGTATACAAAATCGATGACCTGCCCGGGTTCGTTGTCGGATGAACGAACCGGCTCGTAATACGCCACACAGCCCGGCGATGCGTTCAGGATTCCCTGCAACAGTGCTACGGGCGACGTGGACAAAGCTGACGCTTCGATGAGGCTATTTTCCGATGTTTGTTGAGTAGCGCCCAAAACGCAAGTAATAAGTAGTTAATAACAAAAGACCAGCCTCCGGCTCATTCGCTGACGGGCAGGTAAACCGAAAACGTGGCTCCCTGCCCCGACTGGCTGCTGGCGGTAATGCCTCCCCCGTGGTTGACGGCTACCTTCTCACAGATGGCCAGGCCCACCCCGGTACCCGCAAATTCGTTTTTACCATGCAGTCGCTGAAACACCTGAAAAATGCGGTCGGTATATTTTTCGTCGAACCCAATGCCGTTGTCAGCTACTTCGACGCGGTGGTAAGCGGCCGCCAGCCGGGTTGGCTTGATCGAGGGAGGGAGTTCGCGGGCCTGCACCGGGTGGCTGCTGATCACCACGTGTGGCGTAACCCCCGGCCGGCTGAATTTGATGGCGTTGGATAGCAGGTTCTGAAAGAGCTGACTCAGCTGCAAAGAGTCGCCCGGAATGACTGGTAAGTCGTGAATGTCAATCTGCGCTTTTGTTTCGGCAATGGATACCGATAGGTTATCCAGAGCCTGATCAACCGCCTGCCTGAGCGCCACCGGGGTTAGTGAGGCCTGCCGGGTCGATATGCGGGAGAACGCCAGCAGATCCCGAATCAGGATCGACATGCGGCCGGCCGCCGACTGCATCCGATTCAGAAAGTCGAGTTCGTCGCCCGCCGAGTCGGCGTAGCGGATCTTGAGCAAATCGCCAAACTGCTGAATTTTGCGCAGCGGTTCCTGCAGGTCGTGAGACGCAATGTAGGCAAACTGCTCCAGGTTCTGATTGGACCGGACCAAGTCGTTGTTAGCTTCTTCGAGCGCGTGATTGACGACCATAAACTCTTCGTTGGTGGTCATCAGTTCCCGGTTCATGACCGCCAGCTCTTCGGTGCGTTCCTGCACTTCCCGCTCCAGGGCCAGCTGCACCCAGCGCTGTTCGGTTACGTCCTGTACGGTACCACTGATTCGGGTGGGCCGTCCGCTGGCATCGACGAATACGTTCCCCTGCGCCCGTAGAATTCGTTCACGACCCGTGCGGGCGGCATCGATGGTATACTCAACATCGTACAGGCGGTTGGGCGACGCCTGGCTTATGATGTCAGAAGCAGCCGCCCAGAGCCGGGCCCGATCCGCTTCCCGAACGGCCAGATAAACATGTTCGCCCGTTACGGATTCGTGAGGCCGCAGCCCGTACCATGCTTTTAGCCGGTCAGAAAAGCGGAACTCAGCGGTAGACAGATCGACTTCCCAGGTACCCAGCTCGGCCAGTTCGATAGCGCCCCGAAAGCGCTCTTCTGCTTCGGCTATCTTTTGCCGGGCGAGTACCTGCTCGGTTACATCGACCGATATGTTCAGCACCGCGTAGGTATGACCAACGGCATTCTGGATGGGCGTATAGGTGATATCGTAAAAATTATGCCGCAGCACACCCTGCTGCACTACATCAACCGGGGTGCCGAAGCTCTGGTGCAGGGTGCCGCTTGTGTATACATCGTTGAGTATCTGTAAAATAGACTGGTTTTCCAGCTCGGGCATCAGCTGCCGCAGGGGTTTGCCCGCAATGTCGGGCCCCTTGCCGATGGTGTCGATAAACGTCTGATTGGGCAGGTCGATCACCAGCTCTTCGCCGGTGAACAGGGCGATGGCAATGGGGGCCGACGCCACGATGAAGCGGAGCCTGGCTTCGCTGGCATCGACCTGCTGGCGGGCCAGAACCTGCTCGGTAACGTCGGCTACCGTACCCGCCAGCCGGTAAGGCAGCCCCTGCTCGTTTACATAGGCTTTGCCCCGGCAGTGTAACCAGCGCTCGCTGCCATCAACGCTGTTGGCGCGGTGCATAATATCGTATCGGCCGTTTTCCTCCTGGTCGATGGCCCGCTGAACGGCCTGCCCAACCCGCAGCTGATCGGCCGGGTGCACCATCGTCAGTACCTGGGCAAACGGCACCTGATTCGCTCCTGAAATACCAAAGAGTTCCTGGCAATGGTCGTCCCACCAGACCTGCTGATTGACCAGATCAATATCCCAGGTTCCAACATGGGCGGCTTGCAAGGCAAACTGCAATCGGTCCAGGGCAAGGGTATCGTATCGACTAAAAGGCTTCTGCTCGCCAGTCATTAATTACGTGTCGGTTTATCCTGCAAGATAATCAATGAGGCTTAATAGCTTTGTCTTCTATAGGTATAATCGATAAAGTGGTATACACCATACCGACCTCCGTTCAGGAGAGCACACACCCGGCAGAAAGAAATGGCGCTCCGGCCAGCAGTCAGGGCCGTGTGCCTAATTGCGAACGACCAGGAGAACCCCGGCCATGATCAGGACCAGCCCCAGCAAACGCCAGCCGTTGGCGGGGTGGAGGGTGAAGCCAAGCAGTCCGTAGTGATCCAGCACAACCGCGGCCAGCAGTTGTCCCGCCACGCTCAGGCTGACCAGGTTACCGGAGCCTATTTTGGGGACGCTGGCAATAACCGTCGATACGTAAATAGCCCCAATAAAGCCACCCGTCCATTTCCACCAGCTTATTTGCCGAAACGTATCGATCGAAGGAGCCGACGAACTCGTTGTCAACAGCACCAGCAGCAGGGACATGAACCCCGTTCCGAATGAGATGGCAGCGGCCAGTAGCGGATTGGTAATGGCCTGCCGCAGATTGGCGTTTACGCCCGCCTGAACCGTTATCGCGAGTCCTGTCAGGAAAGCAAGGAGTAAAAAAACGTAATTCATGACCGCAAAGGTAAGTACTGAACGGTCAGCCTGCCCGGAATCCAATCCCCGTTTGGGCTGAAATACTGCGGCACCTGACCGGCCTACGGCTGCGCAATAGCCAGAAACATTTCGGCGGCCTGCCAGGCGTGAAGAACCGCCAGTTTCTGTTTCACGAGCCCCTTGTCCAGTACGGTCAGCCCCGGATAATGCGCATCGCGGGTTTGCGCTTCCCAGCTCAGCGGGTAGTCGGCAGTACCGACGGGAGCCAGTTTTTGCCGATTGCCGGTGCGGCTTCTGAAATGATCGCTGGCCCAGGCCAGGTAAGGATAGCGCTCCCGGTCGGCGGCTGAAACCGGCTGAGCGGGCACCGGCTCTTCGGCCCGGGCCCACCAGCACAGCGATGCGTAGCTATCGGTCTGTCTGGGCACCGGGTAGGGGTTGGGCAGGCCCAGGGATGCCAGGCCGAAGTTCATCCAGGTGGTCTGATAAACGCCATGTTCGGCCGGTGGCGGTATGGCTCGCCGGGACGAGTCGAGCGCCACGGCCACGACCGGATGGGTTTTGTCCGACACCAGCGATACCAGAAACAGAACCTGACCCAGGTTATCGGCGCCGGTCATATCCTGGTAGCGATCGAGCGGATCGCGCAGGGCCATGATCCAGTCGCGTATCAGAGCCAGGTTGCCGGTTTCGCGCAGGACCATAGCCATCAGGGCCGCGTCCCGATACCGGGGTCTGGCATAGACCATAAAGTTGGGCAGGGGACGACCAGCGCTGATGTTGATCAGCACTTCGTGGTGCAGCACCCGCAGAACAGGCCCGAACGGTTGGTCGGCAAAGCGGGGCAGTGTCAGCGGTCGGCGCGTACCGGGAATCAGGCGCGGGCGTTTGCCGGGTTGCAGTACCCAGACGCCCTGTTCATCTTCCCGAATCTGAACAGACCGGGGGGGCTGCCCCGGTTCGTCGGCCAGGTCGAGATGAACGGTGTATTCGGACGGAACGATAACCTCTTTTTTTACCGTCCATTGTTCTTCGATATTACCGGTGAGCGCGTTGAGGAGCCGCCCGCTGCGGTAGATGAGCTTGAGCCGGTCGCCCATGCCGAAGAGAAAAAAAGACAGCTCCGGCACCGCAAACCGGGCTGGGTAGCCCTGACGAAGCTGGGTCAGGCTGGCCTGGTAGGCTTGCCGCGTTTCGGCGGGGTTAGCGAGTTGCGCGGGGGGCGCCAGACGCTGGGCGCTGGCTGCGAGTGGGAACAGCAGAAAAAACAAATACCGGCTTCGTAGGCAGCTCATGGTCTGATCGGTTTTCTGGCTGTTTCGTCAATAAACGGCCAACGCTGGTAACCGCCTATAAAACTAAAAAATCGGTGTGTTAATCAAACAAAAAGCTTGGTTAACACACCGATATGGATCAGTGCCGATACCGATGTCAGGCAGTCATATGCTGGCGTAGTGTGGCTTCGGCTCCTTCGTTCAGCAGCCGGTTCAGGTTCTCGGCAACGGCGTCGACAAAGCCGGGTAGTGTACTGAGGTCGGCCTGCCAGATGGCTGCGTCAGACAGCACGCTTTTGACGAAGGTATGCACGGTGCTGGCCTCTTTGACATCGACCGTTTGCCAGTCGCCGTAGAAATAGGCTGCTTTTTCATCCCGGATCGGGTACGAAATAACGCCCCCGCTGGCGGTGATCTCGCCAATGAACTGCCCTTCTTCTTCCCGCACCGCTTTCATGAAGAGCAGATAAGCCGCAAAGCCCAGCGCCATATGTTTCGGTACGGCATTGAACTGGTCGTAATAGCGCTGCAGCGTGGCTACGTTACGGGCCTGCATCTTGGCGGTCTCCTGCAACGAAATATTCAGCAGCAGGTGATCGAGATACGGGTTGCGGAACCGGTCCAGCACGTCGAGGGCAAACTGCCGGATGGCGGCTTTGTCCATACCGGGAGTGCCGTAGTCGGGTACGGTCGGAACGATCTCGTCGAGCATCAGCGACTCAACGAACCGGCTCATATCGGCATGCTGCATCTCATCGGCCACGGTTTCCAGACCAAGCAGATACCCCAGCGGCATGGTAAGCGTGTGGGTTCCGTTCAGTACCCGCAGTTTCCGTTCTTTGTAGAAGTTAATGTCTTCGTCGATGATGATCTGGGGCGTTGCGTCGCTGGCAAAGCTCAGCATCTGCCGTACCCGGTCGTCGCCTTCGATGGCCCAGAGGTGGTAAGGTTCGGTGAACGTCAGCAGCTCATCTTCATACCCCGTTTCGGCTTCCAGCGCCTGCCGGGCCTCGTCGGTCGGGCGGGTAACGATCCGGTCTACCAGCGAATTGCAGAACCGGACATGAAACTTGAGCCATTTGGTGAAGAGCTTGCCGAGCTCGTTGAACGTAGCCAGCTTTTCAACGGCCTCGCGCAGTTTGAGCCCATTGTCGGTGACCAGCTCGGTCGGAATAACAACCAGCCCTTTGGCTTTCGACCCACCCACGCTGCGGAACCGCTCGTACAGGAACGCCGTCAGCTTGGCCGGGAACGACTCGGGGGGGCGCTGAAAAATGCTTTCTTCCACGTAGTTCAGACCAACTTCGGTGGTATTCGATATAATGATCTGCAAGGCCGGATTCCGGGCCAGGCGTAATATCTCGTCCCACTGCGTCGGAGCGGCCAGCACCCGGCTGATGGCGGAGATCACGGTTGTTTCGGCCACGTTCTGGCCTTGCTGAACCCCCCGCACCGCTACCGTATACAGGTTGTCCTGTCCGGTAAATTCGTCGGTCTGGCTACCCGTCGATTTAACGACCACAATGGAGCCATTGAACTGGCCCGCTTCATTGGCTTTCTGGACCAGATAGTCGGGTAAACCGCGAAGCAGCACACCGGTGCCAAACTGCAGAATTTTTTCGGGATGAGTAGGGGCCGGGTGAGAAGTACGGTTTAGTCGGGACATAGTGTCAATGGGCGTCATTTTATTTCGGCAATAATACGAACCAGGTCGCTAACAGTGGCTTCTATTTGATCAAACGCACGAGTATCGAGTCGTTCTTTGGGGAAAAGCTGGGAGCCTATGCCAACCGCTACCACACCGGCGCTGAACCATTTGGTCAGGCTTTCCCGGTTCGGCTCAACGCCCCCCGTCACCATAGCGTTGGTATACGGCAGGGGCCCGCGCAGGCTTTTTACGAATCCCGGCCCCAGCACATCGCCCGGAAAAATCTTGACAAACTCAACCCCCCACTCGTGGGCCGTGGTAATTTCGGTCAGGGTAGCGCAGCCGGGCATGTAGGCAACCTTCCGACGATTGCAGACGCGGGCAATATCCTCGATGAAATTGGGGCCTACCACGAAGTCGGCCCCCAGCTGCAGATATAACGCAGCGGTGGGCGCATCGACCAGCGTACCGGCCCCCAGGGCCATGTCGGGGAACTCGCGGGCGCAGAGCCGGCTCAGTTCCGCAAAGCGTTCGTGCGCAAAATCGCCCCGGTTCGTAAACTCAAAGGCCCGGATGCCGCCCCGGTAGCAGGCGGTGAGTACGCCCGCGCAGACCTCGGGGTCAGGATGATAAAAAACGGGCACCAGCGGCACCTCGCGTATGGTTTGATAGACAGACAGTCGGGACAGACGAGCCATAGGAACGAAAAATGGTTACGGCGGAATTACCGCTTCAGTTTACCGGAGCTATCGCCCCGTTCGAGGGTTTCTACCTCGGCCACCGTGGCCAGGTTGACATCGCCCGGAATGGTATGTTTCAGGGCCGATGCGGCAGCGCCGAACTCGACCGCGCGCTGCGGATCGTTGAACGAAACCAGCCCGTAAATCAGCCCGGCCATGTAGGCATCGCCGGTACCGATCCGGTCAACGATGGGGTTCATGGTATAGGTACGGGACTTGAACACGGTTTCGCCATCGTAGAGTTTGGCCGACAGCCGGTTGTGGGAGGCACTGAGCGACGTGCGCTTGGTATCGGTTACGTATTTGACCCGCGGGAAACGCTCCATCAGCGCCCGGCCGGCTTCGGTAAACGTGCTGCCAACGACTCCGTACAGTTCTGAAAACAAGGCTTTGCTGCCCAGCACCAGCGTACAGCCCTCGGTCAGAGCGGGCATGATTTCCTGGGGAGTACGGCCATACTGCCAGAGGTTGCTCCGATAAACGATATCGCCCGAAACCGGAACCCCCAGCCGGTTGGCGGTCTGGATACCGGCCAGCAGACAGTCGGCTGCTCCCTGCGACAGGGCGGGGGTGATGCCCGTCCAGTGGAACCAGGCCGCCCCGGTCAGCACCGTTTCCCAGTCGATCCCGTCAGCCTGGATGCGGGTAAAAGCCGAATCGACCCGGTCGTAGATGATCTGGCTGGCCCGGCTGCCGGCTCCCGTCTCCAGAAAATAAAGCCCCAGGCGTCCGTCGCCGTAACGGATATACTGCGTACCGACATTGTACCGGCGCAGGTAGCCCGCTGCGGCCCGCCCGAGGGCGTGGTCAGGAAAGCGGGTGACGTGGTTGGCATCGAGCCCGAACTGGGCCAGCGAAACGGCAACATTGGCTTCGGTGCCGCCAAAATGCATGTCGAGGACGTCGGTCTGCACAAAGCGTTCCACGCCCGGTGGACTCAGCCGAAGCATGACTTCGCCAAACGTAATAATTTTCATAGATGGGTTATACCAGTTCCTGCGTCAGTTCTTCGGCCTTTACCGGCTCCATTTTGGGCAGTACCAGGTGGATAATAGCCAGCGCAATCAGGTACGCGCAACTGGCAATGATGAACATGGGCAAGTAGCCAAACGCGGTTATAATCCGGCCGGCCAGCAAGGCCAGCAGTATACCGCCAACGGCGCCGAACATCCCCCCGATTCCGGTGACCGAAGCCACCACGTTGCGGGGAAACAGGTCCGATGCAAAGGTATACATATTGGCGGACCAGCCCTGATGCGCGGCCGTTGCCAGTGCAATTAACGCAATGGCCACGGTAAGGCTGCTGGTCTGGGCCGCAAAAAAGATCGGTACAACGCAGAGCGCACAGATGAGCATGGTCGTTTTGCGGGCCCGGTTGGCCGTCCAGCCCCGGTTCATGAGCTGGGTAGTGAGCCAGCCGAAGAAAATACTACCCGCGTCAGATACGACGTAGATGATCAGGAACGGAACGCCAAAGCTTTTGAGGTCGAGTTTTTGGTCGAGGGCATCGTTCGAGTTGAAAAAATCGGGGAGCCACGACATGTAAAACCACCAGATGGGGTCGGCCATGAACTTGCCCACCGCAAAAGCCCAGGTTTGTTTGTAGCCCAGCAGCCGCCCCCAGGATATCTTCAGGGGCGTTACTTTCTCCTGGTCACTCCGGATATACGCCAGTTCGTCGGCCGAGAGCTTGGGGTTCGTTTCGGGTTTGCTGTAGGTCAGCCACCACAATACCAGCAGGCCAAAACCCAGTATACCCGTGACCAGAAACGACGATCGCCAGCCGTATTCCAGAATCAGGTACGGTACGGCAATGGCCGTCAGGATGATGCCTACGTTGGCTCCGGCGTTGAACAGACCGTTGGCAAACGACCGTTCGCGCCGGGGAAACCACTCGGCAATGGTTTTGATCGACGACGGGAAGTTGGCCGCTTCGCCCAGTCCCAGCAGCGCCCGGGCCCAGCGTAGCCCTACCATGTTGTTCACAAAAGCGGTCAGCACCCCCGCAATGCTCCAGACGGTAATGCCGAGCGCGAACCCACGTTTGGTACCGATCCGGTCAATCAGCCAGCCGACCAGCAGAAAACCGATGGCGTAGGCAAATTTGAAGGCCGCGTCAACATCGCCGTAGAGCACTTTGAACCGATCCGTTGCTTCTTTGGTCAGCACCGCATCGGGAGCCAGATCGAGCATTTCTTTGCGAAATACTTCGTCGGTCATGGTGAACGACAAGACCTGCCTGTCTACGTAGTTGATGGTTGTTGCCAGAAAAAGGAGCGCTACGATACGCCAGCGGAAGCGGCCGGAAGTGGTGGTCGTTTGCAAAATAGAAATAGCTTAGTTGGGGAGAAAAGCGCGGGCAGGGCCTTTTTTACCTGACTACAGCTATCGAGTTGTGTTCCTTATTCCATTTTTATCAATCCGTTTGGGCGAATGACCCATCAAATCAACCATGCTTGAACAAACCTGGCGGTGGTTCGGCCCCGCCGACCCCGTATCGCTGAATGACGTCCGACAAGCCGGTGCCACGGGAATCGTAACGGCGCTCCATCATATCAAAAACGGGGAGGTATGGCCGCTGGCCGAGGTGCTGAACCGGAAAACAATGATCGAGGCAACGGGGCTGACCTGGTCGGTGGTAGAAAGTATTCCGGTTCACGAAAGCATTAAGACCCGCACCGGCGATTTTCGGCTGCATATCGAAAATTACAAAGAGTCGATCGTTAACCTGGCCCAGGCGGGTATCGATACGGTCTGCTATAACTTTATGCCGGTACTCGACTGGACCCGTACTGACCTCGATTTTCCGATGGTCGACGGATCGACGGGACTGCGCTTCGACGCTACCGAGTTTGCGGCTTTTGAACTGTTTATCCTGCAGCGGCCGGGGGCCGAGTACCTCTATACCGACGAGCAGAAACAGCGTGCCCGCCGTCAGCTCGATGCCATGACCGACGCACAGGTCAAACGACTGACCCGTACCATCATTGCGGGCCTGCCCGGCTCCGAAGAAAGCTATACCGTTGAGCAGTTCCGCGACGCGCTGGCTACCTACGCCGATGTGGGAGACCAGGAACTGCGCCAGAATCTGTACGCCTTTCTGCGGGAGATCGTACCCGTTGCCGAGTCGGCAGGGGTCCGGCTGGCCATCCATCCCGATGATCCGCCATACCCTATTCTGGGTCTGCCGCGCGTGGTTAGCACCGAAGCCGACGCCCGGGCGCTGCTGGCCGCTGTCGACTCGCCCGCCAACGGCCTCTGTTTCTGCACCGGTAGCTACGGTGTTCGTCCGGATAATGACCTGGTGGGTATGGTAGAACGGCTGGCGCCCAGCATTCATTTTATTCACCTGCGCAGCACCCAGCGCGAACCCGACGGCTCGTTCTACGAGGCCAACCACCTCGAAGGCGATGTGCCGATGGTGGGGGTCATGCGGGCGTTGCTGGCCGAGAACAAACGCCGGGTCAGCGAGGCCTCGTCGCCCGGTGATGGGTACCTGCGGATGCCGTTCCGACCCGACCATGGGCACCGGATGCTCGACGATCTGCAGTCGACGAAGAAAATAAACCCGGGCTATACGGCCATTGGGCGGCTGCGGGGGCTGGCCGAACTACGCGGTTTAATGCTTGGCCTGACCAGTGCGTAAGCTCATAAGATCAGCCACCGGGCAAACAAAACCAGCCGGATGTAAGTAAAGAGCTATATGACCTGGTACGAAAACGAAGTAAGCGAACTCGAAAAAAATACGCGTGAGCAACCGGCCGGCAACCGACCGGTTGTTTTTTACGGCAGCTCCTCCATCCGACTCTGGAAAACCCTGGCCAACGATTTTCTGGAGCTGGACCTGCTCAATCTGGGCTTTGGCGGCTCTACGCTGGCGGCCTGCACCTGGTTCTTCGACCGGCTGGTCGTGCCCGCCAACCCCCGCTCGGTGGTCTTCTATGCCGGCGATAACGACCTGGGCGATGGTCGCCACCCCGAAGAGGTCTATCTGTTTTTCTGCGCTTTCGCCGAAAAAATGCGTCGTCACCTGCCCCAGGTACCGCTGACGTTTCTCAGCATTAAGATTAGCCCGTCCCGCTGGAACCTGGTCGGGCAGATTCGCTGGACCAATCAGCTGATTGCCGGCGAGATTGGCCGGATGCCCCACGCCCAACTGGTCAATACGACCGATCCGCTGCTGGGTGCCGACGGTAGGCCCGCCCGCGAGTACTTCGAAAGTGACGGTCTGCACCTTAGCCCCAGGGGGTATCAGGTCTGGAAAAATGCGCTACAGGCGCACGTTGATAACTTTTAATGATTTGTTTACTCACTAAGTAGGCTAGTCAGGTAGAAACGTTGCAATTTCGCCGGTCCCTGTTACTACCGCTATGCACCGCGAGTATCACAAATGGTTTAGTCCGAACCTGAATCGCGATATGGAGCTGCTGGTCTTTGGCCACGCAGGCGCTCGTGTACTCGTGTTCCCGACCCGACGCGGCCGATTCTATGAATACGAAAACTTCGGGCTGGTCAACGCTCTGGCTGATCGGATCGACAATGGCTGGCTACAGCTTTTCTGCGTCGACAGCGTTGACCGCGAAAGTATCTACAACCGGTACGTGCCGCCCCACGATCGCATCCGGCGGCATAATCAGTACGAGCAGTACATCCTGAACGAAGTGCTGGTTTTCTCGCGGCTCAAAAATCCGCAGCCGTTTATGATTGCGCACGGATGCAGCCTGGGTGCCTACCACGCGGTGAATACGGCGTTCCGGCATCCGCAGTGGTTTGGCAAGGTCGTGGCGTTCAGCGGGCGGTACGACCTCTCGGCTCCGGTTGGCGAGTTCAGGGGGCTGTTCGACGACTATTACGACGACGATATCTACTTTCACAGCCCTAATCATTTTTTGCCGAACCTGACCGATGAGCAGCTGCTGACCCAGCTCCGTCGGATGCAGATCACGCTCACCATCGGTGCCGACGATCCTTTCCTGGGCAGCAACGTAGCACTCAGCCAGGCGCTGGCCGACAAGCAGGTTTCGCACGAGCTGTTCGTCTGGGACGGGCGGGCCCACCAGGCCGACGACTGGCAGAAAATGGCCCCGCTGTATCTTTAAGGCAGTTTATTGGTCAGGTACAGGTAGGGCGGATGAAAATGATGGGCAAAGATTTTCTCCTCGCTGTCGGGGTATTGTTTGTAATAATCGGCATCGGCCAGCAGGACGATGGTGTTGCCGGCGCGGGTGTAGTTACTGCTGTTGTAATAGGCCGGTGATTCGAAGCCCGCCAGGTTTTTCTTGACGGTTCTGGACGTAAACTGACCCAGAAACTTCTGGTAATTCCGCTGGGCTTTCAATGACGGTTTGCTAAGCTGGTTGTAGACGTAGTTGAGCGCAATCCGTTGCGGCAGCTTCTGCTTCTTGATCATGGCCGGGGCATTTTTGAACGGATTGGTGGCGTTGAAGTCGTTGATCGTCTGCACCGACAGGGGTACCTCGGGTACCCAGTCGGCGGAGTTGACCACGTTATAGGCCCATCCGGCCTGGGTAGCGGCTTCGTATTCGTAAGCAAAGAACAGATTACCCGGTTTGGGGCCGGCGCTGCAGTAGGTCTTGAAGCGGATATCGGCCGGCAGGCGACCCTGTTTCTGCAGGTTGTACAGGTAAGCCGTTAGCAGAAAAGCAATGGCGCCCCCCTGGCTGTGGCCCAGAATAATCATGTCTTTGGTGCCTTTTTTATAGGCCGAGTCGAGCCGGGGCATAATATCTTTCGACAGAAAAGCCATACTCACCAGCCAGCCCGCATGAACCGCTGCCTTGGGGTCTGTGGCCAGCTGATACGGAAATGTCTCGCCGGCCGATAGCTGAAGCTCTCCCCTGGCCGGAACCATGGCCGCGTAGAAATTGCTGAGCCAGCTCACACTGTTGGCCGTTGTACCCCGCAGGCTGATGACCGCTACCGACCGGTTGTTGGTCCATAGATCCCAGCGGTTGTCGAGCCCGACAACCGGCGACCGGTAAACGAGTTTGAACTGTTGCGGGGCCGGAAACGCCTGCACGTAGGTCGAGTCGCCAAACTGGGCCGACACCTTCAGCATTTCAATGTATTCGGCCTTGTCGAAACCGGGCTTCAGGGCCTGGGCCAGGGTACTTGTACAAAACAGAGCCGTAGCGAGTAAAGAGAGCAGATAGCGCATAAGTAGGAGCGGATGGAGCCGGTACGAACCGGCGGTCAATGATGATTGGTAGCGATTGGGTTAGAACCTGTGTACGAATCGGTTTTGCTGTTTTGTTAGGCCTGTGTTGCCCCGGGGCCGGTCGGCCGCATCTTAATGACCGTAGCGGCCAACCGGCCGGGCCGGGGTGATATGAGTAGCAGATGTGTAATAAAAAGAGACAGGTAGACAGATGCTTAGTTAGAACCGAAACCGGGCGGGCGGCCCTGCCCCACGGCATACACGACGATAGATGCCACCTGGTTGTCCCAGCCGTACCGGCGCAGGTCGTTGACCGACTGGCCAAATATCTGCGATCGACCCCGCAGCCCCGTCTGACTGTACACCCGAACGGCGTAGCCCGGCGCTACCGTGATGGAGGTAATATTCCTGTCAACGTTTACGCCTACGCTGGGAAACGAGCCGGTGGCGAAGTTAACCGCCCGCCCGGTCATGTTCAGATCGTAATGCAGGGTGACCACGATAGGCTGATTACCGCCACCGCCATTGTTACCCCCCTGGAAACCATCGCCGTTACCCGAGCCGTTGAGCACCCCGATAACGCCCGACACGATCCGATTGTCCCAGCCAATGCTGCTCAGGGCGGTCTGGCTGGCCGTAAGCCGGTACCGCCGTCCGCGATTGTCGGCTATATCGACATACCAGCCCCGGGGAATCTGAACCGAAGAAATTTTGCCGATGACGCCGAAGCCGAGCTGCCGGGCCGTGAAATTGCCGACCCCGAATGACCTCGACTGCCCGGTGTACTTTATACCCGTATATAACACGACCCGGCCGTTTGAGGGGCGGTTGCCACCGCCAAAGCCTCCTCCGTTACTACCGCCGAAACCTCCTCCATTACCGCCCTGAACCTGGGCAAAAACCGTTGTGAAGGCTGCGCAAAGCACCAGCATGGTACCCAGAAACAAACCTGTTATCCGTTGATGCATAGTCTGATTTAGTAAATGATGCGCTGAGACGCCGGGGGGGTCGGCATGTAACGGTAAATCAGACAGTATTTATCAGCGTGGGCTGAGCGGCTGTTACGGTGGCCTGGGCGCGCAGAAGCGCTTCGGCATAGGGTTCGGCCAGCACCCGGCCGGGGGGCACGGTTGTCAGGTCGGCATCCCACAGGCCCGAATGGTGCCAGTGGTCGAGGTGGTCCCAGTCGGGCCGGTCGATGATGGGGTAGAGGCAGGCGCCCCAGAGCGGTACCCCCGCTTCAATCACGGCCGCGCACTCCCGACCGATCATCTCGATCCACTGGGGCCGGTCAATACCGGGATGGCTGGTTTCGGTCAGGACAATGGGCCGCTGGTAACGGCGGTACGCTTTCATCAGCAGCCGCCGGGGCTCCACCCAGCGCGGGTCGGGTACGGCATCGGCCCAGGGCAGAAAATTCAGAAAGCCCAGTACCCACTGGTTATTGTAGTAATAGTTGAAACCAAGTATGTCGAGGTAGTCGGGTGAGCCGCCCAGCTCGGGGGTGAGCAGCCCCGCCAGCATATCGACCGACTGAAACTGGTTGTCGTCGGCAATGGCGGCATCGATGATTTGCTGCTCGGTGGCCTGAAGCGGGGGGACAATCTGCACCAGTGGCTCCGTGGTCAGGATGCGGATGCCGGGATCGATCTCGCGCATGGCCGCAACCCCCTCGATATAGGCCCGCATCAGTCCCACTTTCACTTCCCAGCCCTGCTTGGTACAATAGGGTGAGGTACCGCAGGCATCGCCCCCGAGCCACGACATGAAGCTGACTTCATTGATGGGGGTAACAATCAGGGTATCGTCGGGGTAACGGTCGCGGTAAAAACGGACGAACGCGCGGCACAGGTGCGCAAAGCGCCGGGCAAACATCGGATGCAGGGGCGTCAGGTCATCGGGATACCCGAAGTGGCAAAGGTCCCAGACCTGCTGAATACCCTGGCGGTGGCCTTCGGTCATCATGGCCTCCACGACGCTCCAGTCGTACTGGTAGGCTGTTCGCTCCACCTGGCTCCAGCGGATTCCTTCGCGTACGGTCCGGATGTTGAACGGACTGAGCCGCTGGTAGTCGTCGCGCAGGAGCTGAAGGTGTCCCGTCAGCGGTAAAAAGTCGACCCGATTGCCGAAACAGTTGAGTTGGTCCGTACATTCGAAACCTGCCCACCAGAATGATTTGAACGGGTTTACGAATGAATCGGGCGTAGTGGTCAATGGCATACGATTGAGTTGTCGGGAGGTAATCTAGACAACTAACCCCCAATCGACAGCGACTGTTTTGGAACGATTCGGAGTTCCGGACCGCGCCCGAGCCGTTTACAGGCCTTCTACGATGGCCAGCACCAGCTTGGCCGAGTTGCGGGCGGCCGTCTGGTAAAACGACAGCATGTCGTTACGGGCGTTGTCGTCGGCGCGGTCGCTCAGGCTGCGGATCACCAGGTGGGGCACCTGCATCTGGTAGCACACCTGCGCCACGGCGGCTCCTTCCATCTCCGTAGCGTCGGCATTGAAGGCCTGACGGAGCTGCGTTACCTTCTCGGCCGATGAAATGAACTGATCGCCGGTGACAACAATCCCGGTGATAACCGTTGGCGGGCGCGTCGTCAGCGGAATCGGCTCGAACGCTACCGACCGGGCCGTGGTTTGGGCGCGGCTGAGCATGACCGAATCGGCCAGGAAAAAGGCCGGGTTCACCTTGCCCGACAGCGAATAGGTCTGCCTGGTCGGTTTCCGGTCCATCGTGATCGACTGGTAGTCGTGGTGAGCCGTTTGCCGGGCAATGACAATGTCGCCGGGTTGCAGGTCGGGGTTGGTACCGCCGGCAATACCGGTGAACAGAATCCGCTCCGGTCGGAAGTAGTTCAGCATCAGGGCCGTGGTCATGGCCGCGTTGACTTTGCCGATGCCGGTTTCGGCTACCACCACCTGCTGTTTGCCAATGCGGCCGGTGGTGAACGATACGCCATCGACGACGACCGTTTTCGGGTTTTTCAGCGATTGTTTAACCAGGGCCACTTCGGCGCCAAAAGCACCCAGCAAGCCCGTAACGGGTCTGGTTTTATACTGTTGAGAAAAGGCAAGGTGGGAGATGAGCAGGAGTACAGGAAACAGGTTCTTCATCAGTTCGGCGTTAATCGAGTCGGTTGTATACAAAAGCCTGAAATGGGGGTGGCCGGATTTTCAGGAAGCTGATTAACAAAAGTACAATTTTACCGCCGGAGGTTCAGGAAAGACTAAATACAGCTCGTGCGTATAAGCGGCCGCGTTAGCGTAAAAGCATAGCAAAGCCCTGATTGTCTACCGATTAAAAAAATATTGGTCAAGTATGGTAATATCCCTGCGGCAAAGAGCAACCTTTGATAATAGTATGATATAGATGAAATTATTTCTTCAAAATATGATAAAAATTTATACTATATTCATTATTGCTGTGGTATACCTCTGCATCCACAATCAGGCCGCTTCGGCGCAGGTCAGCAGTCTGACGGCTGTACCCGCCTGCGGTACAACGGCACTGACGCCGGCCCAGGCTCGTTTGCAGGTCCAGCTGGCTACTCAGGCGCTGGAACGCAAGCGGGCGCAGACGGGCTCATTGACGGCTATAACCTACGTACCCATTCGGCCCCATATTTTTCGGCGCAGCAACGGTACGGGCGGATTCGATCTGGCGAGTATGAACCAGGTCATGGCCCTGACCAACAGTTATTTTCTAAAAAATGATACGGGTATCCAGTTTTATTTCTCCGGCAGTACCCCCGACTACATCGACGACGATGGGTCTTTTGCCAATTTTGATGGTAGTTTATCGCCCAGACAGACCGATAACAATGCCCTCAATCAGTACTATGCCAATCACTTTTCGGGTAGTCTGGCCGGGTATGGCGGCCTGGCGAGTTTTCCGTACGACAATCCACTGTCGACCCATTCGTATATTCTGACCAACGCCCTGAACGATCCGGTGGCTAACCTGGAGTGGCTGGCCAATAATACCGTACCTCATGAGTTGGGGCATAATTTTTCGCTCTATCATACATTTGGTTTTGGGAACGGTACTCAGTTGAGCAAGGAGCTGGTGACGCGGGGGAGCGGGGCCAACTGTTTGCAGGAAGGCGATTTTCTGTGCGATACACCAGCCGACCCATACGGCCGGTGGGACGAGATCGGGTATATCAACGTAAATGGCTGCCTGGTCTACAGCCCCACCAGTACCGCCCGCGATGCCAACGGGGAGCTATATGTGCCGTCGATGTCGAACATTATGTCGTATTGGCAAAATTACCGGTCTCATTGTGCGCATGAGTTTACTCCTGACCAGAACAACCAGATGCAGGCCGCGCTGGCGCTTCGGCAGACGCATACGAGTTATACCCTCAACGCCCCTCCTGCCAACGTAACGCCCCCCAGCGGTCTGATTGCCAGTCTGACGAGTTCGTCGGTGCAGCTGGTCTGGCAGGATAACGCGACCAACGAAATGGGGTACTTTATTGAACGATCGGTTTCGCCCACTACGGGCTTCGTGCCAATCGGCGGGGTGGCTCCGGATGGGACCACGTTTATTGACGCCACCATAGCCCCCCAAACGACGTATTATTACCGGATTCGCCCGTCCAACACGACCACGGGCAGCCTGAGTCCGACAACCAGTATCGACGTTGCCCTGCTTACGCTGACTGCCACGAATATCACGTCTGCCGGTGTACAGTTGGCCTGGCGTGAGGTAGCCGCCTGCTCCGCATTCGACCTGCGCTACCGGCCGGTAGGGGCTCCGGACTGGATCACGGTCAGTGGCCTGACAACGACAAGCTATGCCCTGACCGCACTCAGCGGCAACACCCCTTATGAGTGGCAGGTGAGAGCTACGTGCCCCAATACACCTAATTCGCTGTTTACACCCGGACCCGCTTTTACCACCCAGTGCGGTCTGGTCAGTGGCCTGAGTGCCACTGCGCTGGTAACATCGGCCTCGCTGACCTGGACTGAGGCCAGCGGCACTGGCTACGACCTGCGCTACCGGCCAGCCGGAACAACCACCTGGACAACGGTCGGTAACCTGAGCAGCACTCGTACAACCCTGACCGGATTAGCCAGTGGATCGTCGTATGAGTGGCAGGTTCGGGTCCTGTGTCGTGATGGCGCTGCGGCTGATTTCTCCCCGCCGGCTTATTTTCAAACCGCGTCCTGTTCGGCACCCTATGGCTTACAGACCACTACCAACGCCAATGCGGCTCAGCTGCGCTGGAATTTTTCCTCGGCCGATGCAGGCACCCGCTACGAAATTCGCTACCGGGTGCAGGGAACTACTGACTGGACAACCATTTCTGATCTGGGTAGTACCAATGGCGTCGGTACACTCGATCTGACGGGTCTGCTGACCAACACGAGCTACGAATGGCAGATCCGGACGTTATGTTCGCCTACCGAAGCGTCGGGCTTCTCGGGTTCGGCAGAGTTTACTCCGCGCTCGTGTGAGCCACCCCTGTTCCCAAATTCGCAGAACGTCAGGTCGCAGTCGGCTTTCCTGTCGTGGTCCACGGCCTATTATGATCCGGGTCGGCAGTACGAAATCCGGTACCGACCGGTCAATACTCCAACCTGGACGAACACCAGCAGCGTACCGACAACGAGCTATTCGCTGACCGGCCTCAGCAACAACACCCAGTACGAATGGCAGGTGAGAACAGCCTGCCTGGGGGGCAGCTTCTCCGACTATACCCCTTCGGGTACGTTTACGACCGTTTGCCTGAATGTGGTAGGAATGAGCAGCCAGCCCGCTGCTACAGCCGCTTCGTTCTACTGGTCATACGCCGGTACGCCCGAACCGAACAGTACGTATGAATTGCAGTACCGCCCCCTGCAGAGCCTCAGCTGGACTACCGTTGTGGGGTATCTATCCGGTAGCTATACGACCCAGACCGTAACCGGATTGGCTGTCAACACTACCTACGAAGCCCGGCTGCGGACGCTCTGTTCGCCCGGCGCCTATTCAGACTACCTGCCCGTCATTACGTTCACGACGGGTTGTTACGCCATCAATCCGGACTATATGCAGGTCACCGGTGTGTGGGCCACGGCAGCTCAGTTTCGATGGAGTCACTACACGGATGCCGAAACCCGGTTCGATCTGCGCTACCGGCCAGCCGGAACCGCCAACTGGACCAATATCGACGGTCTGACTACGACCAGCTATTCGCTAACGGGACTGACCAACAGTACCCAGTACGAATGGCAGGTCAGGGCGGTATGCTCCGGTACGACCAGCTCCACGTTTACGCCCGGCCCGCTTTTTACCACCCAATGTGCGGCACCCGTCAGCGTGAGCGTCAATGCGTTTGTCACGTCGGCTGCCATCGGCTGGCTATCGCCCGAAACGGGGGCCGGGTTCGAGATATGGTATCGGCTGTTCGGAACAGCGGACTGGATCATGATCAATACGCTGACGGCGCCCAACGCGACTATCACCGGCCTGACCAGCAACAGCAAGTACGAGTGGCAGGTCAGAACCCGATGCAGCGACGGGCTGTATTCGGCTTTTTCGGATGCGTATACGTTTCAGACCGCTTCCTGTTCGGCGCCGTTCGGGCTGCAGGCCTTGACAAACGTAAGCTCGGCCCGGTTGAGCTGGACTTTTTACTATGCCGATGCAGACAGCCGCTACGAACTCCGCTACCGGGCACTCGGCACCACCGACTGGACCCTGGTGGGTAATCTGAGCAGTACGAACCGCGTTGGTACTGCCGACCTGACGGGCCTGTTGACCAATACGACGTATGAGTGGCAAATCAGAACAATATGCTCGGCCAGCGAAGGGTCCGACTTTGTGGCTGGCACTGCTTTTACCACCCAGTGCGCCAGTCCCAACAGTCTGTATGTGCAGGCAAAGGTCACCTCGGCAACCCTGAACTGGAGCTATCCCGGGTTTGGCACCCAGTACCAGATTCGGTACCGACCCACCGGCAGCGAGAACTGGCTGCTGGGGAGCGCTGTGACGGGTACCGAGGCTACCATAACGGGGCTTACCGGCAACACCGCCTACGAATGGCAGGTCAGAACCCTTTGCGAAAGTAACGTGGTGTCGGAGTTCTCGGGAACAAACGGCTTTACAACGCCTTCGTGTGCAGTACCTGTCAACCTGATGGCAAGTCTGCAGACCAGCACCTCGGCCCGGCTCAACTGGTCTTATTTTCTGGCCAATGCCGAAACCCGCTACGAAGTCCGCTACCGGATCGTCAATGCCGCCGACTGGATCGTTCTGGCCGGGCTGGGAAGTACCAACGGGCAGGGGTTTACGGACATTACCGGGCTAACCGCCAACCTGACGTACGAGTGGCAGATCCGGACGCTTTGCTCGGCAACGGAAGCCTCTGCTTTTTCGGCCTCGGTACTGTTCACTACCAATTGTCTCAATATGGCCACCGTTAAAGCCGGGTTATGGAACGATCCAGCCGTATGGTCGTGTAACCGGGTTCCTGTCAGCACCGATGTCGTTTATATCCGGCATGTCATAACCATTCCGGCCAGTCTGGTGGCGGTGGCCCGACAGGTGCGTGTCGATCTGGGACAGCGGCTGGTTTTCAGCACCAATGCGCAACTGAAGGCCGGGCAGTAAGAGGCTAATGGCCCGAAAACAGCGCCAGCACGCAGAAGACGTCCACGATCCACAGCCCCAGCGGTACGTCGCGTCGTTTGCCCACGGCTACTTTGATGACGGTCCAGGATAAAAACCCCCAGATCAGCCCCTGCGTAATGGAGTAACTGAACGGAATCAGCACGAGGGCCAGAAAAGCCGGCAGCGCATCGTCGAGCTGACCCCAGTTGATCCGGGTAATGGGCTTCATCATGAACGCGCCCACCAGCACCAGCGCGGGGGCCGTAGCAATGGCCGGAATGACCGACAGCAGGGGCGACAGGAACAGGAAGGGCAGAAAACAGCAGCCCGCCACAATGGCCGTCAGCCCCGTGCGGCCGCCCTGCGCGATACCCACTGCCGACTCGATGTAGGCCGTACCGGGGCTGGTGCCGAGCAGGCCCGCCAGGGTGGTAGAGACCGCATCGGTGAGCAGCGACCGGTTCAGGTTTCGGGGTTGTCCGTTTTCGTCCTGTATGCCGCCCGCTTCGGCCACGCCCACGAAGGTGCTGAGGCTATCGAACAGATCGGTGAACGCAAAGGCAAAGATAACGGGCCACAGCGCCCAGCTAAACGACCCGGCCAGATCGAGCTTACCGAGCAGCGAGAAGTCGGGAGCGGCTATCAGACCCTGAAAATTAACGAGCGTCCGCTGGCCGAAGTTGATGGCCGATGCATCGCCCCAGTACCGCCCGATGGGCCAGGCCGCCAGGGTTGTGAGAACGATACCGATGATAATAGCCCCCGGCACGTCGCGCACCACCAGAACGGCGGTCAGCAGCAAGCCGAATACAAACGTGAGCACGACGGGGTCCGACAGGCGGGCGATGCCCACCAGGGTGGCCGGATTGGCAATGATGAAGCGGGCGTTTTCGAAGCCAATCAGCGTAATGAACAATCCGATACCGGCCGATACGGCATAGCGGATCGGTAACGGAATAATGCGGACAATGGCCGACCGGACGTTGAGCAGCGAAAGCAGCAGGAACAGGATACCCGCCCAGAAGACCGCACCCAGCGCTACCTCGGGCCGGATGCCCATGCCTTTCACGGCTGTAAACGTGAAAAAGGCGTTTAGCCCCATACCCGGCGCTACTACGATCGGGTTACGGGCATAGAGCCCCATCATCAGACTACAGAAGAACGATAGCAGTACCGTTGCCGTCAGCACCCCGCTGAACGGTAACCCCGCCTGGCTCAGGATAGACGGGTTCACGATAATGATGTACATCGTAGCCAGAAAGGTAGAGACCCCGGCCAGTATTTCGGTACGGTAAGAAGGTGTGTGAGACACGGTATGTAGTTTACGGTGAACCCGGAACGGCTCCTGGAACCAGTCTGGGTTTGGGTGGCGGTCAACGAGGTACTCTTACAGGCCCTGCACAAGCTGCCCGGCGGCTTCGTCGACCCATACGTGGGCGTTCGCGTGGGTCTGAATAAGGCTGGCGGGCAGCTGCTCGGTAACGGGGCCGGTGAGGGCATCGCGCAGTACGGGGGCTTTCTTTTCGCCACTAACCAGCAGGATGACCTCCTGCGCTCCGGTCAGGTGCCGAAGCCCCAGGGTAATGCCCTGCGTCAGTACGGTTTCTTTCTCGAAGTATTTCTGGCCCACCGTAATGGTACTTTCGGCAAGCTGGCTCACGTGGCAACCGTTCGTGAAGGGCGTGCCGGGTTCGTTCAGAGCGATGTGGCCATTCATGCCCATACCTACCAGCAGGAGGTCCAGCCCGCCCCGCCGATCGATCAACTCGTCTGTCAGGCGGCACTCCGCTGCCAGATCGTCTGACTGGGCATCGAATACCCGAATCTGGTCGGGCCGCAGGGCGAGGGGTTCGAACAGGTCCCGGAAGATGTAGTAGGAGCAGCTGCCTACATCGTCGGGAGCAAAGCCAACCCATTCGTCGAGGCCGATGAACATACAGCGGCTAACGTCGGTTTTGCCGGCTCTGACCAGTTCTACAAACCGGTGGTAGGTTTCGATGGGTGTATCGCCGGAGGCTACGCAGATCAGCGCGTCGGGTTTTTGATTGATCAGGGCCACCATGTGTTCGGCCGTATGCTGAGAGAGCAGGTCGTGGGTTGGGAAGGTTTGTAGGGTCATTCGAGGGGTTGGGTTACTGGTTTATTTTAACTCAGCGGCACGCAGGTCTCTGGTCCAGCGCTGGATGCCTTTCTGATCATAGACTTTAATGTTGAGTACGCGGTCGTTGAGCGGGCCGCTAACGCTCAGCAGGCCGAAGTTACGGTCGGTGACGAGGGTTCCGTCAATAACGGTCGACTGTTTGAGTTCTTCGGGGCGGGGTTTGGCCGGGCCCGATGTCAGGGGCGAAACGGTCAGGTCGTAGAGCGGATAGGTGCCGGGCCGGTCGAGTTTCTGAAGAATGGTATGATGCCGGTCGCCGGTAATGAACAGCACACCCGGAATGCGGGCTTCGGTAATGGCGTTGAAGAGTCGCTCGCGTTCGGTGCCGTAAACGGCATAGTTTTCGAAAATAGCCGAGGGGTTTACGATCTGCCCGCCCGTGATGATGAACTTGAACGTTGCTTTGCTGAAGCGCAGGGCATCGATGAGCCAGCGCATCTGTTTCTCGCCAAAATACGTCTTTTCGGGTCCGTCGGGCATGGCGTCGGGCGCCCGGAAGGTGCGATCGTCGAGCAGGAAAAACTGGCAGTCGTTCCAGGTGAAGGTGCCGGTACAGCCTTCGTCGAAGATATAATTTGGATTGCTCCAGAACAGCTTAAACGCTTCGAGGGTAACGGGTTTGAGCCAGTAGGCCCGGTCCGAGTCGTCGGGGCCGTAATCGTGGTCGTCCCAGATGGCGTAGTTATGGGTGCTGGCCAGCAGCGGCTGCATTTCGGGGAGCGAGCGCGTGTGCGTATAGCGACGCAGTACACCCGTCCGGCTGTTCCAGTCTACCTCGCGGGTGTAGGTATTGTCGCCGGTCCAGAGCATGAAGTCGGGTTTCTGGGCGTTGAGGGCCGTAAAGATTTCGTAGCCATTGCCGTAGGGCGTACCGGGCCGGTCAACGGCTGTCTCGTTGACGTAGGTGCAGCTTCCGACGCCGAACCGGAAGGCCGGTGGGTCCGTCCGCCACTGCCATAGGTTTTGGGTTTGGAACGTTGTCGGGTAGGGCAGGCTCACCTTCTGGCCCCCGATCAGTAGTTCGTACGCGTACTTTTTTCCGGGTTCCACCTGGTTGGCGAGCAGGTGGGCTGTAAAAGCCGTTTTCTCGTGGGTTTGTACCTCGCTGGTCAGGTAAGCCGGACTGGGCTTGCCCGCTTCATGGTAGCGGATCTGCACCCGGGCCGGTTTGTTGGTTTGTACCCAGAGGGCTACTTCCCGGCTGTCGGAGTAGCCAACCATGGGCCCCGACTGCAGGAGGGTAGCCGGGGCGGCCCGCCGGGGGGTGCCGGTCTTGCTCGTTCGGGAGGTAACGGGAACCTGGGCGGTTGCCAGCAGGGCACTCTGGAGCAGAATGACGAGCAGGAGCCTACAGTGAATTTTGTACATGGGGGAAAGATCAAGTAATTTTGCGGTTCGTTTTCCGATTATGCAACTGTCAGACTACCGCTATCAAATTCAGGGTGTTGATGTACTGGACATCGCCGACGAGTTCGGCCTGCCACTATACGTCTACGACGCCAACAAAATTATCGAAAAAATCGGCTCGCTCCGGTCGGCGTTTCAGGGGGTCAACCTGAAGATTAAGTACGCTGCCAAAGCCCTGACCAATCTGAGCATCCTCAAGCTGATGAAGATGCAGGGTATCGACATAGAGGTGGTGTCGGTTAACGAAGCGCGGCTGGCCTTGCTGGCGGGCTTTGAGCCTGGTCAGATCATGTACACCCCCAGCGGTAACGCCTGGCCCGAAATTCAGGAGGCACTGGAAATGGGCTTGCAGCTGAACGCCGACAGTCTGCCGCTGCTCGAGCAGATCGGGCAGACGTATGGCAGCCGGTATCCGGTGGCGCTGCGGATCAATCCCAGCATTGCCGAGGGCGGAACGTTCAAGATCCAGACCGGCCACGAAAATTCGAAATTCGGGATTCCCAACCAGTACCGCGACCAGATTCTGGCCCTGGTAGAGCAGTATCAGATTCCGGTGGTGGGGCTGCACATCCATACCGGTTCGGACTTCAAGGACAGCAATACGTTCCTGAAAATTGCCGACGTGCTGTTCGACATGGCGGGCGACTATCCGAATCTGCGGTTTATCGACTTCGGCAGCGGCTTCAAAGTGGCCTACCGCGAAGGCGATTACTACACCAACCTGAACGATTTGGGCGCCAGGGTATCGGCCGCTTTCCGATCATTCTGCGACCGGTATGGTCGCGAGGTGGAGCTGTGTTTCGAGCCCGGCAAACTGCTGGTGAGCGAAAGCGGCCACCTGCTGGTTGGGGTCAACGTCGTGAAAGAAAACCCCACCCGCACCTTTGTGCAGGTAAACTCTGGCCTGAACCACCTGATTCGGCCCATGATGTACGAAGCCTACCACCATATCCTGAACGTCTCGAACCCAGCCGGTGCCGAACGGCTGTACGACGTGGTGGGCTACATCTGTGAAACCGACACCTTCGCGCTGGATCGGCAGCTGCCCGAAGTGCGGCCCGGCGATGTACTGTCGCTCGAGAATGCAGGGGCTTACGGATTCAGCATGGCCTCGAATTATAACCTGCGCGAACGGCCCGCCGAAGTCCTGGTGTACGACGGCAAGCCGCATCTGGTTCGTCAGCGCGAAACCTTCGAGGATCTGGTTCGGGGGCAGGTCGATATATTCAGCGACGAGCTGGTAGCCGTAAGCGACGATCAGGTTGTATAAGTCCGGCATACCAGCAGTAACTCATCACTAATCACTCATCATTTTTTCAACAAAATGGGACGCGCGTTTGAATACCGGAAAGCCCGGAAAATGAAGCGGTGGGGGCAGATGGCCAAGACCTTCACCCGAATTGGTAAAGACATTGTGATCGCCGTAAAAAGCGGGGGCCCCGACCCGGACACCAACGGGCGCCTGCGGGCTATCATCCAGAACGCCAAGGCCGCCAACATGCCCAAGGAGAATGTGGAGCGGGCCATCAAGAAGGCGACATCGAAGGATCAGGAAGATTATAAAGAAATCGTATACGAAGCCTATGCCCCCCACGGCGTAGCGCTGGTCATTGAAACCGCCACCGACAACCACAACCGGACGGTAGCCAATATCCGCAGCTACCTCAATAAGCTGGGTGGTAGCCTCGGCACGCAGGGAATGCTCGATTTTATGTTCGATCGTAAATCGGTATTCCGCATCCCGGCCGACGGGGTCGATATGGAAGAACTCGAACTCGACATTATCGATTACGGTGGCGACGAGCTCGAACTCGACGAAGATACCAACCAGATCGTCATCTACGGCGAATTCACGGCCTTCGGCGCTATCCAGAAATACCTGGAAGAAAAAGGGTTCGAGATCAAAGGCGCGGAGTTTGAACGCATCGCCAACGACTACAAGGAACTCTCCGACGACGAAGCCGCCGACGTGGAGAAGCTGATCGAGCGCATCGAAGAAGATGACGACGTTCAGACCGTATACCATAACATGAAGTAATCCGTCGAATACAGCGAAGGGGGCTGATGCGTTATAACAAACGCATCAGCCCCCTTCGCTTTTCTATTTAGGGTGGGTTGGGGTCAGGCCCCTCCGCCCCGGATGATCTGCACCCAGCCCTTGATCACCGAGGGGGCCGCGTTGCGCTCCAGCACCGCATAGTACACCGTCGCCTGGTAGTAGTACAGACCGCTGGGCAGCTCCTGACCGTCGCTGGTCCGACCGTCCCAGTTCACCGTCGGCCCGCTGCTCTCGAAGACCTTCGCCCCCCACCGGTTGTAGACCACCAGCTCCACCCGCTCCACGAACCGCTCGCAGCGCATCGGCCGGAAGGTGTCGTTTTTGTCGTCTCCGTTGGGGGTGAACACGTTGGGCAGGGCAAAGTAGGGGCAGGCCTGGTTGCAGACCAGGTTGGAGGGGCGGCTCTCGAGGCCCCGCTGGCTGACGGCCGTCACGTAGTAGCAGCCCGCCACCGTCGTCAGGCTGCTGTGGCTGAAGCTGGTGGTGGGGGCCGCCACACTGGTCAGCAGGCCCAGCGTGTCGGGCTGGTAGCGGGCGTAGTAGATGCGGTAGGTGGCGATGTTGGGGTCGCAGGTGGGTCCCTGGGTGGGTGTCCAGGCCAGCTGGTTGGTGAAGCTGGTCTGGTTGCAGCCACTCTCGGGGCTCAAACTAGCGCAGTCCAGGCTGTCGAGCCGCAGGCTGGGGGGGCAGGGCCGGGTGGTGTCGGCGGGGGTGGCGCAGCTGACCTGGCTGTAGTTGATCAGCAGGCCCAGGCCCGCCAGGCGGGCGTCGGCGTAGCGGCCCCGGGTCATCACCCGGTAGCAGTAGCTGGAGTCGGCCGAGAGGGTGCGGCTGGTGTTGCCATCGGCCGCGAGCCGGTCGGTGCCGTCATCGACGTAGGTGAAGGAGTCGGGTCCCTGGACGCTGACCTGGGCGATCTGGTTGAAGGGTCCGTTGGGTCCGGATCGGCTGCGGAAGATCAGGTGGGTCTGGTTGGTGTTGGCCCAGGGGGTGTTGGCCTGCCAGCTGAGGCTGACCTGCCGGTTGGCGGGTCGGGTGGTGAGCCGCACGCTGGAGGCCGCTTCAGTGACGTCGAGCCGGGTGAGCTGTCCGGCGGTGCTGGTGTAGAAGAACTCGACGCGGTATCTATAGGGGTTGGCCTGGGTGTTGAGGGGGGCGCTGGGGGTACCGCGGTCGACGAAGACGGTGTCGGGGTTGGGCAGCAGGCTGGTATTGATGGTGGCGATGGTGGCGAAGTCCTGGGCGTCGAGTCCGGTGGCCCGCTGGAGCCGGTACTGGTAGGGTCCTGGTAGGTCGCCGGGGTTGAGTCCGATGGGTCGGCTCCACCGGACGGTGATCTGTCCGTTGGTGTCGCGGGTGGAGTCGACGGTGACCTGGGTCATGACGGGGGCCAGCAGGGGGAGTTCGAGGCAGGCCTGGTTGGAGGCTATGCTCTGACCCCCATTGATGAACTCACCATTGCGGTCGGGATACTCGGCCACCAGCCGGTACGAATAGCTGACGCCCCGGCGCAGGGCGCTGGTATCGACGTATGACGTAGCTGTGATGGGTACCCGAATAATCTCCCGATAGCCGGTGCTGGCTGCCAACCCGGTGCTACAGGGCGGAATCTGAATGTTTTCGCAACCTTCTTTGCGGTATATGATCAGCTGTGTACCCGGAGGGCCACAGGTATACGGATCCCAGCTGAGCTGGATGGCTCGTCCGGTAGCGGTGGCGGTAGGTCGGGCGGTGAGGTTCTTGACCGATGGGCCTACGACCTGGATGCGCAGGGTCTGGAACGACACCAGCGAGTTGGTGCCCCGGGGCGGCACGTCGTTGACCTTGAAGGTGACGTCGTAGGGGGCTTCCCGAATCTGGTTGCAGTTAGTTTGCCAGCGGAAGTTGACCGTGGCGGGTTGTGCCAGGGCCGTGTTGGCCGGAATAAGCTGGGCATACTGCGGAGCGATGAGTTCGCCGGGAGCCAGCGGACGACCGTCCTGGCCCACGTTGAAGACACCCCCAAAGGCGGTGATGATGACCCGCTGTCCATCGGGATCGGTAGCCGTTACGGGCTGGTTGATCAGCGTACCAGCCTCCACGCAGAGGTCGGGCAGGGGGTTGATGCGGGGTCGGCGGTTGGGGTTGTCGACCACGATGATCTGCATGTCGCGGGTGGTCTCGCCGATGAGCACGCCGTTGCGCCACTCTTCGACGATGAAGGCGAAGTTGAACTGGCCTTCTTCGCCGGGGGCATCCCAGCAGAGCTCGCCCGTGCGGGAGTCGATCTGGAAGGTGGGGGTGCCACCCGTCTCGGAGGTGCGGCTGAAGCGGGTCGGGTCCTGGTAGGCCGGAATGAACCGACCGCGGCAACCGGCATCCTGCAGCCCTTCCTGCGGTACGCTCAGCCGATAGGCCAGGCTGTCGCCGTCGGCATCGAAGGCGGCCGGGTTGTGGCAGAAGCGCTGCCCCACCCGGGCCGAATCGAGGGGCGGATT
>NZ_MVEC01000002.1:0-607879 GCF_002006735.1 Spirosoma sp. 209 | reverse complement strand
ATTCACATCAATTCCTTCCCCAAACAAGCTCTTAGGCCGGGCCGCCGTTGCGGGGCTGGGAGACGATGGTCGACTGCCCAGCCCCGCAACGGCGGTGCTGAAAGGGTATAGGGCAGGCCTGAACCCGCCGAACCTTAGCAAACTGCCTGATCCGCCTGAAGATCAGCGAACTACTGAACTTCATAGGCGCCACAATCGATGGCTCCCCCTTTGGGCCGCGCTACCCCTTTAATATCTTTCGGGGAGAACAGCGTTTGGGTCCCGGCGTTGATGGCTGGGCTTCCACCCGCTAATGAAAAGTTAGCTACGGCTGCATTGGTCGACAGGTTGATAAACTGAGGGTCCATCACTTTATCATTGGGCCCCTTTACCGCCGTGGTACCCCCAAAGTAGATATTGTAATCGTAGATAACGTTGGTGTTTTTGTTATTTGAATTGCACTTTCCGCCGGGCTTCGCATAAACAACGTTGTTCATAATTCGTACATCGTTGCAGGTATTTGCATAGAGGTCGGCGTAGTCGACCATAATCTGGGCGTTGTTATAGGTCGTGTTGTTGATAATGTCGATGTGCGCTGCGTCGAACGCATGGATACCCGACCCCCCATTATTGAAACTGACATTGTTTTCAACCAACGTCCGACCCTTATACGGTTTATCCGTTGCGGTCGAATTGTATGGACGCAGGTTGACATCGATGATGATGCCATTGCCATCCGAAAGCCGCGCGGGGGTGAGGCCAATCCAGGGTATGGTCGTTTTGTTGTTATAGCAGATGTTGTTTCGGACAATGTTTTTGTACCCGGTGTTGGCGTCGCTGTCAAACGGGGTCAGAATACTAATGCCGCTGCCGCCATACATCATATACCAGGCATTGTTGTAAACCGTGTTCCCGTCAAATGTTATGTAATCAGTCTGAATGGCACTGAGACCGCCCCCCGGGAAATCGTGTATCTTACAGTTGCGGATGACTACGTGATGCGGAAACTTAGAATCCGTTCTTGGGCCTCCGATCGAAATGCCGTTCATGTTATAGGTCGCATATCGGTCATTATTCGTTCCACCCGCCTGTTTGTCATTATACGAAGCCAGGGCGTCGGCATAGGTCAGATTCTGGTTATTGCCCTGAAATTCGATGCCTTCCAGAACCAGGTAAGAGCCATTGATGCTTACCGCATTCCAGATGCTTCCGGAAAAGATGAATTTAGGGGTGTGCCCCGGATAGGCCTTGTAGGTAATGTACTTTCCTTCCGTTCCTGATTTTAGCAGTTGAATGGTGGTGGCGGGTATGTATGACCCGTTCATGATAAATACCGTGTCGCCGGGGGTGGCCAGTGCTTGCCCAGCCGTGATTGTTTTCAAGGGGGCATTGATGGAGGTACCCGGGTTGGCGTCGGAGCCGGTTGCCTCGGAGACATAATAACTCCGGGCGACTGCGGTTACCGGGGGGGGCGCCGGAGCCACAATATCCTCTACGGCCTTCTGATCGCAGCCCAGTAACGGTGTACTCAGCAGCAACAAGCTCAGCTGAATCAATCCAGTGTAGTAGTTCATAGACAGTTCGGTTCTAATAAGCGGTTGACGTTAGGCAAGAATAGGTTTCACGACTTTACCGGCCACATCGGTCAGGCGGTACCGGCGACCCTGGAATTTGAACGTCAGTTTCTCGTGGTCAAGACCCAGCAGGTGCAGCACCGTCGCCTGCAAATCGTGGACGTGAACGGGATCTTTGGTGATGTTGTAGCTAAACTCGTCGGTCTGGCCCAGCGTGAATCCTTTTTTGATACCGCCCCCGGCCAGCCAGACTGTGAAGCAGCGCGGGTGGTGATCACGCCCGTAATTGTCTTTCGTCAACTTGCCCTGCGAGTAGTTGGTCCGCCCGAACTCGCCCCCCCAGATGACCAGCGTATCGTCCAGCAAGCCGCGCTGTCTGAGGTCCTGGATCAGTGCTGCCGAGGCCTGATCTACCGACGAGGCCATGGTTTTGATGTCTTTGGGCAGGTTGAAATGCTGGTCCCAGCCCTGGTGGTAGAGCTGAATAAACCGCACGTCTTTCTCGGCCAGTTTTCGGGCCAGCAGGCAGTTGGCGGCAAACGTACCGGGGATGCGGCTTTCCGGGCCGTACATATCGAAAATATAACCGGGTTCGCTGGCGATGTCGAGGGTTTCGGGTACCGACGCCTGCATCCGGTAGGCCATTTCGTACTGCTGCACCCGGTTGTTGATTTCGGGATCGAGCACGTGTTTGTACTGATCCTGACTTAGCCTGGCCAGCGTATTCAGCATGTTCCGGCGCGAGGTTTTGTCGATACCCGCCGGATTGTTGAGGTAAAAAATCGGGTCTGGCCCCGACCGGAAAATGACACCCTGATGCGTGGAGGGCAGAAATCCATTGCTCCACAGCTTGGCGTACAGGGGTTGATCGCCGGCGCGACCTTTGGACAGCAGTACCACGAAGGCGGGCATGTTTTTGTTCTCGGAACCCAGGCCGTAGCTCATCCAGGAACCCATAGACGGGCGTCCGCCAATCTGGTTGCCGGTCTGGATAAACGTCACCGCCGGATCGTGGTTGATGTGCTCGGTGTACATCGACTTGATGAACGTGACGTCGTCCACGATTTTGGTATGGTGCGGCAGCAGTTCGCTGACCCACGCCCGGCTCCGGCCATACTGCGCAAATTTAAAGAGTGAGGCCGCCAGCGGAAACGAGCTTTGCCCCGCCGACATACCCGTGAGCCGTTGCCCGTTCCGCACCGATTCGGGCAGGTTCTGACCCCACATGGTTTCGAGTTTGGGCTTGTAATCGAAGGTTTCGAGTTGCGAGGGCGCCCCGCTCTGGAACAGGTAGATGACCCGCTTTATTTTTGGCGCAAAGTGAGGCCCGCCCGTACCGCTGGGCTGATCGGCCGATGCCAGCGTCTGCCGGGGTAGTAACGACGCCAGCGCAGCGGCCCCAACGCCCAGACCCGCCTGACCCAGAAAATTCCGGCGGCTGAACTGGTCATGAATCTGATGTTCCAGGTCTGTTTGCATGGTGGGTCAGCGTTTTACCAGGGCTTCGTCGTAATTCAGGATAGTCGTTGCGACCACCGTATAGGCAGCTACTTCAGCGGGGGCAAGCGAGGCATCGCGGGGGAACTCCCCAGCCTTGAGCAGCGACTCGGCCCGGCTTTTTTCGGTCAGAAAACCGGCATACTCGGTGTTGTACAGTTGCCGGAGCAGGGCCAGTTCGGTTGGTCGAGGTCGTCGGGATAGGGCAGCCTGAAAAAAGTAATTGATCCGTTGGTCGAGCGTTCGGGTACGTTTTATGGTTCGCTCGGCCAGCACGCGGGCGGCTTCCACAAACTGCGGGTCGTTTAGCGTTACCAAAGCCTGCAAGGGGGTAGCGGTTTTCTGCCGCCGGACCGTACACAAGGCCCGGTCGGGCGCGTCGAAGTTGAGCATCATGGGTGGCGGTGAGGTTCGTTTCCAGATCGTATACATGCTCCGCCGGTACAAACTATCGCCCTGGCTCTGGCGGTAGCTGACGGTGTTCCGGGTAGCCAGGGCCTCCCAGATGCCTGCGGGTTGATAAGGGTACACGCTCGGCCCGCCAATGTCACGTACCAGCAAGCCGCTGGCAGCCAGCGCATTGTCGCGCACCTGCTCGGCGGCATAGCGATAACTCGATCCTCGGGCCAGCCACTTGTTGTCCGGGTCAGCTTCGATCTGCTCTTTGGTGGCCACGGACGATTGCCGGTAGGTGGCCGACGTGACCAGCCGCCGGATGAATGTTTTGACATCCCAGCCGTTTACTCCATCGTGCCTGAACTGCACCGCCAGCCAGTCCAGTAGTTCAGGGTGGGAGGGGAGCTCGCCCTGATTGCCAAAGTCCTCCTGTGTTTTTACCAGCCCGTTGCCAAAATACTGCTGCCAGAACCGATTTACCATCACCCGCGCAAACAACGGATTCGATTCATCGAGCAGCCATTTCGCCAGTCCGAGCCGGTTGCGCGGGTAATTGGCCGGTAGCTTGCCCAGTTTACCGGGGGTTTCGGCCATGACGGGCTCGCCGGGCGCATCGAATACCCCGCGTTTCAGAATAAACGTTTGGCGGCTCTGGCTGACGGGAAGTTCCTGCATGGTCATCACCTCCGGCACGTCGGTCAGCAACGCAACCTCTTTGCCGCGCCAGTCGGTCAGTTGCCGGCGGTACTCCGCAGCGGTCGAGTCGCTGGTCAGCAGGTAGTGCTCCAGGAGTTGCTGCTGCTGGACAGGCGACCGTGTTGAACGGGCCAGCAGGCCCGGAACCAGATTGGCCGGTTGGCCTCCGGTGGTGACCGCCAGCGACTGCACCTCCAGGGCCGATAGCTGGCGGTTGTAAATCCGCAACTCATCTACAGCCACGTTCCGCAGCGTTTTTTCCCGCTGCTCATTGCCAATCTCAAAAATGGGGAGTTTGTCCGATTTGTTGGTGCCAAAGGGGCCATGCAACAGGCCTTTGGTCAGGTTGTCGGTGATGAGCTCGCAGGGGGCCGGGCGGCCGTTGATGAACAGCCGAACGCCACTGGCTTTGCCGTTGCCGGTGTAGGTCAGGGTGAGGTGTTGCCAGGACCGCAGCGGTAGTTTCTGACGGGTTCGCAGCTCAATACAATTGGCGGGCCAGACGTAGCTGAGCAGCACCCGCAGCGTTCCGTCGGCATTCAGCCGGACGCCATAGCCCCGGTAGCCTTCGTTTTCGTAGTTAGACCGGCGGAACAGGGCGCCCTCCGCACCGGCCTGCCTCACGTTGGCCCAGATACTCACCGAAAACGGCTGGTTTCGCTCAAAGTTCAGCCCCTTCCCGAATCGTTTGGCTGGTTCCAGCAAGCGGCCATCGACCTGGTCTACGCCCGCGAGGGTAATGCCAACGCCACAATCGCCCTGGAGCAACAGGCCTTTCCCCACTTTTCCGGGCGTGGGCAGGGGCTTGCGTTCCTTGTCACCACTGACGTAAGCCTCAACGGCAAAACCCGTTGCATTGGCGTAGCTGTCGTTACCTGATTCCTCAAACGGCAGATGCACCAGCAGCCCCTGTGTCAGCGTTGAGGCTGGTTTGGGGTTACGGGCCCAGCGGGCAAAAGCGGGTTGGTAAATGGCAGGATTGAGTTTTGGTTCAAGGGTTTTCAGATGGGTGTGGATATAGCGGACGGTTTTTTCTACTTCGGCAGTAGGCAGCATGACGGTCGGGCAGGCTTCGCCGTTGTGGGTGATCTGGCCGGTCTCTTTGTTCTGGTTAAAAAACGCAAACAGCGAATAATAATCCTTTGCCAGAATGGGGTCGTATTTGTGATCGTGGCAGCGGGCGCATTCAAACGTCAGCCCCAGCATGGCTTTGCCAAATGTATTGGTGCGGTCGGCCACGTATTCGATGCGGTATTCTTCGGGCACAATGCCGTTTTCGCCACTCTGCGCGTGCTGCCGGTTGAACGACGTAGCCACCAGCCGGTCGCGCCGAACGGCGGGTGTTACCGGGCCGGGAATCAGATCGCCCGCCAGTTGCTCGGTAATAAACTCGTTGAAGGGTTTGTTCTGGTTAAACGCCCGGATCACCCAGTCGCGGTAGGGGTAAGCATTGCGCATGGGGTCGTCCTGGTAGCCCTGCGAGTCGGCAAAGCGGGCCAGATCGAGCCAGCTAACGGCCTGTTGCTCGCCGAAATGAGGAGAAGCCAGCAGTTTATCCACCACGCGTTCGTAGGCATCGGGCCGGGTATCGTTTCGGAAAGCGTCAACTTCGGCGGGCGTTGGCGGTAGGCCGGTCAGGTCCATGTGTACCCGCCGGAGCAGCGTCGTTTTGTCGGCTTCGGGCGAGGGCTTCAGGCCGCGCCGGACCGCCGGACCGTCGTTCATTTTATCGAGGACAAAGCGGTCAATATCGTTACGGACCCAGCGCGTTTGTTCATCATCGGTCAGGCCCCAGCGCGCCCAGAAACTATTACCGACGCGGGGCACGTCGGGCGTTTCGATGGGCACCAGCGACCAGTGTTCTTTGTACCTGGCGCCCTGCTGCACCCACTTCACCAGAATGGCCTTTTCTTCGTCGGTCAGGGTCAGGTTAGATTGGGGCGTGGGCATCACGTCTTCGGGGTCGTGGCTCAGGATGCGTTTGACGAGTTCGCTCTTACCAATATTGCCCGGCACAATGGCCGCCACTCCGCTTTCCAGCGTTTTGGTAGCGCCTTCGTAGGTAGCCAGCTGCAGCCCTGCTTCGAGCTTGTTTTTGTCGGGGCCGTGGCATTTGAAACAGCGATCCGAGATAATGGGCTTGACGTGCAGATTATAATCGACCGATTCGGGCAGTTTATCGGCCAGTGACTGAATTTCCTGGGGCACCTCCGCCGAGTCGGAGCACGACATCAGCAGGCAGCCGGTCAGAAGTGTACACCAGGATAGCAGACGGATAGGTTTCATGGCCGTTTATCGATTTTTACTGCAACACCTTGTAGCGAAAGAGAGCAAAACTGTTCGGCGCGGGTAAGGACAGCGACAGGCTTCCATGCTCTCCCACAGCCGTTTCGGTTGCTTTTCCGGCACCGGCCACGGGTTGTAGCCTGACCCGTTTGCCAGCGGGTAACCAGGTCCGGATCGCTTGCTGACCCGCGGGCGAGTTTTCCCGGAATACCAGGAGAAAACCTTCGCTCGCCGAAACCACCGACTGAAAACCCGTCCAGCTTTTCCCGCTGGGTTCACTCCCAATCGGAAAAATCTGACCGCCATGAAGCTGCGGCTGAATAGCCCGGTAGGTCTGGATCAGCTTGCCCGTTTGGAAAGCCTCGGCGGGCAGGCCCGTAGCCTCGAACCACGCCAGCGGCTGAGCCATCATGGTGATGGCAAACAGGTAATCGAAGGTGTAGTTGGCGGGTGCGAATCGGTCGTTTGCCGGGTATTTGTCGGTATTACGCCATTTGTTCAGAAACTCGATCTGCAAACTCTGGGCTGGCACATATTTCGACAGATTCCACAGGTTGCGGAGTGTCCAGTAGGGGTAATAATTGGTCCAGTCGGTGTACCGGTTTTCCAGAAACAGGTTGCCGTATTCATTCATGAAGTGATACCCGTTGCGCCGACCGGCGGTAACGTCCATGTTGAACACCACCTGGTAATTGGTGCCAGCCATCACCGTATCGAGAAACCGGCGAAAATTGACCTCGGCCGTTTTGTCGGGTATCTGAACCAGATCAATTTTAAACGTCCGAATGCCGTACTGCTTATACAGCCCAATCAGCGTCTGTGCGTCTTTATCCCAATGATGAAAACTGCTGTCGGGGCTGGGGCTGAACCACAGGCCCAGTTCGATGTTCAGCTTTCTGGCCGCGTCGATCACGGGTTTTAGGCCGTTGGGAAAGCGGTCGGGATCGGGTTTCCAGTAATTGGGGTTTTTCCAGATGTTCTCGCTGCTGCCTCCCGGGGTAGCCGAATTCATCGACTTACCCAGCTCCCAGCCGTCGTCGATCTGAAACCGGGTTATACCCAGTTCAGCGGCCCTGTTCAATTCGGTGATGATGAATTGTTCCCTGATCCTGGTGTCCTTGTTGCGGTCGCCCCAGGTATTCATCATGATCATCTCGTCGCGGTCGGGCCGGCGCGGGTGTCTGGCATCCTGATAGCTACGTAGTGTTTGCAATCCCTCAAGCTCTGTCGGACCGCCCAACCCAAGCGTATAGCCGTAGCCCCGTACCCATTCCGATACCGAAAGGTCGGTTGGCAACATACCGGCGCCTACCGTTTGAACACTCCCGGTTTTTACCAGAAAATCGAAGCCCGGATTGGCCAGCTGCACCGCCGATACGGGGGCTTCTTTCAGCACAAAAAACGACGCATCGGTGAGGTTATCCGTCAGCCAGAGCAGATTGCCTTTCAGGTATCCCGGCTGTCGGTACAGGTTGTAGCTGACCTCCGTAACCAGCGTGTTGTTGCGGTCGGTCATGTCGGTGAATTCAACCGCCCGCCCCCGCCAGTGGTTGCCTGCCAGCGCCAGTCTGTCCATTGCCGGCACCGTCGCATTGAATTTATTCAGGTCGTTTTGCGACTCAATATTTTTGAAATCCATCCCCGACCCAGCCTCTCTGGCGGTCTGAAGCCACTCGGCCGAGGCTTTTCCGCGCAGGTAAAACGTACAATTGATCGCAGCGATGCCCGGATAAATCCGAAAAACCCGTCGCACGGCCAGCGTGCCCAGCTGGGTAGTTACGTTCACCTCCAGATGGTCGGCCTGGTTGGGCTGGCCCAAAATCTGTTTTGTCTCGAAGATCCCCTGGCCTTCGGTCGAAGTGTGGCCGGGAAACGCACAGTCGGGCTCGCGGCTAAGCCAGGTCCAAGTTTTCTTTTGCTTTTTGTCGGTCAGGCTTAGGGTAATCAGATGGCCGTTATTCCAGCGATAGTGCCGGGCAATCCTGTCGTTTTCGATCACCAATGTATCCTGGCGGAGGCTGGCCCTGCAGGGTTGTAATTGGTTTGGCAGCGCACCGGTAGAGGGGGCCGACTGGCCACGGATAGTGCCCGAAAAAAGTACAAGCAACGGCAGTGAGATGAACAGCAATACAGGATTGATCCGGCCAACCGAATGGGCAGATGACTTGGGCGGTAACAGGGCTATGGGTATACGGCTGAGCCTCATTGAGCATCGCTGATTAACAGATAGTAGCATGTGGGCAGGTTTGTTATTCGCGTCAAAAGCCGAAAAAAGCCTGGTGCTTACTGTACGGTTTAACCTGCCCCCGCAGTGTTTTCAACGCCACATGAACGGTGTTATAAACGCTCTTCATGGATAGATTCATGACTTCGGCCGCCTGCGGATAGGTCAGCCCCTGCAGGTAAACCAAATGCAGAATTTCTTTCTGACGCTTTGGCAACCGGTTCATCGCTGTTTCCAAAACCCGCTGCTGGTGCGCTACCACCTGCTCGTCAATCAGCAAACTTTCATACGAATGGGTCAGAAATGCTGGCCTGTCCAGCAGACACGGGCTCGATTCCAGCCGGTTCAGGCGTTCAACCGATTCGGCCAGCCGACGGCGTAATGCGCGGCAGAGATAATAGCGGATATTATCGGTGTAGCCAAGTCTGGATCTGTTTTCGTGAATGTGTAAAAACAGCTCGTGGAGACAGTCTTCTACCAGTTCTTTGTGGCGAACCAGCCTGTACCCATAGCTGTACAGATCGGCGGCAAACGATCGGTACAGCTGCGAAAAAGCGCCCGGGCTTCCCGTCCGAAACCGGTCCCACAGCTGACTATGCTCCGTGGGGGTAAATTGATCTGCCATAGGGTTGCGTGGGTCGATCCTTACCAGAGTGGATTCTGGATCATGCCGGTAACGATGTTCAGTTCGCTCTGGGGAATCGGATACAGGTACATTTTAGGCGTGAACACCCGATCTTCTACCTTTACCACCGCGTAGGTAAACGTGTTGTCGGCATTGCGGGTGATGTTCACGCCCGTTAGTGGCTTGTTAAAATAAGCGGGCCCCTGCATCCATCGGCGCACATCCCAGAACCGGTGATCTTCGAAGGCAAACTCAACCCGTTTTTCATTACGAATCCGCTCCCGCATGTCGGCCTGCGAAAGTCCGGTCGGCAGGGGAGGCATGGCCACGCCCGTGCGCGTTCTCACCAGGTCTACGTATTTCTTGATATCGGCGTTGCCGGGGTTCCATTCGTTCAGGGCTTCGGCATAATTGAGATACATCTCCGGAAAACGGAAGATGATCCAGCTGTGAACGCCCGTGTTCCCGTTGATCAGGTTCAGGCTTTCAATCTGGTATTTCCGCAAATAATAACCGGTCTTAGACGCATTGATGATCGGCCTGGCATCGAGGCCACCGGTCCAAAGCTGCACGTTACGGCTGGGCGTACCGAAGGCCGAGTTGTTGGTAACGATGGAAAAGCCCAGCCGCGGGTCCCGGTTAGCGTACGGATTGGCCCGCATAGCCGGGTCGTTCCAGTCGAACTTGACGGCCGTAGTGGCGTTTACTTTTACCTCATACGCATCCACCAGATCCTGCGACGGCGTGTTCCCGCTAAGGCCCAGGTTGAAGCCGATGGGGGAGTTGTTTCGCTCGAACTGATTACTGGCCGCGTTGCTTCGGGTAAAAATAATCTCGGGGTTATTGAACGTGTTGAAGAGCGACTTGTAGTTCCCCAACGTCACAGCACCACCCGCATCGATCACGACTTTTGCGGCATCGGAAGCCGCTTTCCAGCGGGCCGCCCGGTCGCCGGTGGGGAGTGCGATGAATTCTGGCTTTGCATAGCCGCCCGCCCAGCCCGGGTTATTGAACAAATCGCTGGCGGCATAGAGCAACACGCGGCTTTTCAGCGCGAGCGCCGTGAGCCTGGTAACCCGGCCCAGATCGGTAGCCGCTACGTAGGGGAAGGTGGAGGTGTTGAGGGGCAGCTGGGCCGCTGCCGAATCGCACTCGGCGGTTATAAACTGGAGACAATCGTTGAGCGACGCCCGGGGAATGTTCCTGACATCATCTTCCAGCGAGAGCGCTTTGGTGAGCAGGGGTACGCCACCGTACCGCTTTACCAGTTCAAAATAATAATAAGCGCGCAGAAACCGGGCTTCGTATGTCCACCGTTTAATAGCCGCCAGGTTGGTTTGATACACTTGCTGGGCCGAAGGCGACGGGTCCAGTTTCCAGGGGTCAAGGTTGACTTTTCCGGTAGACAGCAGAAACTGGTTCACCTTGCGAATACTCCGGTAGTAGTTGCCCCACACGAAGTCCGGGTTGTTGATCGCGTTCCAGCTGCCGGTGTTGAAGCTTTGAACGGTGTTTGTTTCGGCGGTGAACTCGGCTTCGTCCGTGGCCGATGCCATCATAGCCGCTCCCCCAATGTACAGCATGCCATCGGGAATGTCGGAATAAATGGCGTTCAGTAAAGCCTGGACGTTGCCAAATGACTGTTCAATCTCGTTTCGGCCAATGGTGGTCACAAACTCACGGTCAAGATCCTGGCAGGCCGCGAGCCCTGTCCCGATCAGGCAAATGATGCTATAGATATATTTCTTCATTCGTTAGCTCCGATTAAAATGAGTTACAACTGAACGCTTAGGCCCACTGTCACCGTCCGGGTTACAGGGTATCCGGTCAGGGATTCAGGGTCGCCGTATGGAATTCGGTCGATCGAGAAAAGATTGGTACCGTTCAGGAAGAACCGGGCTGTTCGAATTCGGATCTGGTTCGACAAACTGGCCGGTATCGTGTAGCCAACTTCGGCGCTACGCAACTTGACAAAGCTGCCATCGCGTTGCCAGAAGGTTGAAAACTGGTAGTTATTGAGATTGTCTTTCGAGGACAACCGTGGGTAGTCGGCGGTTTCGGCCGTTTGGGGTGTCCAGCGGTTGAGCGCAATCGGAGCAACCTGGCCGTTGCTCTGGAAGGCCTGGAAGTAATTGCCGCCCAAATAAACCGTATTCCCAGTAGCACCCTGAAACACCAGATCGGCATCGAAGCCTTTGTAGCGAAGGCCCGTGTGCAGACCCGCCGAGAAGTTCGGCAAACCGGGTTTACCAATGGGCAAGCGGTCATTACCGTCGATGACACCATCGGGTTTGCCGTCGGGTCCGCCGATGTCCTGGTACTTTATATCACCCGCCCTGATCACTTCGGTCAGCACGCCGGGTACGGTTTTGGGATCGATCAGGCGCTGGGCAATATCGGCCTCGCTATAAAAGCCAATGGCTTTCAGACCCAGCGGCTGACCAATGGCCCGCCCCGTTCCGTACAGTTGCGTGTTGGCCTGAAGAGCCTCTGCGTTGAACACAATCTTGTTTTTAAAGTACGAAAGGTTGGTCTCGACAAAAAACTGAAAAGCGTTTTTGCTACCACTGGTGTATCGGATGGAGCCATCGAAACCCCGGTTATTGGCTTTGCCCTGATTCAGGTTAGGCGTCACTATACCCAGAATCAATGGCGTTGTGCTGTTCGATGGTACCACAATGTCGTACCGGTCCCGGTTGAAATAATCGAAGGTGATGTCGATGTTTTTAAAGAGGGTGGCATCCAGCCCAATATTGACCGACTTCTCTTTCTCCCAGGTCACGTTGGGGTTGGCAATGGCGTTTTCGGCAAAGCCACCGACGGCCGTGTTTCCCGTGCCGAAAAAGTAACCCCCTCCGCCGAAGGTGGGCGTATAGGCATACCGGGTCGACAAGCCCAGCGGTACAATTATATCGTTGCCAACCAGACCGTATGAGCCCCTGAATTTTAGATAATCAATGGCTGTACTGTTCGTCAGGAATTTTTCATTGGAGGCAACCCACCCGATGGAACCCGCCGGGAAATAGCCATACCGGTTGCCGGGCGCAAAAATATCACTGCCCATGTACCCTACCGACGCTTCGGCAATGTACTTGTTATTGTAGGCATACGTCAGTCGGCCGGCGGCACTGTTGTGTTTGTAGGGGTCCGTTGAGTTGGCTGTCGGTGTTGACGGGTCTGAGGCTGGCCCGAACACGGTTACATTGTCGGTATTCACCATCAACATCGCCGACACATTACTTTTGCCAACGGTCCGGTTGTAATTCAGAAAGCCCTGGATAATCAGGTTGCGGTACTGATCGAGCGTTTCTTCGGCGCCGGCCAGGGATGTTAACTGACCAATAGCCGGGCTGTATACCGTATCGCCTGCTGCGCCTTTTGTAAGGCTAAACCGGGGATACTGCTTTGTTTTTCGCGAGCCCGATTCGAAGTAGTTATTGATCGAGAGCGCCACCGACGCACTCAACCCTTTGGCCAGCATATCTAATTGCTCCGTAAATTTCAGCGAGGTCAGAATGGTGCGGGAATTGTTTTTGTAGAACCCGGTCGATAGCAAGTTGGCTACGGGATTGGCGTACAAGGCATTACCGCCAAAACTCCCATTTGGGTTGTAGACCGGAAAGGCATTGGGCGGCAGCTGGGCCAGCAGGTTGAACGTTCCTCCGGTGGTGTAGTTGTTGGGGTTATTGGTTTGCTCGATGGAGCCGGCAATCTTGAATTCTGCGGTAAATCGTTTGGTCAGGCTGATATCCAGATTCGTGCGGAAGTTGTACTTCGAGTAGTTCGAGTTCGAACTTTCCTCCGCTCCGGCGTACCGGTTCATATCCCCGAATTTTTTGAACAGGCCGTTGCTTCTCAGGGCGTTCAGCATTACGAAGTAGCGCACGAATTTGTCGCCCCCGCCAAACGTCAGGTTGTAGCTGGAAACGGGTGCTGTTTTCCGCAGGGTTTCTTTGTACCAGTCGACGTTGGGGTGAAATACGGGATCGGTGCCGTTCCGGTAAGCCTCCAGGTCGGCATCGGTATAGCGAGGCTGCAGGCCGTCGTTTACCAGGGCTTCATTGTAGAGAACGCTGTAGTTGTAGGCATTCAAAAACTTGGGTAGGTACTGAGCCTGATTAAAGCCCTGTTTGGTGGTAAACGAAATGCGCAGGGGGCCTTCTCTACCTGCTTTCGTGGTCACCAGCACAACGCCATTGGCCCCGCGAGCCCCGTAAATGGCCGTTGCTGAGGCATCCTTGAGCACCGTAATGGTTTCAATTTCTTCGGGAATCAGCTGCATGAAGGCATTGGACGTACCCGACCCGTTGCTGATATACCCGTCGATCACGTACAGGGGAGCATTACCTGCCCCGCCAAAAGTGTTTACCCCGCGCACAAACAGGCCCGGCGTAGCCGCCCCCGGCTCCGACCCGCCCTGCGTAACCGACAAACCAGGTAAGCGGCCATACAGCGTATTGCCCAGGTTGAGGGTAAAGTTTTTTTCTAAATCAACCCCGTACACGGTCGAAATGGCACTGGTTACGTGGCTAACCGGCTGGGTGCCGTAGCCAATGGCCCGGCTGGCCGGCTTCGTGTACGGAGCAATGGTATCCAATGTGGGTACGGGCATATCCACGCCCTGTTGCGCCTGCAGAGCCGGAGCGGTGAGCGCAAACAGGAGAAAGAGTGAAGCCCCTTTGTTGGTATAGGATCGTTTCATGGTGTGAGGAGCTTACCAGCCGGGATTCTGAATGAGGTTTCCCTTGAGCACTTCGTTTTGCGGAAACGGGTGCAGGTACATGTTTTTATTGAATGTCCTGGTCTCGAACGTGTAGGGTTTCCAGGTGTATTTGTAATTGGGAGCCGTACCCGTCCGCGTAATTTGTAAGCCCTCGAAGTTGCCTTTCATTACCCCTTCTTCTTCGGCAATGAGCCAGCGTTTGATGTCCCAGAACCGATGATCGTCGTTGACCAGCTCGATGGCAATTTCATTACGGACCCGCTGGCGGAACTGCTCTTTGGTTAATCCTGCTGGCAGGTTCGGCATCCCCGACCGGGTTCGGATGGCGTTTACGGCGGCATAGGCCTCCGCTACCGGGCCCGAAAATTCGTTCAGCGCTTCGGCGTAGTTGAGATACAGTTCGTTGACCCGGAAGATCACGTCGTTCATGACGAAATTGGCGCTGGTGGCATTGCGGGGGATGTACTTACGGAGCCAGACACCGCCTTTACAGTTCGCGTAATCTTTACCGCCATTATAAATCTGAGCAATGGGGTCGCGGGCGGTATAGTAGCCGTTCGTGTACGACATGGTTTGCTTGAAGCGGGGGTCCAGTTCGTTGTATTTGGCGATCAGATCGGTTCCGCCGGCGGCATCCCAGGTTTGGGGTGTTCCGTCGAGTTTCTCGTATTTCCTTATGAAATTCAGAGGTACGCTGATGCCGCTCCAGAACGAGCCGTAGCAGGTTGGGTTCCAGAACGTCAGGGGCGCATTGCCGACATTGGTAATGCCGTTGGCGCTGTTGGCCCCGCCCTGGTACATCATGATCAGCTCTTTGTTATTATTCGTTTCCCACGACACCCGGTAGTTTCCGAGGGGGCCAACCGTACCATTATCCAACTCTTTCGGAATCCGGTTAGCCGGCTCGTCGATAAGGCCGTAGCCATTGGCCAGGGCATAGTCGATAGCGGCTTTGGCGGCATCGGCAGCCAGTTTCCAGTGGTTGGGGTCGGCATTGCCGTAGCAGATCAGTTGATTATCGGCCGCATTGCCCATGCTGATCACGGGGGTAGCCGTGTTGAACTGGGGGCTGGCTGCGTAAAGCAGTACTTCTGATTTGATGGCCAGAGCCGCCAGCGCGGTTATACGACCCGTTTGAGAGGCAGAATAGACAGCCGGCAGATTGGGAATGGCCTCATCAACGTCTTTCACGATAAACTTGACGCAATCGTCGAACGAACTTCTGGGCACGTCTACCTGCTCGCCTGGCTGAAATACCTTTTCTACGATAGGCACCCCGCCATAGCGTTTCAGCATTTCCATGTAATTCATGGCCCGCAGGGCCTTCACTTCCGCAACGACCTGCTTTTTGTACGCATCGTCGGCATCGGGAACTTCATTGATCCGCTTCAGTACCAGGTTAATCTGTCGCATGGCGATCCAGCGGATGTAGTACCGGAAGTCCTCTACGTTTACGATGTTGGCCGGCAGGATGACCCCTTCGTTCCACCGGTTGTTGTTTATAAAGGCAGCTTCCGATGCATCGCCTTCATCGCTGATACTGGAACTGGGGTGAATGCAGTCGGTGGTGTTTACGCCCGAGAACGGGGTGTAATAATTGGCTGGGCTGGCAACGGCTTCACTCTGAATTCTGTACCGGAAGTTTGAATGAACAGCGTAGCGGTAAATGGTGGTCACAAACGTTTCCAGGTTGGCTTTGTTCAGAAAAGCGTTGTCTTCTGTGAGGTCAACCCCAGGGGCCTTGTCCAAAAATTTCTTTTCGCAGGCAGTCGTTATGAAGCAGCAGATAACGACCGTAGCGATGAAGTACAGCTTTTTCATAGGGGTGGTTTATTAAAAATTCAGGTTCAATCCTGCGTTGATGGTTCGTACGAGCGGGTAGGGTTCCGTATTGGTATCACCGGTCGAGGTGTTCTCGGGATCGATACCCGGCAGCATTCTATCCCAGGTAATCAGGTTGTTGGCATTTACATAGATACGACACGAGTTTAGCCCGACGCGCTTGAGGATGCCCGGCTGGAATTTGTAGCCTACTTCGGCATTCTTTAGCCGCAGGTAACTGGCGTCGGCCAGCCAGAACGAAGACCCTTCATTGTTCGGATTGCTGTTGACCGAAAACCGGGGAAATCGGATGGGTAAGCCAGCTTCGTAGCGTTCGACACTCCAGCTTTCGTTAAAATAACTCGGCGATCCTTCCGGGGGAGCCTGCCCGTAACCGGTCCCTTTCTGAAACCGGGTGTAATAGTGCGACACGTTGGTAACGCCCTGAAAAAGTACCGAGAAATCGAACCCTTTGTAATTGAGGCTAATGGTGGATCCAAACGTTTTTTCGGGAATATTGGAGAAGCCAATCGGGGCGGCATCGAAATTGTCGATGATCCCGTCACCGTTGTAGTCTCGATACCTGATGTCTCCCGGTTGGATTTTATTATTTGAATACGAGTAAACAGGCCGGGCCGGGTCGTTGACTTCTTCCAGCGTATTATACAGTCCTTCGGCAATAAGCCCGAAGTTTTGCCCGAGCCGCTGCCCAGTCCGATTTTGGTAGGCGTACCTGTTGGGTATTTCATCGCGGTACAGAACCTTGTTGCGGGCAAAGCTTAAATTAGCCGAAACGCGATACCCCAGGTTGCCTATTTTATCGGTGTAGGCAATATCGACTTCATACCCTTTGTTCTCCATTTTGCCGAGGTTGCTGGCGGGTTGCGCCAGACCGGCAATCGATGAAATGGTTTGGGGCGTGGCCAGGATATCACTACGCTTCTCGTTAAAGACATCGGCCGTAAACCTGATTTTGTCTTTCCAAAACCACATCTCCAGGCCTATATTCTGTTTGACGGCTCGTTCCCAGGTCACGTCGGGGTTTCCGGTGGCTCCTTCCCGTATGCCGGGAAAGCCACTATAGGTACTGCCTACATTGCCAAAATAGTAGATGTTAGGCACCGACGAATAGCTGGTCGAGCGGTAGAGAAAGCGCGTACCGCCAATGTTATCATTCCCCACAACGCCATACGAGCCTCTGATTTTGAGGAAGTTGATAAAGCCGGCTTTCTGAAAAAATGGCTCCTGCGACACTACCCAGCCCAACGAGTAGGCCGGGAACAAGCCAAACCGCTTGCCCGGTGCAAAGTTCTCCGTGCCATTGTACCCAACGTTGACTTCGGCCAGATACCGACCGTTATAATCATACGTAGCCCGGCCAACAAAGCTCTGATAGCCTTTGGGAATCAAAAAGGCCAGGGCGGGGTCGAACGTTTTTTGCTGGTTATAGAGCAGCAGCCCCGTGACGTTGTGCAGGGCGAAGCTTCGTTTGTAGTCAATACCAAATTCGGCGGTTACGCGTCTGGTGAACGTGCCCACCTGGGCAAAATTGAACTGCGCTTCGGTAGTTGAGGGGACCAGGTTGACCGTGCCATCGGGCAGTTTGGTAGCCAGGTAGGTAATCAGCGTTTTGGTGTTGGTAATCTGCTGGTCGTTGTAGGTCTGCATGGCTACGTTGGCGTGGACCGACAGGCCGGCCGTCAGTGCATCGAGGTCATAATCAGCCCGCACGTTTCCATTGAGGTAGTTTCGGTAGGAGCGCTTGAGCCCCCCCGCCAGGCCCGGGTAAAGCAGGCTGACGTAGGGGTTGTTCTGGGAACCCGTAGTAATATTGACCACTTTGCCGTCTACCACACCGGGCGTACTCAGGGGGCTGGCCCGGCCAATATCACCCACCACACGCTCGGTACTCGGTCCATTGTTACCGCTCCGAGTTTCGGTTTGTGACGACAGGTCGAGGGTAAGTTTCAACCGGCGGGTTACGTTGAAATTGAAGTTTGACCGGACATTGTAGCGCTTGTAGATCGACTGGGGCGAAAAGGCGTCCACCACATCCCGGGTATCTTTGAACAAGCCTTCCTGATTGAAGAACCCCGCCGAAATGAAATATTTTACTTTGGTCTGCCCTCCGCTGATGTTGATATTGTGCTGCGACTGAGTCGAGACTTTTTTAAACATCACATCAAACCAGTCCACATTGGGGTGAAAAATTGGGTCCTGCCCGTTTTTATACAGTTCTATATCCTGATCCGTGTAGCGGGGAACGTAAACCGCCCCCGTTACGAACGTATCATTCTTCAGGGCTTCGTTGAAGTGCGTGGCATAATCGGCACTGTTCATCATTTCCCGCATGTCGGTGAACGAATTGAAGCCCTGGTTAAAGGTGTAGCTCACTTTGGGTGGGCCTACTTTTCCCCGCTTCGTGGTGATGATCAGTACACCGTTGGCCCCCCTGATCCCGTATACCGCCGTTGAAGAAGCATCTTTCAGAATCGTTACCGACTCAATTTCGTTGGGATCGATGTTGTTGTAGTTGTCAACCTGAATACCGTCTACGAGCGTCAACGGATCGGTATTTCCCGAAAACGTACCTACCCCGCGGATTCTGATTTTGGAGCCGTCGTTCCCCGGCTCACCACCCGACTGGGTCGCAAACAAGCCGGGCAAACGGCCTACGAGCGAGTTGCTGATGTTGGCCACCGGCGACTGAATCAGTTCTCTGGTGCCAATGGTCGAAATGGCTCCCGTCGCGTTTATTTTTTTTTGGGTACCAAACCCCACTACCAGTACTTCATTCAGTTCTTTGAGGTCGTTATTCAGGGCTATGTTGAGCTGGGTGCGGTTCCCTACAGTCACTTCCTGCTTTTCGAACCCCACAAAGCTGAATATCAGCACCGCGTTTCCATTGGGGACGGAGATACTGAATTTACCGTTGGCATCCGTGTTGGTTCCTCGGGTAGCTCCTTTGATCACGATACTAACGCCCGGAATAGGCTCTCCTTTTTCGCTGTCAGTCACTACGCCGGTTACCGTCTGATCCAGGGGTTGTTTCATCTGCAGCGGAACCAGACCGGGGTTCATCGGTTGCGCCAGCGGACTGTCGCTTCCCTTGCTGGCCGTGGCAACGGCTTTGATATCCGCAGGCAAGGGGTTTACCTGAACCGATTTCGTGTCGTTTTTTTCCAGAATCAGGTAGGTATCCTTTCGAATGCGACGGTAGCGCAGACCGGTCCGTTCCAACAACGTCGATAACGTTTTCTCGACTGACCAGCTGGTCTTGACTTGCCCGGTAAAAATGAGTTTGTCAACCAGCAGGCGCTCATCGAAGAGAATATTGACCTGCTTTTGGTTCATCAGATCCAGTAAGACAGTGCGTAGCTGAACCTGTTGCTGTTGCGTTGCTTTAAAAGCGGGTTGGTGAGACTTTCGGCCAAGGGCAGCCAAAACCTGTGGATACCCGGTTTGCAGTGTCAGGCAAAGCAAACCGAATATGCTCCAGCCCAGAGTCCGCTGTAATGGTCTGGTAGAAAGCAGCATAGTAGAGTTAGGAATACAGATTGATTGTCTAGATTTAGTTGACCAGGTATTTCTGATTATTGCGCGTCACAATCCGGTAACCCGTAATTTCGGTGATTACCGCCAGCAGATCCTCGGCCCGTTCGGCCCGAAAACGACCGGTAATCTGATAGTTGGCCAGGGAGTCGTTTTCCAGCTTAATGGTCTCGCCAAACTGGTCGTTCAGCATCGTCAGCACGTCGCCCAGCGAATGATGATCAAACACAAACAGGCGATTTCGCCAGGTCGTCAACTGGCGGGTTGGCTGGCGAGTGGCCAGCTGAAGGGCTCCTCCTGTATCGATGGAAGCCACATCACCTGGTTTGAGCGTCATCAGCGGCTTATCGGTACGGCTTGTATCCTGCTTGAGGGCAATTTTTCCCGTATGTAAGGCCACCCGAAACTGCTTTCCTGTCGACCGGATCACAAACTCAGTACCCAGCACAACGACATCTACGTTACTGGGCGTCTTTACAATGAAACGTTGGTGATTTTTCTGGTGGGTGACGGAGAAATCGGCTTCTCCTGTCAGCTGGATGGAGCGGTCTCCGAACGGGAGGAAATAAATTGGCGCGCGCAGTTCAGAATTCGCGTTGAGGGTGGCCTGGCTACCATCCGCCAGCTGGATGGTAGCGATCTGCCCGCTGCCGGTCCGGTAGGTGTTCCAGAATAGCGTATCGCGCAGCAGAAAGCTTACCCCCATGATCAGAACAAAACTAGCCGCCATCATCCACCAGCCAGCCAGCGGCCGCCATACCGGCAGGGGACGACTCGACTGGGTTTCTGCCGGTGCTGATTGGGCTGCTTCTCCATCGACACGGCTGCTCAGGGCCACCCAGGCTTTATCGGTATCGCCTAGCGATTGGGGATAAAGGTCTTCCCATTCTGTGAGCCACTGATAAAACGTTTCCTGATGCGCTGATTCCTGAAGCCATTCCACGATTAGCTTACGCTGCATGGGTGTGGCCAGGCCCGACCAGTATAGAAACAACAGCTCCCGATTTATGTCCTGATTCATTAGGTTGTATGTATAATGCTTACACTAGAGAGTCGCCAAACCGGGCTATCCCTTATAGTTCAGCAATAATTGTTCGGAGTAAGCGCAGGGCTTTGTGAATATGCACCTCCACCGTTTTAGGGGAGATCGACAATAACCGGGCGATTTCAGCGTGCGATTTACCGTCGAACCGGCTCAGCATGAACACCCGCTGATTCTGGGGCGGCAGCGATTTTATGGCCTGATCAATGGATAGATAGAGTTCATCGTACAGGATGATCTTTTCGGCAGAAGGGGTATCCAGTGCCGCCTGTTGCGCTTCCAGTATATCCAGCGATTCGTGTTTGAACTCCCGACGCAGGTGAGCAAAGGCGGCATACCGCACCGACATAAACAAATAGAGCCGGTACGATGTGGTAACGTTTGTGTACGATTCCTTTTGCCAGAAGTTCAGGAACACCTCACTCACAATATCATCCGCCACATCGGGCGAATAAACCAGGCGGGTAGCGTGGCTATAAAGCGGTTGGTAGTACCGTCTGAACAACAGCTCGTAACCAACCCGTGGGTTTTGCGCGAACGCCTGCCGGATAAAAGTTTCCCGATCATCGAAGTGACGCGTTTTGGGCTCCTCCGATGAGCGAAATGGCGCCGGTTCAGGATTGCTATCGGAAGTAGGTAGAGCCATAAAAAGATATGCAGTAAATGCTTACCCATACAAGAGTGATCAAGATGGGATATCCCTTACTCGATTTTGTGATTTTAGACCATTTTTTATGAGATTTCTTAAAAAAATGGCCATGATGTCCTGTTTGGCGGACTTTCCGGGCTAAAAAAAATAGTGAACCCGTCGGATGGAGTTATTCCTGATGATTATATAGTAGCCTTACGTAAAGCCAATGGGTGCGGTTACGGGTGAGATAAATTTCTGCAACGTTTCGGCATGACCTGAACCGGGAATAACGCGCACTACGCCCAGCAGAAGGATTAGGCTGATTGCCCCTGGTTGGCAGCCAGATGGCTTATCTGCGGAGGCCTGCCCCTTTTATCTGGCGCTCGACCGGACTGATCCGCAATCGGGCGACTGCTGTTTCGCCTGGATGACTTTGCTGGCTGCTGTAAGGGATGCCAATCCGAAATGACTCATGTACCTATCCGCAAAAAGGAGCAGATCAACTACCGAAAACTGAAATCAGACATGGCCCCTATGACCGTTCGTTTCGTCAGCCTCCTGTTGGGCTATATGCTGGCTTCTTTGTATTGTCATGCTCAGCAGGGGCCATCTACCGGTAAACGGCTCTTCCAGACTGGTTTTGAGGGGAGTAGCCGTGTGCTGAAACTCAACGGCACGAATGACCACGGTGCCCCAATGGAATACATCGACGGCGTAGATACGAGTTTTTCGGCCAACAGTAACTGGCGCACCGATTGGCAACGGCTGGTGAAGGGTGGCCGAATGCAGGTACAGTACACGGGGGGCGATTCGACCAAACGATTTGCCCGCGTTATGGCTGAACCGGGTAATCCCAAAAACCACGTACTCCATTACTGGCTCAATGACTCGTGGGCGGCTTCTGAAAACCAGCAAAAAGCCCGTATCCAAACCAATTTGTACGGCATCAACGGAGGGCTTACCGAGTTGTATCAGTCCGTTCGGGTGTTCCTGACCGACGATTTCAACGCGCTGAAGACGTACCCAAGGGCCATTAGCTGGTGCACGATCTCCGAGTTCTGGAACAACGAGTGGTGGGTGAAAGGCGAGCCCTACGGCTTTCGCATCACGCTCGGTATCGGCAAGGCAAGTGGCCCCCAAAACGAACTGAAATTTATTCTGAATGCTGAAAACGCGGGTCAGAAGGAAGTATGGCACGCCAATTCGGCTTCGTCAACCGTGGCGGTACCCATCGGAAGGTGGTTTACGATGGAGTATTACCTCAAAGAAGGGAATCGCGACACGGGGCGTTTTTATCTGGCCATTACCCCCGACGGGCAGCCCCGGCAGGTCGTGTATGACATTACCAACTTCACCCACAACACCACCGATCCGTCACCCAACGGCATCACGGGCTATAATCCCATGAAATTGTACACCTCCAAAGAGTTGGTCAACCACGTACGGGCGCAGGGCAAAACGCTTCAGGTCTATTGGGATGATTTTACCCTCTGGACGGACAAGCAACCTGATTAGTACCTGGAATACAACAACGAAAGCCATTTTGCTCTGTCGGCAGTAAACCCACCCTGAACCCTGGAACAATGAACTTAGCTACCCCTTTTCGTACAGCCAGTGTCCTGAAAATAAGCTTCCTTTTGGTGTTCATCACGTTGACAACGTACCTGCATGCCCAACCCAAAAAGATTTACCTCGCCAACGACGACCATACCGACTATATGTGGACGGGCGACGAAGAGACCTATAAAAAGGCGTTCTCGGACATGCTGGATTACTACATAAAGCTCAACGACTCGACCGCTCATCTGCCCTACAACCTGCAGAACAAGTGGAACTGCGATGGGTCGTATTGGGTCTACAACTACCGGGAAACGCGCAGCCCGGAGCAGTTTTCGAAATTGATCAAGCAAATCAAAGATGGCAAGATTACCGTGCCGCTGAATTCTATGATTGTGCTGATGGGCGCTGCTCCCGCCGAAGCCACCCTGCGCGACATGTACTATGCCGGCTCGCTGAAGCGGAAGTACGGACTGGATTTACCGCTGGTGCTGAACATGGAAGATCAGGTATTGCCTCTGGGCTTATCGTCATTATGGGCCGGGTCGGGGGCCAGGTATTCCTGGAAAGGCGTTTGTGCCTGCGCCACCAAAGTGACGGGGCTCGACCGGCATAAGCACCAGATGTATTGGTACAAAGGCCTTGACGATCAACGCGTGTTGATGAAATGGTATTCCGTAAATCCGTCGATGATTACCAACCGGAAAGAGTACCGATATAACCTGGGAACGTACCTGGAAGCCGCGCATCAAAACAATGCGGTCACCGATTGTAAAGCCCTGATGAACGACCCTGTTTATCCGTACTCGATAGCGGGTGCATTTGGTAAAGGGGGCGACGATCTGAAAACCCTGACCAGTAATTTTCCAAAGGTTGCTAAAGACAAATCCGGAGCCGACTACGAGGTGATTGTGTCGAACGAAATCGATTTCTTTACAGACTTTGAGAAACAATATGGCGCTTCATTACCGACAGAAACGACCTCGTATGGCAGTACCGAATGGGGCAATAGTTTTGCCTCACTAGCTGAGGTGTCGGCTTCGGTAAAACGGGCTATTGAAAAGTTGAGAACGGCCGAAGCCGTTTACACATTCGTTGCGCTGAAAGACAAAAAATTTGCTCAGGATTTAGCCACCCAAAAGGAAAAAGCGTGGCTGGCGTGTGGCATGTATTTCGAGCACGACTGGACCGCAGACGGGCCGCACATCACGCGCAAACAACGCGCCGACTGGCAGAAGAAAACGGCGGGTATTTTTATCAGTTACGTAGACACGCTGTACAACCGGTCGCTCAAACGGCTGGGGCAGTTGATTGCAAAACCTAACAACACGACGGAGTCATTTTATGTGTTTAACCCGCTGAACTGGGTACGTTCCGATTATAGCGATTACCCCTACGCTGGCCCGGCTACGATTCGGGTGGTCGACAAAACCGATGGGAAGGAAGTGCCTTTTCAACTGATCCGAAAAAAGGATAAACCCTACCTGCGGATTCTGGCGTCCAATGTTCCGTCGGTTGGCTACAAGGTATTTGAGATACAAAAGGTGGCTAAACCGGCTACGTTCCAAAGCAGCCTGGCCGTCACTGACAGTACCATTGAGAACCGGTTCTATAAACTAAAATTTACCGCTCAGGGCGTTATCACGAGTCTGATCGAAAAAGCAACGAATCGGGAATGGGTAAAGGCAACGGATAAGCTGTACCTCAATGATTTAGGGTCTGGGTTGGGCAATCAGGGAGATAAGGTCAGGGTAGAAAATAAAGGCGCGGTATCGGTCACGCTGATGGCTTCTTCGTACAAACCCATCAAGCACACCTCAAAAGTGACTCTCTTTGAAAACAGCGACCGCATTGAACTGGAGAACTACATCACCCAGAATCTGGATGCCAAAGCGGTCACCTATGCCTTTTCGCTCAACCTCGACAAGCCCGATACGTGGCATGAAGAAGCGGGAGCCATTTTGCGGGTGAAGCCAACCACAAAAGGCGGACACTATGCCGACACCGCCAGCCGGTTCGACTGGCTGGCCATGAATCATTTCGCCGATATGTCAGACGCCAGCCGGGGTATGATCCTGTCGAATCGGGATGCGTATTTCATGAAAGTCGGTAAAAGCACCAATACGAAGCTGGATGAGGATACGCCCCAACTCAAAGTGCTGGCGGCTGGGCAGATCGACAATGCGCTGGGCATGATCAATCAGGATGGCGATTCGTATTTCGAGCATTTTCTAGCCCTGAAACCGCATATTGGGGGCTTCAACGCCAATGACGCCATGCGGTTCTCCCTGGCGCATCAGAACCCGCTGGTTGCGCACCCCATTCAAGGCGGGGCAGGCTACGACCCCAGCCAGTTTTCGCTCGTTAGCCTGTCTGACCCCGACGCAATGCTCTGGGCCTTGAAACCGGCCGAAGAAGGCATTGAGAAAGGTATCATCATGCGCGTCTGGAACGTGGCCGACACCAACAAAGCGGTAACGGTGTCTGCCAATGTACCCATCGCAAAAGGGTTTAGCACCACCCACATCGAAACCGATGATCAGGCCATTTCGCTCGACAAAGGCAAACTAACGACTGAATTAGGTCATAATCGGCTGCACACGTTCAGACTGTTTCTCGCCAGATAATTCAAAAAACGTAGACGACGACTTGTCGGAACATGCTTCTTGTGGCTGTTGGCCATAATCCTGCAATGCCTTATCCAACCTGTTTTGCTCATCCGGCTAAAAGGATACCGGAGGGCTAGGCCGTGGTGCGGCCCTCGCATACACAGACCAATTTAGTGCAGAATGGCGCTGAGGTAGATTTCGCTCAGACCGAAGCCGGGTACTATCGGGTTGAGCAGGCCAAGACATTCCTGCTACAGACAAAACACCATGAAGACGGCGACCGGCTGCTGTTTACTAGCCGATCGTATACCAACGAACCCCGGGCTGACGGCAAGAGCGCTATGCACTGTAAACCCAGCCTGAAACATTGACCAGACAGGCAACCAGGCGCCGTATCTGACTATGGGCACAGACACGGAGTTAGCAATATAACTAGTCAGTCCCGTCAAACGCAGGGAGAACTCACGCTTTTCAGTCAGGCAACGATGCCCGCCGGAACTGGCGGTTTGTCCAGGCCGCAACGCTCCATAAACTCGTTGGTGAACACCGCCCGCGTGGGCTCGTCCAGTAGCTGCTGACGGGCGCTTAGCCAGGCATCGATACGGGCATCGCCGTACATCCGCCGAACCAGCGGTTCGCTGAGACCGAAATTGATCTTGCCCCAGTGCAGCGTGTACGGAATCCCGAGCTGATCGAGCCGGGCCCAGCTGCGCTGCAGAAACTGATTGGTCAGGTTGGAGTCGATCCCGTCCAGTTCGAGAACACAGGTGATCGGAAACCGGGCAAAGCCCAGCGTAGCGGGCGTCTGCTTCACCCAGCGAAGCCCCATCACACCCGGAAACGCCGTCTGCCGGTTCAACTCGATAATGGCCTCAAGAACCTGGGGGCTGTGCCGGGCGTCGATGCCGATGGCCGAACTGCAGGCCCGGCCCCGAATGTCGGTCGGGGCAAAAAACTCCCGCATCGTGCCAACATACCCGTCGGTCTGCTCCAGGGCCATCGGGTACAGGGCGTTGACGAGGGTAGGGATAAGCATCCGGGGGCGAAGTTTATCCAGTACTGTCTGGATGAGGCCCAGGGTGTCGTCGCCGTACGTAAAGTCCGGTTTGTTGATAGTCGAAAAATCCAGGCCCGCCGGTTTGGTGGTGTGTTTGTAGAGGATTCGGACAAATGGTCCCCGGTTGGGGTCGGTACCGGTAACGTCGAACTGGTGCGGGTTTACGATGAGCTGAAAATGATACGGTTCTCCCGAAGCACCGGTGGGGTCGGCGGGTGGGAGCCTTAGGGCGTCGGCAATGCCCGAAAAATCGCAGCTGGTCATGGCTTTTCTCAGGTCGGGGGTGTAGGCCACGCTTTTCTGACTGTATGACTTGAGCCAGAAGAGGTTGTCCACATCGAGCAGTAAGCCGTGAATGATACCGAAGGAGCCGAAACTGACCAGCGCGGCATTGAACAGCTCATCACTGCGTCGGACGTCGGTAATGCCCAGCCCCTCGGTAAAGGCCCGGGTCGTTACCGGATTCGACGCCCGTTCGAGCCAGACGTGCCGGTCGGGGCCGCAAACCAGATGCATGCCAACCACCATATCCTGCGTTGCCCCCAGATCGAAGGCCGCCCCGTGTGTACCGGTCGAAATGGCGCCGGCTATGGTTTGCCCGTTGCTGGCGCCCGATACCCGAATCGACTTGCCCATCGATTCCAGCAGTTGCTCAAGGGTATGTACAGTATTGCCGCACTGGGTGAAGAAGAGCGAATCGGCCGGTTTCCCATACGCCGGATCGACGGAGCTCGGGCGTAGCCTGAACGTCTGGGTCAGCGCGTTGGTATCGATCATGCCGCCGTTGGTGACGCCTACTTGGGTGAACGACCAGTTTTTGCCGATGGCCCGCAGGCGTAAACCCTGGTCGATTGCGTGCTGAATCAGCCACTGGCAATTGGCCGTAGACTGCCGGTAAGCCGCCCGGCCATCGGGCATACCGGTCGGAATGTTGAGTTTGAACGAAGCTCCGCTCGTCAGCGGTTGGGTAAAGTTCTCGTGCCGATTGGTCAGCGATGTGATGGTGAGGGGTTCGAGTCCGTTTGGTAAGCTCATGAGGCAACGGGAGAAGGGTGGGTGATTAGAGCGAATCGGTAGGCGGAACGTAGGGCGCACAACACCACTGAACGCGCCGTTTGGTGACGATACCAAGCGTTACGGTCGACAGCAGGTAATGGCCAAACGTCGACTTGACGGTTACGCCGTTCAGGTGATTGAAAGCATGGCCCGGATTGCAGTTGGGCTGAATGTCGGCGGGCTGCTTCAGGCCCCAGAAATAAGCCGTTACGGTTTGCTGGGTGTAGCTGACATTAGCGGGGGTGTTGCAGTCGGGGGTGGTGCTGATGCGGGTCGTCATGCAACTCATCAGCAGCAGGACTAAACCCGGCAAACCAAGTGCAGATACCAGACGGGGTAAGAAGGGAGCAGGCGCCAGGGTGGCTGATTGGATCATGGGTGAGTGGCGTTTATCAGACTTAGTCGAAAAGACGCCAACGCCGGAAATACAATCGCTAGGGTATTGATCGAACGGTAGATAGGACTTTTTTCTGGCCCAATCGTTGGGATGATAAGCCAGCCCGGCAGCCGGGTGGCTACGGGGTCGTAGATAAATTATAGTAAATTAATAGAACAAATAGACATATAATCTCTTCCTATCATACAAGGGGCTGCAAAAGCCTGACCCGTTGGCGAGCGATTATGAATGAGGAACGAGAGCCGGGTGGCAACACCAACGAACAGCAGCAGCCGTCTTCCGGCACCTGGGTTACCACCGATTCGGTGGTGATTCCGGTCATTGAGGAGCAGCTGCGGGTTGAGACGCGTCAGGTTGAAACAGGGCGGGTCCGGCTCATAAAAACCGTTCAGGAAGTGGAAGAAACGGTGGCGGTTTCGCTCACCAATGAAACCGTGGAGATCGAGCGGGTGCCGGTTAATCAGACCGTGGGGGCACCTCCGCCTGTCCGGTACGAAGGAGAGACGACCGTTTATCCGGTTTTGAAAGAAGTGCTGGTCATCGAGAAGCGGCTTATGCTGGTCGAAGAAGTGCGGGTTACCCGACGCCGGACCGTCAGCAACAGCACCGAACGGGCCAGTGTGCGGCAGGAAACCGTTGTAATAGAACGGTCTGGCCAAAACAGCGAACGTCCGGCTCCGGATAGGGGGCCTTCGTTATAATCAAACTAACCTTTTATCAACGTTAATCAGGAGAAATCATGGCACTAACAGTGATCGGCGTATTCGACGACGCCACCGAAGCACAGCAGGCAGTAGACGCCTTGGTAAGCGATGGATTTTCGCGCAGTAACATCGATCTGTCGGCCCAGAAGACCGCGTATTCAGACAGCGAATACATTGCCGACAACAACCGGGTTGAAGAAGACCGGCGTGATTCAGGGGGCATAGGAGGCTTCTTCAGTTCGCTGTTTGGCAGTGACGATGACGACGATGCCCGGCGCCTGAGAACGGTGGCCGAACGGGGTACACTCGTAACGGTACACGTACAGACGGCCGACGAGGCCGAACGCTCTGCCGATATCCTCGACGATAACGGAGCCGTTGATGTTGACGAACGGGCCGCTCAGTACAACACCACCGCCGACTACGACAGCTCCCTGTCGGGAAGCAGCGCTACGATGGGGGCGGGTGTTGTTGGCAATACCGTCAATGACCTGACCGATAGTACGGATCTGGATCGGACGGTTGCCGAACGGGATGTGGCCTATACGGACCAGGATCGGGTAGTCGATGCGGACCAGACCATTAAAGTGATTCAGGAAGACCTGCAGGTAGGCAAACGCGACGTAGAACGCGGTGGCGTACGGGTTCGGAGCCGCATTGTAGAGCGTCCTGTTGAGGAAAGCCTCCGTTTGCGCGAGGAGCGGGTACACGTTCAGCGTACGCCCGTCAACCGCCCGGCCAATGCCGACGATCTGAACGCATTCCAGGAAGGTCAGATCGAACTGCGCGAACATGCCGAAATACCGGTCGTGTCGAAAACAGCGAACGTGGTCGAAGAGATATCGATCGGAAAAGAAGTGTCCGAGCGGGAAGAAACCATTCGGGATACGGTTCGCAGCACCGACGTAGACATAGAAAACCTGGATTCGTCGGTCGATCCGTCGCTTCGCAGCGCCGACCGTCGAACCGATCTGGACGACGATACGACATACGGCAGCCGTTAAGGTCCGGTCGTAACGGACATACGCAGACGTGCCCCCGGAAACTGATCATCGACCAGCTTCCGGGGGCACGTCTGCGTATGTAGTCAGCACTTAGCGTTTTTCCGAAATCACTTCGCGGATGTCGCTGATAATTTTACTGGCCAGGTGATCGGCCGTAGCCTGGGTATCTGACTCGGAGTAGATGCGGATAATGGGTTCCGTGTTGGACTTGCGCAGATGCACCCACTCTTTGTCGAACTCGATTTTAACCCCATCGATGGTATTGATCGGATTGCGCGCGTACCGGGCCTGAATCCGGTCCAGCACTTCGTCGACGTTGATGTTGGCCGTTAGTTCGATTTTATTCTTCGAGATGTAATAGTTGGGGTAGGTCCGGCGAAGCATCGAAGCCGATTTGCCGGTCTGCGCCAGGTAGCTCAGGAACAGCGCAATGCCGACGAGCGCGTCGCGGCCGAAGTGCAGGTCGGGGTAGATGATGCCCCCGTTTCCTTCGCCCCCGATAACGGCCTGTTGCGCCTTCATCATCTCTACCACATTGACTTCACCCACTGCCGACGCAAAATGCTGCCCGCCGTACCGCTGGGTCACCTCCCGGAGGGCTATGGTGCTCGACAGGTTAGAAACGGTATTACCAACGGTACCGCTGCGAAGTACATAATCGGCAACGGCTACCAGCGTATATTCTTCACCGAAGGGGGTGCCATCTTCCGATATCAACGCCAGCCGGTCAACATCGGGGTCGACCACAATGCCCAGATCCGCACTGCCTTTCTCCATCTCCTTGATGATATCCCGAAGGTTTTCGGGCAAGGGTTCGGGGTTATGGGCAAACTGACCGGTCGGTTCGCAATGAAGCCGGGTAATCTGCTCGACCCCCAGCGCTTCGAGAAGCATCGGCACCGCCAGGCCACCCGTCGAGTTAACGGCGTCGACAATAATCCGGAAGTTTCGTTTGGCGATCGCGTCGCGGTCGACCAGCGGCAACGCCAGGATCAGTTCGATGTGTTTGGCCAGCCAGGTTGTATCGGTTCGGTACTGACCCAGTTTACGAACATCGGCAAAATCGACCGATTCGGCTTCGGCAATGGCCAGCACTTCGGCACCGTCGGCTGCTGAAATAAACTCGCCGGCTTCGTTGAGCAGTTTGAGCGCGTTCCACTGGATGGGGTTATGGCTGGCGGTCAGGATGATACCGCCCGCTGCGTTCTCGCCCGTTACGGCCAGTTCGACGGTAGGCGTGGTAGACAGGCCCAGATCGATAACATTCAGGCCCAGGCCCTGGAGGGTACCGACCACCAGTCGGGACACCATCTCGCCCGACAGGCGGGCATCGCGCCCAATGACGACGGTAGGACGGTCAGGATTGCGCTGCCGGAGCCAGTACCCGAAGGCGGCTGAGAACTTCACTACATCCAACGGCGTCAGCCCATCTCCACTGCGCCCCCCAATTGTCCCTCGAATCCCGGAAATAGACTTAATTAATGCCACGTGATCGGTTTAAAAGTAATAGGTTGTTAGCCCACAAAGATAGTCAGTAGGGGTTCAGTTTGTGTCGTTTTAAAGCGGGTGCAGATACAGTTTCGTCGTTCCCTTATTCAGCGGGGAGCGCGTTCGGCCGAAGAACGGTTTTTAGGAAATTTTCCGATGGTGTCAGACGAACAGCAGGTCGGAGCGCAGGGTTGAGTTGGCCTCTCCGCTGAACGTACCGCTGATGGGAGCCGCCAGTTCAGGTTTGGCCGTTGAGGTCAGAAAGACATGCCGGTTTACTACAATAGAGCCTTCGGTTGGGTCGAAGCCGCGCCAGCCCGCGCCGGGCAGATACACCTCGGCCCAGGCGTGAAGCTGGTGTTCCTGCTGGGGATTGCCGAACAGGTAGCCACTCACGAAACGGGAGGCAATACCCAGGCTCCGGCAGGCAGCCATGAACAGGGTCGTATAATCCCGGCAGGAGCCTTTGCGCTGGATGAGCGTCTGTTCGGGTTCAAACGGCGCTCCTTCTTCCCGCACCTCGTAGACAAACTGACGGATGGCCTGGGTCAGCGCCATCAGAAAGGACGTGGTTTGCCAGCCCGCACTGGCTGCCAGCTGCCGCGCCCACGATTCGACCCGTTCGGTTACACCCGTCCGGTCCAGATAGGGCTGGAGCAGGTCCAGCACTTCTCTGGGGTATCGAAACGGCACCCGCTGGGTTTCGAAGGGAAACAGCACAAAATCGAAGGAGTTGAACTCGTCAGATTGCAGTTCGATCTCGGCTGTTACCCGCAGGTGGGAGGTAGGGTGGTTGAAATAGACCAGCTGCTGCACATTGCCTTCTACATCTACATTGCGCACCACGCGCGACGGCAACGGGTCTATGATCAGTTCATACCGCAACAGCCGCTGATAGGGGTACATCCGGGGATAGAGGTACAGCGTTTGCGGTCCCAGCGCTACGGGGGCGTCATAAGTGTACTCGGATTCGTGCCGAACGTGGAGGTGCATGGATGGGAGAAGCTAAGTACAGGAGAGTATCGGGGCGTAGACTGACTAAGATACCGACAGAATCGACACGTATCCAGCCTACCGTATTTATTTCGCCGGCCTGAGGTTGGCAGCCCGCACTTTGTCGAAGATCGGATCCATCCAGTAGGAGGGGAGCTTACGCACCGAATTGTTGAGCAGGGCGCTCCACTGGTGCGAAACCTCGTCCATATCTTCTTTTTCGAGCCGGTACTCGGTCATGTGAAAACTGTCTTTGGGGTAGATGACGACGTCGAGCGGATAATCGACATCATTGGCGCTGACGCGGGTGGCGTCGAAGCCCAGAAACCCGATTTTGAGGGCGTCAGGCAGGCTGGTCTCGTACGACAGGTTCCGGAACAGAAGCGGCTTGCCATACCCGGAGTTGCCAATAATCTTGAACGGAGCCCCCTGGTCGACCTCTACCCAGTTGCCTTCCGGATAAAGCACAAACAGCTTGTGTTCGTCGTCATCTTCGAGCTGCCCCCCCACAATGGCGTTGAGGTTAAAATGAAGTCCGCTGGCCACAATGGAGGCCTTATCTTCCTGCGCTACCCGTTTAACCTGTTCACCAAAGGCATTGACTGCTTTGTAAAGCTTGTTGAACGATCGGTCCTGCTCGGCCAGCACCTCGCGGAAATAAGTAATGGCCTTATCCCGTACGGAGCGCAGGCCGGAAGTCATGATAAACAACGAATGATTCTCAACTTCATGAACCGAAATTTTACGGTTCGACGACACTTCGGTGCCGGAAGTCAGCCGCGTATCAGCGATGGCAACTAACCCTGATGCGACTTTGATTCCTAAACAATACGTCATTCGGGACAGTGGGGAAGCAGATTGTATGACCAACAAATATACAGGTTGCCCCCGTTTTTGTTGGGTATGTCGGCTCTTTTCTTCAAAAATGCATTGGTTAAAGACCCACTCGCAGATCGGCGATGGCCTCGTCATCTTCTCCTTTTCCGGTGCCGTTGTTGGGTGTCGAATCCGGATCGGCCGGAGACGCTGCGTTGATCTGGGCCCTGAGGGTGAACAGGCCTGAGCCCGTGGGCGTGGCCTCAAAAACCAGGCTTTTACTCTGGCCGGGGGCAATCTGGGTAAGCACACCCGAAACAGCTTGGCCGCTGGCTGTCATACCCGACGAGGTGCTGCTGAACTGAAGGCCGGCGGGCAGGTCGCAGCGCACCCCTGCACTACTGGCGGTCAGGCCCCCTGCGTTCCGTACGGTCAGCGTGACCGATACCGGACTGGATGCGGTCAGTACCCGGGTGCTGGTCTGTAGGGTCAGGCTGAGGTCTGCCTTGCTGTTATCCGGCGCGGGCTGACTGGGCTGAACTACGGGCAGCGGAATCTGAGACGGATTGGGGGATATATACAGCGAGGTTGTAGCCGCAGATAAGGTCCGTAAGTCAACCGCCGATTCGTCATCCTGACCGTCGCCCGTTCCGGAGTTGGGCTGGCTATCGGGGTCGGGGTTCAGGCTGGCTGTAAGCTCGGCAGCGTTCTGGTACATACCGGCCGAGTTTAACCGGACAACAAACCGGCGGGTAATGGTAGCCCGGGCCGGTACGGTACTCAGGCTGCCCTGTACTATACCGTTTGTGACAGACAGACCATCGGCCGATGAGACGAAACTGACGTTGGCAGGCAGCCGGTTCTGCATGGTAACCGCCCGCGCATCGCAGTTGCTTTCGTTTCGTACGGTCAGGGTAAAGGTCACCGTATCCCCAACGGCGGGCGTCCGCCGACTGACGTGCAGCGAGAGGCTGAGGTCAGCACCGGCCAGGTTTATGGTTCGGGTAACGGCGTCTGACAAACAGCCGTATACGGCATTTTTGGCTTGCAGCGTGTAGGTGCCGGGCGTGGTTATGACGACCGAGGAGGAGGTGGCGCCGGTGCTCCACTGGTTGAGGGCCGTATAGCTGGACGTTAGGGTCAAACCCGCAATCTGGCAAATATCGGAGGTATTCCCCGCCGAATTGATGGTGGGCCGGGCGGGGCGAACTTCGGCCGGAACCGTAACGGCCGGCGGGAAGACATGCCGGTTCTGGGCGTTACGCAGGCGGGCCGAATAGGTACCGTTGCCGGTTGTCAGACTGCGGGAGGTGCTGCCATTGTTCCAGGTGTAGCTGTAGCCGTCGGGCTGGGTGAGCTGCAGGGTATTGCCGCTGGCACAGGCAACCGTAGCAAGCGGCTGAAGTTGGGCCGGGTAGGGCTGGGCTGCCTGTAAGGTGTCGTTGTTCAGAGCCGCGGCCCACAGTGCGCCCACCTTACGCTGGCCCGCCGGCGAGTAGTGAATGCCATCGGGCCGGTCTTCCAGCGAACTGATTACGTCGAGGTCAGGCCCGAGGTAGGTTTTATACCCCGGCCGGCTGTAGACGGTTCGCTGGGCCAGTCGAACGTTTTCGAACCGGCCGCTGACGAAGGAAGACAGGGCAACGATCCAGGCCAGATTCTGTTTGTCGGGGTACTCCTGGCGCAGTTTGTCGATGGTGCCGTAGTGATGCATGATGATATCGGCCGTTGAGTTACCCCGGTCGTTCTCGCCATGCTGAAGCAGAATGGCCCGGATCCCCGTCGACGGTACGTAGAGATTCATCAGGTTCCGGAGATTGACAAACGGCATCCGGAGCGAGTACTTACAGAAGCCGTGCTCGAACGGAATGTCGTTGGCGGCTTTGTAATTGTGTTCCATATTGGTACCGCCGAAGCCCGCATTGTACAGCAACACCGGCACGTTGATCCGTTGCACGAGCTGATCGCCCATATAGCCCCAGAACCACGACACTTTGGCGAACGGCGACATGCCACTGTAGGTAAGCAGCTTGCTGAAACCCAGTCCCGGCAAGTAGCGGGTATCGGCGGTGTTTTCGTATTCCAGAAATTCGGGGGTACTCTGATCCACGGCTACTACCGTGACCCGGTCGTCAACGGCGCCCTCCATGGTGGGGCAGTAATCGATGCCATTGATGAAACAGCCCGATCCCTGGGCGTTGGAGTGGCCGACAATGGCGAATACTTCGCCTACGCCAAACCGCTGTACATTGTCGGTAGCTACGACCCGACCGTTGCGCAGGCCACGCACTTCAATTGTGTACCAGCCCCCCCGAACGCGCAGGGTTCCGTTGAATTGACCATTGATGGGGTTGGCCTGAAGAACGGCCCAGTCGGTTGAAGTACCCTGTCCCGTCTGGCGGGCAACGACCCGGCTTTCTACCGCATCCAGCGGCTGGGCAAAGCTGCCGGCAATCTGAACCGTTGCCCAGTTGTCGTTATCGCGCTGGATAACCATCCGCTCAACCGGAAACGTAACGTCCAGCTGGGCAAAGGCTTCCGACAGATTCAGGAGGCACATAGCCACCATAACAGCCTGCCGGGCTGCTTTTAGTACAAATACAGTCATGTTGGATAAAGAGTAGTCGTTGCGTTGGTAATCGCCTGGCGAATTTAGTGTACATCGGTCGACTAATTGGTTGGGTTTAGTAATTTTTATTTGAAAAAATAGTAATCAGATAGTTATAAATACACAAAATAGATAACATCTACGGGGGTAGTATATCAATGTCTCGACAGCCCATGTGACTATTCACTGCGATCCGTGCCGGTGGGCGGTGGGCGTTCGGGAGAGTGGTTGCCGCCTGGGTAACCTGGGGGTAACAGGGACGATTTTTCTCGCTGGCAGACAGGGCGTTTTGGATGTATCGATTTGTTTTTGGCAAACCTTTGTGTTACTTTGGTCTTAAAGAAGGTGATGAACCCCTTCAACCATGCGCAATGAACTTTGACGACGAAGACGACGACGATAGCTTTATGGACTGGGACGGCTTCGACGAGGATTATGATCCTGAAGAGGCCCGCGCAGAGATGGAGGCCGAAAACCGCCGGATTAAGAATCTGCCCATTCTGCGCAAAGCCAACGAGCTGATGGAACTAACGCAGGCCATTGTCGAGACGATCAACAAGGAAGATGATGTGCTGATGATGCATGAGCAAATGCTGGCCAATGCCATGATGCTTGCTCCCAAGATTGTAGGCGCAGAAGGAGGAGATCTGTACACACTGCGTATGGAAAATGCCGTCATCATTAAGATGCACGCCCGCGAACTACTGGCGCAAACCTCCTACTGTAAAGCCGAAAAGCTGGCAACACCGGCTTACCTGAACGTACTCCGCGACGAGATCGAACAGTTTCGGCTGCTGTTTGTGGAGTGGGTAAACGGATTTGACAAAGACAATGACGCTCCCGATGACTGGGGCTTATTTTATTGACATACTTGGTTTCAGCATATAAAACCCGGCCCTAAACCGGGTTTTATGCTGTAACGGCAACGGGCTTTCTCCGTGTGGGTAAACTCGCTAAGTTTGTCTCCGAAAAGTAAATAAAGGACTACGGGCAACACCCGGGTTGATTACCTTAACAGCTCGAATTTGAGTTGAGCTTTCCACTCTGCTTATGGGAAATCGTATACAATACGTTATATCTGCACATTTATACCATTTTCAGCTCTCGGGTCTGCTGCTGATCATCGGCCTCCTGCTGACAACGCATTCGGTACGGGCCGGTCTGAACCAGACGCCGGCTGCGCTGACCATCGGAACAAGTTCGGCCTCCGTCTGTGCCGGTACGTCCGTAACCCTGACGGCCAGCGGGTGTCCGGCAAATGGCACCTTACGCTGGTCAACCAGCCAGACAGGAGCGGTGGTGGTGGTAGCCCCTGCCCAGACCACAACGTATAGCGCACTCTGTAGCGTAACGAGCACGTCGGTTGTTACAACGACCGCCGTCAGCAGCACCGCCACCAGTACCACGTCGCTGGTTACCAATACCGTCAGTACATCGGCTTCGGCAACGGTCCGGGTCAGTGCGGCTATCTCGGTTTCGGCCACCGTGACCCCTGTTTCCTGCAACCTGGGCGACAACGGCCGGGTGGTGGTCGTGGCGGGGGGCGGTACGGGAGCGCTCCAGTATCAGTTCAACAACCGGCCGTTCCAGACGGGCGCTACCTTCGACCGGCTCGTGGCCGGTACCTATCCCATCGTTGTCCGCGATGCCGCAGGCTGCACCGTTCAGACCAGTGCGCAGGTCCGACAACCTGACGCGTTGTCGCTGACGATTACCGCCGTGGGGGCGAAGTGTACGGGTGGAGCCGATGGCGGTATTGTGGCGGTGGCATCGGGTGGTAATGGTGGCTACCGCTATTTCCTGGATGGAGTCGGCCCGCGCGAGAGCGGCACCTTTCTGGACCTGAAAGGCGGCACAACCTACACCATTGGCCTGGCCGACCGGAACGATTGTGTACTGTTTCAGTCGGTTACCGTTACCGCTCCGGCAGCTTTTAGTGTTCAGCTGACGGCCCAGCCTACCAAATGTGTCGGCTCCGTTGACGGGAGCATCAGTGTGGTAGCTACGGGGGGTACGGGGGCCTATCAGTATCAGATCGGTACCAATGCGTTTCAGACGGGGTCGCAGTTCACCGGGCTGTCGGCCAATACGTACGATATCACCGTGCGGGACGGCAACGGCTGCGAAACCCGGCGGTCAGTAGCGGTAGGGCAACCGGCTCCGCTTCGGTTGAGTGCCGTTTCCCGACCCGTCAACTGCTTCGGGCCGACCAGTGGTACCATCACCGTCAGCAATACCGGCGGTACCGGAGCCGTAACCTATCGACTGGCCACGAGTCAGGCATCCCAGGCCAGCAGTACGTTCGCCGGGGTGGGCGTTGGTACCTATACCATTATTGGTACGGACGCCAATGGCTGCTCGGAACTGGTCTCGGCCACCGTTACGCAGGCGGCTCCGATCAAAGTACAGGCTACCCCTACACCAGCCAGTTGTTGCGTGTGCCCGACGGGAGCTGTGCAGCTGACCAGCACGGGAGGCAGCGGTACCGTACGGCAGTACCAACTGATCGGGCAACCCTACCAGCCAGGCAGCCTGATTGGGGGATTGCGCCCCAACACCTACCGGCTCCGGGTGGCTGATGAAGTCGGCTGTACCGATTCGGTAGTGGCCGTCATTACCGATGCCAACGCCCTAACGCTGGCTACCGGCACCGTTAAAAATACGCCCTGTGCAGGGGGCAGTGAAGGAGAAGCCACCGTGCAGGTGTCGGGCGGAACCCGGCCGTTTACCTACTACTGGCTAACGGAACGCCGGGATACGCTACGCAACCGCACCGCTACCCAAACGGCGCTGGCCGAAGGGACGTATACCGTGAGTGTACTCGATAGCAACCGCTGCACCACCAGTACCGTATTCGTCACCATCCGGGCTACGAATCCGCTGCCTTTCAAACCGGTTATTCAGCTTTCGGGTGGTACGCTGCTGGTCGATCAGACGGCCGGTATTCAGTGGTACGTTCGGCAGGGGACCAATCCGGCCCGGCCCGTTCCCAACGCGACCCGCCCGATTCTGGTGCCGTTCGAGAGTGGCCAGTATTTTGCGGTCATCACCGTCAACGGCTGCTCGTCGCCCCCTTCAGACGCGATCGATTTTGTGCTGACCGCCACTGCCGAGCCCGTTAGCGACTTCCGGGTGCAGATCAGCCCCAACCCGGTCCGGGATCAGCTGCGGGTTGAGATCGAGCAGATGGGTCGGTCGGCGGTACGTCTGCAACTGGTCGACGTCTCGGGACGGTCGGTCTGGCAGCAGCAGCTATCGGCCTTTACCGGCAAAAAACAGGCCGACTGGTTGCTGTCGGGCATACCGGCGGGCCAGTACGTACTGCAGGCCGACGCCGATAATCGCCGGGCCGTTGTCCGGGTTATTGTAGAATAATGGCAACGGATATTCTTCTGAGCATGAAAAAGGAGCAGACTCGCTGCTCCTTTTTCATGCTCAGAAACCTCGTACTCATACCTGTAAAGCAGGCATACCCTGCCTGCGTCCGACGGATTGGTCTAAAGCCGTTCGTTGAAGAGCTTCAGGATGCGTTTGTATTCATCCATCCAGCTGGTGGGTTCTACGAAGCCGTGATCCTCAACCGGGTACAGAGCCAGCTCCCAGTTTTCCTTTTTCAGTTCGATGAGCCGCTGGGCCAGCCGGATGGCATCCTGAGCGTGCACGTTTACGTCGACAACTCCGTGGCAGATGAGCAGATGCCCGCGCAGCCCTTCGGCAAAATTAATGGGCGACGATTGTCGGTATGCCAGTGAGTCGGCCTGGGGTTCGTTCAGAATATTAGCCGTGTAGGGGTGGTTATAAGCCGCCCAGTCGGTTACCGGACGTAGCGCTGCCCCTGCTTTAAACGTTTCGGGCGCGGTAAACAGGGCCATGAGGGTAATGAATCCGCCGTACGAGCCGCCATAAATACCGATACGATCGGCGTCGACCCCCTGCGTTTTTACCAGCCACTGAGCCGCGTCGACATGATCGGTCAGGTCTTTACCGCCCATATGCCGGTAGATACCCGTACGCCAGTCGCGCCCATAACCCGACGAGGCCCGGTAGTCGATGTCGAGAACGGTGTAGCCCTGATCGGTCAGCAGGTTATGAAACATGTACTCGCGGAAGTACTGGCTCCACCATTTGTGGGCATTTTGCAGGTACCCGGCCCCGTGGACAAACACGACACTTTTGCCATTGGCTTTCTCGGGTTTGTAGAGCCGGGCGTAGATCGACTGCCCATCGCGGGCCGGAATGGTAACCAGACTGGGTTCCCGCCAGGGGTAAGCCCTGAACGCATCGGTCGGCGAATCGGTCAGCCGGATCGGGGTTGGGGTGGCGCTGGTTTTCCTCGACGCCGTCGCCGACTGAAGTTCGGCCGGAGCCGCCACGTATAACTCCCAGGGTTGGGTGCTGCCCGAGTAGCGGATAGCCAGTCGGGTTTCGTCGGGCGACAGCGTCACGTCATTGGCTCCGGTCATGGTGGTTAGCCGGGTACGGGCGCCACCCGTAGCGGGCATCCGGTAAAAGTGCTGCTCGCCGGGATGCACTTCGTTGGTTTGCAGAAAAAAGTGCGTTTTGTCTCTGGATAGAAACGCCTGCTGCACCTCAAATTTGCCCGATGTCAGTTGCTTACGGGCTTGGGTCAGTACGTTTACCGTATAGATGTGCGAATAGCCATCGGCCTCAGACTGGAACCAGATGGTCTGGTTATCGGCCAGGAAGCCGAGATTACCCGTACCGCCGTTTGGGCCGACCCCCGGACCGCCAATCCAGGCATCGTCGTGCTGGCGGTCGAGCAGGGTTAACTGGGGGCTGTCGGCCAGGTCGAGCCGCATGATCCAGCGGTCTTTGTTGTCCTGCGACCGAACGACCACAACGGCCAGTTCCCCATCCTCTGACCAGACGGGGCCGCTGATGACAACGGGCCGGGATTTTCGGCTGGTATCGGCTTTGCTGCCGGCTTTCAGAAAGGCCGGCCGATCGGTAATACCCGGAATCTCCTTTGTCGGTACGCTGCGAACGGTATCTTTCTGAATGTCATAAACGAAAAACTCCTGGGCTGCCAGCGGAGCGCCTACTTTCGGGCGGCCCGGAATGTCTTCGGTATAGCCCGATTCTGTAACGTAATTAGGTACAATGGTCGTTTTGGCGCTGGCCGATCGGGATAGCCGGTAGGTGATAAACCGACCGTCGGGGCTGAGCAGCGGGTTCACGAGCTGCTTATCGTCGAGGTAGATCTCTTTCGGCCGGCGGGGGCGGTCGGCCTTCGTGATGCGGTCGGCAGCGTCTTTCTTCGCTTTTCGTTCGGCAAGTACGGTCGACAGGCGCAGCTGATCGGCCTTCAGGAATTTCTCTTCGTCGGTCAGTTTGGGGTCGCCCTTCTTCGATCCGGTTTTGAAATCGGTTAGCTGGGTGAGGAGACCGGTGGAGAGGTCGAGGCTGAACAGGTTCGGGCTACGGCGAAAAACGATCCGCTGTCCGGCACCCGCCGACCCCGACTGAATCCAGGCCGGGTCGCTTTCGGTCTCGACGGTATTGGTCAGCTGTCGTTGTGCATTGGTCTTTACATCCACCAGAAACAGATCGCCCTGGCGTTCAAAGAGCCGCTGGGTGCGGGCCTGGTTAAAGACGGCGTTGGGCGGAGTGGCCAGGGTTCGTCTTTCGGTCGGGCTGACTTTAAGCGGTTTTGTCGGGGCCAGGGTTTTACCCGCGCTAAAGGTTACCTTGTAAAGCGAGTCGCCCGGTTCGCGGGTCGGGTTCCAGCTGAAGTACAGCGTTTTGGAGTCGTCGGACCAGAAGGGGTTGAAGGGGGAGGTGCCTACCCAGCCCTTGGGGTCCTGCATGATGGTTTCGACGGTGAGGGTAGGTCGTGATGGGGGAGTCGGCTGCGCCGATGCTGCGGCCGTCAACAGCAGAAGCGGCCAGCCAGAGAAGCGGGTCATAGACAGAAGGACGTGGGGAAAACAGGCTTGAAAGCCGGAAATTAGCAAGAAATGCCGAAGGCGTTAGCTGTTTTGGAGCACAATCGTCAGCGCAACGTCAAACACGTCGTTTTCTTCCTGAATCGTAAGGGTATGCCGCTTGGGGTACAGCAGGGCCAGTCGCTGCTGTACATTGTCGATGCCGGTGCCGGTACTGGCGCCGAGCCGGTTGGTTGGGATAATGCTGTTGCGGCATCGGAACGACAGCTGGCCCTGCTCTACAGTGAGTCGGATGTCGACAAAGCAGGGCTGGCTCATGCTGATGCCGTACTTGAAGGCATTTTCGATGAACGATACCAGCAGCAGCGGGGCAATCTCGGCCTGCAGACCGTCCCAGCGCATGATGGACTGAATCCGGATGGTGTCGAGCCGCGGTATGCGCATCTGGTGCAGCTCGATGGTGTCTTCCAGAAACTTGATCTCTTTGCCGATGGGTGTCCGGTCGCGTTTGGACTCTTCGACCATGTGCCGCATCACCCCCGAGAGGTGTTCGATGCCGACCGCCGTTCGGTCCGAGTCGCCGGTGAGGGCGGTGCCGTAGAGATTATTCAGCGTGTTGAACAGAAAATGGGGGTTCACCTGGGCTTTCAGGGCTGCCAGTTCGGCCTGCGTCTTTTGCTGGATCAAGCGCTGCTGATCGCGTTTTTGTTGCCGGTAGGCCCGAACGAACGTGAATACGAGGGCGTATACCCACGAAAAACTAACGCTGCTGACGACCATGGCCTGATCGATATGCCGCTCGAAGATACCGGCGTAAATACCCATCAGAAAGGCAAACCCGATGAAGAGGGCTACCGCAAACCCGAAAAATACGGGGGCGCTCCAACGGCGGTCGCGGTCAAATACCCACCGGTAGAACCAGTAGCAGCCGTGCACACAAACTACGAAGATCAGATTTATCAGCAGCGTGATCTGGAGGTACACAAATGGCTGACTGGCGTACTGATAGATGACGGCTGTACCGGCGGGGGCTTTACCCGCGGGTACAAACCGAATCATCAGGTAGTACTGAACCAGGCTAACGGTTACCCAGATGAGCAGGTGAATCAGGAGTAAACGAACCTCCCGGTTCACGACGAATCGTTTGACAACTGACGGAAGGGGGAGCCTCAGCGATAAGGAAAGGGGCTTCATCGGGTATAAAAACAGAATCGATACTGAATGGAGGAAGGGAATCAGGCCGGTTGCTGAGGGAGTATCCGGTCGAGTGCCCGATAGACCCCGTAGCAACTAACGGCCGCAACGACCAGCAAAGCCACGTACAGACTGTTGTCGCCGATCCACTGTTGTGTGTAATTAACGCTCATATCGGGCGACTCGTCGAAGTACAAACCCAGCGATCCGATACTATTATTGACGAAATGTAAAAAGATACAGGGCCACAACGATCGGGTGCGGTAATACAACCAGCCCAGCGCCAGCCCCAGCAGCGTAGCACCCACTGTCTGTACCGGATTGAGGTGCATCACCCCGAAGATAACGGCCGACCAGACAATGGCTTGGGTGGGCGAATAGCGTTTCAGAAACCCGTCGGTGATAATGCCCCGTAGCAGAATCTCCTCCAGGATGGGCGCGCAGACGACCGCCGAAAAAATGGCGTCTTTGGTAAACGCATCCCGCATAAGCTGCTCGAGCCAGTCGGGCGTGGGCAGTACCGAGGTCAGGGGTTCGATCAGCAGACCCAGCGCCACCGTACCCAGCGCCACGAGCGGAAATACCGCCGGCGCTACCGGAGCAAACGAAAGAGCCGACGACCGGCGCTGCCGGAACGCAAACCAGATGGTCAGGCTAAAGGCCAGTATGTAGGCCAGGGTGTCGCCAACGGCTTTCAGGTCGGGGGCCAGCTGGCTGATGAGTAACGACGGCAGAGCGGCCGGAATGCCGGCCAGCAGCAGCAGACCAATCAGGCCCCAGGCCTGCAGCAGCGACGGATAGGGCGTTGGCGTAGCACTCGGCGGGGCGTTTGTCGGAAAATCGGTTGATCTGAAATTCGTTTCCATGAAAAGGCGATCTATATAGGCGTTTTGGTAAGAATGACGCAAAACTAAAGTACCCGGCCGGGCACGACAAAAATGTGGGACGAACCCGCTGGACTATGGGATGAAAACGGCGAAAGATGGTATCTTGCCACACAACCCGCGAATTTGAAGCTCATGAAATACGTCATCCACGCGTATGATCACCCTGCCAGTCTGGACCGGCGTATGGCTGTTCGGCCCGCCCACCTCGATTATGTTCGTCAACTCAAGGCCAACGGGCAGTTCATTCTGGGCGGGGCACTGCTCGACCCCGATGGGCAAATGATTGGTTCTATGCTTATGCTGGAACTGGAGTCTGACGAGCAGCTCCGGCAGTATCTGCTCACCGATCCCTATATCGTTGAACGCGTCTGGGACCGCATCGATGTAAAACCGTTTCGCCAGGCTGACGTCTAGTGATTATGTTTCGTACTACGCTTTTCCTACTGACAACGGTGGCCTGGCTGGCAGAATCGTGCCGGCAACGGGCCGATACAACAAACACAGAACCAGTTGCGGCTGCCACCGCAACCAGCCGCCAGCCAATCGACGCCAGGGCTTTTCTGATCGTTCCCGGCAAACGGGTCGGTACCATCACGGCTACCTCTACCGAAGCGTCGCTGATGGCCCGCCTAGGCCCGGCTGTTGTGACGCATGATACCATTTACGTGGCCGAGGGCGAGACGACCGTCGGCACCACCCTGTTTCGCGGCACACCCGATCAGGCAGAAATTATCTGGAAAGATACCAGGACATTCAGTAAACCCGACGCTATTCTGTTACGACCGTCGCACCAAAAGAGTGGTCGCTCGGGCAAACCCTCGCGCTGGGCGCTGGAAAATGGACTGAAAATTGGTAGTACCCTGCGCGAAGTCGAGACAATTAACGGTCGGCCCTTCCAGCTCTACGGCTTCGGCTGGGACATGGGTGGCCTGGTTGGGGACTGGCAGGGGGGAGTATTACAACCTAAAGGACAGCTTTCGCTCCTCAGTGTTCGGTTTTCGATCGATTCGGCCCCGGCGAACGACCAGAAGCTGGCCGAACAGGTCATGGGCGACCGGCCCTTTGCAAGCAGCAATCCGGTCATGCAAACGCTTAACCCAACTGTCTCCCAGGTTATGGTGAGACTCTAGTACGTTGATACACGCAGCTATTTTTGATATGGATGGGCTGCTGGTGGACTCAGAACCCCACTGGCGGTCAGTAGAGCAGGAGGTTTTTCGGACCGTAGGGCTGAACCTCACCGACGAAGAGTGCATGCAAACGACAGGCATGCCTATTCCGGCCGTTGTCGACTACTGGTACGGACGCAGCCCCTGGGTCGAAACGCCTGGCCTTAGCCGAGCCGAAATCGGGGCTACCATTACCGAGGGCGCTCACGAACGGATTGGCCAGCTAGCCGAACCGATGCCGGGCGCTCTGGCCATACTCGACTTCTTCGCCGAACGGGGTGTGGCTACGGCTATTGCCTCGGCCTCGCCGATGAGTCTTATCGAAGTAGTCGTTAACCGGATGGGTATTCGCGACAGGCTGGTGCTCTGGCATTCGGCTACGCTGGAAAAACGGAACAAGCCTGCGCCCGATGTGTATCTGGGGGCGGCCCGTAAACTGGGTATCGATCCGGCCCGGTGTCTGGCGTTCGAAGACTCGGGTACGGGGCTGGCCTCGGCCCATGCGGCCGGTATGCGAACGGTAGCGGTACCGGCCGAATTTGAAATCCGCGACCCGAAGTTTGCCCTGGCCGATCTGATACTACCATCGCTTACCCAGTTTACCCCGCAGCTGTTCGAACAGTTGCAGTCTATAAAGCACTATTCCTGAATAGAACCATAGAACCCGGTCACCCCTTATGAAAATTTATCAGCTTGACGCTTTCTCCGACCAGCTGTTTGCTGGCAATCCGGCCGCTGTGGTGGCGCTTCCAGCCTGGCTCCCTGACGACCAGATGCAGCGAATTGCGGCTGAAAACAACCTGGCCGAAACGGCCTTTTACGTACAAACCGATCAGGACGCTACCTTCCATATCCGGTGGTTTACGCCAACGGTAGAGGTCGACCTGTGTGGTCATGCGACCCTGGCAACCGGGCACGTTGTCTTTTATCTGGAAGAGAAACCGGATACCGACCAGATTTTCTTTGAGTCGCGCAGCGGCCTGCTCAAGGTATGCCGCGGTGATGATGGCTGGCTCACGCTCGACTTTCCGGCCGATATTGTTCACAAAGCGAATGTGCAGCCGCCCGCGCTGGTAGCCAGCCTGGGCGAAAAACCCCGGGCGGTGTACAGAGGGAAAACGGACTACCTGCTGATTTACGAAAGTCAGGAACAGATTGAAGCGCTGACCCCCGATTTCCGGGAGATGGCCACCGTACCGGCCCGGGGCGTGATCGTAACGGCGCCGGGCGATGCCGATAGTGGCGTCGATTTCGTGTCCCGCTTCTTCGGCCCTCAGTCCGGCATCGATGAAGACCCCGTAACGGGTTCGGCCCATACTACCCTGACACCCTACTGGGCCGAACAGCTGGGAAAAAACGAACTAACGGCCCGCCAACTTTCGCAGCGGGGCGGTTACCTGCGCTGCAAACTCAACGGCGAACGGGTCGATATTGCCGGGCAGGTGCAACTCTATCTGGTGGGCGACATCCTGATTTAACGATATACTAGCGTACGCTGTCGGCCAGAAACTGTCGGATGCCTCGTCGGATGGCTTTGGCCATACGATGGCGAAACCGCCTGTCGGTAATCAGGGCTTCGTCGGCGGGGTTGCTCAGGAACGGTCCCTCAACCAGCACGTTGGGGTAATCGGTTGGGGCATTGAAGAAAAAATTGAAGTGCCCAATGTTCCCAAACTCGTTGGGGTGGCCGTCGTTCGTTCTGATTTGCAGCAGCTCGTGCAAAATGTGCTGGCTCAACGGCCGGAAACCCGGGTGTTTGTAGTACGTGCTGACTCCGCGCACGCCTGCATTACCGGCCGAGTTGAAATGAATGCTGACGAGCAAATTGGGTTGCGCCCGGCGCATGGCCAGAATCCGGGCGGTGGGGCCCAGCAGGGTATCGGTAGCGCGGGTCATGAGTACCCGGCTACCGGCCCGTTCGAGGAGCCGTTGCAGCCGCAGGGCTACATCGAGCGTCATCTCTTTCTCCAGTTTTCCGGTCTGCTGGCCGCGCGCACCCGTGTTGGAGCCGCCATGCCCTGCGTCTACGGCGATTACCAGGTCCCGTAAGCGGGCTCGGCCGGGCGGTCGACGCACGCGGATCAGCAGCGTGTTGCGTTGATAATAGATCGCGTAACCCCAGGGCTGCCGGTGCTTCAGATCAATATAAATCCGGACGGATTCGTCGGCGAGCTGCTCAAACCAGACCCGCTTCACTTCGGTAGCCGAAGACAGCTGGGTAATCCAGTTCGTATTGGCAGTAGCCCCGAAAACATCGACAATAAGCCGGCCGGGGTCGTTGTGCACCTGACTCCGGTAGGGCAGTCGGGTGGGCAACCGAACCGCTACGTAGTCGAAGGGCCGGGTCGAGTCGCCCGACACGGTCCAGTTGTTGATGAAACTCGCCGAACCGGGTTGACTGGCCGTCAGTGTGTCGGCAATGATCTGATCTGTTGGCACGAAGGCCGATAGGGTAGGAGAAAGCCGCACCCGCCATAATCTGGATACTGTATCGAGCCCGGTTAGCCGGAGTACGACCCCGGAGTCGAGGGTTTCCATGCGGGCTCCGCCGAGTCGGTCGGTACCCTGGCCGTAATAGAGTGGGGTCAGAGCGGTGCGTGTATAGCCCGTCAGCAGGGTGTCGCGCAGGACTGGAGTCTGAGCTACCAGTCCCGTATGGGTCAGGACGAAAACGCTAAGGGATAGCCAGTTAAATACCTTCATCAATGGATGGTTTGCCGGGGCCGTTGAGTAGTAAGAATACGCTGACGGCCCAGATAGTAAGGGCCGGCAGGGTGTTTTTAAACGTATCGCCGATGGCTAGGTGGGCAACCAGCAGGGCCAGCGAAAAGTTGATGATCAGGAACAGGGCAGCCCAGCGGGTTTTCCAGCCCAGCACCAGCAGGATACAGCCAATAAATTCGGTGTAGGCCGACAGCGCGGCACTCACCATCGGCAGCGGAAATCCCAGGCTGGTAAGCCAGTCGGCATAACCCGGTAAGCCCTCTGCCGGGTTGAGCGCCGTATGACCCGCAGCGTCGTAAAGCTGGTAGGCAACCACCAGCCGAATCAGGAATGGTGCATAAGCCCGGTAGCGGTCCAGGCTGTTCAGCAGGGTGTTCATACAAATTTGGGGTTATCGACAGCCAAACGTCAGGCTGCCCCAGTAACTATGCCAATCGGCCCGACCATACCGGGCCTGGGCTGTATCGCTGGCCGGAACCATATGTACGACACTGATCATATTCTGACCCGATCGGAGCCGGAACCGAACGCGTCCCTGCTGATCGGATCGTTGCCGTTCTTCAGAAAGTCGGTTGGCTGCGTTGCGGTTCCAGTATCGGACCAGCGCATTGGCAACGGGTTTCTGCCCAAACAAAACCTGGAATTCGCCCTGCTGCCCGGCCCGCTGGTCGTAGGGGTTTCGGCTGGCCCGTATGTCGAGCGGTAAGTTGGTATTGGTCGCAAAAGTCCGATCTGTTTTCTGGCCTACCTGCACGAGGGTTTTCACGCAGCGCTGGTACAATTCCCGACTGGGCTTACGGCTGTCGCCCCGTTGTTGCCGGGCCGCGATAACTCCGTCAAGCCCATCTTCTTTCAGATACAGCAGAAAGCTATCGGCCTTCATCGTCAGAAACTTGGGCGTGTTGCTGAAACTGAACAGGTGAGTACCGGGTGAAGTAAGCACCACGGATACATCACTGTAGGTATCACCGGATAGGGTTGGGCTGAGGTCGGTAATACGGTTAGCTGTGTAGTGCCTGTACTGAATAATTCGGTTTTTCTTACCCTCCGAAGGTTCGCCCAGAAACCCTTCGCCAACCAGAATCTTCAGGCTAATCCGGTTGCCAGCCTGGGCAAAATACTGACTAGGTTGCAACCAGAACTCGTGAGCCAGTACTATACCGGCTCCCAGGCACATGCCCAAAGTGACCCAGAATTTTTTCATAAATCTTATTTGTATTAAATCTAAATAGATATACCTTTGCAGTGTACCAGCAGCCAGTAAACAGTCATGACTGACGATTCTTTCTCTTCTGTAACAACCCTTCCTGCCTCTGATGCGAAGCCGCTTCTGTCGTTCAACGCTTTCGTTGGGCAGGAGTGCGTGCTGAAGAAATGCTGCAAGAAGTACAAAAAGGGCAAACGCTGCAAGAAATGCCCCGACTGATCGGCCGGAAGTTGCCGAACGTTTGACGTCTGTACACCATCTTTGCCAGATGAATATTCAGTACGAACGGGTGGCTGGCTTGCCTGCCGAACCCCTGGCTGCGTCTTTTCTTCTCCTCCTCAGTTCCGTTTTTTCTCGTCCCGAGGCCGACCTGCTGGCCGAGTTACACTATCAGCACGCCCGAACGCCACTACTGGCCGAGCTGGCTATCGATCCGCTTCACGAACAGGTGGTTGGCTGTAAGCTGGGGTATGAACGCAAACCCGGTCATTTCTACAGCTGGCTGGGCTGCGTCGATCCGACCCGTCGGGGGCAGGGTATTGCGTCAGAGCTGATGCGTCGTCAGCACGACTGGTGTCGTGACCAGGGCTATCATACCATCCGTACCCAAACCTACAACCAGTGGCGCGAGATGCTGATTCTCAATCTGCGTTTCGGCTTTGCCATTACCGGGACCCTGCAGGGCCCGCATGGGCTAACTATTGTGCTGGAAAAATCGCTGCGCTGACCGGTTGCGGGCCGGTTAGATAGGGCTGAGGCAACGGAACCTGCGGTTCTGGTTTGGTGTCATATACCTACATGCATCTGTACGTTCACATACCCTTCTGCAAGCAGGCCTGCCATTACTGCGACTTTCACTTTAGTACAAGCCTGGGGCATAAATCGGCGCTGGTCGATGCGTTATGCGCCGAGCTGACCATGCAGGCCGACTATCTGCCCGACAAAACGCTGGAGACAATCTACCTGGGCGGGGGAACGCCTTCCCTGCTGACCGAGGCCGAGCTGGATCAGCTTTTCAATACCATTTACCGACAGTTTACCCTGGTAGCCGGTGCCAGCGGTACGTTGCCCGAAATAACCCTCGAAGCCAATCCGGATGATTTGAGTCCTGACAAGCTTCACATCCTGAACCGCTACGTGAACCGGCTCAGCATCGGAATCCAGACCTTCGACGAGCCGACCCTCCGGTGGATGAATCGCGCCCATACGGCCGTCGAAGCGCGCGCCTGCGTCAGCCAGGCGCGCGACGCCGGGTTTGAGAACCTGAGCGTAGACCTGATCTACGGCATTCCTGATCGGGCCACGTCAGGCCGGACCGCGTCGGCATGGCAAACGGATGTGGAGACCATGCTGGCCTTGCCCGTTACCCACCTGTCGGCCTATGCCCTGACCATCGAGCCGGATACCGCGTTTGGCCGGTGGACAAAAACCGGGAAACTGCCCCCCGCCGATGAGGGCCTCGCAGCTACACAATTTGAAGAGCTGACCCAGGCCCTGACCGGTGCCGGATACCGCCATTATGAAATCTCCAACTTTGCCCGGCCAAACGACAGGGGGCAGATCCAGTATGCCCGGCATAATACGGCCTACTGGCAGCGCCGGCCCTACCTCGGCATTGGTCCCAGTGCCCATTCATACAATGGTTTCTCGCGCCAATACAACATAGCCAACAATGGGCGTTATATCGCTGCGATCAGCGCCGGTACGTTGCCCGCCACCGTGGAGGAGCTGTCGGTAGCCGATCAGGTGAACGAGTACCTCCTGACGGGATTGCGTACCCAATGGGGCTGTTCGGTTGCTGAGCTGAGCCAACTGCTGGGCGCCGACTTTACGCAGGTGCAGGCCCGCGAACTGAACCGCCTGTATGCGTCGGGCTGGTTGACGAACGAGAGCGGGCAGTTGCTTCTGACCCAGGCCGGTAAGCTCTTTGCCGACCGGGTAGCCGCCACGCTGTTTGTGGAGTAACGCTCTGGTTGGGTGTTGCCCCAGAATAGAAATTGTTTATCCTGTCGATTCGGTGTTCGGATTTCCGGTATCAATACTGCTATTTTCGCGCAACAGACCCGCTTCTATGAATCCGCAACGTCGTGCCAACACCTTTCGCGATATGCCGCAGCAACCCCGCCCCAAAGCGACTCATGCGTCAACGAGCCGCCTGCAGAAGACGGGTCGCTGGCAGCAGGCGCGTGGGTTCATCCGGCAGCGACCCCTGCTGGAACGGGCCTACTGGTTCTGCATCAAGGCGTTTCTGTGGCTCTTCTTCGGGTCGATCGGCTACGTGATCGTGCTTAAGTACGTGCCGGTCTGGGTAACGCCCCTGGTTGTGTCGCGCTGGTTCGATACGGTCGGTACCGACGAGCCGGGGCGGGTCTACAAGAAATGGCGACCCTACGACGAGATCAGCAAAGAAGCCGCCCTGGCCGTGGTCTCGTCCGAAGATCAGGCCTTCCCAACGCACTGGGGGTTCGATTTTGACGAAATCCAGGATGCGATCAAGGAGAACCAGCATCGGAAACGGCCGCGTGGTGCCAGCACCATTTCGCAGCAGGTCGCCAAGAACGTGTTTCTCTGGAACGGGCGGAGCTACATCCGTAAAGGCCTGGAAGTATACTTCACGGTACTGATCGAGCTGATCTGGGGCAAGAAACGGATTCTGGAAGTGTATCTGAACGTGGCCGAAACGGGGCCGATGACGTTTGGGGTAGAAGCCGCCAGCCAGCGGTTCTACGGCCATCCAGCCGCCACACTCAGCCGCAACGAAGCGGCCCGTATTGCCGCTGTTCTGCCCAATCCCCGCCAGTTGTCGATCCAGAAGCCGTCGAATTACGTACAGCGACGAACCCGCCAGATTGCCCGGCAGATGCGTTACCTCGGTGGGCAGAAATACATCCGGAACTTATAGAGTGGTGAGAAAGGAGCGGCCTGGCCCGGCAGCTCGCTGCAGCAGAGCGTCTGCTAGAACAAACCCCGGCCCAGCAGGTGCTCGATCGAGACCGGCTCGTGGTGCAGGATAAAGAAATAAATCAGGCCTGCCAGTACCACATAGCTGATAGCCAGCCACTTTCTTTTCTGGGCAAATTCGGCCGGATGGTGGTAGTAATCGTAGATCATGGACGCCGACAGGCCCATGACCATCAAAAAGAACGCGAACACCCCAAAATCTGTTCGGTACATACTCACTGACTGCATGAAACGGGCACCTGACAGGATGTACAACAGCCAGCAGCCAAAACCGGCCCGGTAGAGGTATACGCTCAGCCGCCGGTCGTTTTTCAGGTTAAAGAGGTCGTCAGTGAATTTTTCGGACATGACTCCGTTTGTTTAAGTCTGTGAAAGTACAAACGATACCCTATAAACGCAAGAAATACAATGCTTGATTCACAACCGGTTGCCACTGTTCCTGAATTTAATACGATGCAGGTAGAACTCGTTCGGGTCGACGATGCCTTTCATTTTGAGGCCGTTGGTACGTCGGGTGTTGTGCAGCATATTGACGCAGCGACCGACATTGGCGGACATAATGCCGGGGCCCGTCCCATGGAGATGCTGCTGATGGGACTGGCTGGCTGTTCGGCCATCGATGTCATCCTGATTCTGCAGAAACAGAAGCAGGTTATCGACGGATTCCGGCTGTCGGTCGACGGGCTTCGTCAGAAGGGAGCTACGCCCGCCCCCTTCCAGAAAATTCACCTGACCTATACGTTAAAGGGTGCTCTCGATTCCGATCGCGTGAAGCGGGCTATCGACCTGTCGATGGATAAATACTGTTCCGCCACGGCCCAGTTTCGGCCTACCGCGGCCATTACCTATTCGTTCGAGATTGAGTCCTAGGTTCTTACCGGCGCGCATCCGGTTCGGACGCGGACACCGGCCGGAGCGCGCGGCATGAAAAAAGCGATTTGCCTGTTGACTTCCGGCCGGTAACTACCGACTTTTGGGTTCATTTCGACATCGCCCATGCGCCAGTATCACGATCTGCTTCGACATATTCTTGCCACCGGAACCCGTAAAACAGACCGTACCGGCACTGGTACCATCAGCGTTTTCGGCTACCAGATGCGCTTCAACCTGCAGGAGGGCTTTCCGCTGGTGACCACCAAGAAAGTACATACGAAGTCGATCATCCACGAATTGCTGTGGTTCATCAAAGGCGATACCAACATCAAATACCTGAAAGACAACGGCGTTAGTATCTGGGACGAATGGGCCGACGAACAGGGCGACCTGGGCCCCGTTTACGGAAAACAGTGGCGTAGCTGGAGCGCGCCCGACGGCCGCGTGATCGACCAGCTCAGCGAGGTGCTGCGGCAGCTGAAAAACTCGCCCGACTCGCGCCGGATCATTGTCTCTGCCTGGAATCCGGCCGATATTCCGAACATGGCTCTGCAGCCCTGCCACGCCCTGTTTCAGTTTTATGTGGCCGATAACAAGCTGTCCTGCCAGCTCTACCAGCGCAGTGCCGACGTCTTTCTGGGTGTGCCCTTCAATATTGCCTCCTATGCGTTGCTGACCATGATGGTAGCTCAGGAGTGTGGACTGGAAGCCCATGAATTTATCTGGACGGGGGGCGACACGCACCTGTATCTGAATCACCTCGAGCAGGTAGAGACCCAGCTAGCGCGCGAGCCGCGTCCGCTGCCGGTCATGCGGCTGAACCCCGACGTACGGTCGGTATTTGACTTCACCTTTGCCGATTTTACGCTCGAGAACTACGACCCCTGGCCGGCTATCAAAGCGCCGGTAGCGGTATAGCAGCACCGCCCCGATCAGAAAAACGGCGTTGGCCGATCCCATCGTAATGTACCAGAACCAGCTGGGCGGAAAAAACCGGTAGCTGCTCTCAACCAGGAAAGCAGCATACAGGCTCGTTACGGATGCGCCCATGCCGCCATAATGCCAGCCTAGCCAGGACGGCATACCGGATCGGATTGCGAGCGGGACCAGCCCGATCAACAGGGTAATCAGACTACCGACGGCACCCCAGTGGATGACTCCGAACCGGCCGAACAGAAAATAAATCTGGAACGCGGTCAGCAGGAGCACGGCCATACTCACTACGTAAACCCGGCCCAGCCGCCGGTGCTGGCGGGTACCTTTCGGCAGAAAAAGAACCCCCGTTCCTGTCGCCATCGCCACGAGCGCAGCTGTCAGATGCAGCACGCTCGTTGGCGAGTGGAGTATCGTTTGCATACGTGGCGTAGAGCCGGGCGTTTCGCTCCCTCGTTCGCCTGTCCTCATCCCGGCTCATAAACATGTACTCGCGGGGCGGCAAAGTGTTTGGTTAACTTAGTGTCTATCCCGTTTTCGACTGGAATTAGCCCAGACGGCTGCGGTCAGCGCGACTGATTGCGGAGCTTCTCGTACTCCCGTTCAACCATGCCCCGCTCGTCGGGCCGGGCATAGACGCTGAAGTAGTGAGAAGCGAGCCCAATGCCCCAGCCGATCATGGCAAACAGCGGCCAGGGCAGTCCATACCCCCGAAAGACCGGCTGACTGAAGGAGCCCATGTGAGTAATCAGATAGATTAGCCAGAGACCGGCATTGACGATCAGGTAAGAGCGCAGGTGCATGATGAAGCCAACGCGTTTTTTGGCTTGCTTCCATAAAAGATCGTCGCGCTGGGGAGAAACGGATTGGGTGGTCATGACAAGGATTGGTTTTCAGGGTTGCTGAGGCTGGCTTCTGCTGGCCTTCTGATGATGTAAAGATGGGCGACGCCATGGGCCCACACCCGTGAAATCCGACCAATTGCCTATTTTGCAGCATAAATGCGGCTTATACAATGACCAATTCCGAAATCGTTGACCTGCTCGAACTAACGGGCCGGCTGATGGAACTCCACGAACAGGACGCCTTCCGGACGCGAGCGTTTAGCTCGGCGGCTTTCAACCTCGACAAATCAACCGCCGATCTGGCCAACCTGCCCGTCGACGAACTTATTAAACTGCCCGGTGTCGGAAAATCGGTAGCGTATAAAATCCGCGAGATTGCTGATACCGGCCGCCTGACCGAACTCGACGAACTGCTGGCTCAAACGCCTGCCGGGGTGCTGGATATGTTCCGCATCAAAGGACTGGGGGTGAAAAAAATAGGTACGCTCTGGCGTGAACTGGGCATCGTGAGCCTGGGCGAACTTCAGCAGGCCTGTGAAGAAGGGCGCGTGGCTACCATCAAAGGCTTTGGTAAGGCTACTCAGGACAAGATTCTGGCTGCGCTGGAGTTCCTGCAGGAGCAGAAAGGCAAAGTACGGATGGACAAGGCGGCCCAGATGGCCGGTCTCCTGCTCGATGAACTGACCCCGCATTTTGACCGGGTCGAGGTGAGCGGGCAGGTTCGGCGGAAAGCCCAGGAAGTCGATACGGTACAGCTGCTGATCCAGACCAGCGACCCGATTTCTGCTATGCTGACTCTGAACGGGGTACCTAACCTGCTGCCGAACGAGGTCGAGTCGTCGCCCTTTGCCTGGCGGGGCCAGCTCGATGGGTTCGACGTACGCGTTGAATTGCTCCTGGTAGCACCCGATCAGATAGACCGGCAGCTGTTTATCCTGTCAGCGGCCGAGCCGCACCTCCAGCAGGTGGGCAGCGGGGGAGCTTCGCTGCTTCAGGTGGCCTATACCAGCCCCGATACTTCGGAAGTGGCTATCTACGAACGGGCCGGCCTGCCGTATATCGTGCCCGAAATGCGCGAAGATGAGTTCGCCTTCCGCTGGGCTACCCGACACCGTGCCGACGAACTCGTGACCTGGGATGATCTGCGGGGGACACTGCATAACCACAGCACCTGGTCAGACGGCAAGCAGTCGGTGGCCGAGATGGCGGCCTACTGCCGCGAGCTGGGTCTGACGTATTTCGGCATTGCCGACCATTCCGTAACGGCCAGCTACGCCAACGGACTCGATGCCGAACGCGTTCGGGCGCAGCAGGCGGAAATCGACGCGCTCAATGCCGGCTTCGGCACCGGGTTTCGCATTTTTAAAGGAATCGAGTCCGACATCCTGGGCGACGGATCGCTGGATTATGACGACGAAACCCTGGCCAGTTTCGACTATGTAGTAGCAAGCGTTCACCAGACGCTGACCATGTCCATCGAAAAAGCCACTACGCGGCTGCTGCGCGCCATCGAAAATCCCTACACTACCATTCTGGGCCACCCGACCGGCCGACTGCTCCTGGCGCGGGAGGGGTATCCCATCGATCATCGCGCCATTATCGATGCCTGCGCGGCCCATCAGGTTGTGATCGAAATCAACGCCAGCCCGTATCGGCTCGACATTGACTGGCGCTGGATCGACTATGCCATGGAGCAGGGCGTTATGCTGAGTATAAATCCGGATGCGCATACGCTGAGCGGTTTGCTCGATATGCATTATGGCGTTGCCGTCGGGCGGAAAGGCGGTTTAACCAGGCAAATGACCTTCAATGCGTTGTCATTGGACGATATGCAGACTTATTTGCAGAATCGAAAGTTGGGAATAGGGAAGAAATAGGTAAGTTTAGCTTTACTATTCATGCTAAACGGTCAGCCGTCCGCTTTGGGCGGCTACCTGTTTCCTCTATTCCTCTATGCGCCTTCTTTACGTTCTGTCGGTTCTTGCCTGTTTGTTGACCGAAGCCGTTGCCCAGCAAAAAAACGCCATCGCCTATTCAGCCACCGGCTACGTTCGCGACGCCAAAACAGGCAAGCCAATTCAGGGTGTCAATATCGTTGTCATCAATGTATCCAAAGGCTACGTAACGGCCAAAGACGGCTTTTACGTGGTAACGATGCCCGCCGGCAACTACGTACTCAAGTTTACCCACGTAGGGTACCGGCCGCGCTACGATACAATCTCGCTCCAGAAACTGCTTTTCCGCGAGGTCTTCATGGAAGACGATGCCAAAGATCTGGAGGAGGTGGTAGTCACGAGCGAAACCCCCGACCGCAACGTCAGGAAGGTGGAGATCGGCGTATCGCAGCTGAGTATCCGCAGCATCCGTCGAATTCCGCCCCTGATGGGTGAAGTCGATGTGGTGCGGAGCCTGCTGCTGCTGCCGGGCGTTACCACCGTGGGCGAGGGGGCTCCCGGCTTCAACGTACGGGGTGGCAGCGCCGATCAGAACCTGGTGCTGTTCGATGATGCCCCGGTGTTCAACTCCAGCCACCTGATGGGCTTTTTCTCGGTGTTCAACCCGGATGTGGTGCGGGATGTAACGCTGAACCGGGGGGGCGTTGCGGCTGGCTACGGCGGCCGGGCGTCGTCGGTCCTGGACGTGAAGATCAAGGAGCCCGACGCCGAAAAATGGAGCCTGAACGGTGGGATAGGGCTGATTTCGAACCGGCTCGGCGTTGAGGGGCCCATCATCAAAAAAAAGCTGTCGTTTCTGGCTGCCGCCCGGGCGTCGTTCAACGATTTTCTGTTCAAGCTGGCGCCGGCCAACCTGCGCGGCACCAAAGCCAACTTTTACGACCTCACCACCAAAATCAAATTCCAGCCATCCGAGCAGCATACCATCACCCTGACCGGCTACGTGAGCACCGACGTGTTCAAGCTGGCGTCGGATTCGCTCTCGGGACAGGAAATCAATGCATCCTCGACCCAGTTCGATTACCAGACCACCAACGGGGTGCTACGCTGGAATTACTTTATCGGCCGTCAGCTGAACCTGGCTACCTCGGTTATTCTGAGCCGCTACCGGGCCAACCTCTCTTCGCCCGACTCGGCCAACGCGTTCGATCTGCGGTCGGGCATCTGGCACCGGCAAATCAAAACCGACCTGACCTATACGCCCGGCGACAATCACCAGTGGCAGGCAGGACTGAGCGCTATCGATTATCTGGTGCAGCCCAACACCCGAACCCCCGGCCCTTTTTCCAACGTGCTGCCGGTTGATCTGGCCCGCGAACAGGCCTATGAGCTGGCCGCTTATGTACAGGACGAGTGGAAAGTAAACACGGCGGTGTCGGTACTGGTGGGTCTGCGCTATTCAGCCCTGCTGAACCGCGGCCCGGCAACGGTGCGTACGTACCTGGAAAACGGCCCGCGCGAAGATGAAACGGTATCGTCGACCCAGACCTACGAGGCTGGCACGGTTTACCACCGGTCTGGGGGGCTGGAGCCGCGGTTGTCATTACGCTGGTCGGTGGGAGAAGGCCGATCCATCAAGGCGGGCTACAGCCGGCTTCGGCAGTACATCCAGCAGGTGACCAATACGACAGCCGCCCTGCCCACCTCGCGCTGGCACCTGAGCGACGTCTATACCAAGCCTCAGATTGCGGATCAGTGGTCGCTGGGGTATTTCCGAAATACGGCCGACAACGCCATCGAAGCGTCGGGGGAGATATATTACAAGCGCATCGCCAACGCCATCGACTACCGCGACGGGGCCGAGCTGCAACTGGCCGAAGCCGTTGAAACCCAGATTGTACAGGGGCGGGGTGAAGCCTACGGGTTCGAAGCCCTGCTGCGGAAGAATAAAGGCCGGTGGACGGGCTTTACGGCCTATACCTTCGCCCGTACGTTCCTGACCATGGACAGCCCGTTTCCCGTTGAACGGGTCAATAGTGGCCGGGCTTATCCGGCCAACTACGACAAGCCACACACGCTGAACGCCCTGGCCACGTACCGCCCCACGGCCTGGTTCAGCCTGTCGCTGAACTTTACCTACAGCACCGGACGGCCGATCACCCAGCCCTATGCTCGCGCCCGGATCAATGGGGTGTATGTGCCGATTTATGTCGACCGCAATCAGCAGCGCATTCCCGATTATCACCGGCTCGACTTCTCGATGACGTTCGAGCAGAATCCGCTCAAGAAAAAGCGGAATCAGAGCAGCTGGGTCTTTTCAATCTACAATGTGTACGCCCGTAAAAACGCGTATTCGATCTTTTACCGGCTCAATCCCCGCTCGTTCTCCGACGCCTACAAGCTATCCATTTTCGCTACGGCTTTCCCGTCGCTGACCTATAACTTCAGGTTCTGATGAAAGCACCTATCCGCTTATGGGTTGTGGCGTGGGCAGTACTGGCGCTGGTATTCTCCTGCATCAGGGAGTACCAGCCAGCCTCGGTAAGTACCAGCCCGAAACTGATCGTTGAAGGACAAGTCACCGACCAGCCCGGGCCATACACCGTTCGCCTGACCCGCACCGCCGACTACAGCATCCGCAGTATCAACTTGCTCGAAGAGGGCGCTACCGTTATCCTGGCCGATGATGCCGGCAACCGCGAAACGCTGCTCGAACAGGCTCCGGGTGGTACCTACCGAACCCGACCCGGCGGGTTACAGGGCGTGGCCGGCCGGCGGTATACGCTGACCATCACCACCCGGGCCGGGAAACGATACCAGTCCAGTGCCGAACTGCTGACAGCGGCTCCCCCCATAACCCGGGCGTATGCCGAATACCGGGCCGAGCCACTGGCGCTGACCCGCAGCGAGGTGAGTGGGTGGGATGTTTACATCGATACCAAAGACCCCGAAACGCCCGGTAACTTTTATCGCTACGAGTGGACCAACTACCAGGATACCGCATCCTGCGCCACGATTATCGACGACGTCCGGACGGGCGCTTACCATGACCTGCGCTGCTGTACGCCCTGCTGGGAGATTAACCGGTGTTACAACTGCCTCAACGTCAACTCAGATGTCAATATCAACGGCAAGACCCTGAGTCGACAGTTTATCATGCGGGTGCCCTACACGTCTCGGAAAACCTATTACCTCGAGATTGAGCAGCAGGCCATCAGCAAAGGCGCCTACGACTTCTGGAAACGTGTGCGGCAACTGACCCAAAACGTAGGTGGCCTCTTCGACGCGGCACCGGCGGTATCGGATGGGAATCTGCGCTGCATCAGCGACCCGGCCGAACCGGTTTTCGGCTACTTCAGCGCGACGGGGGTGACGGTGGTGCCGCTCCTGGTTAATCGACGGAATGCGCCGGGGCCGCCCGATGTGTCGCGCCCGGCTATTTTCCGCGTGCCGCCCGACCCCTGTGCCGTCTGCGAGAATACGATCTATCGAACCCCAAACAGGCCCCGCTGGTGGGTTGACTGAACCCAATGAGAACACGATTCACCCGACCAAAACGGAGCGGTCAGCTGGTCATTATCTGGCTGTTTCTGCTGGCTGGCTGCGTAACCGAATACCAACCCGAAACGCTCTCGCTGCCCCCTGGCCTCGTCGTAGAAGGACAGGTTACCGACCAGCCTGGGCCGTATACCGTTCGCCTGACCCGCACCGGTGACTACAGCAACCAGGGGTTCAACTTGCTCGAACAGGGTGCCACGCTGACTATCGAAGACAATGCGGGCAACCGGGAAACCCTGACCGAAGTGGCAGGCGGCACCTACCAGACCAAAGCAAATGGCCTGCGTGGCCTGGCCGGTCGACGTTATAAGCTGACCATTCTTACCAAAGCCGGCAAGCGCTATGAGTCCGACGCGGAGCTGCTCACGTCCGCTCCGCCCATACTAAAAGCCTACGCCGAATACCGGAACGAAGCCATTGCCGGAACGGCCAACCGCCGGCAGGGGTGGGATGTCTATATCGATACCCAGGACCCCGAAACCTCCGGTAACTTCTACCGCTGGGACTGGGTCCATTACGAGCCTGTCAGTGCCTGCGCGCGGGTGGTTGAAAACCCCAGAACCAACGCTTACCATGATTTGTACTGCTGTACGTTCTGCTGGGATATTGAACGCTGCTACAACTGTCTGAACGTGAACTCCGATGCGAGTATTAACGGGAAGGTGCTGAGCCGGCAGTTGATCACCCGGGTGCCGTTTACATCGACTCAGCCCTACTACCTCGAAATTGAGCAGCAGGCCATCAGTCAGGGGGCCTATACCTTCTGGAAGAGTGTTCGGGGCTTGGTGAATAATACGGGCGGCCTGTTCGACCCGGCTCCGGCCCTGGTACAGGGCAACATCCGAAACACCGCCGACGCGGCCGAACCCGTGTTTGGCTATTTTGGCGCTACCGGCATTTCGGTGGTGCCGCTCCGGGTCAACCGCTCCGACGTGCAGGGGGCTCCGCCAGCTCAGCCACAGCTTCTATTCCGTAGTCCGCCCGATCCCTGTTTTCCCTGTGAGAACAGCCCTTACCGAACTTCCGTTACCCCCCGCTGGTGGGTTTTCTAGGTCTGATATGAATCAACTAATCGCGTTTGTGCGCCAAGTATGGCTGGCCTGCCTGTCAGGTGTGTTGCTGGCTGGCTGCGTAACTGAATACCAGCCTGACAGCATCAGCCTGCCCCCTGCGCTCATTGTAGAAGGGCAGATCACCGACCAGCCCGGCCCCTATACCGTTCGGTTGAGTCGCACCGCCGATTACAGCATCCGAAGTGTAAACCTGCTCGAAGAAAAAGCCACGGTTACCCTGGCCGATAACGCCGGCAATCGGGAAACCCTTACCGAAACGTCGGCCGGCGTTTACCAGACCCGGGCAAACGGGGTGAGAGGGGTGGCTGGTCGACAGTATAAGCTGACCATTCAGACCCGGGCTGGTTTGCAGTTTGAGTCGCAGCCGGAACTGCTGACGGCCGCGCCACCCATCCTGAACGTGTATACCGAATACCGGAACGAAGCCATTGCCGGAACCACCAACCGCCGGCAGGGGTGGGATGTCTACATCGATACCAAAGACCCTGCCACACCCGGTAATTTCTACCGCTGGGAGTGGACCCACTACGAGCCGATCAGTGTTTGCCAGCGCACCGTCCGAACCGACGGGTCGTATACAGGACTAGGCTGCTGCAGCCAGTGCTGGGATATAGAGCGATGTTATAACTGCGTCAATACCAGCTCGGATGCGAACATCAACGGACAGGCTATCAGCAAACAGCTGATCATGCGGGCGCCCTACACCTCGTCGGCGCCTTATTATCTGGAGGTGCAGCAGCAGGCCATCAGCCAGGGGGCCTATGCGTTCTGGAAGAGCGTCCGGCAGCTGGTAGGCAATACGGGCGGTCTGTTCGATCCGGCACCGGCGCTGGTGCAGGGTAACATCCGCTGCGTCAGTGACCCATCTGTCCTGGCGTTCGGGTATTTTGGCGCAACGGGTGTATCCGAGCGGGGGTTCTACGTGGACCGGAGTGCCGGCCAGGGTACGCCCGACCTGGCTCCTCCCGTATTCGTGCCGCCCTTATCGCCCTGTGTTGTCTGCGAAAACAGCATCTACCGAACACCCAACAAACCGCGCTGGTGGGTCTATTGAACGGTTTGGACTGGCATAATAAATGCGATAGTTTTGTGGAAATGTATCAGCATGGCTTCCCCGGTAAAAATTCTGGTTCTGCAGTTCGCATCCATTGGCGATATGGTACTGGCTTCGCCGGTTGTGCGTTGTCTGAAACAGCAGATTCACCATGCCGAAATACATATCTGCACCAAACGGGCTTACCTGCCCATCGTTGAGCACAATCCATACATCGATAAGCGGCACTACGCTGGCGAGAGCCCAACCGAGCTGATTCAGCAACTTCGGGCCGAGCGGTTCGATCTGGTGGTCGACCTTCAGAACAATGTGCTGACGGCTTTCCTCAAAGCCGCGCTCATGACTCGCTCTTACAGCGTCAGGACGTTTCGGCTGAGGCAGTGGCTGTACCAGCGCTGGAAGGTCAACGTCATCCCGCCCCAGCACGTGGTAGACCGGTATTTTGAGGCACTGGCTCCGTTGGGTATTGAGGACGACGAAATGGGCCTCGACTACTTTATCCCGTATAAAGATCAGGTCGAGCCCGACTGGTTACCGGCTTCCCACCAGCATAACTACGTCGCCTACGCCATTGGCGGGCGGCATCAGACGGCGCGTATGCCCGTTGCCAAAATGGTGGAGCTTTGCCGAAAGATAAACTTCCCCATCGTGCTGCTGGGCGACAAAGCCGACCGCGTGTTTGGTGACGAAGTGGCGCGGGCGCTGGGAAATCAGCTGATTTACAATGCTTGTGGGCAATTCAATCTGAACCAATCGGCTTCCATTATTCAGGGCGCGCGGGTTGTTTTTAGCCACGACACGGGCCTGATGCAGATTGCGGCTGCGTTTGCCAAACGGGTCTACTCGATCTGGGGGAGTACCATGCCCGGTTTTGGGCGGTTTCCTTACCGTACGCCCTATGTCCGGCTCGAGAAGCTGGGCCTTAGCTGCCGTCCCTGTACGGTAGGCACCAACGGCACCTGCCCGCTCAAACACTTCCGGTGCATGAACGATATCTCGTTCGACTTTGTGGTGAAAGAACTGCAGAAGAAGAAAAAAAACTTCGAATAGCCCGGCCGGTTAGTGGGGCCGGCTGAGCAGCCCGAGTACCCGCTCCGCTACGGCACTGGCAGGAATATCGTTCAGGCAGGCCAGATCACCCCGCCAGCAGGGTTTGTTGCCGAAGACCGAACAGGGACGGCAGCTAAGCTGATCGGTAGAAACCTCAAGTACAGCTTCCGGCCCCTGACCCCAGGGGCCAAAACCGGCGTCGGTATGGGTAGCCCCCCAGATCGACAGCACCGGCACCCCACTTAATGCGGCCAGGTGCATATTTCCCGAGTCCATGCAGACCATACCGTTCAGCTGCTGAATCAGCGCCAGTTCGGCCGCCATCGATAGCTGGCCCGCCACCCGTATAGTTTGCGGAAAACGCCGTTGCAGGGCGTCCAGCTGCGCGATCTCGGCAGGCCCACCGCCGAATAGAAAGATCTGGATCGGACGGGTGGTGAGTAGTTTGTCCAGCAGCGGATCGAACCGATCAAAGGGCCACATCTTCTGCGGGTGCTGGGCAAAAGGAGCAATACCCAGCCAGGGGGCTTCAGGGATCAGCGTCTGCTTAGCCAGAAACGCTGTCAACTCCGACTCGGCCGGTGCGAATGACCCAAACCGAAACCGGGCATCCGGCCTGACGGTCAGGCCCGCGGTTTGGAACGTGTGTGCGTACCGCGCTACCGAATGGGGCAGCGCGCGCCGGATTTTGTTGTGCTTACGGGTCAGCGCTTTCTTGTCGGCGCGGCCTTTGTCAAGCGTTACGGCGGATACCCCCGTCAGGCGAAACAGGCTTTTGAGCACCATCGAACGCAGGTTCTGATGCAGATCAACGACCAGGTCGACCGGCTGTCGCTGCCGGAGTTCGGTAAACAGCCGCAGCAGGCCGGCAAAGCCCTGATAGGCACCGTCAAAGTCAACACCTACTACCTCCAGGTTGGGGAACTGCTGAAAAAATACGGCAAACCTGGGCCGGGTAACCAGCGTCAGCCGGGCGTCGGGATACTGCCGGGTAAACGCCTGCACGACCGGAGCCAGTAAGGCCACGTCGCCCATTGCCGAAAAACGAAGCAAAAGCAGGTGTTGTCTCAAGCGTAATGGAGTTCAACCGCGCAGGCGGCTCGGTTAGGAGTGGGGTGAAACCAGCAACAGACCAGCCGCTCAGGCTTGGCCGTACAGGACCGGGTTGAGCGTTGGGTCATTGTACATTTTCATCTGCCGGTACACTTTTATGAAGCGGTTACCGGCCTGAATATCGTCCAGCAGTTCGTCGAAACAGCGGGCCAGGTCGGCTTCCTGTTCGATCAGCACCGCCAGCTTGGCCAGGGCTTTCTGCTGGTGCTCGGCCGATACGTCGGGACGTTCGGTCTGCTCGCGGAAGTGATACAGTTTAAGCTGAAGGATCGACATCCGGTCGAGCAGCCAGGCGGGCGTTTCGGAGTTCATACGCGCCGTTGGCTGGGGGGTAATGGCCCGAAACTGCTCGTATAGATACGAGTCGATGAGTTCGACAGTATCAGTCCGGTCCTGATTCGACTGGTCGATCCGGCGCTTGATGGCAACCAACTCATCGGGGCTGATGGCTGGGCTGCGGATGATATCTTCCAGATGCCACTGTACAGTGTCTATCCAGTTTTTCCGATAAAGCAGTCCGGTCAGTTCGCTGGCCGGATACGGGTTTAGCAGGGGCGCGTCAACATGGTCGGTCTGGTGATAATCGCGGATACTCTGCCGGAAAATATCGTTGGCAATGGTGGCGTTCATAGGCGTAATTCAACCACAAAGATACAGGTTTCTACAGCGTTGACCATATCCGAAAGGCTTCGCCTGCGCTGAACTCGCTCTGGCCGGCCGGAAGTTCCATAAAGGCGTGGGCCTCCATCAGATTGGCAAAGTCTGCTGAGCCGGAGCCGGGGAGAGGGTGAGCCAGCAGTCGACCGTCGGGTTCGCTCGCCAGCCGTACGGGCAGGAAATACGTAATGGCCGGCGCGAATGTAAACGGTCGGGCGAGCTGCGCGTAGCGGGCTGGCTCGGGCGGTAAGCCGAGCGATGTACGCAGGTAGGGGAGCACGTAGCGGTAAGCACAGAGAATGGTTGATACGGGGTTGCCGGGCAGGGCGAAAACGGTGCGGGCCAGACCCGGCTGACCGGCGTTCATCGTGCCGAACCAGAGCGGCTTACCCGGGCGTTGCTCGATCTTGTGAAACTGTTTCTGTACGCCCAGCCGGGTCAGTACGGCAGGCACGAAGTCCGCTTTCCCGGCCGAAACGCCCCCGCTCAGGATCAGCACCTCGTTCTGATCCAGGAGCCGGGCCAGCTGATCCTGCAACACCTGCTCATCATCGATGATGTGATGCAGGGTGGCCGTAATCCCAAAAGAGGCCAGCGCAGCCCGGAGCATATACGTGTTCGACCGGCGAATCTGGTAAGGCAGTGGCGCATCGGCAACGTCGACCAGTTCGTCGCCGGTCGAGACCAGCGCTATGCGGGGCAGGGCCGTCACTTGTAAGGTAGCTGCTCCTACCGAGGCTGCTACGGCCAGTTCGGTCGGGCCGAGCCTGGTGCCGGCCGGAAGCAGCTCGTCGTTGGCACGCCGGTCGGTAGCCCGGGCGTGCACGTGCTGCCCCCGTTGCACATCGTCGATGGTAATGGTGGCCAGGCCATCGGCCAGGCTGAGGTCTTCGTACCGAATGACGGTATCGGTTCCGATGGGGAGCATGGCGCCGGTCATCGCTTCCAGGCACAAACCCGTTTCTGCCGACTGAGCCGAGGGATCCAGCGTAAGCGGGGGCTGTCCGGCGCGCTGCTGACCGGCTATCCGGAAGGTTCGCTGCCCGGACTGATAATCGGCAAACCGGATCGCAATGCCGTCCATAGCCACCCGGTCGAAAGGTGGGAAATCACGATCGGCCCGGATCGCTTCGCGCAGTACGCGCCCCCCCGCTTCGGTCAGCGAAACGGTTTCAGCGGCCAGTGGTAAAGGATATTGTTGGGTAAGCGCAAACGCGTCGTTGACAGAAAGCATACGTTTTTTGAATGATAAATGATGGACGAGAAATGATGAATGAGGGGGGATAGTAGAAACGGAACTGTGGGGAACAATGTATACCGAAAAGTGTAGAGTGAAAAATGAAGATTGGAAAATGAGCAAAAGCTTTTTACATTCATCATTCATCATTCATCATTCATCATTCATCATTCATCATTCATCATTCATCATTCATCATTCATCATTCATCATTCATCAATGTCTCTTTCGCATATTAACGCTGACGGTAATCCGGCGATGGTCGATGTGGGGGCCAAGGCCGTAACGCGCCGGACGGCCCGTGCCCGCAGCGTGGTCGAGCTGGGCGATGCCATCATGCAACACCTGGTTGGCTCCGACATACAGACCAAAAAAGGACCGGTTTTTCAGACGGCCATTATTGCCGGAACGATGGCCGCCAAACGGACCGACGAGCTGATTCCGCTCTGCCATTCGCTGGGGCTCGACAGTTGCCAGCTTACCATCACGACCGAGGGGTCAGCGGCCATTGTCGAGTGTCTGGTGTCGACCGAAGGAAAGACCGGGGTCGAGATGGAAGCGCTGGTTGGAGCGTCGGTGGCTGCGCTGACGATCTACGACATGTGCAAGGCGATGTCGCACGATATTACCATCCGCGAAACCCGTTTAGTCGAGAAAACCGGTGGCAAGCGCGACTTTAAACGGGACTAACCCGACGGGATTGAACGGGCTGATCCTGACTGGGGGACAAAGCCGTCGTATGGGGCAGGATAAGTCCCAGCTTGTTTACCACCAGAAGCCACAACGCGAACACCTGGCCGATCTGCTTCGTCCCTACTGTCAGGCCGTATTCTGGTCGGTCAACCCCGACCAGGCGGCTGCGCTTACCGATGATGGACAGCCGTTCATCGTCGATGCCTTGGCTATCCGCAGTCCGCTCAACGGGATCCTGTCGGCGTTTCGGCACGATCCATTGGCGGCCTGGCTGGTGGTGGCCTGCGACATGCCCCTGCTGACGAGTCGCTCGGTTGAGGCCCTGCTGACCAACCGCGACCCGACCCGGCTGGCCACGGTTTTTTACGACTCAACGGGGCAGGAACCCGAGCCGCTGCTGGGTATATACGAGCCGGCCTTTGCTGCGGTGGCCGATCGGGCCGTAGCCGAGGGACAGCTGTCGCCCCGGCAGATTCTCCAGTCGCAGCCCGTTCAGCTGCTGACTGTTCCCGATGTTCGGGAGCTGACCAACGTAAACGACCTGGTAGCCCGCCACGCGCTGATTCGCTAAACCATCCGGTCTATGAAGCGGTTTATTGAGTTCCGTTTGGCGCCCTTCCACTGGCGTAAACCGAACGGTATACACCACTATGCACACACTTCATCGGGTACTTCTTACCGTTGGGTCGGTCCTGCTGGGCAACTCCGTGTCGGCCCAGCGCGCCGAAGCCCCAACTGACCTGCGCCAGTTCAGCGAACAGCGCCTGCGCCATCAGAAAACGCTTGGCCTGGCGCTGGGGAGTTATGCCCTGGCCAACATTGCCGCAGGCAGTATTGCGGCCGGACAAACCTCGGGGCAAACCAGATATTTTCACCAGATGAATGTGTACTGGAATCTATTTAACCTGGGTATTGCGGGCGCGGGCTTGCTGGGGGGGCGTAAACGCAGCGCCGGGGGCGAAACGCTGGCCGATGCGGTGCGGCAGCACGAAAACCTGAAACAGCTGCTGCTGGTCAACGCGGGGCTGGATGTGGCCTATGTGGTGGGCGGGGCTTACCTGCGTCAGCGGGGCGATATAAAGCCGGACAAAGCCGACCAGCTACGGGGATATGGCTCATCGGTCATGGTGCAGGGGGGCTTCCTGCTGGCTTTTGATCTGGTCAATTATTTTATCGCCAAAAATCGGGGCGACCGACAGGAACGGCTCCTGCTATCGGCCGGGCCATCGGGCGTCGGTGTGATCGTACCTATCCGATAAAGTTAGTCCGAACCGATTGTTGTCCGGCGCCGGTCAATTACCGGAGGCCGGGCGTTTACTGCTAGTTTATGACGACAAGAACCGTAAAAACCGACGAGGATTTTCTGCGCGAAGCCATCCAGATGGCCCGCGAAGGAATGAAAACCGGGCAGGGTGGCCCCTTTGGCTGCGTCATTGTCCGCAACGGCGAAATTGTTGGCCGGGGCTGTAACCGGGTTACCTCAACCAACGACCCGACCGCCCATGCCGAAGTCGAAGCCATCCGGGATGCCTGCCGGAATCTGGGCTCGTTTCAGCTCAGCGACTGTACGTTATACACCTCCTGCGAGCCCTGTCCGATGTGTCTGGGGGCCATTTACTGGGCCAGACCCAGCCGGATCGTATACGGCGCTTTTCACTCCGACGCGGCCGGTGCCGGTTTCGATGATCAGTTCATCTATGAGGAGATCGACAAGCCCCGCGAGCAACGCTCAATTCCGATGCAGCAGTGTCTGCGGCAGGAGGCCGATGCCGTTTTTCGGGAGTGGATCGGGTGGGAGGGGCGTATACGTTACTAGCGAAAAGGACGTACCGGTAACGGTTGAAAAAACGTACTTTTGCTGAAAATTAACCGGCTCCGGCCCCTGGCCCCAAGCCGATAACGTATTGTCTGTCTCATGCCTGGAATGGAATTCTTCGGCGCCCTGGAGCGCACCGAAATCAACGACGTCCTCGAAACGGGTATCCTGTTTCGTTACAATCACGAAGCCCAGCGAAACAACATCTACAAGGCCCGCGAGTTTGAAGCCGAAGTGGCCAAACTGGTGGGGGCCAACTACGCCCATGCCGTATCGAGCGGATCGACAGCCGCGCTCTGTGCCATGGTAGCGGCCGGAATCGGGGCTGGCGACGAGGTGATTGTGCCCCCGTTTACGTACATCGCTACCATAGAGGCCGTGCTGATGGTGGGCGCTCTGCCCGTTTTCGCCGATATCGATGATACGCTTTGCCTGAGTGCCGATAGTATCCGCCGGGCCATTACGCCCCGTACCAAAGGCGTTTGCCTGGTGCATATGTGCGGGCAAATGGCCGATATGGATGCCATCATGGCGGTTATCAACGAACATAAGCTGGTGCTGGTCGAAGATGCCGGTCAGGCCATGGGAGCCAGCTACAAAGGGGTGTCGACGGGCCTCTGGGGCAAAACCGGCGCCTATTCATTCGACTTCTTCAAGATTGCCACGGCAGGTGAGGGGGGCGTGATGGTAACCAACGACGAGCAGGCCTATAAACATGCCGATTCGTTCTCGGACCATGGCCACGATCATATCGGTACCAACCGGGGTATGGAACAGCACCCGATTCTGGGCTTCAACTACCGGATTAGCGAGCTACATGCCGCCGTTGGACTAGTGCAGACGCGTCGGGTGCCGGACATCATCCAGAAGAACAATGCCCACAAGAAGCAGCTGATGGCCACGCTGGGCGCGATTCCGGGGGTGTCGTTTGCGCGCATTCCCGATCCCGATGGCGACTCGGCTACCTTCCTCAATCTGCTGCTGCCCGATACCGAATCGGCCGGGCGGGTACTGGCAGAACTGAACGCAGCCGGGGTCGGTGGATTCAACTACTGGTTCACCAACATGTACCATTTCATCAACCAGTGGGACCATATCAAACAGATGCGGACGGCGTCGGCGCTGCCTATCGAAAAGTTTGGCGCTCCCCAGGATTATAACAGCCTCGATTTGCCCGGCGCTCAGTCGGTAATCGGACGGCTTATTTCGTTTGGTATCCGGGCGAGCTGGACAACCGACGAGGTAGCCGCCCTGGCCGAAAACGTGGGTACAGCCATCCGTAAAGCCATCCTTATCGAAGCCTAAGCCACATGACCACCACCGTACCAACCGCCACCCGACCCACGCACAAGAATTTCAAAGGCATCGAAAAAACCGTGTTCGGACGGGGTAGCTTCGATCAGCTCGATGAGATTCTGGCTCCCCACCGGGCCGAGAATGAAGGCTATTTCGTTTTTCTGGTCGATAATTACTTTAAAGGTAAATCTCTCGAGAATCGGGTGCCGGCACATGACGAGGATTTGACCTACTACATCAGTGTAGAAGAACACGAGCCCACCACCCAGCAGATCGACGAACTCCGCGACGAAATTCTGGCCACACGCGGCCTGCCGTCCGGGGTTGTCGGGATTGGGGGCGGCAGCATCATGGATATTGCCAAGGCGCTGTCGCTGATGATCACCAACGAAGGGTCTTCAACGCTGTATCAGGGACTTAACCTCATCAAAAAACCAGGTGTCTATCATGTGGGGGTGCCTACGATTTCGGGTACCGGCGCCGAGGTGTCCATGACCGCCGTACTGACCGGGCCGGTTAAGAAGCTGGGCCTTAAGTGCGAATGGACCGTTTTCAACCAGATTATTCTCGATCCGGACTTGATTGCCAGCGTACCCCGCAACTGGTGGTTCTATACCGGTATGGATACCTATATCCACTGCATCGAGTCGGAAAATGGTCGTATGAACAACGCTTACTCCCACGCCTTTGCCGAGCAGTCGCTTAAGCTTTGCCGGGAGGTATTTCTGGGTAATCAGTCCGGACAGACGCCCGAAAACGACGAGAAGCTGATGGTCGCTTCGCTTATGGGCGGGCTTAGCCTGACCTATTCAGAAGTGGGGGTGTGCCACGCGCTCAGTTACGGCCTGTCCAAAATTCTGGGTACCCGTCACTGTTACGCCAACTGTCTGATCATGAATCATCTGGCCGACTATTACCCCGAAGGCGTAGCGGAGTTCAGGCAGATGGTGGCTTACCACCAGATCGATTTGCCGCAGGGGCTATCGGCCGAGTGGAGCGACGAGACGCTGACCCGGATGGCTGAGGTGTCATATAACCTGCCGCATATGTGGCTGCACGCCATCGGCCCCCACTGGCAGGACGTAATAACCATTGATTTGCTGAAGGACCTGTTCCGGCGGCTGTAGCTGGTTTTGCCGGAGCGGGCATATCCCGCTTCGGCAAAACCAATTTCTTTGTTTCTATGATAATTGGCATTATTCCGGCCCGGTACGGCTCAACGCGTTTTCCGGGCAAACCGCTGGCCGATATTGGCGGCAAACCAATGATTGTTCGTGTGCTCGAGCAGGCCTGGCAGGCCCAGTTGCTGGACCGGGTTGTCGTCGCTACCGACGATGAACGCATTGCCGAAGTCGTTCGGCAGGCAGGTGGCGAGGTGGCGATGACCCACTCCGACCACGTAAACGGTACCCAGCGTTGCCAGGAAGCCTATGCGCAACTGGCCGGGACGGGCAGCCTGTCAGCTCCCGGGCCTCATTACGTCGTTAATATACAGGGCGATGAGCCGTTTATTAACCCCGCTCAGATCGATGAGCTGGCGGCTGTCCTCGACGGATCGGTAGAGCTGGCCACCCAGATGTCGCCCGTCGAGTCGGCGGAGATACTGCACAGTACGGGCGAGGTTAAAATTGTCCTGAACGCGAAACAGGAAGCGCTCTATTTCAGTCGTCAGCCGATTCCGTTCTTCCGTGATCTTGATCCGGCGCGCTGGCACGAGCACCACCCGTACCAGCGGCATGTGGGCCTGTATGGCTACCGGGCCGATATACTCGAAAAAATTGCCGCTCTGCCCATCATGCCCCTTCAGCAGGCTGAATCGCTGGAGCAGCTGGCCTGGCTGGAAGCGGGGTACTGTATCAAACTGGTAACAACCGTACACCAGAGCCAGGCCGTAGATGACCCCTCCGACATCGACCGGGCTTTGCAGAGTAGCCGGCAGGGCTAAAATCGTCGTCGTTCTCACGCTGTTTATTTTCGTATGTCGTCTCATCATATCGTTCGTGACAAGCAGGAGCCGGCTTTGCTGATCGCCAACGGCGAAGCCTGCCAGCCCGAACTGCTTGGCCAGCTGCTCGAGTGGAGTCCAACGGTGGTAGTGCTCGACAGTGCTATCTGGCGGGTGCTCGATCTGGGTATTAAAGTAGACGTGCTGCTGGGCGACTTCGACCGGGATCTCGACCTGGCAACCATCCGGGCGCAGCAGTACCCGCTCGACGTGGTTCACACGCCTGATCAGGATAAAACCGATCTGGAAAAAGGAATAGAGTACCTGATCGGCCGGGGTTATCCGGCTGTCAATATCATCTGGGCAACGGGTCGGCGGGCCGACCATAGTCTGACCAACATGACCAATATTGTCCGGTACAAAGACCAGATCCGGATTGTCATGCTCGACGACCACTCCCGCATTTTTCCGCTGGTGGGTCGATTCGAGAAATGGTACGAAGCGGGCACGCCACTCTCCTTGGTTCCGGTCGGGACGGTAACCGGCATTACTACCGAAGGACTGAAATACAACGTACAGAACGATACCATGACCCTCGGCTATCGGACGGGAAGCAGCAACGAAGCAGCCGCCGACGGCTTCGTTCGTGTCGAAGCCCGGACCGGCGATCTGCTGCTCATGGAGTGCTGGGACTAACCGCTGACGGGGCGCTGGAGCCGGGCTAGGGCACCCGTACCAGTCGGCCGTGGGGGAGTGGGGGTGCGGGCACTACCCAGCCATCGTTGATCATCAATCGGTACAGATACACACCCGCCGGCACGTCCTCGCCGGTGTCGGCGCGCCCGTCCCATACCCATTCATTCAGCCCAACCCGGACCGGGCGGCCGGTCGTACTACTGCGCAGATGCCGGACCGGTCGACCCATAAGATCCGTAATGACAAGCTGAACCTCGTTTGGGGCGCCTTCGCCTGTGAGCGAAAACGAGAAAACAAGCTGATCGCGGAACGGATTGGGGTAAGCGGTAAAATCGGTAAGCGCCGGGGTTCGTACCACCCGAAACCGCGTTCGATAGGGTACAGCCGCGTTCCGGACAGCATCCTGCGCCGTAGCGATCAGGCCATAGTCGCCTTCAGCCAGAGACGCCAACTGGTACCGCACCCGGAATACGTTATCGGCACCGGCTGGCTGAATCCGGGCGTTTGTCCAGCCAAGCCGTTCCCAGCTTAACTGCCCGGGGCGTTGCAGCAAGAGCGCCATGCCCGTCGTGTCGCACCGGCGTAGCGACCGGTTATCATCAGCCACCAGGATGTCCAGTACGGGATTGGCCGACACGACGGCACCCTCATTGATCCGGGTCCCGTCGAACGCCACTTCCAGCAGCGGAGCCAGTTGATCGGCCTGAACCGGCAGGGGCAGATCAAGCGTATTGTTCAGCAGCGAATACTCGGCTTGCAGGCTGGGGTTGACCGTCATCATGAGCCGGTTCAGACCGGGTATCGACACGGTCGGTACGCGCACCGTAAACCGGGTCGTATCGCCGGGAGCGGGGGCTTTAATCCGGAACCGACTGAGTTGGGGCTGGGGGAGATGGGCCCCGTAAAGAACCTGCTGCACGACCAGAGAGTCCTGGAAAGGATGCGGACTGAGGTTGGCGAAGGACACCGGAATCGCTACACTGTCACCCTGGCGCAGGTCATTCGTCGCTATGGCTGTCGATAGCCAGACCTGTCCTTCAGGCAGGCCTTTGTCGGCCGCGGCCGGATGGTAGGTAAACTGTGCCGACTGCCAGGAAGCCTCCGCCGGCAGGACGGGCCGTACGCGCCAGAAATAGCGGGTCGGTGCCGGGCCGGTGAGCGTAGCCGGTACCGACAGGCCGTTCTTGGCCGAGAGCTGCCAGGATAGCCGACCGGGACTGGTAAACCGGGCACTCGTGTCGAGTTCAACCGTATACAACTGCTGAGGCTGACCAAATGGCTGGGCAATGAGCCGAATTTGCCGCTCGGCCACAACCGCCGACATCGGCGGGTAGATAAGCCGGGGTAGCTGGCCGGGTACGGGTAGCTCGGCCTGTAGCTGATTGTTGGTCCGATTCACTTCCGGAATCGCATCAGCGCGGTCGGCCGGGTTCACCGACAGGTCGAATCGGTTGGCGCCTTCGGTAGTACGCTCATTCGGAATGGTCAGGCTTATGGTGTCGCGGTAGGCAACGGTGCCTGGCCAGCTCAGGTTGTACACGCCCGATTCGCGGCCCTGGATAAACCGGCGTATCCGTATCGGCAACCGGCCGGCCTGATAGCGACCAGTGTTCTGGATGACTACCCGAATCGTGACCGAATCGCTGGCGCTGGTCAAAGCCGCGCCGTTCGGTCCTTCAACCCGTAGTCCACCTGGCACGAACCCATAGTCGGGGGTGGGAAACGGGAATGGGCGGATAGCAGGGTCGCCCTGTAAAACCATTTGCTGGGCATTGGCCAGGGCCAGACCGGTCGGGGTTTGGGTCAGAATGCGCCGGATGGTTTCCTGCTGAAGCTGCCCGATGGACCGGTCGAGCCAGGTGCTGTCGGTCAGCAGGCCGTAAAACACGGTGCTGTACTGATCGAGGGTGTTCACGTAACCGAGGTGACTTTGGGCAATGGCCGCGATGGCTCCCCGTTCGGGCGTCAGTATCCAGTCGGTGGTGAGGGTGGGGCGTCCGAAGAAGAAATTGCCGATAGCGCAGCCATTGATCAGCAGAACCGGGTAGCGGCCGCGGTTCCGGTAACCCAGCGCATCATCTGAGCAGAAACCAATATTCAAATCGGTCACCGACAGGCCCGCGTGACCGAAAAACGTAATCAGACCAAGGCCTTCGTTCACCTGCGGGGCGATATTGAGGTCTTCGGTGGGGGCCGTGGTTTGTTTGTTTAGGGTTGCTACCCGAGCGCCCAGCGCGGCTCTCGTGGCCTGGCGCCCGTAGGCATCGACCAGCGACCTGAATAACCTGGATTCGTCGGGTGAAGTGCCTCCGCTGAGGTGGAGCAGCTGTTTGCGCCAGGGCGTGTCGGACGGGAGCTGTTCGTATTCGATTACCTTGTTCAGGTAAGCCAGTACATCGTCCGGGGTGGCGGCATTGATACGGCCTGTTGGCAGGCGGGGGACGTCGCGGAGGGCACCGTCCAGACCCGCCGTCAGCGCTGCGTCCGAGCTGGGGAACCCCATCGTCATGACCAGGTCCAGCCCGGCCTGGTCGGGGTTGTGCCGCACCCCCGCTGCACTGCGGCTCCGGCCCAGCAGCAACAGAAATTCGGGCAGTGCCGCGCCGGATGCCCGACTCTGCCGCAGGAGCTGATCAACAAAACGCCGGATGGCCAGGGGGTGCCGTTCGCCGTAGCTGTACTGATCGATCAGCTGCGCCATGGTCACGGTCAGCGTATCGAACCCGCCCCCCTCGACCGACGCCCGGTAAGCGGCATAGGCCCGTACGGCGTTGGCACTACGGACCGTTGGCCGCATCAGATTTTCGTGGGTGACGATCAGATAGGTAGGCCGCCGATTGCGCCAGTCGACGAACGTGACGGGCCGAATGGCCGGGATCGGGTCGACCTGGCTACTGCAAAGAATGATCCGCTCCTGATCGGAGCCGGGTACGATGAGCCGGGCCGTGGTGCCGGACTGCCGGTGCTGGATCAGCGTAGGCACGTTGGGGTCTGTGATGTCGAAAAAGCGGGCCGTGGCCGGAACGTCCAGGACAACGAGCCGCGACCGACCGGCCGAATGGGGCGGCAGCCTGAACAAACAACGCGGCTGGTTATTGGCCGTGAGCCGCTGCGGATAGCGAAGCCGCAGGTACGACAGGGAGTAGCGGTTTCCATCGGCGGCTGCGGTCGATACCAGCAACTGATTGTCGGAACCGACGTCCTGCCAGCCGAGGGTGTCGCGGAGGTGGGCGTTGCCGTAGAGAGAAAAAGTGGCCGACCCGAACAGCCGCTGGGTGCCAGCCGCTGGCCCCACCCGCCCCTCCACCCGGTGGGCTGTGTAGTCGCGGCCGGTCAGCAGGATGTCGATCTGGGGGGGCGGGCCCGATCGATAGGCGTTGGGCAGTACCAGACTGGTAACGTAAGGGAGGGTCTGCAGAATGACGCCCGTATGCCCTTCGCCCGGCTCGTAGTGACTGTATTCTATCTTAGGGGGAATCCCGGCCGCATAACCCGGGTAGGTATCGGTAAACAGGCGTAACTCCTCCGCCCAGTGGTACTCGACCGGGTTCAGGTCTGAAGCCACCGTGTCGGTAGCGGTAACCATCCGCCGACCCGCGGGGCCGCCCGGTCGCCAGGTCAGAAAATAAGCGGTCGTGTCGCTAAACAGGCTGTAGTAAGCATGGGGCTGCGCCGGTCCGGGCTGGTCAGCGTCGCTCCGGTAAAGCGCCGAATCGGCCAGACCATCGTTGCCGCGCCCATAAAACTCGATGTAGTCGTCCGGATCGAAGCGGCCATCGGTTTCGTCTACTACCCGGATGGCCTGCTCTTTTCCCCGATGAAACAACTGTATGGTCTTTGGATCGATGGCCTGTACAACAACCCCCCGTTTTTGCAGGTCCAGGCTCGTGATGCGGTACAGACCCGATTGAACTATGGGAATTTTGTAGTAAGATTGACTGTAGGTAATCCACTCATTACCAGCTGGTGAGGGCTGAGCTGAGATAGCTGAGCCAACGAGCCAGCAGAGCATCGTAAGGGCATATAGTCGAAGCATAGTGGTGGGTAATGAATCGAAATATACATACCATTTTAACTTGTGTACAAAAGGCGTCTGCCGTTCAGCCCGTTCTAGCACCATTAATCATGGAAAAGAAAGATATTTAATAAAGTACCTTGTATCGCATAGTACCTTATGCTACCTTTGATGCATCAAGTTTAACGCAATCCCGTACACCGATGAATATAGAAAATGCTCAGGTGCAGATGCGCAAGGGAATATTGGAGTTCTGCATTCTGCACATCATATCGCGGGGCGAGGTATATGCCTCCGATATGCTCGACGAGCTAACCTCCGCCCGAATCATGGTGGTGGAAGGTACGCTCTACCCGCTGCTGACCCGTCTGAAAAATGCCGGCCTGCTCGACTATAAATGGGTAGAATCGACCTCCGGACCGCCCCGTAAGTATTATATCCTGACCGACCTGGGCCGTAACTCGCTCGATGCGCTGAACGACACCTGGCAGGAGTTATCCGAGTCGGTACATTCTATCGTGAGCAAGACCGACCAGCACCGCAAGCCCGCTAATGGAAACACCCCCGTTGCGGCATCCGTCGATCCCGTCAATCCTTCCTCTGCAACCAACTAACCCGACCTAAACCAGTAAAAGGACCGGACTGAAGTCCGGGTTACGACCATGAAAAAGACAATCAGCATCAACATCAGTGGTGTCATCTTCCACATCGAAGAGGATGGCTATGATAAACTGAGAAATTACCTGACGTCGGTTCAGCAGTATTTCTCAACCTACGAAGACAGCCAGGAGATTGTGACTGACATAGAGAACCGAATTGCCGAAAAACTGCTGGCCAAGCTGAAAGCAACCGGTAATCAGGTGGTTTCGCTCGATGACGTCAACGAACTGGTGGCGGCCATGGGTACGGTTTCTGACTTCGAAGCGGTAGAAGAAGAAGAGGTACTGGTTACCAACGGCGGGCGCAATTCGGCGTTCAGCAGTGGTACCAAAGCGCCCGGAGCCGCGGCCACGATGGCTGGGGGAAGCTCATCGTCTGCCTACGGCGGCTCATCGGGCGAGGCTTATGGTGAACCCCGCCGACTGGTGCGCGACCTGCGCCGGAAAACCCTGGGCGGGGTAGCCGCCGGTCTGGCCCATTACTTCAACATCGACGTAGTCTGGATACGGCTCATCTTTCTAACCCTGTTTCTGGCGCTGCCGCCGGTTGGCGATGGGGCCGGAGCCAGCGTATCGGGCTTCGCTCTGTTCATCTACATTGCCATGTGGATTGCACTGCCGGGCGTGATGACCATTGAAGAAGACAAGACGGTGAAGAAGTTTTACCGGAACCCCGAAGATAAAGTACTGGGCGGGGTAGCGTCGGGTATCGCAGCTTACTTCGGCATCGACACGGGGGTCGTACGGCTGCTGTTCGTGCTGGGTATCGTATTCTTCGGGGTAGGCTTTCTGCTGTACGTCGTTCTGTGGATGGTAGCGCCAACGGCCAAAACGCTGACCGAGAAGATGGAAATGCAGGGGCAGCCCATTACACTCTCGAACATCGAGTCGAGCATCAAGCAGAACCTGAATATCAACGAGTCGCCGAATAACGAAAGCACCCTGACCCGTATTCTGCTGTTCCCTTTCCGGGCCATCGCCACGATCATTGGGGGCCTTGGCAGTGCACTCGGTCCCTTGCTGAACGGCGTCGTGGCGGTAATCCGGGTCTTCGCCGGGATTATCTGTCTGGTGGTAGCGTTCGCGCTGATGATTGCCTGTCTGGCCGTAACGGGAGCCGCCTTCGGTATTGAGTCGGGCGCGGAGTTCGGTGATATTCCGATCGGATTTGTGCGGGGCGACATTACCATGCCCATGATTGTAGCGGCCTTCGCCGTTGGTATGATTCAGGCCTTCGCCGTGGCAGTACTCGGTATCATGCTCATCACTACGCGGCCGATTATCAGCAGCCGTACCGCGCTGACGCTGGGCGGGGTTTATCTGGTGAGCCTGGTCATTCTGCTGGGTACCGTTAGTCCGCTGATCAACAGTTTCCAGCGGAGTGGTACCGTCGAAGAAACCAGGACGCTGACCGTAGCGGCTGCCATCCCGACCTTCGACCTGACCGAAATGGATGAGGACAACTGGCGTCCCTCTATCGAGCTGAAAGGCTACGAAGGCACCGCGATCAGCCTCGTACAGCGTTTTCGGGCACAGGGCAGCAGCCGCGCCAATGCGCAGGAAAATGCCCGCCAGATCGACTACCGCTATACGGTGCGCGATTCAGTCATTGCGTTTGAAAATGCCATCACCCTGAAACCCAAATCACGCTTCCGGGCCCAGGATCTGGATATGGAAGTGATGCTGCCTTATGAGAAACCGTTCCGTATGTCCAAAGACTTTGCCCTGTTTATCCGGAATGAATTTGGGGGGAAAGAACTTGACCGGATGGAAGCCAGCGTCTGGAAGTTTACCAAGAACGACGGACTGGTTTGTCTCAACTTCCCCCGCGAAAAAGACCGCAGCTACGACGGTAACGATGAGGACAACGACGTAACCGACCTGACCGACGACGTACAGAATGCCGTAGCCAACGAGCTGGGCGACGATTTCGACGACATCGGTAGCAACACCCGCCAGTTCAACGTGAGCAATTTCTCGAAAGTAGACGTGGGCGGGGCTTTCGTGGTGCGGTTCCGCAAAGGCGATACGTATAAAGTAGTGGCCGACGGCCGCGAAGAGGATCTCGAAGATGTCAGCGTGAAGGTCAGTGGCAATACCCTCGACGTGTCGGTCGATCGGCGGGGTATCTTCGACTGGAACAACCGGAAGCGCATAGGGCTGACAATTACCGTGCCCTCGATTGACGAGCTGAAACTATCGGGCGCATCGAAGGCGAACCTGACCGGCTTCGGCGCCTACAATAAGCTGAACATTGGTATGAGCGGAGCCTGCCGTACGGTTTTTGACGGAGATGTCACTAACCTGACCATCGATCTGTCGGGGGCATCGAACATTGTGCTACGGGGCCGGGCCACCCAGGTAGAAGCTGATCTGAGCGGAGCCAGTAAAATCGAAGCCACCAGCATGCAGATCGACAAGGCTACTATCGATGCCAGCGGAGCCAGCCATGCAACCCTGGGTCAGGTCGGTTCGCTGGACTCCGAAACGTCGGGAGCCAGTAAGGTGACCAGATACAACGACTAGTTCATTCAACTGTAAAAAAGCCGCGGCTCCGATCTATGGTCGGGGCCGCGACTTTTTTAGGGATCGTATGATCAGCCGAATTGGTAAACCGTGGCCGGTCCATAAGGGCCCGGGCCGGTACGCTGGTAATGTCGCAAAAACACCGCTCCAAAGGCGCATACACAACCCGTCCGTAGTGGCTGTCGACACTATTTTTGTAGAAAAAACAGCGACATGAGAAAACTAAAGCTTCAGGTTCAAATGACCGTCGACGGCTACATAGGCGGTCCTAACGGCGAAATGGACTGGATGACTTTCGACTGGGACGATGCCCTGAAGGAGTATGTAAAAGAACTGACTGACCCCGTAGACTGTATTGTGCTGGGCCGAAAACTGGCCGAAGGGTTCATCCCATACTGGGCCTCTGTGGCGGCTAATCCTGACAATCCGGATTATGAAGCCGGGCAGAAATTTACCCACACCAGCAAGGTCGTTTTCTCTAGAACCCTCAGCCAGTCGATCTGGGAGAATACAGCGGTAGCCACTGGTTCGCTTGTCGACGAGATCGGGCGCCTGAAAGCACAGGCCGGTCAGGATATCATTGTATACGGAGGAGCCAGCTTCGTTTCGTCACTGATCCGGGAGGGATTGATCGATGAGCTGCACTTGCTGATCAACCCGGCGGCCATTGGACGCGGACTCCCCATCTTTGGCGAGGCCGATGGAAAACGGAATCTACAACTGGTAAAAACCGTTCCGTTCGATTGCGGCATCGTGCTCATGCAGTACGTACCCGAGCGCACTCAATAACAAAAACCGCTCCCTTTCTGTGGTCATCAACAGATGCCATAGAAAGGGAGCGGTTTTAGGAATAACGTACTAACGACTAGCCTTATACGCGTCGTTCGACAACCTTCTCCACCTTGGCTTCGTCTTCGGCCACTTCTTCGCGCTGATCACGGTTCTGGCGTTCAAATACCTGCATCAGTACGATGAAGTACGAGAGCAGGAGGGGACCAATGACCAGACCAAGGATCCCGAAAATAGGAACGCCCAATACGATACCAGCCAGAGTGACAAGCGGGTGAATGTCGCCCATTTGTTTGGCCAGTGCGATCCGGAGCAGGTTGTCGATGTTGATGATGACCACGATGCCCACCACCAGAATGCCAACACCCTGACCCGTATTACCCTGCGAGAGCTGGATAAGGCCGGCCGGTCCCCAGACCAGGGGTGTGCCCAGCACCGGAATGAAGGCCATAAAAAAGGCTACGGTTCCCCAGAAGGGTGCGTCGGGTACGCCAAAGATCCAGAGCGTCAGTCCGGTCAGTACCCCCTGCACCAAACTAACCAGTGCCTGTCCCAATACGTTGGCATTCACGTTGTTCTTGAGCGATTCGCCCAGTTCGCGCTGGGTGTCGCGCTTGAAAGGCAGGTACTTCTGCAGGCCTGACTGGAAGGCTTCCTGCTGTACGAACATGAAGTAGAACGTGAAGAACATCAGGCCGATGATGACGATAAAATCAAGCGCCCCGCCCGCCAGCGATGGGAGCAGCCGACTAACATAACCCGCGCCCTGCTGAACGATCTGCCGGATGTTCTGCGGACTCGTAATGCGGAATCCGGTCAGTTCTTCGCCTTTGTGGATCAGGTTCAGGATGTCGTCGGCGTTCTGACTGTAGTACTGAATCCGGCCGACCAGCATCAGGCTCAAGGTCAGAAACGGCATGATGATGACCACAAATGAAAACAGGATCAGCATGGCCGTAACGAGCTGCCGGTTCCATTTTCGTTTGTGGACCAGCGCCGTAAACCAGGGTCGAAAAACTACGTATAGGATGCCGGCGCCCAGAAAGGCCGATGCGTAGCCACGCAGCCCGGCAATGATGAAGCCCGCAATAATGATCAGACTCGTAATGAGCAGGATCCGCTGTTGTTTGGGAGTGTAAATTGTTGCCATTCGTTGGGCGGGTAGTAACCCGCTTTCATTGAGTATTTACCACGAATTGTGATTCGCAATACATAAACAGCTGAACAGCCCTGTATTGTTTGAATCATCATGGGTTGATCAGCATTCCGTAGCACTCAGCGCCAGCCCAGCTTCGGAGGTTTCCTTGTACTTCGTCGACATATCGCGGCCCGTCGCTTTCATCACCTTGATCACGGCGTCGAGCGAAATCTTCTGCGACGAAGGGGCTCCCGAGGTGGCCAGCAGGTACGCATTGTAGGCTTTTACGGCCCCCATGGCGTTCCGTTCGATACACGGGATCTGAACATAGCCGCCAATGGGGTCGCAGGTCATGCCGAGGTGGTGTTCAATGGCAATTTCGGCGGCTGCTTCAATAGCGCTGATGCTGCCGCTGGGCTGGGCGCATCGGGTCAGGAAGGCCGCCCCCATTGCCGAAGCCGTGCCGATCTCGCCCATACAGCCCATCTCGGCACCGGAAATGCTGGCATTATGTTTCACCAGAAAACCAACGGCCGCAGCCGCCAGCATACCGGCCCGGAGGGTAGCCCGGTCGTAATGAAAATGGTGTTTGGCCAGAAAGGTCAGGCCCGGAATAACGCCCGACGCCCCCGAGGTAGGGGCGGTGACGACAATGCCGCCGGCTGCGTTTTCTTCAGAAGCGGCCAGGCAGTACGCGTTCAGAAAAATCAAAAAACTGTCTGAAGCATTGGCCATCGTTTTGGCCTGCTGGTATAACACCGGTGCTTTTCGGCTTAGCCGGATCGATCCGGGCAGTACGCCTTTGTGACGGAGCCCCCGCCGAACGGCTTTGTGCATGAATTCCAGCAACTGGTCGAGCCGCTGGTTCACCTCGGTCCGGCTCCGGCTGGTCAAGGCCATTTCGTTAGCCAGCAGGAGCGCATCGAGCGATAGGGAATGCTGGGTGAGCTGCTGCTTCAGCTCGGTCATGGTACTGTACGGATAGGGGACTGAAACCGTCGATGGGCTGATTTCCGGTTCACCCTTGCGGCTGATGAAGCCGCCCCCCACCGAATAATATTCTTCCTCGGCCAGCGTCTCGCTGCCAGCCGTCAGTCGGAGCACCATCGTATTGGCAAAGGGAGAGTCGTACCGCTTTCGCTCAAAATGAATATGCTGCGGCCCCACCAGAATCAGCTGGTCGCCAACGGGTACCGGATACAGCGTAGTCGGGTCTTTCAGTAAAGCCAGGAGCGCGTCAGGATCGGTGGTTTCCGGTTGCCAGCCGAGCAGGCCAGCCACGACGGCCCGGTCGGTACCATGACCTTTACCGGTGGCACTGAGCGATCCGTAGAGGTGAACATGAATAGCATCGGGCACTGGCCGACCGGCTAGTGCGCTGATCCGCTGCCGAAAATCGAAGGCCGCTTTCATCGGCCCAATGGTATGCGAACTGGATGGTCCCGGACCGACCTTGAACAGATCGAACACCGAGGTAGTAATCGGATTAGTCATGTTGATGGGTGTTGGCAAAATGACCGCTTATCGGTCTAAACCTCGAATCTGGCCAAGATACTCGGTTGGCAGCAAAATTCGTTGTACGGCCGATCGCAACCCTAGTGTATTGAGGACTTTATACAGGCCGATGGAATGAATCAGGGCAGGCTTTTTGGGAAGACCAAGCGGCTGCCGCACCTGTTCGGGCACCAGCATGCCCTGTACCTGTCGCAGCAGATCGTAACGCCAGTTTCCCAGCTGCTCGCGGTAGCGCTGAAACAGCCGGTCGGTATAGTCGCTGCGGGTCAGGTCGCGGTTGAGGTGAACGAGACGATCGATTTTCCAGTCGCCATACGAAGCGGGTAAGTCCGGAACGTTCATGCCCGCGCCCACTGCCCGGAAGGTCGAGTAGAGTTCATCCCGTTCGGCATCGGTCAGCGGACGGTGCAGCGTCTGGTAGGCCCGCTCCGAATAATCGATCAGCATATACAGTACGTTGCGGTAGGCCCATTCGGGAATTTCATAGCCGCGTTTCTTCTCCACGCCCCCATGAATCGCGCCCATGCGGGCAATGGCCTGCCGGGCCTGTGCCTCGGGCGCAAACACGATTTCCTGCGCGTAGCGAACGGTCGAGAACAACCGGGCAATCGGGTCGGCTGGGAGTTTGCCGGTAAAGAACAGCCAGTCTACGGCCCGGTTCAGAGCAAACTCAGCGGCCGAGCCGGCAAAGACCAGCAGAATTACATCGGCATCGCCCCAGATCTGCCGGACAATGGAGCCGGGTTGAACAAAGTATTTCATCAGACGTCATCAGTGCGCTTATAACGCTAAGACAACGAATTCGACCCGTCGGTTCTTTCGTTTATTTTCTTCCGAGTCGTTGGGGGCTGCCGGGCGGGCATCGCCGTAGCCATTGATCCGAAGTCTGTCTTCGGCAATACCACTGCGAATGAGATAGCTGCGGATAACTTTCACCCGGTTTTCCGACAGGGCCTGGTTGAGTCGGCGGTCGCCAACGTTGTCGGTATGGCCCACAATTTCGATAACCAGTTTTGGCGTAGTGACCAGGGTTTTAACCAATTTATCGAGCTGCGGATACGACTCAGGGCGCAGGATATAACTACCCTGGTCAAAGTAAATATTGTCGAGCCGGAACGCCTGGTTCACGCGCAGGTTGCTGAAAACGCTGTCAGGTCTGGTATATTTCTCCAGCAGGATGGTATACGCATAATCCGGGCAGGTATCGCAGGTGACCACCATCACCTCTTCGGCCTCCAGGTAACCCGGCGATTTGGCAATTACCGTCAGCGTGTCCGTACGGGTCAGGATAAACATGAACCCGCTGGGGGGCTTCGATGTGCCCTCCCATTTCTTTTTGGCCCGCCGGGCCTCAATCCTGAACTGGGTGGGCAGTTCGGCGGAGGTCTTGTCATCAACGGCCCTGATGACAAACTCCGTCCGTTGGGTCTTTACGAGGGCCGGAGCCTGGCCTGCCGCCAGCCCGGCATACAGCCAGCCGATAACAACTAAAAATAGGAAGCGCATGACGTATGGGTAGCAATCAACGCTAACGCCCGCAAATAAAGTGCCGTTATTGCTTCGGCTCGACCCATAAAATGCCCAGTACCAGAATAAAAGCCGCCAGCCATACCCAACTCGGAATGGTTTCGCTGGTGGTCGGGGAATTTGCACCCGCACCCGCCGACGAATCTGCATGAGCCAGCATGAGCTGACGAACCCGCGCCCGGCTGCCGACCGGATCGCCGGGAACCGGCTCGCGCACAAATAGGGCCAGTGAGTCGGAAACGGGCTGCCAGCCCGCCACGGTGGGCCTGTAGTCGCCCTGTACCGAGCGGTTGTTGAGCGGAGCCGTCGCGAGCCGGACCGTATCGGGACCTGCCAGCAGGGCGCTGAGCAGTCGGCTCGTATTGTTGAGCTGAACCGGTTCGGCAATACCCCGAATCAGGGGCGCATCGGCCTGGAGCTGGGTTTCGTTGGTGGGGTAGGTCAGCGCCAGAATTGCCGTCCAGATGCGGGTGTAGGTCAGGCTGTCGCCACTGAGAGCCAGGGGAAATGTGTCGCTGAGCAGGCTTGCCGCCACGCGGGCGGGCGGACTCTGAGCCGATGCGCCCCGGGCTGTGATGCGTTGTGCCGCCACGGGATACACCGCTGCCGATGATTGATTCACGGCCTCGGCAAAGCGGTAGGGCAGGGCGGTCAGTCCATCGCTTACCGGTACGGTTGGCTCCGTCGCGATCCGGTGAACCTGCCAGCGGCTGCCCAGCGCCTGATTGATGGTTCGGCAATCGGCTTCGGGGTTAGTCAGGTTAATGAACAGCACCGCCCGCCCGTCGGCTGCGGCTTTTCGAACCGCTGCGCTACCTGCGTTAGACGGGTCGGTAACGATCAGGTCGGCTGGAGCCGTTGATGAGGTGGCGTTGATCCGTACGTCGCTGCTGATGTTTTTGGAAAGGGTAGCGGTTAGCTGCACCGAGTGGCCGTGCCGTCCCAGCCAGTCGGCCAGGGTCTTGCTCTCGAAATCGGGACTGTCCTGCAAAAACTGCACCCGCATCGGCCTAAGCGGGCGGCTGAAAAAATGAATACTGTCGATGGAATTTCCCTTCAGCACCAGTTCGACCCGCGACCGACCGCGGGCGAAGGCTGGAAACCGGAGCGAAAAAGGAGTTTCGCCTGCCGGGAGCATCAGGCTGTCCAGCGTTTGATTCCCGTACCGGACCGTCAGCCTCTGTTTGCCCGATGAGTTGATCCGCCCTGTAATGCGCTGCAGTTCGCCCTGACCAACAACGGCTTTCCAGTGGAGGTCCCGCGCCTGATCAGGGGCGTTGTAGGGCACCCATCGCAGGGCCGCCTGGCTCAGGCTGGTCAGCGTTTCGGTCGGAAAAGCCTGGCCTACCAGCGTCACCGAGTCGTAGCGGGGTTTGAAGCGGGCGCTCGTAAAGCTGGCTTTCAGGTGCAGGCTATCCCTGACGTGTTGGGCAAAGGCGCCGGGGACGTCGTCACCAACCAGCAAAGCGTGGGAAGTCGGTTGGGCAGACGGCCAGGTCGGTTGCAGCACGAACGCCACGGCCAGCAGCCAGAGCAGCCCATTCAGCCCCGCCCGGAGCCACTTACGGCCCGGAGGCAGCGATTTATTACGGAAAAGCAGCCCCATCTGCACCACCAGCATGACAAGCAGAGCCAGCAGCGTAGCGATGACAAATGGATTGGTTACGGGAAGGGTTGTATGCATCGAAAATAGCCAGGTTGTATGACCAGTTAATTCGGTGGGCTGGTTTACAGATGCCGCCAGAACGCCCGTTCCAGGGCCGGACTGCTTCTATAGGCCGCTTCGGTCTGTTTAGTCGGATTGCTTAGCGCGTACAGTCTGGTTTTCAGGCTCGTTTTCTCCGCGGCTGATAAGGGCTTTCCGTTGGTTAACTTCTGCAGACTGGCCAGCACCGACCAGTTGGTCAGACCGCTGTTGAGGGTTCGGTCTGCGAGCGCATTACCGAGCTGCTGAACCGTGAACCGTTGTTGGGCGGTTAGCTGCGGCTGGTCCAGATACCCCAGTACGTCGGCGACCATCGGTGCTATCTGTACCTGGCTGATGGTGCGGCTCTGCCGGTTGGTGGGGTCAACGTTCGTTAGCTCGCCCGTCAGGCGGGTTTCCTTTTCCTTGATGGGGGGCGGGTCGAACCCGGTTTTTTTGACGTATGAGCGGGCTTTCTGCTGCGAGAGCTTCAGAAACTCCAGTGCCTTGCGCTCAAAGGGCAACGCTTTCTCGGGTTCATACAGGCGCAGGTGCAGTTCCGACTGCCACATGTTCTCCAGCGCCATCTTCAGCAGCGACCGGGTCGATTGTTCATGAAAGGTGTTGGTCTCGGCATCGTCGTGCGAGTGGATGTACTGCTCCATCAGGGCCGCTACCGGGTCTTTATCGGTAACGGCCGGTCCGCCCCCGTGGTTATGCCCGTCATGGTCATGCCCTTCATGTCCGCCCGATGGTGGCCCGCCATGCTCACCTTCGCCCTCATCGTGCTTGTGCATGTACTGCTGAATAGCGGCAAACCCGGCTACCGGATCCCCATCGCGGTCGGTCGGCAGCGCATCGCCCCCGCCAATCGATTTCTCGAACTCTTCGCCCAGAAACTGGCCGTACCGCAGCCGGAGGGCTTTCTGGTCGAAACCAATTTCGTTCGAACTGCTCTTAAAGACGTGCGTCGGGTTAGCGGGGTCAGGCATCCGTTTGCGCGTGGCGATGAGCTTCTCCGTATCAATGATGATCTGCCGCTGGCTCCTGAAATACTCGGGCATGATATTAACGGCCATGGTGGCCAGCTCGCTTTCTTCCAGCTTCGTGGTGTCTTTGTAGACTACAAAGTAGGTATCTGACTTGGTAAAGTTCGGCTCTGGCTGGCGGTTGTCGAAGGCGGCCCAGTAGTAATACAGCTCATCGCCGGGGGCAAACTGCAGGGCGTTCAGATTCAGGGTTTTGGTGAGTTTCGCTTCGCGGAAATTCCTGGGCTCCAGCGGCATTCGCATCTCCCGGAACTTGACGTTCTCGCCCGATCCCCGCGCCACCGTCGCTACGATAAAGGCCTGCGATACGCTGAAGTCGTCAGAGATCGTGGCGGTAACGGTCAGCGTTTTAGGGTCTTTGAGGAGATGGAACGTGTACAGTTCTTTCGACCCGGGCTCAATTTTCGGGGCCAGGTCGGGCTGGGCTTCGAGCCGGAAAAAGTCGGACTGGTACACCAGCGAATCGGTTGTTTTGCCCCGATGGCTGGTTCGCCAGTAGGCTTTAAGGGCGTAAAGTCCCGAATTAACCAGCCGATCCTGGTGCACGAAACCAGTGGCCGACGCCTGAAACGGAATCTCCTGCCCCCGGCTGTTTACCAGCCGAACCGATACGTGTTCTGAGGTGCTGAACTGAACCCGCCAGGTCAGTTCGGAGCCGACAATAGCCGACGCGTTGAGATTGGCCGACCGCCGAAGGGGCAGACGGGTGTAGGCCGGAGGCTGCACCTGAAGCTCGGCCGATCGGAAGACGGGCGGCTCGGGTGAGCGATCGGCGGGTTGTTGCCGGGCCAGGGTAAATCCTTTCGGCCCCGGTCCCGGCGATCCCTGCTGCCGCAGCAGCGGATAGCCCGCGTATACGGCCAGCGCAGCCAGCAGAACGCCGGCATACAAGCCACTATTTCTAAGGATTACGCCCGGTACCTGAACATCCCGAACGCGTTCGGCCAGGCGTTCGAGCTGAAGCTGTTCGGCCAGGTTGAGCTGGGATTTTTCCAGCAGGGGCAGGCTGTATTCAACGTCGCCAACGGTCTGGTGAATCAGCTGGACGGCCTGGGGTTTTTTATCCTGATACAAGCGGGTGAGCCAGGCACCCAGCCCCAGCCCCACCAAACCAGCCAGAAAAGACCAGAGCGAGGGGCCTGTCAGGGTCGCTACCAGCAGCCAGGCGGCTACGCCCAGCAACAGACTTCTGAGCAGCGCATTGGCGTAGAGCCGGTACGTAACCGACGATAAAGCGCGTTGGAGTTCGTTCATGCGTTTTTGGTCAGCGCGATCCAGCGTTCGAGTATCAATAAAACGATCAGGAGCAGGGTCAGCGCGTGTTGCAGACCAGCCTGTTGTACGGGGTCGGGTTTGGCCGTGGGGACGAAGAGCGCCCGTAATGCCGACTGGCTGAGCGGAGCCCGGTTGTCGAGCAGGCCGAGATGCCGGACCAACTTGTCGCCCAACCATTCGGGTAGCTGGCCGCTGGCTACTAGCTCCGAGGCTGGGGGTGTCAGACTCTCGTTAGTGAATACCACATTGTCGGCGGGGACCGTCTGGGCTACTCCCGACACGACATACAGCGTTTGCGGGTTCGGCCGGAGAGGAGATCGGTTGGTCAGCACCCAGTCATAAACCGTTCCTGGTGCGGCTTTTTCATCGATCGTGAAGCCGAGTGAGTATACATCCGTCAGCGCCTGCAACGCAGCCCGAACCGTTTGCCGCTGTGGCTTGTCGGGGTAGTAGAGCAGCACCCGCAGCGGGCCGGAGTGAGCCGGTGCCGACTGAAGAGAAAGTGACGGGTCGGGCGCGGCTGTCGTGGTCAGTACGCCCGCCCGGTTAACCAGTAGTTTTTTCGAGTTGCCGAGATTCAGAAACGGGCGTGGTCGCACCGACGAATCGACCATCGTATGGAGCCGATATCGGGCCGGAACCGAAATGGCGGGTACATCAGCCAGCCTGGGGTCATTGACCAGATACAGATGCAGCTCGGTGTTCGTATGGGGTAGCTGGTCGATGGCGGTCTGAAGGGTCAGGCCGCTCCATGAACCAGATGAACGGGTCGCCCCGTTGGTGGTCGGCTGGTCAGGCAGTGCGCCGGCTTCGTTCATTAGCTCCGGTTGGCGGGTGGCCCAGTACACTTTCTCGCCTTTTCGACGGGCTTCGGCCAGCTCGAACCGAAAGTTGGTAGTGATCCGGTTACTGGGCTGAACGAGGTGAATGCGCTGAACGGTCTTATCGGTGGTCAGTCCCCGGAGCAGGGGCTGGGCCAGCAGAGCCGCCAGCAGCAGGAGCAGCAGACAGCGTACGAGCAGCAGCCATCGGTTGTCGAGCCGCAACCCCCGGCTTTGTTGCTGGTCGCGTTCGGTGAGCCAGCGGGTGGCAGCCCAGGGCAGGGGCGTTCCGCGCTTCTGGTGCCAGAAGTGGATCGCGATGGGAATGGCAATGGCCAGCGCCCCCCACAGCAAAGCCGGTTCTATAAACGACATAACTAACGCAGCAAAAAGGTTTTTAATACCAGCGCAATCGGCTCGCTCAGCCGCACCCGGATGAGCCGGACGTGCGGAATCCGCAGGGCTTCATCCAGCCTGGCCAGATAGTCCGATGCCCGTTGCCGGACTTCGTCGCGTACCGCTTCGGCCTGGAGTTCAAGCTCCTGGCCGGTTTCCATATCCTGGAACCGATAAAACCCGCTCAGGTCGAAGGTCAGTTCCGTATCGCCCAGCAGCTGAAAGATAACGATCTCCCGACGTGGCCCGGCTATGTTTCGGATGAGATTCAGCCACTCGTCGCCCACCTGCAAAAAGTCCGATGCCATAATGAGCAGTTCGCTTTGTTTCCGGCTGAATTCCGGGAAGCTAGTGCTGTCACTTTGCCAGGACCCCGCGGCCCGAGCCGACTCCAGCGTCGCTACCACCTTCTGAAACGACGACTTACCGGCGGCTACCATCAGCTGAACAGCGCCGTTCTGCAACCCGTACAGGCTCAGCTGATCGCCCTGCCGGTTGCCGATGTAAGCCAGCGAAGCCAGCAGAATCTTGGCATAGGCCAGCCGGTTCACGCCCGCTTCGGTATAATTCATCGAGCCCGACAGATCGAGCAGCAATCGAATATGCTGGTTACTCTCGGTAGACGACTCCCGAATGAGATGATGGCCGGTCTGGGCAAACCGTTTCCAGTCGATCCGTTTCGGATCATCGCCGGGTACGTAATGCCGAAACTGCTCAAACTCGGTTCCCACCCCCGACCGGCGGCTGGCCTGGATCCCAAGCAGCAGCTCATCGCTGACCAGCTTGCCGGCCAGCTGAAGGTTGTTGAGTTTGATGAGATCGGTACTGAGCATGTTGATTCGTTTTCAGAGTTGAGGTCATGATCACTAAACACCGTGGTCCATGGGGTCGGCGCTGTAGCTCGTCCGGACACATTTACTTCACCGCTTTCAGCAGTTCATCGATGACCCGATCGGTCGTGATGCCTTCGGCGTCGGCGCGGAAGTTGAGGGCGATTCGATGTCGCAGGATCGGGAAGGCCAGCGCCCGGATATCGTCGGGGGTTACCGAGAATCGTTCGTTCAGCACGGCCCGGGCTTTGGCACAGAGCACCAGCGCCTGCCCCGCCCGCGGCCCCGCGCCCCACTCGACCCATTGTTTGACGAATGCTACCGATGAGTCGGCTGGCCTCGACGCCCGCACCATCCGGTTAATCAGGCTGATCAGTTCGTCGCTGATGTGAACCTGACGGGTCAGTTTCTGGAGGTCGAGGATGTCCTGATCGGTTAGGATCGTTTGCAGGTCGGCGCGACTGGTTCCGGTCGTGCTGCGGAGAACCTCCAGTTCTTCGCGCTCGGAAGGGTAGCTGAGCTTGATATAGAGCAAAAACCTGTCGAGCTGGGCTTCGGGCAGGGGATAGGTGCCGGCCTGTTCGATGGGGTTTTGCGTAGCAATGATCAGGAACGGCTTCGGCAGGGGATAGTCGGTACCGCCGTAGGTAACCTTGTACTCCTGCATGGCTTCGAGCATGGCCGCCTGGGTCTTGGGCGGAGTCCGGTTGATCTCGTCGGCCAGCACCACATTGGCGAAAATGGGCCCCTGGTTGAACTGGAAGAACTTTTTGCCCGTGTTGTGGTCTTCTTCCAGCACTTCGGTACCTACGATATCGCCCGGCATCAGGTCGGGGGTGAACTGGATGCGTTTGAAGCGCATAGCCAGCGCATCGGCCATGGTGCGGACCATAAGCGTTTTGGCCAGGCCTGGCACCCCTTCGAGCAGACAGTGGCCACCCGCCAGTAAGGCCGTCAGAACTTCGTTGACGGCGTCCTGCTGTCCGATGATGACCTTGCCGATTTCAGCCTTCAGCAGCGGAAGCTTGGCCACCAGGGCTTTGTAGTGTTGTGTTTCCAAAATAGTCAGGTTGTATAGAAGGGTACACGGAGAGCAATCAGGTGCCTGAAATTCGCCGGGGCTCCGTGCCTTTCCTCCGCGAATTCTGATGTAGTTTGGGGTCAGGCCGTCAACGCATACGTCACGATATTGACACCGAACTTGGTATTGTCTTCGGCCAGAAACCGTTTGTTTCTAAAATCATAGTCCCATTCGCAGCCGTAATCTTTGTTGCTATACAGCACCCCGATCCGGCCGTTGACGATAATTGCTTTCAGGTAATCATGGACGAGGTCATCGCCCCAGCCATTCAGCTCGAACGAGGTCGTTGGCGGCCCCTCCGGAAATTTAAAAAAACAGCTGTAGATCGGGTGGGTGTTGGGAATCTTCTGCAACGCTTTCGGCCCGAACGTCCGTTCCATCTCCTGCTCGAATGACTTGGCAAACAACCCATCAATGTCATGGTTACAGTCATCGACAAAGACGAAGCCACCATTCTGTACATACCGCTTGAAATAGTCCCGCTCGGTACCCGAAAACTCGACCAGCTTATGCCCGCTGAGGTAGCAAAACGGGCTTTTGAACAGGTCGGGACTGTTGAGCCGCACTACACGCTCTTTCTGGTCGACGGGCAGGGTAGTATACTCCACCAGGGAATGCAGCAGATTCGTAGGCATTCGCTGATCGGTATCCCAGTCGCCGGAGGTGTATTGGATGCGGGTGAAAACGAATGGTTTCAAAATAAGCAGTTGAGTAAGCCGGCAATACCGGCGCGGGTCATATTATACTAACGCGGGTTTGGTGGATATACCATCAGCCGAGTGGTTTTTTCATGATCAGATCGTCCATGATGAAGCCATTGCCAATGTCGATGGTCTCCGACCCTGCCACTGCGAATCCCAGCCGTTCATAAAAGCCAACGGCTTTATTGAACCGGTTTACGTTCAGAGAAAGGGCCTCGTCACCGGCCTGCCGGGCCGCATCGGCTACCGCACCGACCAGTGCGTTTCCTACGCCTTTACCCTGGCTCTCGGGCACGATATACAGCTTGTGAATCTTCGTGACGGGCTGATGCCGATAGGTCAGCTCGTACGAAACATACCCCAGAAAGGTATCCTGGTCGGCTTCCTGCGCCAGTAAAAACACATGCTTCTGCTCATGCACCTGCGCCCGGAGGGCCATCGGGCTGTACATCATCTCCAGCATGTACTGAATCTGCCCGTCGGTCAGAATCTGCCCGAACGTTCCGGGCCAGGTTCGGTAAGCCATGTCGCGGATTACGGGTAAATGCTCGTCGGTAGCTGGTATAATCGTAATCATCTCCTGCGCAGAAACAGCGGACTACTGATCAAGTAGCCGTCTGTGGTAATTGATTTGCCCCAGGTGGTAACCCAGGTGGGTGGCCAGATGAATCAGCAAAAAACCGGTGGTGGTTGGCTCGTTCAGCACCACGATCGGATAGGCCTGCTCCAGCTGCTGATCATCGAGCTGGCGAAGGGTCTGCTCAACAACGGCTATCGTCTGCTCAACCTGATTGATCAGCACTGCTTTGGTAATCCCCTTGAGCGCGAACTCCGCCGGGCGGTCGCGTACGTATCCGGTTTTGCCGAGTTCGGCACCGATATAGGTATTCAGATTGCCCACCAGATGCAGACAGAGGTTCCCTGCCGAGTTGGGAATCTGGCCATCGACTGCCCAGATTTGCTCTTCTGATCGATAGGCGTCAATCTCGTTCCTGAGTCGTTCGAGGTCCCGGCGAAACAGCGCCTGTAGGGTATCCAGCACCATGCGGTAGTTGATAAATAGCAAATAGCCATCGGATGGGGGCCACCCGATGGCTACGGATGGCTATACGGCGTCTGACAGGCTGGTGAAGGTAAACTCCCGGATCTTCATGGGCGGAATCAGGTAGTTCTGATCCGACTCCGTGCTGACCACGCGCTCTGGCTTGCCCAGGGCTTCGAGGTTGTTGAGCATGATGATCGGGCTTTCGTTGAACCGGAAGTTCTTGACCGGATGCTTGATCTTGCCATTCTCGATGTAGAACGTACCGTCGCGGGTGAGGCCTGTCAGCAGAATCGTTTGCGGATCGACCTCGCGGATGTACCAGAGTTTGGTAACCAGAATACCCCGCTGGGTGCTCTTGATCATATCGTCGAGCGATGAGTTGCCGCCCATCATGATCACGTTGTTGGGGCCCGGCAGCGGTTTTTTACCCTGCTTCTGGGCCCAGTACCGGGAATACGACAGGTTCTTGACAACCCCTTTTTCGATCCACATGGTTTTCTGCTGCGCCTGCCCGTCACCCGACCAGGGCGACGCGGGTAGTTCAGCATTGGTCGGGTCCGAGTAAATCGTGACGCGCTCGTCGACGATCTTGTCGCCAAGCCGGCTTTTACCACCTGACTTGCTGAAATAGGACCGACCTTCATCGGCCGACCGGGCATCCATGTTGAAGAATACGTTCTCCAGGAGTACCACCGCTGCGGTAGGTTCCAGAATGACGGTGTACTTACCTGGTTCGATGGCTCTGGCTTCGGCCGACCCCCGCGCTTTCTGAATAGCGATGCTGGTAGCGGCTGCGGTGTCGAGTTTGGTGATATCGCTATAGCCCCTGGCTACGTAGCCCGACCCTTTGCCGTCTTCGGTGCGGACGGTCAGCGAGAAGTTGACGTTGGTGCTGGGGTAATAGGCAAACAATCCTTTGGAGTTCATCATGGCCGAATAGCCATGACGATCTTCCATAAACCCGGCGGCCGTCAGCCTGGCGTCGCGGGTCAGTTGCAGACTTTTCGCAACGGCTTCGGCCCGGGTGTCGGGGGTGATGTTGGCGGTCGTGTCGAAGAAGCCGTTCGCTTTCAGGTACGTCTGCGGCCCCAGCACGCCCATGTATTCGGGGTTTTCGGGTGCCAGCCGCGCGAGTTCTTCGGCCCGCCGAACCACTTTTTCGAGCGAGGCATCGTCGAACTCGTCGATAGTAGCCGTCCCGACTTTCTTGCCAAATGACGACTGAACAACCAGGTTCTGGTTGGTGAGCGAGCCGCTGGTGCTGACCTCGTTACGGGCATAGCGGACGTTACCGCGTTCTTCGCCCGACAGGTTTACTTCGCACTCGTCGGCTTTCGAGTAGCTCAGGACTTTTTGAAGCAGGGTTTTCGCTTCTGCCTCGGTGAGTATAGTTGCCATGGTAGGTTTGCGGCTAAACGAACTTAGATCTTCCGTGCGGTATTGATCACATTGACGCCATTGAACCGGGTCGTGCTGCTCCCGTGCGACACGGCGCTCGACTGCGGAGGCTGCCCTTTTCCATCGAAGAACGAACCGCCCAGCCGGTAATCTTTCTCATCGCAGACGGCCGCGCAGGAGTTCCAGAATTCCTGGGTGTTCGACTGATAGGCCACGTCTTTGAGCATACCGGCAATTTCGCCGTTCTTGATTTCATAGAACAGCTGTCCGCCAAACTGGAAGTTGTACCGCTGCTGGTCGATGCTGAACGAGCCATCGCCGATGATGTAAATGCCCTTTTTCACGTCTTTGATCATCTGCTGCACGGACAGGGGCGTTTTGCCGGCAGCCAGCGATACGTTCGCCATCCGCTGAAACTGTACGGAACTCCAGCTGTCGGCATAGCAGCAGCCCTGCGACTCGTTCTCGCCGATGATATGAACCTGATCGCGGATGGCCTGGTAGTTGACCAGCGTGCCGTCTTTTACCAGATCCCACTGTTTACATTTTACGCCTTCGTCGTCATACCCAACGGCGCCCAGCGAACCCACCTGGGTTTTGTCGGCCACGAGGTTGACGAGTTTACTGCCGTAGTTGAAATTTTTGCTTTTCCACTTGTCGAGGGTGGCGAAGCTGGTACCGGCAAAGTTGGCTTCGTAGCCCAGTACGCGGTCGAGTTCGAGGGGGTGGCCCACTGACTCGTGGATGGTCAGCCAGAGGTGCGACGGGTCCAGCACGAGGTCATATTTACCCGCTTCGACCGACTTGGCCGCATGCTTGGCCCGCGCCTGCTTGGCCGCGGCCGTTACATCTTCGAGCATGTCGTACCCTTTGTTGTAGCGGGTCGTGATTCCGGTTATCTTGTCCGACGGGTTGGCCTGTAGGTATTCGTAACCCATGCCCATCGGCGCGCTGAGCGACTGACGGGTTTCAAACTTGCCCGTTTTGGGGTCGATGGCGGTGACGGTAAACAGGGGCCACATGCGGTGAATGTCCTGGTCGGCATAGGTGCCGTCGGTCGAGGCAAAGTATTTTTGCTCGTTCACCATGAACAGCACCGAGTTGACGTAGTTGGCACCGTTTTTCAGGGCCGCCCCGTTCACCTCCATCAGCAGATCGACCTTTTCTTTGATGGGCACTTCGAACGCGTTTTTGGTGATCGGCGCTTTCCAGCTTACTTCGCCATAGCCTTTCTGGGGCGCTAGTTGTACCGGCTCTTTCATGAGCCTGGCGTTGGCTTTGGCAATGGCAACGGCTTTCTCGGCGGCTTTGGCGGTGTCGGCTTCGCTGCGGGCATCAACAACGGCGGCAAACCCCCAGCAACCGTCGGCAATCACCCGGACGCCTACCCCGTATGATTCGGTATTGACGATGTTCTGTACCTTGTCTTCGCGGGTAACGACAAACTGGTTCAGGTACCGACCGATACGTACGTCGGTATACGTAGCGCCCCGACTCTTGGCCGCGTTCATGGCCGCATCGGCCAGGCGCTTTTTGGTGGCCACGTCGACGCCTGTTTCGAGCAGGGCTTCCGGCGCAACAGTACGCGAAAAGGCAGGTAGGGAGGGGAGCATCAGCCCGGCTGTGCCCATACCTAGTATGTTGGTAAAGTCTCGACGATTCATGGGATACGTTTGGGATGGGAATTCGGAATGCGTTCATGGTATATGGCTGCCGCCCTGGCCGACCATATACCATGAACGGGTTGAACTAAACGGCGTCTGACAGGGAGGTGAACGTAAAGTCGCGGATCTTCATGGGCGGAATCAGGTGACCACCCGCCCGAACCGGTTTGCCGAGGGCTTCGAGGTTGTTGAGCATGATAACCGGGCTTTCGTTGAACCGGAAATTCTTGACCGGAAACTTGATCTGGCCGTTTTCGATGTAGAACGTACCGTCGCGGGTCAGGCCAGTATAGAGCAGCGTTTGCGGATCTACGGCGCGTATGTACCACAAACGCGTCACCAGAATTCCTTTGTCCGTACTCTTGATCAGATCGGCCAGCGACTGCGTGCCGCCCGCCATGATGATACCTCCCGGCGACGGAATGGCTTTTACGCCTTTTTTGTCGGCCCAGTAGCGGGAATAGTACATGTTTTTGACCACGCCATTTTCGATCCAGGCTACCTTTTCCTGCGGGCGCCCATCGGAGCCACCGCCACCGAACCGGCCACCCCCTCCGCCAAACGGGCTAAGCGGCAATTCGGCGTTCATGGGGTCGGTGATGATGTTGACGCGCTCGTCGAACAGTTTTTCACCGAGTCGGGTGCCGCCCCCTTTTTTGCTCAGGAACGACCGGCCTTCGTCGGCATTGCGGGCGTCCATGCTGCCCATCATGTTCTGCAGCAGTTCGACCGAGGCTGTTGGCTCCAGAATAACGGTGTACTTGCCCGGCTCGAGCGCCCGCGCCGACGACGACGCCAGGGCTTTCTGCATGGCTACTTCGGTGGCCGCTTTGGTGCTGAGTTTGCTCGTATCGTTCACATCGCGGGCCGCATAGCCCGAACCCAGACCGTCGGCAGTACGAACGGTGATGGAGAATTCAACCCCCGTCGAGCGGTTGTAGCCAAACAGCCCTTTGCTATTGCCGATGGCCGAGAACCCCGTCGAGTCCTCGAGGTAACCGGCGGCTGTTAGGTTCTTCTGGCGGCAGGGGTCGATACTATCGAACGCGGCTTTGGCGCGGTATTCGGGGTCTATTTTAGCCGTGCTTTCGGCGTAAGTATTCGTGTCCAGGTATTTCTGGGGGCCGAGCATCGGCATGTACTCCGGGTTCTCGGGCGCCAGCCGGGCAATTTCTTCGGCCCGCCGAACCGTTTTTTCGAGCGAGGCATCGTCGAACTCGTTGATGGTAGCGGTTCCGGACCGTTTGCCATAAACAGCGGTGATGGCCAGGCTCATATTGTCCGACTCCCCGGAGGTCGATACCGAGTTGCGGGCGTATCGGATGTTGCCCGTTCGGCCACCCGACAGGCTGACAGCGGTCTCGTCGGCTTTCGCGTACGAGAGAACCTTGTCGATAATTTTTTTGGCTTCTTCTCTGGTTAGCATTGTCTCTTGAAGGTTGTTCTTACTCGTTTAGGCAGCGGCTGTGCCGGACGATCGATGCCGCGCGGAATCAGGCAATGACTGCCGTCGGGTAGCGTATCGTCGGGCCGAACAGCCTGATGCGGGTTAAATCTTCCGGCCGGTATTGATGACGTTGACGCCGTTGAAGCGCGTCGTGGCCGACCCGTGCGAGACGGCGCTGACCTGGCTGGGTTGACCCTTGCCGTCGAAGAACGAGCCGAAGGTGCGGTAATCGTCCTGATCGCAAAGCTGGGCGCAGGAGTTCCAGAACTCCTGGGTGTTCGACTGGTAGGCGACATCGTCGAGCATACCGACAATTTCGCCATTCTTGATTTCGTAGAACAGCTGCCCGCCAAACTGGAAGTTGTACCGCTGCTGATCGATCGAGTATGAACCGCGGCCAATGATGTAGATGCCCTTGTCGACCCCTTTCACCATGTCGAATACCGAGCGTTTTTCGGACCCCGCCTTCAGCGATACGTTCGGCATCCGCTGAAACTGTACCGAGTTCCAGTTGTCGGCATAGCAGCAGCCGTGCGACTCGTTCTCGCCAATGATAGCCGCCTGATCGCGGATGGCCTGGTAGTTGACCAGGATGCCGTCTTTGATCAGATCCCACTGTTTGCAGGGAACGCCCTCATCGTCGTATCCAACAGCACCGAGCGAACCCACCTGGGTTTTGTCGGCCACGATGTTGACCATTTTGCTGCCGTAGTTGAAATTTTTGCTCTTCCACTTGTCGAGGGTGGCGAAGCTGGTACCGGCGTAGTTGGCTTCGTAGCCCAGCACGCGATCGAGTTCGGTAGGGTGCCCCACCGATTCGTGGATGGTCAGGCCGAGGTGGTTCGGGTCGAGCACCAAGTCATACTTGCCAGGCTGAACGGTTTTGGCCGTCAGCTTCTGCTTCACCTGTTTGGCCGCCAGGGTAGCATCTTCAACCATGTCGTACGAGTTGCGATAGCCGACCAGGCCGTAGGGCGCGGCAATCTTCTCGGAGGCCAGCCCGTCGAGGTATTCGTAGCCCATACCCATGGGAGAGGAGAGCGCATCGCGGGTTTTAAATTTCCCCGACGTGCGGTCAACAGCCGATACCGTAAACGTAGGCCAGATGCGATGCACATCCTGATCGATGTACGAGCCATCGGTCGAAGCAAAATATTTCTGTTCGTTGACAAAGAACAGGTTGGAGGTGACGAAGGCTGCGCCATTCTTCATGGCTTCGCTGTTCACCTTCATGAGCAGATCGATTTTCTGCCCGACAGGAATCTCGAAGGCGTTTTTCTGGAGGGGCGTCTTCCAGGTTACGTCACCAACGCCTTTCTGAGGGGCGAGTTTTACCGGTTCGGTCTGTAGCCGGGAGTTAGCTTTGGCAATAGCAACGGCAGTTTCGGCGCAACGGGCAATGGCTTCGGGCCGAACGTCGCTGGTGGCGGCAAACCCCCAGGTTCCGTTGGCTATTACCCGAATGCCGATGCCGTACGATTCGGCGTTGACAACGTTTTGTACTTTTTGCTCACGGGTAAAGAGAAACTGTTGCAGGTACCGGCCAATGCGCACATCGGTATAGGTAGCTCCTTTACTTTTGGCAGCATTCAGCGCTACATCGGCCAGGCGCTTTTTGGTGGCCGCGTCGGCGCCAGGCTCAAGCAGGCGTTCGGGAGCAACCGTGTTGCCAAGGACCGGAATGCCGGCTACCATCAGGCCACCGATGCCCGCGCCGGACAACTGCATAAACTCTCGTCTTTTCATATTGACTGGTACTGGTTAGAGTTCCCGTTGATGATCGGGTTTGTTCAGCGAACTATTCGCAAACCGCGAATATGGCCAAAAAATGGCTTACTATGTATGGCAAGTTGACTATTTTGTGATGAATGGTAATTGCTTTTGGGTCAGGGTGCCAACGAATATTTGGCAAACCTGTGTTCACCCTATTTCTTTGCTATATAGTACAAAAGCAACCCGACGATGCCTGCAACACCCCAGCAACTGGAAGACTTTATTCAGGATGTGCTGATTAGTCTACATGCCAACATCCGCGATCTGGAAGAGAAACGGGCCTTCGCCGATCCGGAAGAACACGCCTACATTGACGGGCGTCTGTTCAGCTACATCGAGATGCTGGCTATTTTGCGCGCTTCGGCCCGCGATATCGGCATTGATCCCGGCGCCATAGGTTTGTAACGAACGAACCAGCCCCGAGACGGCGTCCTGGGGCTGGTTCTGTAAGCAGGCTGCGGTCAGACGGGCTGACGCCCGGTTATTTCTTCGCCTTTTTAGGCTTGTCTTCCTTCTTGGGTTTGTCGGCTTTTTCAGCTTTGGGCGCTTTGTCGGCTTTGGCTTCTTTGGCGCTTTTTTCGGCCTTTTCGGCTTTTGGCTGTTTCGTGTCCGGCGCGGTCAGGCCCGTGCCGGCTACAGAACCGCGTACAAAGGTGCCCCAGGTCAGGTTATCTTTGCCGGTCTGTACGCGACGGGCCCGCTCGATCGCCATGTTTGCCGCGGCTTCGACAACCCATTCAAAGTTGGCCTGACCTACCGAGTGAATGTCGGCATCGGGGGCGGGGTTGCAGAAGTCGATAGCGATCGGAATACCATCGCGAACGGCAAACTCAACCGTGTTGAAGTCGTAACCCAGGCCGTGGTTCAGTTTCAGTACGTAATCGGTCATGGTGGCCAGCAGCTTTTTGCCCGCATCGCCGGTGGTTTTCATCTCGGCTGCGTAGCGCAGGTGGTGCGGATTCCGTGGCTCATACGGCATGATCCGCACGTCTTTGCCGCCAATGCAGTAGCACCGGAAATAATCGTCGAAATCAATGGCTTCCTGATAGAGCATGACCAGCTGCCCCGTTTCGTCGTAGGCCCGGAACATCTGCTCGGGGTTATCAACTTTGTATACGCTTTTCCAGCCACCACCCGCGTGAGGTTTCATGAACGCCGGAAAGCCAATGTGGTCAAAAATGGCGTCCCAGTTCATGTGCTGAAGGTTGCGGAACGAATTATGGTTGGTATCGTCGGGGCGCTCTTTTGAGGGCAGCAGGATCGTTTTAGGAACGGGCACACCGAGCTGTACCGCCAGCGCATTGTTGAAGAACTTCTCGTCGGCGGCCCACCAGAAGGGGTTGTTGATAACGGCTGTGCCGGTCAGTGCTGCGTTTTTCAGAAAGGCTTTGTAGAACGGTACGTCCTGCGAGATGCGGTCAATGATCACGGCATAGTCCGTGGCCACGCTCTGCTCGACCCGGTCGATGCTGACAAATTCGGCGGTAAACTCGCTTTGCTTTTCGTTGACGCGGTCGACAAAGGCCTGCGGGAACGTATTCTCCTGACCAAAAAGGATACCTATTTTTTTCATACGGACAAGACGGGAAACCCGCCTGGTTTAGCTTGGATTGAACGTGAGACATGGAACGGCCGGGCCGTTTACTTCATAACATGGTTTTCAGATGATGTTCTAAATGGGCAACATAATCCTCGATCAGCCACCCCAGCGTCAGGGTGTCGTCGGTCGGGTTTTCGACCCGAATCGGTTTGCTGAGTAACTCAGCCGGTATTGCCTCGGCCACGTAGATAATCTGGGTATTGAGGCTGCTCCAGAGGCTCAGTAGATGGTCCAGCGGCAGGTCCTGATACCGGTTGGCCAGCACCAGTTCATCCTGCTGGTAGCCCTGAAGCCGGTAAGGACCGTCGGCCAGCGGGGCGTCGGTAAATCGCTTAAGATTGTTCAGCGCCGAGTCGATCAGGTGCCCCAGTAGTTGTTTGCGGGACCATTTGCCCGGTAGATGGTAGGTCAGATCGGCCTCAGAACAGCCGTGTAACCGTTCCGGTACCTGTACCAGATGCGTGCGAAGCCGGTCGAGGGCTGGCGTAATCGTGCCAGTGGGCTGGGCGTAAGCGATCATGGTCCACATTGGTTAGATCATACTCAGATAGCGCGGAAACTGGTCTTTCCAGACGGGCCAGTCATGATCACCCCAGGGCGTGATGTCGAGCGTATGCTGGATGCCTTTACGATTCAGAATATCCGACATCTGGATGTTGCCGCTCTTGCAGAAATCATAGGCTGATGTACCCAGCACAATGTTCATGTGGTGGAACTCCGGGTTCTGGGCGTTGGGCATAAAATCGGGCGGGTTGTTAAAATAAACGTTGTCGTCATAATAACCACCCAGAAACGACCGGATGTCGAAAGCCGCGCCCATGGAGAACAGATGCCCCACCTGGTCGGGGTGCCGGAACGCGAAATTCAGCGCGTGATAGCCTCCGAAGCTGGCTCCCGCCACCCCTATTTTACGGACGTTGCACTCGCGCTGAATACCCGGCACGAACTCTTCGCTCAGGAACCGGTCGTATAAAACGTGGTTCCAGATGCGGGTGCCGGGGTGCAGATGCCTGGCGTACCAGCTGTCCCGATCGATGCTGTCGATGCAGTACAGCTTTACTTTGCCCGTTTCGACAAACCACCGTGCGGTTTCCGTTAGCCCGAAATCCTTATATTCATAATAATGGCCCATGGAGGTAGGAAACAGCACAACGGGGTAGCCCCAGTTGCCGTAAACCAGCATCTCCATGTCGCGGCCCAGGTGATGGGAGTACCACTTGCGATAGTCTTCGTGCACGGTGTTGGTTGATGTTGAGATCAGAAAAAATACGGGTCGAAATTAGCCAAATAGCTGGCATCGGCAAAAACAGCCGCGCGTACGGGAAAAATAACGGCCTCGGCAATCCGCTCAGCCCGAGCGGAAGCCCTGTAACAAGGCGCTGGCGAAGGCCGGTGAACCGGATGGTCGGGCTGGAGATTCGTTGGTGAATGCGCCGGGTGGCCTAATTTTTTTTGGTCTGCACCGGCCAGGCCCTTATTTTGTCAGTCCAAAACAACGGGATGACGGAAACGTAAAGCTGATCGGTTCGGCGTATCCAGCCGTTTGCTGGTTACCTTTACCTAACCGGATATCTGCCGAGGTGATACTACTACTACTTGTACTTGCACACATGACTGAACCATTACCGGCTTCTGTTGCAGCCGATCCGGTTGCCGTAACCGTCCGGCATGATGATTCGCTGGTTTCTGTACCCCTGAACCGAACGGTTCGGCTCGATGTCATTCTGCCGCCTGGTCATCAGGCCGGTGGGTCATCACCAGCGCGCTGGCCGGTTCTGTTTCTGAACGACGGGCAGGATCTGCCGCAGCTGAACATGCAGGCAATACTGGATTCGCTGTACAAGCAGCAGGCGATCCGCCCGTTTGTGCTGGTGGCCATTCACGCGGGCGACCGGATTCAGGAATATGGCACAGCCGCCCAGGCCGACTACATGAAGCGAGGGAGTAAAGCGGCTTTGTATACTGATTTTGTACTCACCGAATTGCTGCCATACGTCCGGAAACACTATCCGGTCAGTGCCGATGCGGCCGACAACGTATTTGCCGGCTTCTCGCTGGGCGGCCTGTCGGCTTTCGATATCGTGTTTCACCATCCCGATCGCTTTAGCAAAGCAGGCGTTTTTTCAGGCTCTTTCTGGTGGCGAAGCCGGGCGTTTGACGGAAAATACTCCGACGATACCGACCGCATCATGCACGCCCTCGTTCGGTCCGGATCATATGCTAAAGGGCTGACGTTCTGGTTTGAAACGGGTACCGACGATGAAACCAGCGACCGAAATAACAACGGAATCATCGACTCGATTGACGATACGACCGATCTGATTGACGAACTGGTCAGAAAAGGCTACGACCGAAACCGGGATATCCGCTACGTGGAGATTCCGGGTGGTCAGCATAACCAGGCGACCTGGAGCCGGATTATGCCCGATTTTCTGACATGGGCTTTTGCCCCATAACACCGGGTTAAACGCTGTTTCCTGCCGGTTTAGCGAAACAGCACGCTGGGCCGGGTGCTACAACGAATGCCCGATTGACAGGTAAACCTATGAAACCCTTACTCCTGATGAATACCCTACTGGTTGCTCTTCTCCTGGCCTGCAAGCGTCCTGATGATGCGACGGCTACTCTACCGCTGCCACCGGCCGTAACACCACCTGCCAGCCAGACGGTGTCGCCAACGACCCGAAAACTGGTCTGGGCCGATGAGTTCTCGACTCCCGGCTTACCCGATTCAACCAAATGGGGGTACGAAGTGGGGGGCAACGGCTGGGGCAACAACGAGCTACAGTTCTATACCAGCAAACGGCCCGAGAACGCTCGGGTAGAGGGCGGTAAGCTGATCATTGAAGCCCGTCGGGAAACCTGGGAGAACCGGGGCTATACCTCGGCCCGGCTGTTGACCCGGCCTACGCAGACCTGGACCTACGGCCGGATTGAGGCTTATGCCAGGCTGCCCAAAGGTCGCGGCACCTGGCCGGCCGTCTGGATGCTCGGCAAGAATATTTCCACTGCAGGCTGGCCCCGTTGTGGTGAGATCGATATTATGGAACACGTTGGCTATGACGAGGGTATGGTTCACGGGTCCATTCACTCCGAAAGCTATAACCACGTGAAGGGCACCCAGAAGACCAACAAGCTGAAGCTGGCCGACGTAGTCAACACGTTTCATCTGTACGCCATCGAGTGGACCGCCGACCAGATCGATTTCTTCATTGACGATCAGCAGTATTACAGTGTACAGCGGTCGGCGCTGGGAAACAGCGAGGCCCAGTGGCCCTTCAACCAGCCGTTCTACCTGATCCTGAACCTAGCGGTGGGCGGTAACTGGGGTGGCCAGCAGGGCGTTGACGAGACCATCTGGCCGCAACGAATGGAAGTTGATTACGTGCGGGTGTACCAGTAACGAATAAACAGCAACCCTATTTTTATAGATCAATGATACGACCTCTACTTGCCTGTTTCTGCTGGCTCTGGCTTTCCCATGCTTACGCCCAGACCACATTTTCTGTATCGTTTCCCACTTCGCAGAGCCAGCAGCCACTCGATGGTCGGGTCCTGCTCATCCTGGCCAAGGCCGCTTCACCCGAACCCCGGCAGCAGGTAAGTGATGCGGTCGAAACGGCCCAGCTCTTCGGTGTTGATGTCAACGGACTCAAACCCGGGCAGGGCGCGCTCGTAGACGCCACCGTATTTGGGTATCCCAAACGCAGCCTCCGCGATTTGCCCGCCGGCGATTATTACGTGCAGGCTGTATTGCACAAGTACGAAACCTTCCGGATCAAAAACGGCCCTAACGGAACGCGTAATACCGTGAAACTGCCGATGGATCGGGGCGAAGGCCAGAACTGGCGAATGGCGCCGGGCAACCTCTTCAGCAAGCCGCAGAAAATAACCCTCAAAGCAGGCGGCCGGCAGACCTTCGCCGTTGTCATGGACCAGATTAATCCGCCCATCGACGAGCCAAAGGATACCCGCTTCATCAAACATATTAAAATCCAGAGCAAACGCCTGACTGAGTTCTGGGGCCGACCCATGTACCTCGGCGCCCATATCCTGCTGCCGGCTGGCTTCGACGAACACCCGGAGGCTCGCTACCCACTCGCTATTTTCCACGGCCATTTCCCCGATGATTTCAGCGGGTTCAGCGAAACGCCACCACCCGCCAATATGGACACGACCGATTACGTTGAGCGGTTCAAATTGCGGGGGTACAAGAAGATAGTAGCGCAGGAAGCCTACGACTTCTATAAAAAGTGGACCAGTAAAGACTTCCCGCGGATGCTGATTGTCGAAATCCAGCATGCCAACCCATATTATGACGATTCGTACGCGGTGAACTCCGAAAATCTGGGGCCTTACGGCGACGCCATCATGTACGAGCTCCTGCCCGAGATCGAAACCCGTTTTCGGGGAATAGGGCAGGGGTGGGCCCGGTTCACCTACGGCGGTAGCACGGGCGGGTGGGAAGCGCTGGCGGCTCAGGTATTCTATCCCGACGAGTTCAACGGCTGTTTCGCGGCCTGCCCCGATCCGATCAGTTTTGATGCCTATACCGTTTTCAATCTGTACAAAGATAAAAACGCCTATTATTCCGAAGGCCCTTTACGGCGTACACCCCGACCCAGCCAGCGCAACTACCTCGGACAGGTGAAGGTGACCATGGAGGAAACCAACCACCGAGAACTGGCCCTTGGAACAAACTCCCGCTCCGGCGATCAGTTCGATATCTGGGAAGCGGTTTATTCACCAGCCGCCCCATCGGGCTATCCCAAGCGTATCTGGAATAAGCTAACCGGCGAAATCGACCCCGCCGTTGCCAGCTACTGGCGCGAGCATTTTGACCTGCTCCACATACTGAAACGGGACTGGAAAACACTGGGCCCGAAAGTGACCGGCAAAATCCACATCTACTGTGGAGACATGGACAACTACTACCTCAATAATGCGGTATATCTGATGGAAGATTTTCTGCAAAAGGTTCAGAATCCGCCAGCCCGCTCCGAAGTAGCCTACGGTGATCGGTTTGAACACTGCTGGAACGGCGACCCGAACGTCCCGAACTACATCAGCCGCCTACGCTACAATACGATGTACATCGATAAAATGTTGAAGCGAATGGAAGAGAACCACCCCGCCAACGCCGACCTCAAAAGCTGGCGATATTGAGTGAGTTATGAGTGATGAATGAGGAGCGATGAGTTACCCCGCCACCGTGATCCGTGCGGATCACGGTGGCGAAATGTAAAATGAATGATGAATCGTGAATAATAAATATGTTTTCCATCATTCATCATCACAGCTTACTTAGAAACGCCATGGTATCGATACCGTCGGCGTAGTCGGTCAGGCCGGGGCGCTGGGTTTTACCGAAGGGAACACTGCCCGGGAGCCAGCCCTGAGCCGATGCAATAACCTGGATCTGGGCTTTGTGGGCGTCGAGCCAGTTTCTGGCGTCGTCCTGGGTCTGGTAGATGTGGTAATAGACGACTGATATGGGCGAAACCAGCGCATCGTTTTCGGTAACGAGCAGGTACCCATTGTCGTAATGAGGAACGCCGTTGATCAGGTAAATCGACTTATTATAGTCGTAGTTATTCTGGTACTTATGGTTGTCGAGGTATCGGTTGGCCAGCGGCTCCAGCGTTCGGAGCAGGGGCGTGAAGTCGTACCCTTCCGGCACCAGCAGCGTGGATACATTCCGACAGCCCAGGCCGTAGTAATCGGATAGGTCATGGTCCAGTTTCAGCAACTCATCGTCGCTCTCTTCGCCAATCAACAGAGCAACCGAAGATCGGTTCTTGCGGATGATGTGCGGCTTACTGGCAAAATAGTAGTCGAAGTAGCGCGCTGAATTATTACTGCCCGTAGCGATGTAGGCCTCGGCCGCGTTGAGCCGCTCTGCCTCGACGATCAGAGAGTCAAAGGCCGGGTTGATCTCCTTTATTTTTTGTATTAAATAATGGATAAGTACAAAATCCTGGCTGCTTAGTTTGGCAAGCAGAGCGTGGCCGCTCATCAGTACGCAAAGAAGGTCATGAAAGCCAACGGCCGGAATATTGCCAGCCATCACGACGCCAACCTGTTTGGGAGAATCAGGTTCTGACCGGTACGAGCTAGCCCAGTCGGTTAGTTTCTGAGCTGTCAGAAATTCATCGGCAATTGCTGATAAGGCATTTAACGAATTGGCTACGGTGAACCAGTTATTGCGGGCATGAGCCCGGTGGGCTATTTCGGTCAATTCGGGCTGGGCCTCGGCTGAGCGTAAGAAATCACCGAGCGCTATGAACGTTTGCAGGCGTTCTGATTGAAGCATGTATGAAATAATCAAATGGAATACCCCATCAACCGAAGTGATTAAAATTTAGTTTGCCGCCAACCTTTAAATAGTTATATTTGTTGTCCAATTCAATAGTCTATACTTTTACCTCCAATAAATCTGTACTGCTCATGGCAATCATGATCACCGATGAGTGCATCAACTGTGGTGCCTGCGAACCCGAATGCCCCAATACAGCTATCTACGAAGGTGGCGTTGAATGGACGTGGGGTGGAGGAACTGAACTGACCGACGTCGATTTCGGTGATGGAACGGTTGTGAGCGGGAAAGCACCCCAGTCGCCTGTCTCCAACGAGTTCTATTACATCGTCAGCGATAAATGTACGGAGTGCATGGGCTTTCACGAAGAACCGCAATGTGCTGCCGTTTGCCCTGTCGACTGCTGTGTTCCCGACCCCGAGCACGTAGAAGACGAAGAAACGTTACTGGCTAAAAAGGCCTGGCTACATGCTGAAGCCTGATTGACGTCTACCTTTTTCCTAAGTGAGAACCCGGCTACTGAGTGGCCGGGTTTTTTGTTTTGTCCAATTTTTAAGCTAGCGAGAACTTCCTTATATCTATTAATTTAAAATTTTATAATATTTGGCTTAATGAGCTGTTAGCAAAATATTATGCAAGCATATCATTTTATCATATTTTCAGTATTAATACTGGATTTATTAGAATATTTTAAACAAAATTAAGTAAATAACCCAAAATTGCCTAATAATCTCACGCTATCTGTTGCATAGGCTCATTTTTATCCTAAAATTTGTTCCCCAACAAACCACCATAAGGCCGCCCGGTCTGCAAAACAAACAATATGAAAAAAGCATTTTTACTTCTAAGTTCTTTGCTTTCGTTTTATGGCGTCAGTGCTCAGGATTCCACATCTACTACGCCCGGTAAATTCACATTTTCAGGATATCTCGATACGTATTATATCGGCAACTTCAACAACCCGAAAAGTCAGTCTAACCTGGGGTTGAATGGTCAGGGTGTTGGTAACGCCCGGGCTTTCGATCAACGATCTGGTCAGTTCGGTATCGGGCTTATTCAAGCAAAGGCGACCTACACCTCCGAAAAGGTAGATGCAGTAGCCGACATGGCGTTCGGTCCGTTTGCTGATCTGGGTAACTATGGCAACTACGTGGGTCCTCTTGGTCCTGGTTCATCGTCGCTGGCTATCAAACAGGCTTACATTACTTTTAAAGCAACACCCAAGCTGACGTTCACCGCTGGTCAGTTCGGTACCCACATCGGGTATGAAGTAATTGACGCCCCGGTCAACTACAACTACTCGCTGTCAAATCTTTTCAACAACGGCCCTTTCTACCACATCGGTCTGAAAGGTCAGTACTCGTTCAGCGACCGGTCTTACTTGATGCTGGGCGTAGTCAATAACGTAGACAACCTGTTCGATAACAACAAAAAGAAGGGTCTCATCGGACAATTCTTCTTCTCGCCGGTAGCGGGCTGGAACGTCTACCTGAACGGGATCGTCTCCAATGAAGCTTCGAAGGATGTTAATGGTACCTCGGCTGATGACGCCAGCTACGCGCTCTACGACTTAACGACTACCTACCAGATTACATCTAAGTTTTTTGTTGGACTGAATGCCGCAACGGGTTCGCAGAAAGGTGATTTTCAGGGCTTCGGTGGACCATCGGCCTCCACAAGCTGGAGTGGTGTGGCGTTCTATACGAACTATGCATTTACGGATAAATTTGGTCTGGGTGCTCGTTATGAAGTGTTTGATAATAAGAAAGGCGCCCGTGCACTCACCGACGCAGCGGGCAACGGAGCCAGCGTAAACTCGATCACGATAACGGGAAACATCACGGCCGCCGACGGTCACGTGTTGCTGAAGCCTGAGCTGCGCATCGATAGCTACTCGGCAGACAAGTTTGAGAAAAATGATGGAAGCCTGACGCCCTCGCAGACAACCCTGGGTATGGCCGCAATCTTTAAGTTCTAACTCTCTTTAGCAAACAAGTACAACAAAAACCCCTCCAACACAATGCAAAAACCTAACTACATCCCCCTTGCTATCCTGTTGATAATCAGCATAGCAGCCATCTTTATGCCGGCCGTTCCGACGCAAATCGTAACGGAAGGGATAAACTCGGGCGATACCGCCTGGATGCTTGTGGCCACGGCCCTCGTATTGTTGATGACGCCCGGTCTGGCGTATTTCTACGGTGGTATGGTGAACAACAAGAACGTTATCTCTACCATGCTGCAAAGCTTCATCGCCATGGGCGCCATCAGCGTACTGTGGGTTGTGGTTGGGTTCAGCCTGGCGTTCGGAAGCTCGATCGGTGGCGTTGTTGGTAACCCGTTCGATCACTTCATGTTCCAGGGAGTTCTGGATGGTAAGCCCTGGTCGCTGGCCGCTAGTATTCCTCTGGTGGTATTTGCCTTCTTCCAGTTGAAGTTTGCGGTAATTACGCCGGCCCTGGTAACGGGATCGATGGCAGAGCGGATCAATTTCCGGTCGTATGTATTGTTCATGATTCTGTTCAGCCTGTTCGTTTACAGCCCGCTGGCGCACATGACCTGGCATCCTGAAGGCCTCCTGTTCAAGCGTGGTGTTCTTGACTTTGCCGGTGGTACGGTTGTGCACATGTCGGCAGGTTGGGCGGCTCTGGCAGGCGCTATCTACCTGAAGCGTCGGAAGTCACACGTTGAAGCCAGTGTACTGCCTCCGGCTAATATTCCGTTCGTTTTACTCGGTACGGGTCTGCTGTGGTTCGGCTGGTTCGGTTTCAACGCGGGTTCGGCCGTAGGCGCTTCTCCGCTGGCTGCCTCAGCTTTCGCTACCACCAACACGGCGGCTGCTGCGGCTGGTCTGGCCTGGGTTCTTTTCGATGCCGCAAAAGGTAAGAAAGTGTCGGCGCTCGGTTTCTGTATCGGTGCTGTAGTAGGTCTGGTTGCCATCACTCCGGCTGCCGGCTTCGTAACCATCCCGACGGCTATCTTCATTGGTACGATCGGTGCGATGGTATCGAACTACGTAGCGCACCTGCGCTCGAAATCGACCCTCGACGATACGCTCGACGTATTCCCCTGCCACGGTGTAGGCGGCATGGTTGGTATGATCATGACCGGTATTTTCGCCAGCAAAGGCGTAAACTCAGCCGTAACCGTTGAGGGACTGGCCTTTGGTGAAACAGGTCTCTTCATTGAGCACATGATTGCGCTGGTACTGGTATCGGCCTTCGCTTTCGGTATGTCGTTCCTGCTCCTGAAAGTGACGGACCTGATTCTGCCGCTGCGCGTGTCGGAAGACGACGAGAAGCAGGGTCTGGACGTCAGCCAGCACGACGAATTCCTGATCGAAGCCTAATAGTTCTGCGGCATTCGGTTAACCGTAACCGAATGCCATATACCGAACGATCAACAGAGCCACAGGCATCCTGTCTGGCCGAAATGTCCGACAGCTTTACTGTGGTTTTGTTGTACTCGTGGAGCCGCTCCCGCTTGGGGGCGGTTTCCTGTTTTTAGCCCTTCTGACACAAAAAAGCCAGCTCCCTTCAGAGCTGGCTTTTTTATGTCAGGAGAATCAGGCTTAGTTTATTTTCAGCACGGCCATAAAGGCTTCCTGCGGAATTTCAACGTTGCCGACCTGGCGCATGCGTTTCTTTCCTTTCTTTTGCTTTTCAAGCAGCTTACGCTTCCGGCTGATGTCGCCCCCGTAACATTTGGCCAGTACGTCTTTACGTAAGGCACTCAGGGTTTCGCGGGCAATTATCTTCTGACCAATAGCGGCCTGAATGGCAATTTCGAACTGCTGGCGGGGAATGAGCTCGCGTAACTTTTCGCAAAGTTTCTTGCCCCACTCATACGACTTGGAGCGGTGAACGATGGCCGACAGCGCATCGACCTTATCGCCGTTCAGCATAACGTCGAGCTTAACCATGTCCGATTCGCGGTTATCGATAAACTCGTAGTCGAGGGATGCATACCCCCGCGAGATGGTCTTGAGCTTATCGAAAAAGTCGAAAACTACCTCGGCCAGCGGCATCTCGAACTGAAGTTCAACCCGGTCGGCGGTCAGATAAACCTGGTTTTTGAGTAAGCTCCGCTTATCCATGCACAAGCCCATGATACCCCCAACATATTCGGCCTTCGTAATGATCTGCGCCCGGATAAACGGTTCTTCGATGTAGTCGATCAGGTTTGGCTCGGGCATTTCAGCCGGAGCCGACACTTGTAGTTCCTCTCCTTTGGTGGTCATCACCTCAAAACGCACGGACGGTACTGTAGTGATAACCGTCATGTTGAATTCGCGCTCCAGCCGTTCCTGTACGATCTCCATGTGGAGCATACCCAGAAAACCGCACCGGAATCCAAAGCCCAGAGCTGCCGACGTTTCGGGTTCCCAGACCAGGGCGGCATCGTTGAGCTGCAGCTTTTCCATGGCATCGCGCAGGTCTTCAAATTCGCTGGTTTCTACCGGGTAGATGCCCGCAAATACCATGGGTTTTACCTCCGAAAAGCCCTGTATAGCCACACTGGCCGGGTTGTCGAGGGTCGTAACGGTATCGCCCACTTTAACTTCCTTGGCTACTTTGATCCCGGAAATCAGATACCCTACGTCGCCACATTCGATAACGTCTTTGGGTTCCTGCGTCAGCCGGAGGGTGCCAATCTCGTCTGCGGTATATTCTTTGCCGGTGTTCATAAACTTGACCTTATCGCCCTTGCGGATACGACCGTTTTTAACCCGGAAAATTACCTCGATACCCCGGTAGGAGTTGAAATGCGAGTCGAAGATCAGCGCCTGCAGCGGACCGGCCGGTTCACCTTTGGGGGCCGGAATCCGCTCTACAATGGCGGCCAGAATTTCGGGAACACCGATTCCTTCTTTACCCGATGCCGGAATAATCTCGTCCCGGTCGCACCCGAGCAGGTCGACCATTTCGTCCTTGATCTCTTCGGGTCTGGCGCCCGGCAGGTCGATCTTGTTCAGAACGGGGATGATGACCAGATCGTTGTTCAGGGCCAGGTACAGGTTGGAGATCGTTTGAGCTTCGGTGCCCTGCGAGGCATCGACTAGCAGCAGTGCTCCTTCGCAGGCGGCAATGGAGCGGGAGACTTCGTAGCTAAAATCGACGTGGCCCGGGGTGTCGATGAGGTTTAATGTATAAAGCTCGCCATTATACATGTAATCCATCTGAATCGCGTGGCTTTTGATCGTGATACCACGTTCGCGCTCCAGATCCATATCGTCGAGCAGTTGGGCCTGCATATCGCGGGAGCCAACGGTTTTAGTGAATTCCAGCAACCGGTCGGCGAGGGTACTTTTACCGTGGTCGATGTGGGCAATAATGCAAAAGTTACGAATATGTTTCACGTTGGAAGAACGGAGAGGTCTTTACCTGTAAACTGCAAAATTAGGCAAAAAAGTCCGCGTTTGCGTTGACCGGGAATGGGTATCAAAAAACAAACGCCGATCTCATGGAGACCGGCGTGTCTGATTACACTTCATCAACAAACTAAAACCAATCGAACGCCGACTCGAAAGTCTGAGCGCTGCGATGCTGTAGGAGGGGGACTCGAACCGCCCACGGTGCAGTTAGCCACAGTACAACTCTGGTGGTCAACCCCAGTCGCCCTTGCGGGCGGCATTATGCTGCGTTTATCCCTTATCACCACCCCCGAGACAGGAGGGCACGTCTGCCAATTTCGACACCCTACAGTGTGAGATTCAAAGACATCAAGAAGACCGGCGTGTGACCCCGCTCGATCAACTTGACAATGCAAAGATAGTACATACGGATAATTCATTGCAAATTTTGCAGTAAAAATTCTTAAAATTTAGAAAAAATTTAGAATAATGGTATTTTTGTTGAGACTCATCAAAAATGAAATGGAAATGACCGAGAAAAATTTAGAAATTGATAACACAGACCTTAAAATACTGAATTTACTAATGCAGGATGCCAACATGGCTTACACCGAAATTGGTAAACGGATCTTCGTATCGGGCGGTACTGTGCACGTCCGGATGAATAAACTAAAGCAGATGGGCATTGTACGCGGTTCTCAGCTTGTCATTGACCATGCTAAACTCGGCTGGGACATCAGCGCGTTCCTGGGTATTTATCTGGACAAAAGTTCACTGTACGCCGAAGTTTCCAAACAGCTCGAAAAAATTCCGGAAGTTGTCAACGTCCATTACACGACCGGAATTTACAGCATCTTTGCCAAGATCGTTTGTCGGGATACCCAGCACCTGCGCGAAGTGCTGCACGATAAAATCCAGAAAGTGAGTGGCATTCAGCGCACAGAAACGTTTATATCGCTCGAAGAGAGCGTAAACCGGCCCATTCCGTTTGCTGAAAGCTGATGCCTTACCCGCTCTTTTCCGTATCCGGTTTATGGAGTTAGCCGACGATTCTGTGAACTGTAAACCGGTTTTAGGGCGTTATATTCATCAACAACTTAATGTATGCAACCAATCATTCACGCCACAACCGTTGTGGGAATCCGTCATAACGGGCAGGTGGCTCTCGGAGCCGATGGACAGGCTACCATGGGCAATACCGTTGCCAAGAGCAATGTCCGTAAAGTACGGGTATTGCTGGGCGGTAAAGTGCTGGCCGGCTTTGCGGGCTCAACAGCCGACGCGTTTACGCTGATCGAGCGATTCGAAGAAAAGTTGAATGCCTACGGCGGCAATCTGAAGCGGGCCGCTATCGAACTGGCCAAAGACTGGCGCACCGATCGATATTTGCGCAAGCTCGAAGCCATGCTGATCGTAGCCTCTAAAGATGACCTGCTGCTGGTATCGGGTACGGGCGATGTGATTGAGCCTGACAATGACATTGCAGCCATTGGCTCGGGGGGCGTATATGCCCAGTCGGCGGCTGTTGCGCTCAAGAAACACGCGGCTACCCTATCGGCCGAGGAGATGGTACGGGAGAGTCTGCATATTGCGGCTGACGTGTGCATTTACACCAACCATAATCTGATGGTAGAGGTACTTTAGTCGGCAACTTGTGTGGGCAGGAGTGAGGTCACTACGTCTATACAAAACCTATGCTTTTTCCTATATTTGTTGCCTATAGTGCTCAACGGCTTTTATGAATATACTCGGACGTATGGCCCCCGCGTTGATGAATCGGCGTATCGCGCTGGGGTTCATTGCGGCTCTGGTACTCATAGCTGTCGGGTTCATTATATCATTCTACAGCTACCACCAATACAGCCAGGATACCGAACGGGTACGACACACCTATGAGGTCATAGGAGCACTGGACGAGACCCTGTCGCTACTCAAGGACGTTGAAGCTGGCGCGCGTGGCTACATCATCACCAAAGATTCGTCGTTTCTGGAACCCTACCAGACATCGGTTACGGCACTGCCGGGGCACATGAACCGCTTGCGGCTGCTGCTGAAAGATAATCGGGTGCAGCTGAGCAGGGTCAATAAAATCGATACGCTTATCCAGACAAAGCTGGCCGTTACGCAGGTCCGGATCGGTGTAGCGCCTACCGACAAAACCAATGGGTTCAAACTCATTCGGGAAGCCAAGCGGTACATGGATGATATCCGCTGGCAAATCTCGGTTATGGTCGAAACCGAACGTAGTCTGGTCGAGGTCCGGAGCCGGCAGGCCAACCGATCGTTTCGGCACACGCTGATCATCATTTTTGCGCTGTCGCTGCTGACGTTTCTGACCGTAGTGGTGTTATACCGACTGCTGGAGGCTGAGCTGCTGCGCAGACAGGAGAACGAAGACCGACTGCGCGACTATGAACGGAGGCTGAAAGAGCAGATTCGTCAACTCGAAGCCTCGAACGAAGAACTGGAACGATTTGCCTTCGTAGCCAGTCATGACCTGCAGGAACCGCTGCGCAAAATACAGGCCTTCTCCAATCTGATCACCGATCGGTACGGGAGCCTGTTTGAGGGCGACAGTCTGCTGTTCATGAAAAAGATTGGTGCATCGGCGGAGCGAATGTCCAAGCTGATCAAAGATCTGCTCAATTTTTCGCGGATATCCAGTCACCGCGAAGACTTTAAACCGGTTCGGCTGAACGAGGTGATTCAGCGGATTCTTGACGATCAGGAGCTACGTATAAAGGGGTTGGGCGTGCGGGTTGAGGTAGGGCCATTGCCTACTATTTATGCCGTTGCGAGCCAGATGGACCATCTGTTTACCAACCTGATCTCAAACGCACTGAAATTCATTCGGCCCGATGTGCAGCCTGTGCTGCGTATCAGCGCGACTCCCGTAGACGGGGCTGAGTACCCCGGCTTGGTTGTCGGACGAAACTATTTTGAATTTACCGTGGAGGACAATGGAATCGGCTTTGATGAAAAATATTTAGACCATATTTTTAAGGTCTTCCAGCGTTTACATGGTAAAAGCGAATTTGAAGGAACGGGCATTGGACTGGCCATCTGCAAACGGGTAGTCGTCTATCATCAGGGCTATATTACAGCCCGCAGCAAACCCAAACAGGGGACTTCCTTCGTAATTGTATTGCCCGAAAGTCATCCATTACACAATCATGACCGAACAAACTCAACCGAAGCCTATTCATATTCTGCTGGTTGACGACGACGAGGACGACCGTTACCTCACGCGTGAAGCATTTCATCAGCATTATCCCGCAAGCCGGATATCGTTTGCCGAAGACGGCGAAGATCTGCTTGATTTTCTGAATTACCGGGGGCGCTACATTGGCGCTGAACACTCCTTGCCCGAGCTGATTCTGCTGGACCTGAACATGCCCCGGAAAGATGGCCGGGAAGCGCTGCGTGAGATCAAAGCGGATGACCAGTTTCGTCATATACCCATTGTCGTTCTGACAACCTCAGATGCCAAAGACGATATCGAAACATCGTACTACAATGGGGCAAACAGCTTTATTACCAAACCACCTACCTTCCAGCGACTCAGCGAGGTGACAAAAGCGATCGGGCAATACTGGTTCAGCGTTGTTACCGTCTGCGAGCATCAGGGAGACGAGTAGCCAATGAGTCCCTGCTTTAGGCATAGATCGTCATGATGTGTGCCCCAAGCAGGGACTCATTGGGTTTATAGCTTGCCAACAGGCAGTATACGAGAAAGCGACTCAGTGGAAATACCTGTCTTACAAGTAACTGAGTAAATCTATACAGTAAGCATACCCATACCGCCGGACAGCTGTTCTATCCTGGAAGCCCCAAACTTCGATATTGATCATCATAGCCTGTATCCGCGTATATACTCCTTAAACTAGATAGACTATTGTGTAAGTTGTTGATAGTCATTTTTTTAGCTATTTCTTGGATCGTATTATTTTCCATATCATTTTTGCCCAGCGGTTGCCCAAACTGAAGGTGACCGGCCTGCAATAAGTCAGCCCAACAACTGGCTTATTTGTTTACTGTAATAATATATAAATCCTATAGAATATAAGTATTAATTGGTGCTTGTGTGCCTGCAGGCACCCTGCCAGTTGGGATGGATTACCATCAACAGGAGGGAAGCGCGTGGCATATCGGCCCTAAAAAGTAATGAATCAGCATCTTACCAGTCGCCCGTTGGCCGTAAACAAGAAAGCATTTTACCAACCAGCATAATCCACAATGAGAAAAACACTACCTCTGATCACCCTCTTTATCCTATCTGTTAGCACCTTATTTGCCCAGGGCGTCGTAGTGGGCGTGGTGAAAGACAACGAAGGCCTGCCCGTTGCGGCTGCCACTGTTCTAATAAAGGGCACGAACACCTATGCAATTGCCGATGCCACCGGTCAATTCAGCCTGGCAGCCCGCCAGGAGTTTCCGTTTACTATTCGTATCAGTTCAGTTGGGTTTAAACCTCAGGAAATTCTGCTTGCCAAACGGCCCGATTCGCCGTTATCGCTGACCCTGGCGAACGACAACCAGCTGTCTGAAGTGGTGATCACCTCCCGCCGTCGGCAGGAGTCCGCTCAGGACGTGCCCATTCCGATTTCGGTAGTGCGGGGCGCGCTGGTCGAAGATGCGGGCGCGTTCAACGTGAACCGACTGAAAGAACTGGTGCCTACTGTGCAGCTTTATTCGTCTAACCCGCGCAACACGACGCTCAATATTCGGGGTCTGGGATCGACCTTCGGGCTCACCAACGACGGAATCGATCCGGGGGTGGGCTTTTACGTAGACGGTGTATACTACGCTCGTCCGGCGGCAACAACGCTCGATTTCATTGATATTGAGCAGATAGAAGTGCTACGCGGTCCTCAGGGAACGCTATTTGGCAAAAACACAACGGCCGGCGCGTTCAACATAACCACCCGGGCTGCCAGTTTTCAGCCGGGTGCTACGCTGGAAGTTAGCTACGGTAACTACGGATACATTCAGGCCCGTAGTTCGATCACGGGCCCATTGAGCCGGAAGATAGCCGGTCGGTTGTCCTTTTCGGGAACCCAGCGTAACGGGCTGTTATACAATGTGGCGACCCAGAAGCCCGTCAATGATCTCAATAACCTGGGCGGTCGGGGGCAGTTGTTGTTCACGCCAACCGACAGAATCAGCATAACGCTGGCGGGCGACGTGTCGAGTCAGCGCCCGGATGGGTATGCCCAGGTCGTTGCGGGGGTGGCTCCTACGTTGCGTCCGGCCTATCGGCAGTTTAACCAGATTATTGCCGACCTGAATTACAAACTGCCCAGCCAGAATCCGTTCGATCGGGTCATTGACCATGATACCCCCTGGCGGTCGGGAAACGAGCTGGGTGGTGTTTCGCTCAACGTTGACGCCAAGATCGGATCGGGAACGCTGACCTCAACGACCGCCTGGCGTTACTGGAACTGGGACCCCTCCAACGACCGCGACTTTACGGGCCTGCCGGTTCTGAGTAAGTCGGCTGCCACGTCGCGTCACGAGCAGTGGACGCAGGAGGTTCGGTACGCCGGAGCTATTTCACCCCGTGTGAGTGGGGTCATCGGTGTCTTTGCCATTGGGCAGGACCTCAAGACGGATCCCGTTCATACCGAAGAGTCTGGTTCAGCGCAGTGGCGTTTTTCGCAAAGTTCAACGAGTCCGCTCTGGCGAACCCCCGGCCTACTCGATGGGTTTGGCATCAGAACTACCTCCCGGCTGAAAAGCTTCGGTGCTGCGGTATTCGGTCAGGTCGACTGGGCTATTACCGACCGGCTTCACCTGCTGCCTGGTCTCCGGTACAACTATGATGAAAAACAGGTCGATTTCAGCCGACAGACCTACGGAGGGCTGCAAACGACTGATCCGGCGCTGATCGCGCTGAAAAATGCGGTCTATACGAATCAGGCCTTTACGGCAAACGTAGACGAAAGCAATCTGTCGGGGCAGTTAACCCTATCCTATAAGGTGTCATCGCGAATCAACTCATTTGCTACCTACTCGAATAGCTATAAACCGGTTGGGGTCAACCTGGGGGGACTGCCCACCGCCAACGGACGGGTGCTGACCGAGCTGGCCCGCATCAAACCTGAGTACGTGAGTCATTTTGAGGTTGGGGTAAAAACCCGGCCAACGCCATTGTCTACGCTGAACGTCGTTTTCCATAATACCGACATCCGGGATTTTCAGACGCAGGTTCAGACCGCCGAAGTGGGGGTGAACCGGGGTTACCTGGCCAATGCTGAACGGGTGCGGGTAGTCGGAGTGGAGGTAGATGGCAACATCCGGGTAAGCAACGGGCTCTCTTTCTACGGGGCTGTGGCCTATACCGACGGCAAATACGTATCGTTCAAGAATGCCCCCGTTCCCCTGGAAGAAACGGGTGGAGAGTCGGCCTTCAAAGATATATCGGGGGGCGACCTGCCGGGAATCTCGAAATGGGCCGGGTCGTTCGGTGGCGAAATCAGCGGTGGCGGAAACTTGCTGAGCCAGAGCGGCCGGTTCTTCCTGGCGCTGGATAGCTACTATCGCTCCTCTTTTTCGTCGAGTCCGTCACCCTCAAAATACCTGAATATCGAGGGGTACACGCTGTTGAATGCACGGGTTGGTTTCCGGGCGTCGAATGGATTATCGATTATGTTCTGGTCACGCAACCTGCTGGACAAAGATTATTTCGAGCAGTTGCTACCGGCCGCTGGTAACGCGGGCCACTATGCCGCCGTGCTGGGCGATCCAAGAACCTTTGGTACAACCCTTCGCTACTCATTTTAACCAGACCGGCTGGAAGAACACAAGGCACAACGGGCAGATCGTCAGAAATCACGAACGAATCGATATAAAAGAAGGGGATAGAACGGGTTTCGAACTGTCCCCTTCTGCTGTATGGGTGCGGTAAAAAGCGAGGCCAGTGAGCAAACCGGGAGAGTTTCACTTACCTTGTTCCAGAATTTATCCGCAGGCAAGCGGGATTGCGCAAACAATGCGTAATTTGGGTATCTGTACCACTTCCATAGAACATATACAGTCTACACCAATCCTGGCCGGGTACCCATCGTATCGTCAATGGCTGTCTGCCACCTGCTGAGGGTAGTGAACTATGCTACGCCTAGGTAGACCGATCTTCTGCAATACAGTCCGCTATTGGCAAACCCCAAGAGGAGCCAATCTGTAATTCACCCAGTTGTCAATCACCCCTAAATCAGTCTCTCGCGTATGATGAATTCGTTACTATTAAAAAGACCTTCCCGATGGAAATTGTCAGCAATAGGTCTGATCGGGTTTCTTCTGACCCTATCGACCGGCTGGGCTCAAAACACGATTACGGGAGCCGTTACGGACGCCGGGTCGGGTGAAGCCCTGGCCGGAGCAACGGTGCAGATCAAGGGCACCAATACCGGTGCTACTACCGATGCGCAGGGAAACTACCGGATTTCGGTACCGGCCAGCGCTGGCTCTTCAACCCTGGTTTTTTCGTTTATCGGTTATCAGCCGCTCGAGGTAGCCGTGGGTAATCGAACTGTCGTCGATGCGAAGCTCAGCAGTGCCGATAACGCGCTGAGTGAGGTTGTGGTGGTTGGGTATGGCGTGCAAAACCGGCGCGACGTGACGACCGCTATCGGGTCAGTGCGGGCCCGGGACCTGGCTAATCAGCCCGTCGTCAGTTTCGACAATGCGCTGGCGGCCAAGATTGCGGGCGTTCAGGTTACCCAGACCTCGGGCGCGCCGGGAGCGGCCCTGCAGGTACGGGTACGCGGTACCGGGTCGATCAGTGCCGGGCTCGACCCGCTTTACGTAATTGACGGCGTTCCGCTGTCGCGGGATACGAAGTTTGCAACGGGCAGTACGAGTACCCAGTTTCCCGACAACCCGATCAATGTGTTGAGTACGATCAACACGGATGATATCGAGAGTATTGAAGTACTGAAAGATGCCTCGGCCGCGGCTATTTACGGGTCGCGTGGCTCAAACGGGGTGGTACTGATCACCACGAAGCGGGGGCGCGAAGGCAAGACTATCATCAACTACGATAGTTTCGTCGGGTTCCAGCAGGTATCGAAAAAGCTGGATCTGCTCAACGCTTATGAATACGCGACCCTTAACGTGGAAGCGAAAAACAATGCTTATCTGGACCGGAATCCAACGGGCCGGGTTACGGACAGCAATGAGATCAGGAACAGGGGAGTAGGGGCACCCAGCACCCTGATTCCGCCCCAGGTGGTGCCCTACCTGAGCGGCCAGCCTGGGCTGACCAATACCGACTGGCAGGACGAAATTTTCAGAACGGCTCCCATTCAGAATCATACCCTGTCTATTTCCGGCGGCAATGCCAATGTGCGCTATTACGTCTCGGGCAATTATCTCGATCAGCGCGGCATCGTCATCAATTCGGGCTACCAGCGGTACGCGGCCCGGGCCAACCTCGATATAAAAAGTGGTCGGTTGTCGGTGGGGTTTAATTTCAACCCTACCTATTCCTACCACGATCTGATCAAGGCTGAAGGGCCTTACCTGGCCGATGGGGTCATTGGCTTAGCCGTTCAGATAGCACCGATCTGGCCGGTGTACAACCTGAATGGCACGTATAACTTCGATGCCAACGGCTGGGGTTACGGCGCTACGTCTATTTTGAACCCGGTGGCGGTTGCCAATGAGATAAAGGACAAGCTGGGGCACCTCCGATTGCTCGGCAACGCCTATGCGCAGTACGATATCGGGAAAGGCTTCTCGTACCGGCTCAATGTCGGCGCGGATGTCAACAATTTCCAGCGTGACTATTACCGCCCATCTACCGTCGAGATCCGCGATCGGAAAGGGGCGTCTGTACCGACCGGTTTTTCCAGAACGCAGAATTACATCAACTGGCTGGTAGAACACACGCTGAACTACAGCCGCAGCATCGGCCAGCATAACCTGTCGGCACTGGCCGGTTTTTCGGCTCAGAAAGACCGCCGAACCGCTACCGAACTGACCGCCACCAACTTCCCCAACGACCTGGTGCAGACGCTCAACGCCGGGCAGGTGTCGGCGGGGGGCTCCGATATTCAGGAGTGGTCACTGCTGTCGTACCTGGGGCGGGTGCAGTACGATTATAACGGAAAGTACCTGCTGTCGGGCGCCGTCCGGGCCGACGGATCTTCGCGCTTCGGGGCCGCCAATCGCTGGGGCTACTTTCCGAGCGTATCGGCAGGCTGGAACATTTCCCAGGAGCCGTTCCTGAAAACATCGACCTGGCTCAGTGATCTGAAACTACGCGCGAGCTACGGCCTGACGGGTAATTTTCAGATACCGAACTACGGGGCCGTTAGTCTGCTGAATTACCAGAATTACATCCTGGGCTCCGAAACGCTCGTTAGCGGTCTGGCACCGGGTAACTCGGCCAATGACCAGCTCAAATGGGAAAAGACGGCCATGCTCGATATTGGCGTCGATGCCAGTTTCTTCCGCAACCGGTTGACCCTGAGCGTCGATTATTACGATGCCAACACCTCTGATCTGTTGCTGAACGTGCCGGTGCCCAGAGCTTCGGGCTTCAGCACCGAGCTGCAAAATATTGGGAAGGTGAACAACAAAGGGATTGAGCTGACCCTGGGGACGCAGCAGTCGTTCGGAGGGTTTCGCTGGAACGCCAGTGCCAATATAGCGGCTAACCGCAACCGGGTAAAGGCACTTGGTCCGTCGGGCGATCCGATCATCGTGTCGGGTGGGGTAGCGGGCGCGCAGTTCATTACCCGCATTGGTGAGCCCATCGGGCAGTACTGGACCATGAAAACCAACGGCGTATTTAACAGCCAGGCCGAAATCGACGCCTATCCGCATACGACCACGACCCGCCCCGGCGATTTTCGCTTCGTTGACGTAAACGGCGATAACCGGATCGATTTCAGCAGCGACCGGGCCGTTACGGGCAGCTATTTTCCCAAGTACACCTTTGGCTTTACCAATACCTTCGCCTATGCCGGTTTCGATCTGGGCGTAACGGTGCAGGGTACGCAGGGGAACAAAATCCTGAACCTGATTCGTCGGTATATCTACAACCAGGAAGGAAACGGCAACCTGTTCAGGGGCGCGCTGAACCGGTGGCAGTCGGAAGCTAACCCGGGCGACGGGCAGCACAACCGCGCCAACCGCCTGCAAACGGGTTCTAACGGCGAAATATCGACCTGGCATATCGAAGACGGCTCGTTTGTGCGGGTTCGGACCATCACGCTGGGGTATACGCTGCCCACCGCGCTGCTCCAGCGGCTGCACCTGAACCGGGCCCGGCTGTATGTTACAACCCAGAATCCATTCACGTTCACGAAATACATTGGGTATAACCCCGAGGTGAGTGCCCGCCCCGATAACGCCCTGTCGGCTGGTGAGGATTATGGTACGTATCCCCTGGCCCGTACTACTTCCGTTGGCCTTAACCTCAGCTTCTAACCCCCGTAGTCATCATGAAAACCAATTCGTTTGTTCGCGCTTTCGGTCATCAAACGGCTATGGCCACCCTTTTTGTGCTTGGTCTGGCTGCCTGCCGGAGCGATTTTCTGGACCTGAAACCACAGTCGCAGCCCAACGTCGATAATTTTTACCAGACCGCCAATGACTTCAACAACGCTGTCAATGGAGCCTATGATGCCCTGCAATCGCCCAACCAGTACGGTGGTGATTTTAACACGATCGTAGAAGCCCGCAGCGACAATGTGCTGGATAACGACCCATCGTCGAACGCGGGTCTGCGGTATAACATCGACCGGTTCATCGAGCCTACTACCAACACCGTTCTGCGCGATACCTGGGGGAGTCTCTATACCGGTATCAACCGAACTAATCTGATCCTGGACAAGATCGACGCGGTCAGTATCGACGCGGGTCTGAAAGCCCGTTACCGGGGCGAAGCCCAGTTTATCCGGGCACTATCGTACTTCAACCTGGTGCGGTTGTGGGGACGGGTGCCGCTGGTGTTGACGGCCGGTACTACAGCCGACTCGCGTTCGTATGTTCGTAATGAGGTAACGGACGTGTACGCGGCCATTGAAAAAGACCTGACAGAGGCCGTCACGAACCTGCCCGCCAGTTATACCGGTGCTGATGTGGGTCGGGCTACGGCGGGGGCTGCGCGGGCGTTGCTGGGAAAGGTACTGGTTACCGAGAAGAAATACAGCCAGGCCGTACCAATCCTGCGCGAGGTAGTGACCAGTGGTCCGTATCGGCTGCTGGCTAACGTTGCCGACGTGTTTGCGGTGAACAACAAAAACAACGCCGAGATTGTATTCGCCATCAAGTTTCGGAAAGGCGTAGGCGGGGTGTCGGAAGGCCACGCGCTCTGGTTCGGGACCAACATCGGCGACAACATCGAAAAATCGCTGCGGTCGGCTTACCCGGCTGGCGACAAACGGCTGCCGCTGACCGTACAGGTGCCGGTGCCGAGCAATGTCAACGTGGTACCCCGCAAGTTTTACGACGAGGTATCGGCAACGAATGACGTAGGTAACGATTTTCCAGTATTGCGCTTTGCCGATGTGCTGCTGCTCTATGCCGAAGCGCTGAACGAGGTGGGCTACCAGCCCGACGGCGATGCGTTCCGGTCGCTCAACCAAGTGCGGAGCCGGGCCGGCATAGAGCCGTATACGCCTGCGCAACTCGCCAGCCAGGCGGCTTTCCGCGATGCCGTTATCAACGAACGGCGGCTGGAGCTGGCGCTGGAGTCGGACCGTTGGTTCGACCTGATCCGGACGGGTCGGGCCGTAGAGGCCATCAAGGTAACCGGCATTACAGTGCCTGCCAACCGGCTTATCTACCCCATTCCGCAGGCTGAAATCGACGTGTATAACAACCCCGCCACGTTCCCGCAGAATCCGGGTTATTGATAATTGATCAGTAAGCTGTCACGACTGCTGCTAAACCCGGCAGCGCTTCCGGTAACCAATAGCCCTTCCGGTTTGTGAGCTGTTTCACAAAACCGGAAGGGCTTCTGGTGAATTGATAAATAACAGATTGCAGCGGGTCAGCTCTTGATCGAAAACGGTGGCAGACTAGTTGCCGGGCAGTCCAACCAGTCCCAGAAAAATCGTTTCCAGTTCGGTGGTTACCGCGCGGTTCTGGCCGGGGGTAAACTTATTGACCAGTACGCAGAACGACATACGCTCGCCGTCGGTAGCGGTAAAGTACCCGGCGTAGGCTCTGACGCCTTCAATTGACCCGCTCTTGGCCCGAATGTTACCGGCTGCGGCCGTACCCCGGGCCAGCGAACGCACGGTACCGGTCTGTCCGACTACCGGAATGGTTTCGTAGAAAGCGGAGAACGAAGGCTCCCGCGCCATGGCGCTCAGGATACCCGTCATGTTGTCGGCCGTGAGGGCACCGGTGGTAGACAGGCCGCTGCCGTCGTGAATACGGAACCCATCGAGGTTAACCCCTTTTTTCTGCCAGAATGCCGTTAGCGCGTCCACACTGGCGTCGGTTGTGCCGACGGTTTTGTCGAGTTGGCGCGTGGCGGTTCGGATCAGGGCTTCGGCGTAGAGATTGATACTCTGGTAGTTGGTTTGCTGCGCCAGTTCGGCCAGCGTGGGTGACCGGTGCTGGTTGATGACTACGCGCGTGCCGGATGCTACGACGGTAGTCGACTGGCCACCACCAATCGATACGGGCAGATTCGGTACCAGAACGTTGTCCTGCACTAGTTGTTGCCGAAGCGCATGAGCGGCAAAGTAAGCCGGGTCGGGCAGGGCTCCTTTTACGCTGAACTCGTTGGCCGGTTCGCCCATGGGTACCTTACCGGTAAGCCACTGCAGGTTCAGAAACGGAGCGCCCACGATATTGACCTGGTCGCCGGTTTTGGCCGCGTCGGTCGTGACGGTGTTCTGGAACGTCAGGTAGGGCACGAGCGGGTCGGTGCGGAGTACGCTGGTAGGAGCGCCTACCGATTTGCCCGGCCGGAAAAAGATGCGGTACAGGTTCTCGTTGATGTTGAGGGCGCTCAGCCCGGCCCCGTAGTAGTTGCCCAGGTCACCGAAGGGCCAGGTACCCGGCGTAGTGAGGTCCGAGTAGAGGCTGGCATCGCCCACCACAACCCCCTGAATCTGGCGGATGCCGGCCGCCCGTACGGCTTCGGACCAGCTCTTGAGCAGCGCCGATAGATCATAGTAGGCGGGAAAACGCCAGCTGCCCAGCGACGGATCCCCGGTTCCCCGGATGTAGAGGTTACCTATCAGTACGCTGTCTTTGATGGTGCCGTCGTACTCGAGGGTAGTGGTATAGGTATAGTTCGGGCCCAGCACCGCCAGGGCGGTGGCCGTAGTGATGAGTTTAAGCGTAGAAGCCGAGGGCAGGCTCAGCCGGGCGTTGTAGCCAATTCGTTCTTCGCCGTCGCGTACCCGCCTGACCGAAAGCGCCACGGTACCGTACCGGACAGCGGGACCCGCCTGAAACGACTCGATCTGACGAAGGAGCCGCTGGGTTGCCAGCGAATCGGGCGGTGACGACGGTTGCCCATCCATACCGGCCCGGACCGCAAACGTAGGAAACCAGACGACGATAAAAAACAACAGGAAAGGATAAAATCGAACTAAACGGTGTCGCAATGGGTACATACTGTAGGTTTCCGTGCGGTTAGGGGAATCGCCCCTGATTTTGTAGCTTTGCAAACTTACGGATTTCGCGCCACCCAACTTGTGTCAAAATCACCTTTTCCGAAGCATTGAATCAACGACATTGATTAGCTAACGCTGTACGCATGAAAGTATCGTTTCTGGGGGCGGCCCGGCAGGTTACCGGCAGTATGTATCTGCTGGAGATAGACGACTACCGCATCCTGGTTGACTGTGGGTCTGATCTTGAACGGTCGAAAACCAACGGCCAGGCTGCCCCAATCACTCCGCAAACAGGTTTCTTCCCGTTTGAGGCTTCGAGTATTAACGTCGTGTTGCTGACCCACGCACACGTAGACCATTCCGGTAATCTGCCCAATCTGTTTCGCGAAGGTTATGAAGGACAGATCCTCTGTACCGAACCGACGTTTGCCCTGACCAACGTCTTGCTGAAAGATGCGGCTTCGCTCAATCAAAAGCGAATCAACGAGCTGAACGCCAGTAAGAAACAGCGCGTCAAAGATCGGCAGGCGCAGATGCAGAAAGATCTCTTCCTGGACCGGCAGGTACGGGAGGCCATGGAAAATGTAGTTCCCATTGCCTTCAACCGCAAATTCCGGCTGACCGATGGCATCGATGTGACATTTATTCCGGCTGGCCACCTGCTGGGAGCGGCTCATATCGTCATCAACGTAGTCGAAAACGGCGAGCAGAAAAGCATCTGTTTTTCGGGCGATATTGGCCGCAAAAACTACCCGCTGCTGGTCGATCCGGCACCGGTGCCGCCCGTCGATTACCTCATCTGCGAAAGCACCTACGGGAATCGGCTCCACGAGAACCACATGAGTCCCGAAGACGCGCTGGCCGACGTTATTCAGCGGACCTGCATCGATATTCCGGGCCGGCTGATCATTCCGTCGTTCAGCGTAGGCCGTACGCAGGCGCTGCTGTACACCCTGAACCGGCTCTATACCGAACGTGACTTCCCGCCCATCAGGGTGTTCTCCGACAGCCCCATGGCGTTCGAGAGTTCCAAAATCTATCTGCAGCACGTCAAGATGCTGAGCGGGGAGGCCAAGGCGTTTTATAAAGAGAACGAGGCTCTGTTCGATTTTCAGAATTTTCAGTTTCTGGAGTCTTCCAAAGCCAGCAAAGCCGTGTCGAACTTTGGCGAACCCTGCATCATCATCTCGTCGTCAGGCATGGTACAGGGCGGTCGGGTTGAATACCACGTGGCCGAAAACATCAGCAATCCGTACTCGACTATCCTGATCATAGGCTACTGCGCCGAAGGTACGCTCGGATGGCGTCTGCTGAACGGACAGCAAACCCTAAGTATTAAAGGGAAAGACCATCAGGTGCTGGCCAATATCGAAAAAGTCGACGTTTTCAGCGGCCACGGCGACCGCGACGATCTGCTGAATTTCGTTAGTATGCAGTCGCCCGAAACGCTCAAACGTATTTTTCTGGTCCATGGCGAGTTCGATAGCATGGAAGCTTTCCGTGATACCCTCGCCGAAACCGGCTACCCCCAGGTTGTTATCCCCAAGAAAGGAGAAACTTTTGATTTATGAGCGATGCGTGATGATCGTATGCCGTTCATCGCCCATTGCTCATCGCCCATCACCTAGTAACGATGAGAACGTACCTCGACTTTGAAAAACCGATTGCCGACCTTGAATCCCGGCTGGAAGAAACCAAACGGTTAGCCCAGACCAGTAACGTCAATGTCAGCGAAGCGGTACACGTACTGGAGCAGAGCATCGATAAACTGCGCCAGGAAATTTTCCAGAACCTGACCCGCTGGCAGCGCGTACAGCTCTCGCGCCACCCGGACCGGCCCTATACGCTCGATTACATCTCACTCATGTGCGATCAGTTCATCGAACTGCACGGCGACCGCACGGTGCGCGACGATCCGGCCATGGTGGGTGGTTTTTGTGAACTTGGCGGTCAGACCGTTATGGTTATCGGGCAGCAGAAAGGGCGTAATACCAAGCAGCGGCAACAGCGCAACTTCGGTATGGCTAACCCCGAAGGATACCGGAAAGCCCTGCGACTGATGAAACTCGCCGAGAAATTCAATAAGCCCATCATCACGCTCATCGATACGCCGGGCGCTTTCCCGGGCCTCGAAGCCGAGGAGCGCGGACAGGGCGAAGCCATTGCCCGGAACCTGAAAGAGATGTTCATGCTTACGGTACCTGTTATCTGCATCATCATTGGCGAAGGAGCCTCGGGGGGCGCCCTGGGTATTGCCATCGGTGATCGGGTGCTGATGCTCGAGAATACCTGGTATTCGGTTATTTCGCCCGAATCGTGCTCATCGATCCTGTGGCGTAGCTGGAATTTCAAGGAGCAGGCTGCCGAAGCCCTCAAACTAACCGCCCGCGATATGCAGGCCGCCCAGCTCGTCGACGGTATTGTGGACGAACCCCTGGGTGGTGCTCATAACGATCATTCTGAAATGGCCAGCCAACTCAAAACGGTGATTCTGGACACGCTGGCCGAACTGAACGCCCTGGATCCCCAGATCCGTATCGAACAGCGAATCGAGAAATTCTGCAACATGGGTGTGGTGGTCGAATAGACCCGTACTTATTGGGTTAACAAGAATCCGCGGAGACGATCTTCGCGGATTTTTTTGTTGAGGGTACTGTCAGGATCGGGTAGCTGCCCGGTTACGACATTCCGAAAGGGCCGCGCGCGTTACAGGACGGTACGGAGACCGTCAATGAAAAGCGGTGGATAGATTCGGGGATAAAAACACGGGTTGCCTATTGACATATTCACCGTTGTCGTTAGCTTTGTTTTATAATGTAAAATTAAATATGATTCAGGTTATCAACCGGGCCATTGATATTGTCGAGTATATCGCCCAGGACCCCGATAAGCCCAAAGCACTGGGGGATATAGCCGATGCCGTTGGACTAAATCACGGTACCTGCGCCAACATTCTGAAAACGCTGGTCAGCCGTGATTTCATCGAACAGATCGGTGCCAAGAAAGGGTATATACTGGGAGCCAAGGCCTATGCGCTGACCGGAAACGATAATTACCGGAAAGACATCGTTGAAGCCGCCACCGACGAGATGGACCGGCTTACGACGCTCCTCAACGAGAACACCTTACTGGCCGCCCTGAAAGGAAATCAGCGGATCGTCCTGCTCCGTACCTTCTCCGAACACGATCTGCAGGTACGCACACCCGATCAGAAAGATGCTTATAATACGGCCTCAGGCCGTCTATTGCTGGCTTTTCATACCGACGCCGAACTAGTAAAGTATACCGCCCGGTACGGATTACCCACGGCAGATATCTGGACCGAAGCCGCCAGTCCCGGCCAGTTTCAACAGGCCATCGACCTGATCAGGCGTGAAGAGCTGGCTATCCAGACCACCACCGGCCGACAGGTGGTAGGGCTGGCGGTGCCGGTTCGGAAGGCGGATCGGGTGGTGGCGAGTCTGAGCATATACATGCCCGAATATCGATACATGGTTACCGATAAAGCGCGGGTCGTTCAGGAACTACGTAACACCGCCAACCGCATATCTGCCAGACTGGCCTAAACGGTCAGCGGCCTTTACCATCCCATAAATAACCGAAAAACTACGCCAAACGCCCGCTCCTTACAGTGGGCGTTTTTTTTGTTTCTTGGCTATTTCCAAGAATATATAAAAAAAAATATGACTGAACACTTTGAGAAAGGGGAAAGAGTAATTTTATTTGCTTATCATTATGGTATTAAATTTTATAATATAAAAATAACTAAACCCTATGCAATCAAAACTACAATGCCTGGTACTGATGGGGTTACTCTCCCTCGTCTCAGTAGCAGTCCAGAGCCAGTCCATTACCCTGACGGGTAAGGTCGTTACGGGCGACTCCCGTGTTGCGCTTCCTGGGGTGAACGTCTCCGTTGAAGGAACAAACACCGGCACCAGTACCGATGCGAATGGCACGTACCGGCTGAACCTGCCTTCGGGGAACAGCACGGTGGTTTTCTCCTATATCGGCTACGTAACCCAGCGGGTGGAAGTTGGCGGCCGTACGCAGCTGGATGTTTCTCTGGAGGAAGATAACAAGTCGCTCAACGAGGTGGTCGTCGTGGGTTACGGAACGGTGAGAAAGTCGGATCTGACGGGTTCGCTGGCTTCCGTGAAGGCAAAGGACATCAACGCCTTTCCGGCCACCAACGTGCTGCAGGCGCTGTCGGGGCGGGCACCGGGGGTGCAGGTTATTCAGAATACCGGCGCTCCGGGCGCTGCGGTCAGCGTGCGCATTCGGGGCACCAACTCGGTGCAGGGCAGCAATGAGCCGCTGTACGTAATCGACGGGTTCCCGACCTCGGGCAGCAACCCAACCGTTCTGAACAACAGCGATATCGAAAGCATCGAAATCCTGAAAGATGCCTCGGCCACGGCCATTTACGGATCGCGTGGGGCAAACGGCGTCGTACTGATCACCACCCGGCAGGGAAAGGCCGGGCAGATGCGGGTAGACTACGAAGGGAGTTACAGCGTGCAGAGCCTGCGTAAAAAGCTGGACCTGATGAACGCCAGGGAGTACGCTACCTTTTATAACGAGCAGGCCGCCAACGACAGGCTGGCTCCGTACTTTACCCAGGCGCAGATCGACTCGTTTGGTGAGGGGTTCGACTGGCAGAACCTGATCTTCCGGAAAGCGCCCATGCAAACGCACAACCTGACCGTCAGCGGGGGGAATGAGAAGACCCGGTTTTCGGTCGGTGGCAGCATCTTCAATCAGGACGGTATCCTGATCAACAGTGATTACAAACGCTACTCGCTCCGGGCCAATGTCACGTCTGATATCAGCAAGAAGTTTAACCTGACCTACGGCGCTACCCTGACTAAAATCCAGACCAGCCGGCAAAACAACGGGGGCGGCAACCGGGGTGGCTCGCTGATTTCGGCGGCTATATCGGCTCCACCTACGCTCACCCCCTACAACGATGATGGCACCTACCGGGTGCTGGCTACGGCCTATCCGTTCATCTCGAACGTGCTGATCAACCCGCTCAATTACATCTACCAGCAAACTGACCGGATCGACGCCAACCGGGTGCTGGCCAACGCAGCCCTGACGTTCAAGCCCGTCGATGGGTTATCGATCAAACTGTCGGGCGGGATCGAAAACAGCGACGACCGGTCTGATTTTTACACCTCTACCCAGTTTATCAACTCGCAGGGGAGCGCCAGTGTGTCGAGTACGCGCGGCACCAGCCTGCTGAGCGAAAATACAATCAGCTACATCAAGACGCTGGCCCAGAAACACAGCATTTCGGCCGTTGTGGGGCTGACCTATCAGGACTTCCTGAATACCTCGCTGGGCGGGTCGGGAAATGGCTTTCTGAGCAACGTTACCGAAACCGCTAATCTGGGCTCGGCCAATACGCCCGGTATTCCAAGTTCGGGTTATTCGTTCGCCACCCTGCTGTCGTACCTGGGCCGGGTCAACTACAGTTACGATAACAAATACCTGCTGACGGCCAGTTTCCGGGCCGACGGCTCGTCCCGCTACAGCGAAGGGAACAAATGGGGGTACTTCCCATCGGGCGCGCTGGCCTGGCGGGTGTCGGAAGAAGATTTTCTGAAGAGTTCGGCCTACATCAGCGACCTGAAGGTGAGAGCCAGCTGGGGCCGTACCGGCAGTCAGGCGATCAACCCCTATGCGACGCTAAACAACCTCCTGGCCGGCAAGACCGTATTCGACGACGCGCTCTACAACACCTTTGCGCCCGGCACTGTACTGCCCGGTAACCTGAAATGGGAAACCACCGAGCAAACGGACTTCGGAATCGACGCCGGGTTCCTTAACAACCGCTACCGGCTTACGCTCGATTATTACATCAAGAATACCTACGATCTGCTTAATACCGTACAACTGCCGGTCGGTTTTGGGTTTACCAGCACCATCCAGAACGTGGGCGAAATCCAGAACAAAGGGCTGGAAGTGGCCCTCGACGCGCGGGTGATCGACAAAGCCTTCAAGTGGGACCTGAGCGGCAACATTGCCTTCAACCGGAATAGAGTCATTAAACTGTACGGCGGCAAAGACATTCTGGGTGGCAACGTGGGTGTAACGCTGATCAGCGACGCGGCTAACCTGCTGCGCGAGGGCCAGCCGATGAGCGTCTTTTTTGGCTACCTCGAAAATGGCTATAACGAGCAGGGGCGGGTCGTTTATCAGGATCTGAACGGCGACAAGGTCATTAACCAGCTCGACAAAGCCATCATTGGTAATCCGAACCCGGACTTTATCTACGGGCTTAACTCCACCATGTCGTTCAAAGGCCTGGAGCTGACCATGTTCTGGCAGGGATCTCAGGGGAACGATCTGCTGAACGTCAGCTCGATCAATAACACCCTCGACTACGGATTCGGGCTGAATATGCCAAGAGAGGTTTTTACCAATCACTGGACGCCCGACCGGCCCAATGCCAAGTACCCGGTCATTTCCCGCTCCAACACCTATAACTACTCGAATCGGCTGGTTGAAGATGGCTCGTTTCTGCGCCTGCGTAACATTCAGCTCGCCTATAACCTGCCCCTGCAGCAGTGGGGCGTCAGCTGGATGCGGAACGCGCAGATTTACGCCAGCGGCCAGAACCTGCTCACCTTCACCAGGTATTCCTGGTGGGACCCCGAGACAAACTCGCAGGGTGGTGCCAACTCCATCGGTCAGGGTATCGATCACTACAGCTACCCGACCTCCAAAGCCGTTACGTTCGGCCTGCGCGTAGGATTTTAATGAGTTTGACCCTTACTCTTCATGTTATTAATCCGATGAAATCTCTCATTCACATAGTCGCGCTATCACTCGCCGTTGTTGTCTTTACAGCCTGCGAGGAGGTACTGCAGGAATCGCCGAAGGCGGTAGCGGTCGAAACATTTTACAATACCGCCGGCGAGGTAGAAGCGGCCGTCAACGCAGCTTACGCCCAGCTTCGGGCCCCCAACAACATCAGCGGTCAGCTGGGCGCGCAGCTGGAAGCCTATACCGATTATAGCTACGGACGCGGCAGCTATCAAATCCTGAGCGATTTTCAGGGGCTCAACAGTACCAATATTCCCCGTACCGATGCCGGCTGGACCCTGTTTTACCTGACCATCCGTAATGCCAACCTGGTTATTCAGAACGCGCCCAAAGGATCGTCGATCAGCCAGGCCGACGTGGCCCGTTTCGTAGCCGAAGCCAAATTTCTCCGCGCGTTCAGCTATTTCTGGCTCGTGCGGAACTGGGGTGGGGTGCCAATCCGTACCGAAGCCACGCTCAATGAGCCGAACATAAAACGATCGACGGCCGAGGAGGTCTACACGCTGATTCTGGCCGATCTGAAAGAAGCCGAAACGGTATTGCCCGACAAAGGCGCGCAGGTAGGCCGGGCCACCAAGTGGGCCGCCAAGGCCGCGCTGGCCGAGGTCTATTTCTACCGGAACCAGTATGCCGAAGCGCGGGATAAGGCCAACGAGATTATCCAGTCGAAGCTGTTTTCGCTGGTGCCCGTAACAGTAGCCAATGACTTCGACAAAGTGTTTGGCCCCACCGTTGTATCGACGACCGAAGAAATCTGGTACCTGAAAATGACCCGGCAGGCCGGTCAGGGGCAATACCTGGCCATGTTTGCCCATCATCCGGGTTCCCGTCTTCACGGGGCCGGTGGGTTCTTCGCCCACTATACCGACGCGCAGACCAACTCCGTCTTTAAAAACTGGGATAATGCCGATCTGCGCAAGGGCTACAACTGGTACAGCTGGAATATCGGTTTGGGAGCCAACTCGTTCCTCTGCAAAAAATTTGCCGATCCCCTGGCGCCGGGTAATGATGCGGCCGGTAACGACTTTCCGATCTATCGCTATGCTGACATCCTGCTGCTCTATGCCGAAGCCGCTAGCCGGGCTGGTAACGGACCTACCGCTGCCGCCCTCGACGCGCTGAATCAGGTACACCGCCGGGCCTATGGTCAGCCGCCCACCGTAGCCTCGGCCGTCGATTTCAAACTGGCCGATTACAACGCTACTTCGTTTGCCAATCTGGTCATTCAGGAAAGGGGGTACGAAACCCAGTACGAAGCCAAACGCTGGCTCGACCTCAAACGCCTGGGCACCGCCGAACTGAAAGCCCGCATCAAGGCCGCCACGGGTAAAGACGTGGCCGACAAGCACCTGTTCTGGCCCATTCCCGTGGGTGAGCTGAACTTTAATACGGCGCTGGACCCCGCCAAAGACCAGAACCCAGGCTATTGATTGACAATGTTTAGGTATGATCCCGTCAGGTAGCTGACCTTATCGGCTACCTGATTTGTACCCCTCTTTGATTGATTGAGTTATGTTGAGAATAATCGTTCTGAGTATCGTTGTGATTCTGGTACTGGCCATCCAGCCACGCGCGAATGCCTTTACGCATTTCATTACCAGAGCTGGCGACCGGCTAAAGGAGGGCAATCAGGTGTTCAGGTTCATATCGGTAAATACACCAACCATCAATGGGCATTACGACGGTTATAAACATACCAATCCGGCCAGTGGGTATGTCTATGATCCGGTAGAGCTCTTCTTTGAGATGGAAGCCCATTTCAAGGATATGGCCCAGATGGGGGTTACCGTTATCCGCACCTGGGGAATCACGGTTAACGATGGCTCGGGCGAATTTGAAGCCCTGGTTTCGGGTCCGCATACCTATAACGAGATGGCATTCCGGCGCATCGATAAAATGCTGGAACTGTGCAACAAGTATAACATCCGGGTCATTCTCTGCCTGGTTAAGGAAAACAAATACTGGGGCGGAACAGCTGCGTTCAGCAAGCTCTACGGCGGGGGCGACTACTACCAGTCAGCGGCTGTCAAAGCCGGGTTTAAGGAATTGCTACAGACTGCTGTCAATCGAAAAAATCGGTTTACGGGTGTACCGTATAAAAACGACAAGGCTATACTGGCCTGGGAATTTGGCAACGAGGTGCCGAACAACCAGAGCGCCTGGATCGCCGAAATGGCCGGCTATCTGAAGAGTATTGACTCCAACCATCTGATTGCCGATCCGCGTCGGGCCAACGGGGTGCAGCAGATGAACGCCATCGTGACGGATGTGCTGGCCAATAATACCAACATCGACATCGTCAAAACCCGGCAATACCCCAATTATCGGAACACGGTCGCCGAACTCTGGAACGAATGCCAGGGTAAACGCCCGCTGATTATCGACGAGTTTCAGCGCTTCGATGGGTTCAAAGATGTTCTGGAAGCGGTTTGTAACACGGGCACCAGCGGGGCGCTGCTTTGGAGCCTGATGAAACCGCAGTATAATGGCGGCATTGGCGGCCATGCGCTGTTTCATTCCTATTCCTGGGGCGGCAGCCGCTGGCCCGGATTCGACAGTGGCGACTATTTCAAGGAACGCGAAAATCTGATGTTGGTCCGGGCGTATGGCTATAAAATCCGGGGAAAGCAGCTACCCGCCCTGCCTGCGCCGACGGATGCTCCCTACCTGTTTCCCAGTTTACGAAGCGATGCCGTCGCCTTAAAATGGCGCGTTTCGCCCGGCGCGAGATACTATATCGTCGAAAGAGCCAGTTCGGCAAAAGGGCCCTGGCAGGTGATCCGAACTGATCTGGACATCAGCTATCATCTTTATTTCTATCCGTTGTTCACCGATGCCAGCGCCATTCCCGGAAAGGCCTATTACTACCGAATTAAAGGTAAAAACGAGGCTGGTATATCGCCCGCATCGAATATAATCGGACCAGTAGTGCCCACATCCCGCATGGTGATGGATAACCTGAAAGACTTCTCACTGACCGCATCGCATTCCGACAATCTGCGGATCAGCCAGGAGACATGGCCCCGGCTCCGGCAAACCGAAGAAGATTTTTTTCAGGCGGAGCGGGTCGTCGGTAGTGAATCGGGCGAACTGGTGTACCGGGCCGATACGCTGAGCTGGATTGAGGTGATCGCATTCAGCGATAAGGTAGATGCCGTTAGTCTGTTTTACTCGACCGATGGCTCATCCTGGACCGCACTGCCGGAGGGGGTGCTGCATAAAACTCACCGAGCCGCCTATCCCAGCCAGATTTCCGGCAACAAGGATAATTCGGTTGATAAGTACACCTATACCGTACCGGCATTACCCCACGGTACGGTTGCGGTCAGGGTCGTAACCGGCAACGCGGGGGCTACTAATACCTACCCCTGGCTTGCGCGGGTGCATCTCGGATTCAAAGGATCACTAAAAACAGCTAACTAGGCCAGCCAGCATTAACCTCTTTTCTAACGAACCTGCCAGCCAACTGCCAGGCTACTACCCTAACTATGAAACAACTTGTCTTTGCCACCTATCTGACGCTGTCGGCACTGCCGTTGTCGGCTCAGCTGTCTGACGACTACAAAAACCAGTGGGCCAGCCCCGCCGTGCAGCAGCGTATTGCCGACGGTATTCGCGAACATCGTATGGGAAACTTTACGGTGCGGTTTACGGATAAGGACGGGAATCCGGTTTCGCCGGGCGATGTCTCGCTGACCCAAACCCGCCACGATTTTCACTTCGGTGCCAATGGTTTTATGGTCAAAGGGTTCAAGAATCCGAAGGAGGATGCGCTGTACGAAGAACACTTTGCCCGGCTGTTCAATTTCGTCACTATTCCGTTCTACTGGCCCGAGCTGGAGCCCGAACCCGGCAAGCTGCGTTTCGACAAAAACAGCCCCTACAGCTACCGCCGACCGGCTCCCGACCTGGTGATGGAGTTTGCGCGGAAGCATGCTATTACCCCCAAAGGCCATACCCTCGTTTGGGATAATCCGCGCTGGTCCATACCGACCTGGCTCCCGAAGGATGAGAAGATCATGGAGCAGAAAATCAACAAACGCATCGAGCAGATTGCGCAACGGTATGGCCACGAGATTCAAATTTGGGATGTTGTCAACGAAGTGACCGACCGGCATGCCGACGTGCTGATGCCCAAAGATTTTGCGTTCAAGGCTTTTAAGGAGAGCGAACGGGTATTTCCGAACAGCAATGTCTTTACCCTCAACTTCACGACTGCTATCTGGAAACGGAGCAACAAACGCGAGTACAGCGCCGATTATCTGCTCACCGAAAGTCTGCTGCGCCGTAACGCGAAGATCAACGCCATCGGCCTGCAGTTTCACAACTTCAGCGAGCCGGAATACGAACAGATTATGAAGGGCAAAGAGATGACTCCCACTACATTATTCAACACACTCGACCTGTATTCCGACTTTAACCTGCCGCTGCACATCACCGAGATTACGGTTTCGGCGCTATCGGATAAAGGCCCTGATTACCAGGCGGTCATGGCCGAGAACTACTATAAACTGTGGTTCAGCCACCCAAAAGTAGAAGCCATTATCTGGTGGAATCTGGTCGACGGCACCGCGGCCCCGGCCGGGATCCGGGCCGATGGCAGTGTGATTCCCGGCGAAGACAAATGGAAAGGCGGGCTGCTGAACCGGGACTTTACCAAAAAGCCGGTTTACGACGTACTCGACCGGCTGATCAATAAGGAGTGGCGCACGAACCTGACCGTAAAACCAACCGCAAACGGAGCCAGCTACCGGGGCTTCTACGGTACCTACAAGCTGGTAACCCAGCTGAAAGGCAAGACGTACGAAAAAGAAATTCAATGCCCGAAAAGCGGCACACGCGACATTGTCGTGGTGCTGGATTAACCTAACAACCTGACAGATACCCTTTAACGGAACGGCCGTGACCAGTCGCCCGGTCGTTCATACCGCTATGAAAATCATTGACTTACGTACCCGTTGTGTCGCTATTCCGCTCAACGCTCAGCTCCGCCACAATACCGGCGTTCATCCGGGTTATTTTCTGCGCACCATTCTGGAAATCATCACCGACGAAGGGGTGGTGGGCCTGGGCGAAGTAGGCGGGGGCGATCAGCGGGGCGCTCTCCAGAAACTGAAGCCGCGCATTGTGGGTGAAGACCCGTTTCACCTCGAAAAAATCAAGCTGAAAGTACTGCGCAGTATCTATTACATGTCCAATGCCCGCCTGTATGCCGCCATCGAAATGGCCTGCCTCGACATTCAGGGAAAGGTACTGAACCGCCCACTGAGCGATCTGCTGGGCGGTCGCGTACGGGACGAAGTGCCGTTTATTGCCTACCTGTTCTGGCGCTACGACCGCCCCGGCGATGGACGGCATGACGAAACTGCCGAAGACCTAGCCGATTTCTGCGTCGAACTGCACGAAACGCTGGGCGTAAACGCCATGAAGCTCAAAGCGGGGGTTATGGCGCCCAAAGAAGAGGTGCGGGTGCTCGAACTCTGCCGCCAGCAGCTGGGCGACGACTTCGGTCTGCGGATCGATCCGAACGGGCTGTGGTCGGTGCAGACCGCCGTACAGATGGGCCACCGGCTCGAAGACCTCAACATCGAATATTTCGAAGACCCGTCTTGGGGGCTCGAAGGCAACGCGGCCGTTCGGAAGCAGATCCGGATTCCGATCGCCACCAATATGTACCCCGCCCGTTTCGACGATCTCGCTCCGGCGATCCGGATGGGGTCGGTCGACATTGTCCTGACCGATATTCATTATTGGGAAGGCCCGCGCGGGGTAAAGGATCTGGTGGCCGTCTGTAACACCTTCAACCTGGGCGTGGCCATGCACTCCGGTGCCGAATTCGGTATCGAGCTGGCGGCCATGATCCATACAGCCTCGACGATTCCAACCATGAATTTTGCGGGCGATGCGCACTACCACTACCTGACCGACGACATCATTGAGGGCGGGCTGATGCGCTACGAAAACGGCTGTATTAAGGTGCCAACCGGGCCGGGGCTGGGCGTCGCGCTGGACGAGGACAAGATGACGTTTTACGAAAAATACTACGAAGAGAAAGGCGATTACTACGCCCGCTTTCATCAGGACCCGTACCGGCCTGACTGGTTTCCGACGGTGGGTGGGATGTAAACAATAGGGCTGTTATGTATTATTCTCTGACTCGAAACGTACTGCTGCTGGTGCTACTCATTTGTCTGGAGGGGGTGGCCCAGCCAAGCGCGTTTGTACGGGTAAGCAAAACCAATCCGAGGTATCTGGAGCTGGCGGGTAAACCTTTTATTCCGGTGGGCCCCAATATCTGCTTTGCCCGCCTGGTGACGAATGGTGACAGCCTGCTGGCCTACTACGACCACTATTTTGGCCGGCTGGCTGCCAGTGGCGGAAACTTTACGCGCGTCTGGTTAAGTACGCCTATGCTGGAAGTCGAAAAGCAGCAGCCGGGTTTGGTCGATAAACAAACCGAAACGCTGATCGACGGCCTGGTCGGGCTGGCCCAAAAGCACGGCATACGCATCAAATTCTGCCTGGAACATTTTCGCAAAGTCACCGGCTCACCGGCGCCCTTTCCGTCTTCCGTTCCGTTTGATAAACCCGTTTATGCCGGGGCGGTCTCGTCGATGGATGCGTTTTTTCGCTCGGAAAAAGGAAAGCAACTGTATCTGAACCGGGTCGCTTTTTTCGCCGGAAAATACCGCAACAACCCAACGGTTTTCGGCTGGGAATTATGGAATGAGCTGAACTCGGTACGGGTCGACGACGAGTCCTTGCTGCTGACGTGGACAACCGACATGCTCGACAGGGTGAAGGCGCTGGTGCCGAATCAGCTGGTGATGCAAACGCTCGGAAGCTACGATTCGCCCAAACAGCATGAGCTGTACCGGACGTACTCGGCGCTGCCGAACAACGAGCTGGCGCAGGCCCATCGCTACCTCGACAAAGGGGCGTCCTTACCCGTTTGTCAGGCACCGATGGATGTTTTGGCCAGCGACGCGGTCAGCAGTCTACTGGCCCTGGCACCGGCAAAACCCGTTCTGCTGTCGGAAGTGGGGGCCGTGGAGCCTCACCATACCGGTCCCTTTTTACGGTACCCGGCCGATACGCAGGGGACCTTACTGCACGACCTCCTGTTCGCTCCGTTCTTCGCGGGAGCGGCTGGGCCGGGGCAGAGCTGGCACTGGGATTATTACATCGAAAAAAATAACCTGTGGTGGCATTTCAGCCGATTCAACGAAGCCATCAGCGGCTTCGACCCGGTAGCGCAGCAGGCCGCACCCTTCCGGCTATCGGCCGACAATGGCCTGACGATTTACGGCTTACGGGGCCGGACAACTACCCTGCTTTGGGTGAAGGACACTGCCTCGAACTGGAAAAGCGAGCTGGAGGCTAACCGGCCGGCAGCCGTGCTGTCCCGAAAAACCATAAAGCCGGGGCTTCCGGCCTCCCGAACGCTTTCCTTTTATGATCCTTGGAAAGGTGTCTGGACGAAGGGTACCCCTGGCAAAGCGCTGTCGCTGCCAGATTTCTCCCGGTCAATCATCGTAAAACTGGACTACTGATGGAGTCAACACCAAAAAAAGCCCTGGTAACGGGTGCCTCCCGGGGAATAGGTAAGGCCATTGCGCTCCGTCTGGCCGACGAAGGCCATGAGGTGGTGGTGCATTTCCACGAGAACCAGGCCGAAGCCGCCGGAGTCGCCCAAGCCATTCGGGAGAAGGGCGGAACAGCGTATGTGTTGCAGGCCGATCTATCGGATGTGAAGCAGGCTATTCGACTGGGCGAGGTGGCCTGGGACATGACCGGCGGGCTGGATATACTGGTGAACAATGCCGGGGTATCGTACAAGCGCCATTTTCTGGACGTTACGGAAGCCGACTTTGAGCTGTTCAACGCCGTCAATTTCCGCAGCACCACGTTCCTGACCCAGTCGGTGGCCCGCAACATGGTCAGGCATCAGGTAGCGGGCAGCATCTGGACAGTTACGTCGGTCAATGGAATACGGCCGGGTCTGGGACTGAGCGTGTACGGAGCAACCAAAGGGGCGCTGGAAACCCTGATGAAAGGCATAGCCATGGAGCTGGGGCCGCACCAGATTCGGGTAAACACGGTGGCCGTTGGGGCCGTGCAGACCGATATCAACCGGGATGTATGGGAGAACCCCGACCTGCTTCAGACGGTGAACAACGGTATTCCCGCCGGTCGGTTCGGCCTGCCCGACGAGATCGCCGGCGTACTGGTCGATTTAATTAACTCCGGTAGCTACATGACCGGTACTACCATCACCATTGATGGTGGACTCCTGCTGATGCGGGGGTATGGACAGGTAAAACCCTACAAAACCAACTAACCGAAAGCATAGCATGAAGCTATATAGCGCACTCTTTTTAGGCCTGTGGCTGCTAACGAGCGGAGTGTCGGCCCAGTCTGACATGACCGCCAGAAAGCTCTGGCAACCGTACCGCATAACCCCCCGAACGGGCGCGCAGCACATCGATTTGTCGGGCCGTGGCTGGGAACTGTCGTATGCCGATAAGCCGGTAACGGACCTGAAGCAGAGCCGCCAGGGGGCTTTTCAGACGACCATCCCTAACTCGGTTCACTGGTCGCTGTTCAAGGCCGGCAGGTTGCCGCATCCGTATTATAACCGCAACTCAACCCAGTACCGCTGGGTCGAAGAAAAGGCCTGGTACTACAAAAAGACGGTCGACGTGCCGGCAGCTGCCCGGGATAACTTTGTTTTTCTCTGTTTCGACGGCGTCGACTACTTCTCGAAAGTCTGGGTCAACGATAGCCTGGTGGGGGTTCATGAGGGCATGTTTGGCGGGCCTACCGTTGAGGTGAGCCGTTTCCTGAAGCCGGGCGGCAAAAACGACATCACGGTAGAGGTGCGGGCGGGTAACTGGGGAAACCGGGCAACCGACTACGAGAACCTGCCCCGCACAGCCTCGGGCGAATTCGATTACTCGAAACGAACCGGCTTTAATCCCCGCGCCACTGGTAAAATCATTAAGCCGTGGGTGATTTCGGGTGGCTCGGGGGGTGAACCGTTTTTCTCGGTGGGTATGTGGCAGGGCGTCCGGCTCGAAATTGTACCGCCCTTTCATCTGGAACGGCCGTATATGACCACCCGAAGCCTGACGGCCAGCGCGGCCCAGCTGCACCTCTCGGCCGAAGTATTCGCGCAGGCCCACTCGCTCCAGAAACAGCTTCACCCCTGGAACAACACCCAGCTAAACCACCCCAACGAAAAAGGAACCGTTTTCAAGCCGGTGGCCGAAACGCTGAGTGTGCTGGTCGAACTCAGGCCAAAGGCAATGGCGCCAGCGACCGGGTCCGGCGGTCAGTCGCCCAGGACCAAGCCGGGCGAGGGTTTCAGCCGCGAGTACCCGGTTACCGCCTATGAAGGCCGTATCTGGCTCGAAGAGGACATCACTCTGCCGAACCCGAAGCGCTGGAATCCGAACGGTATGGGCGACCCGAACCTGTACGACGTCAGCCTGACGCTGAAGCAGAACGGCAGCCCGGTAGACCGGATGCAGTTTGACTATGGCATCCGTACCATTGAGCGCGTACCCACCGCCGGGCCGCGCACCGCCGACCGGTGGGAAAACTGGCAGTTTATCGTGAACGGGCAGAAACTCTTCGTGAAGGGAATGAACTTCACCCCGCAGGATATCCTGCTCGATCTGCCCCGCGAACGCTACCGCTGGACCCTCGAAGCCGCCAAAAAAATGGGCGTACAACTGATCCGCATCTGGGGCGGGGGGCTGCTCGAAACCGATCACTTCTACGACATCTGTAACGAGCTGGGGCTGATGGTCTGGCAGGATTTTCCGATCGGAAACCAGGATACGCCCGACTATCCGCAGGATGTCTGGGAAGCGCAGGTAGTGCAGAATATTTTCCGGCTTCGGAACCACCCCTCGCTCGCGATCTGGAACGGTGGTAACGAGTTTAACCCATACTCGTACGGCAATGCCGCTTCCATGGGCATCATCGAACGGAACCTGGATATCTTCGATAAGTCGAGGCTGTTTGTCCGTACCACCCCCGACGATGGCTCCATGCACGCCTATCCCGACATGGACCCCAGCTGGTATAACCGCAGCTACAAGTTTGAGCCGTGGGTGTCAGAAACGGGTATGCATAGTATTCCCGAAGCGGGTGTATTTCTGGAGACTGTCGACAATAAGGAGTTTACCGGGCTGGGCAAGATGTGGGATAAAGCGTTTGGCCCCGCGCACCCCGATTTCATTCATCACTTTACCGAATACGGCCCCGGTCGGGTGCCGCGTATGCTGAGCCGGGCGTCGCACATTGCCGACATGGCCGATCCAACGCTCGAGTCCATCTCCGAAGCGTCGCAGATTGGGGCGGGGGAATTTTATCAGGTCTTCTCGGAAAAGATGCAGGGTAACTACCCCGTTACGGCTGGGCTGATGCCCTGGGTGTTCAAACGCCACTGGCCCGTCATTGCTATTCAGCTGATGGATTGGTTCGGACAGGCAGCCGCTCCGTACTATTTTCTGAAACGCACCTACGAGCCGACCCACGTAGCCATCGACCTGCCCCGGTTGATCTGGGCGTCCGGCGAAACCATCGGGCTGACCGCCAAGGTCACCCACGCCCAGCCGCAGGCACTGGCCGGTCATACGGTACGTGTAACGGTGCTGGATGATGGGTTCAACCCACTCTGGAAAGCCACCAAGCCGCTCGCCATTGCGGCCGGGCCCTCCGTCAGTTCGGCAACCATCGGGGCGTTTGCGATCCCGGCTGCCTATAAAGACCGCTTCCTGTTTGTCGTGGCTGAACTAACCGACGCGTCGGGCAAGCTGGTATCGCGCTCCATTTATTACCCGCGTTCGCTGACGATGATGGACGACAAAACCACTCACGATAGGTACGTAGCGGAACCCGTAGCCTGGCCGGCGATCGAGAAAGGACCTTTCCTGAAAGCAACCGTTCAGAAAACAACCACCACGCTCGAAAGCAAACTGCTGTCGATGAAGCCGCTCGACGATAGCCGCTCGCAACTAATGGTGCAGGTACGGAACGCAGGCACGACGCCCGCCTTCATGACCCGACTCGACATTGCCGGGGCCAGACGCGCCCTCGTTGCCGATGACAACTATTTCTGGCTGGCCCCCGGCGAAGTCCGGACCCTGGCCGCTACGGTGCTCTGGCGGGGCGACACCCAGCGGCCCGACGCTCCCCGCGAACGGCCAGCCGGAACGGTATCGGTCACTGTCAGTGCCTGGAACGCGCCGGTGGTGAGCCTGCCGCTGGATACCAAAGCGCTGCTGGTTCAGAAAACAAGCAAGTAAACCCGATCCAACATGAACCCATCCGAACCACTAGGAATTGTGCCGATACCAGAGGCCGCCCGCCCGAAACCGCCCCAGGCGCCCGTTCGCTGGACCCTGCTGATCCTGCTATGGCTGGCCTTTTTCCTGAACCAGGCCGACCGGCAGATCTTCAGCGTGGTGCTACCGCTCATCCGGACCGAGCTGGGCCTGACCGACGCGGAGCTGGGCCTGATTGCGTCGGCGCTGGTCTGGACCTACGGGCTGCTGGTGCCGGTAGCGGGCTTTATTGGCGATCGGTTCTCGCGCCGGAATATCATCGGGTTCTGCCTGCTGTTCTGGTCGGGGGCCACCCTGTTTACGGGCCTGTGTTCGTCGGTGGTGCAGTTTGTTTTGCTGCGGGGCGTCGGAACGGGTGGGGGCGAAGCCTTCTACGCGCCATCGGCCAACGCGATGCTGGGCGAGAACTACCGCCATAACCGGTCCTTTGTCTTGTCCATTCACCAGTCGGCCGTTTATTTCGGGATCATCCTGAGCGGACTGATTGCGGGCTACATCGGTGAACGATACGGCTGGCGTCATGCCTTCTACCTGTTTGGCGGACTGGGCATCGTGCTGGCGGCTGTCTTCTTCCGACTCATTCCCGAAGACGTACCGGCCGCCGGGCCCGCCAGCCAACAGGAATCCACAACTCAGATCGTGGCCACGGCCCGGGCCATTATCCGGAAACCAACGGTGATACTGCTTACCCTGGGGTTTGGCTGCATGGTATTCGTGAATGTGGGGTATCTGACCTGGATGCCCTCGTTTCTGGTCGATAAGTTCGGGTTGAGTCTGACCCAGGCGGGTTTCTCCGCCCTTTTCTATCACCATGCGGGTGCTTTTCTGGGCGTACTGTCGGGCGGAAAGCTGGCCGATCATTTTGCCCGCGTCAACCCCCGCAACCGACTCGTGATCCAGGCGCTTGGGCTGTTGCTGGGCGCGCCCTTCATCTACTGGATCAGCATGAGCCAGAGTCAGGCCATGACCTACGCAGCCCTGTTTGGCTTCGGCATATTCCGGGGCTGGTACGACTCCAACATCGTGGCTTCCCTGTATGAGGTAGTAGCACCCACCATCCGTTCATCGGCCTACGGGCTGATGCTGGCCTGTGCGTTTCTGATCGGCGCATCGGCTCCTTATCTGCTGGGCGTGCTGAAACCAACGCTCGGGCTAACCATTGGGCTGGCCAGCCTCTCGGGTGTATATGTGGTCGGGGGGCTACTGATCGGGGCGGGGGCTATCTGGTTTTTTGAGGCCGATAAAGAACATAGCCTGTAAAGGGCAAGCGTCGACGCATCGGCCTGGTCAGCCTTGTGTTGCCTGAAACTAACTGACTGAACGTATTGAAATTGTAACTTATAAATCAACTGATTACATGGAAATCATTGCTAACGATTATCCCGTCCGCAAGCACTTCGTAGACTACGACACCGCCGAAGTAGCTTACCGCTACAAAAAACTGTATGCCGCGCTGATCTCGGATGCCCTCGAAGGGCTGGGCTACCACAACCAGTGTATGTCGAGCGGTATCTACCCGCTGGTTCATACCATGAAAGTGGCCGGGCCTGCGTTTACCGCCCATGGTATCGCGACGCCCAGCCGCGACCATAAAGTGCATGATATTCGGCTGGGTATGTTCAAGAGTATGACCGATGGGGTTGTGCAGATCCGCGATACGCAGGGCGACACCTCCTGCGGGCAGTTTGGCGAAATATCCGCCACCGCGGCTGCCGCTGCGGGTTGTGTAGGGGCTGTCATTGACGGGTCCACGCGCGACTCCAATTACCTGATCGATATGGGTTTTCCTACGTTCTGCCGGTTTCGGAATCCAGTCGAGGCTTTTGGCCGGTTCATGGTGGTCGATTACCAGATTCCCATTTACGTCAAAGGCATGAGCGGCCAGCTGCAGGTGAATCCCGGCGACTACATCTTCGGCGATAACGACGGGGTGGTGGTGGTGCCGCAGGAGCTGACCATCAAAGTGCTGGAAATTGCCGAACAGGCCTTTGCCGATGAGGCTCAGAGTCGTCAGGCGATGGCTACCGGCCGCGATCCGTTCGAGGTCTATCAGGAGTTTGGTCGTTTCTGAGCCGATTGGTTATTCGGTTGACTGCCCGTTCGCCTGTCCATTCCGGTTTCCGGGCAGGTGAACGGGCGGGTTGGTGGACGAGTAAAAAGAGCAGCTACCCACGCTTCGTTCACGAATGGGCAGGCTGTACTGACCGGCCCGGATTGTCGACTGTTCTAGTTATTCCGAATTGGATAGTATGGCTTACCTGTCTGGAATGCAACGTGTGCTGCTCGGGTTTGTGTCTGTTTTAGGCTCGGCGGGCCTGATGCTTAATAGCCCCGAACCGAATACCGACTGGCCTGAATACAACGGCGACGGGCATCGCAGCCATTATTCGCCCCTGGCTCAGATTACGCCCGCTAATGTGCAGCGCCTGGAGGTGGCCTGGCGCTATGCGTCGGGTGGGGCCGATACCGTTGGGAACCGAACCCAGATGCAGTGTAACCCGATCGTTATAGGCGGTATCCTCTACGGTGTGTCGGCCAATACCCAGGCCTTTGCGGTGAACGCAGTTACCGGTAAAGAAATCTGGAAAACGAACCTGCCCGATACCGACGGCACCACCAGCCGGGGCGTAACCTACTGGACCGACGGCACCGACGAGCGGATCTTCTTCGGGGCCGGTAACAACCTCTACGCGCTACGGGCCCGCACCGGCACCCGGATCGAGTCCTTCGGACAGGGCGGCTATATCGACCTTAAGCAAGGCATCGACCGACCCGGTGGCGACAACTACGTTCGGGCCAATACGCCCAACACCATCTACAAAAATCTGATCATCGTGGGGGCCCGGCTGGCCGAAGGCGAAACCGCGCTGCTGGGCGACGTGCGCGCCTACGACGTACGCACCGGCCGAACGGTCTGGACCTTTCGCACCATTCCGCAGCCGGGCGAGTATGGGTACTCGACCTGGTCGCCCGCCAACCCCCGCCAACGGCTGGGTGGGGCCAACGCCTGGGCCGGCATGGCTATTGACCGGCAGCGGGGTATCGTCTTTGTACCCACCGGATCGGCCGCCTATGACTTTTACGGAGGAAACCGAAAAGGCGATAACCTGTTTGCCAACTGCCTGCTGGCGCTCGATGCCGCCACCGGGAAGCGCCTGTGGCATTTTCAGTTCGTTCACCACGACATCTGGGATCGCGACCCGCCCGCGCCCCCCAACCTGCTGACGGTCGTGCAGAAAGGGTCGGACGGCAGGCCCCGACGCATCGACGCGGTGGCTCAGATAACCAAACAGGGACACGTGTTTGTCTTTGATCGGGTAACGGGCAAACTCTTGTTTCCGGTCGTTGAACAACCGTTTCCCGGCGATGCCGTAGCGGGTGAGCAGACCAGCCGCACCCAGCCAATTCCCCTGAAACCTGCCCCGTTTACGCAGCAGACCTTTACCGAGAAAGACATTAACCCCTGGGCTTCGGACCGGCCGGCCCTGGTAGCCATGCTGCGAAAAGCCCGCACCGGCAGCCCGTATATACCCCTGACGGCGGAGACGACCATCTTCTTTCCGGGCACCGACGGGGGCGCACAGTGGGGCGGAGCCGCTACCGACCCGGAAGGAACCATCTACATTCCGGCCAAGCAGAACCCCTGCTATTCGACGCTTATCCTGAAAGACCAGCCCGCCGGGAAAGCCCTGGTGTCGACGGCGCAACTGTACAAGGCAAACTGTTCATCCTGCCACGGAGCCGACCGGCGCGGCAATCACGACGGGTCGTATCCGTCGCTGCTCGGGATCGACCGGCGGCTCTCGGCGGAGGCTATTCATCAGGTGGTACTCAGGGGGCGGGGTATGATGCCCGGCTTCTCTCATTTACCCGAAGCGGAACGGAAAGCCATCGTCGACTATCTGCTGAACAAAACCACCCCGGCTCAGGCGAGTCGGGCTCGTACCCGTGATGTACCTTACCAGCATACGGGCTATAACCGCTGGTACGACAGCCAGGGCTATCCGGTCAGTGCGCCACCCTGGGGTACGCTGACCGCCATTGACCTCAATACGGGCGAACACCGGTGGCAGGTGCCGTTGGGCGAGTACCCCGAACTGACCGCCAGAGGCATTCCGCCTACCGGCACCGATAATTACGGAGGGCCACTGGTAACGGGCAGCGGGCTGCTGTTCATCGCGGCCAGTAAAGACAGCCAGTTGAGGGCCATCGACAAAAAAAACGGCAAGATCGTCTGGCAAACAAGCCTGCCGGCTGCCGGCTACGCGACCCCGGCTACCTATTCGGTAGGTGGTCGGCAGTTTGTTGTGATTGCCTGTGGCGGGGGCAAGCTAAAATCAAAATCGGGCGATCAGTATGTGGCCTACGCGCTGGCCCCCTGACCGGCATAAATCGGAAAGAGGACGGATACGGGTTGTGTGCTATTCTACCCGTATCTTTGGTTTTCTGAACGTACCGCTTATCGGCCAGTTATGCAGCCTACACTCGACCCCGCAACGCTCAAAAACCTTATTTTCGACCTCGGCGACGTTATTATCCCCATTGACCTGACGGCCCCGATCCGCAATTTTGCCATGCTGGCCAACATGCCCGAAGACGACGTACGGGACCTCTGGCAGCAGCACGATTTCCTGAATCACTACGAGACCGGCCTGATCGACGACGACGCCTTTCGCAACCATGTCCGGCAACTGATCAGCCAGTACAGCGATGCACCTAAAGACTGGGCCGACGAAATCATCGATACGGCCTGGAATACCGTGCTGCTCGATCTGCCCGTGGAGCGCATCGAGCGCATCAAACAGCTGCGGACCCGCTACCGGCTGTTCCTGCTGAGCAATACCAGTCCCATCCATATCCGGCAGGTCAACCAGGTGCTGACCGGCATGGGGCAGCCAGCGCTGGAAGAACTCTTCGAGACGGTGTTCTATTCGTATGACCTCCGGATGGCCAAACCATCGCCCGGGATCTATCAGCACGTGCTGACCCAGGCTGGCATCCGGGCCGAAGAAACCGCTTTCTTCGACGATAACGCCCTGAACATCCGCGCAGCCGCCGAGTTAGGTATTCAGGCGGTTCAGGTGCAGCCACCCCTGACGATGCTGGACTACGTAAAGGATTTATCGTGATGCGGTCATACCGCCTTTCTGCTCACTGAACGGGTTTGTACCCGCGTTTTCGACATGAACCAGCGCACTCGTACCTACCTCCTGCACGGAGGTCTTTTTTTGCTTACCCTGATTACCACCACCCTCTCAGGAGCGGAATGGATGTTTGGCCGGCTCTTCATCGCCATCGAGGACATGAAACCCCTGGGCTGGGCCGAGTTTGTGGCCGGATTGCAGTTTTCGGTGCCCTTTCTGGCTATTCTGACCGTACACGAGTTTGGCCATTACTTTACCGCAAAGGCCAACCGGGTGCGGGTAACCCTGCCTTATTATATACCGCTCTGGTTCCTGGTCGGGCAAAGCATCGGTACGCTGGGGGCCTTTATCCGGATCAAAGATTACATCGGCAGCCGACGCAAGTACTTCGACATTGGTATTGCCGGACCGCTGGCCGGATTTGCGCTGGCGCTGGTTGTGCTCTGGTATGGATTCACTCACTTGCCGCCACCGGAATACGTCTTCAGCATTCACCCGGAGTACCAGAAATACGGCCTCGATTATGGGAAGTACGTGTATGCTAACCTGCCCCCGGGCGGAGCCGTAGGGCTGGGCGATAACCTGCTGTTCTGGTTTTTTAAAACGTACGTGGCCGATCCGGCGCGGGTGCCGCACCCTTACGAAATGGTTCATTATCCGTTTCTGCTGGCGGGGTATCTGGCCCTGTTCTTCACCGCGCTCAACCTGATTCCCATTGGTCAGCTGGATGGCGGACATATTCTGTACGGACTTATTGGCCGGACGCGGTTTAACCGGGTAGCGCCGGTGCTCTTCACGGGCTTTGTCTTCTATGCCGGACTTGGGGTCTTCAAACCCGCCGATTTTGCCGTGCCTACCGACGATGCTTTTTTCTCACAGCTGGGGTATTTCGGACTTTATGTGCTGTTTCTCTACCTGTGTTTCTCCAGAATAGACGAGCAGGATGGTCCCCGGGCGGGCTTTCGCATGACTCCGCTACTCGTAACGCTCAGTGTTGTTATGGCGCAGCTGGTCATCTCTTCGTTCCGGCCCGACTGGGAAGGATACTCGGGGTTTCTGGCCTTTGCCTTTGTGCTGGGCCGCTTTCTGGGTATTTACCATCCCGAAACCCAGCTCGACGAACCACTCGATGGTAAGCGGCAACTACTGGGCTGGCTGGCGCTGCTGGTGCTGGCTCTTTGTGTGAGTCCACGTCCGTTTCTGATTCCCTAGGAAAATTCGGGCTTACTCGTATGTTTGTAGGATAACTGGTTGACCTATTGATCATAGGCTTTTAGTATGGCTTTACCTGCCGCCTACACGACGCTACGCCTGTTCCTCGACGGCATGCTATGCATGATGGCGCTGTATGCCCTGCTGAGCTATTTTCAGCAGCAGAAGTCGATCTATTGGCAGTATGCGCTCTATATCCTGTGTATGGTCGCTACCTTCTGGATCGATGACATCGGCTACGGTAAGGTCGATTACCTGCCCGGAGCCGATTACCGGGCCGCCCTGCTCGAAACCATTGCCTTTGTCCTCTACATCCGGTTTGCGGTGCTGTTGATGAACATTGCGGTGCAGGATTCCGTCAGCTACCGGATACTCTGGGTCATTACCACCATACTGATGGCCGGGGCTCTGCTCGATACGGTGCTGTGGCTGGCCGGAGCTTCCGACAGCCTGCGGAGTACTTTGTATACGATCAACCGGTTCAGTGTGGCGGCTGGTGCGCTGCTGGTGATGCCCCGGATTCTGCGGCTGCGGCAGGCTGTGGTGACCTACTTTATTGTCGGATCGCTGCTGTTTACGTCGGGTTGTCTGCTGGCCCTCTGTATAAATTTCATTCCGGCGCTGTTTACCCGCCAGATCGACCATCCGTTTACGTACCCGATAACATTCATGCAACTCGGCGTGGTAGGTGAAGTACTGTGCTTCACGCTGGGTATGTCGCTGCGGAACCGCGAGAATGAACAGGAAAAAATAAAATACCAGGCGCAACTGATCGAGCAACTCCTCGAAAACGAACGGAAACAGCAAAAACTTCAGCGCATCCGCGACGACATTGCCCGCGACCTGCACGACGACGTAGGCTCTGACCTGAGTAGTATCAACCTGCTCAGCCAGGCAGCCGCCCGCCAGCTCGACCGCCAACCCGACGAAGCGCGCGCCCTGATCCTGACCATCGGGCAGACATCCCGGCGGGTGGTAGCCACCATGCGCGAAATAGTCTGGAGTCTGAACTCGGCGCAAACGTCGCTGGAGAGTTTTTCATTCCGCCTGCGCGAAACGGCCAGCCTGCTCTTCGATCACCAGCCTACGGAGCTTCATCTGGATTTGCCGCTCGACAGCGATCCTACCTGGGTTCTGCCGGCCGAAGGACGGCGGGATCTGTTTCTGATGGTGAAAGAGATGCTGCATAACGCCGTCCGACACGCGCAGTCGTCGCATGTCTACGTGCAGGTAAGACAGCAGGCCGGCGTACTCCAGGTCAGTGTGCGCGATGATGGGCGGGGGTTTAGGGTAGCGGATCGGACAACCGGCAACGGACTAAGAAGCCTGAACCAGCGGGCCGCATCGCTGAGCGGGCAACTCCATATAGAGTCAGCGCCCGGAGCCGGTACCCTCGTTACGTTTCAGTGCCCGCTGGCCGAAGATGTCGTCATAGCCTGAGCCGGATCGTGATGCAGGCCGGTGCTATCAGGGACTAATTATCGAATGATCCTAGTCTTTATTGCCTGTTTTTGTCTACTTTACGTCCCATAAACCTCTCTTTCTCTACTTCTTATGGAGCCTTTACGCCGGCAGTTATCGGACGCGGATTTGATGGCGGGTATCCGGTCGGGTGGTACACAGCGTCGGCTCTTTGAAAATAAGCTGTACGAAAAATACGATTACCTCATTGCCGACGGGGTGCGAAAACACCGGCTGACCGAAGACGATTGCGCCAGCGCTTACTCCGATTCGGTCCTGACTCTCTTCGAACACATTACCACCGGCCGGTTTGAGGGCCGTTCGGAGCTTAAAACGTATCTCTATCAAATTTTTTCGAACAAATGTGTTGACGCTATTCGGAAAAAGACGACTAACCGAAGTAGTGTCCACGATGCCCTGTCTCTCGACGATACGCTCCTGCAATTACCCGATGAAGCCCGTTCGGCGGTACAGCGGCTCATTGCCCAGAGCGACGTAGACGCCCTGCACCGGCACCTGCGCAGTATCGGCGATAAGTGCCGCGCCATGATTCTGGCCTGGGGAGAAGGGTATTCTGACGACGAAATTGCGCAGACCATGGGCTACAACACGGCCGCTGTGGCCAAAACCAGCCGACTGCGCTGTATCGAAAAGTTGCGCGAACGCTATCGCGATATGCTATGAACGATCTGGAGATCATTGAAAACTACCTGAACGGTCAACTCTCCGCCGACGAACGAACGCGGTTTGAGACCTCGCTCCGCACTGACCCGGCCCTTGCCGATGCGCTCGCCTTTTACGTGCTGACCAAACAGGTAGCCCGGCAGGAAGCCCGCGAGCAGCGCCTGGCCGAACTGGATGCCCTGCGCCGGAACAAACATCCGCAACCGCCCATACACACCGGGTCCGACGAACCGACCGTGGCAACCCCCCGGCGCCGGCTGGCGCCTATGCGCTGGGTTGCAGCCGCCAGTGTCCTGTTGCTGCTGGGACTGGGCTGGTACATCTTCCGGCAGGCTGGCGGGCCAACAAGTGCCGTAGAACTGGCCGACACTTACCTCAACCAGCAATACGGTCAGTTGAGCACGACCATGAGTGGCGGCCCGGCTGACCGGCTTAAACAGGGTATTGACCTGTATAACCAGCAAAAATTCCAGGAAGCTGAACTGATTTTTAATCAGCTACTTATCGAGCAGCCCGATAATGACCGCGTCCTGAAACTGGCCGGTCTTGTTGCCCTGCGACAGGCAAATTACGACGAAGCCATAGCGCGTTTTCACCGCCTGAGTCAGCGAACAGACCTGTATTCGAATCCAGGAACGTTCCTCGAAGCACTCGCCCGGCTCAAACGGAATCAACCGATGGATAAAGAGCAGGCCAAAAAGTTGCTTGACGAGGTCATTACCAGCAACTTGGAAGGCAAAAGTACCGCGCAGTCTCTTGTTAAACAGCTGTAATTAACCTATACCCAGTTATGTCCCACTCTCAGGAAAAACCCATGTTGAACCCAGGGCGCCCCAATTTCCATGTGAAGGTTAAGCGGTTATATGAAAAAGGTGAGCTCGTTCCCGATACGGTGCCAGACGAGATTGACCCCCGCCGACTGGTAGTACGTAATCAACTGGTTGCGCTGTTCGAAAAGCCGTTGGAGGTGGACCAGGAGAAGACCTTAAGTCTCGTGGGTGTCGGGGGAAGGGACAAACGGGAAGTAGTGATCAGCGAAGCACGGGTCATCAAACGATCCCACTGTAACCCGAATCTGGTATTGCTCGAAGGTAATAACGCGCACCTGTTAACGGAGGATATAAAAATTACTTCTGGTCCCACTCTCGATATAGTCAAGAGTAGCGCCAATGATGTACACTACTCCGAGGGCGGTACCATTACTCCTCCGCCCAAAATCCTGGATTCCAGCGGGCCGGGCAACCCGAACCCACCGCGAATAAAACCGGCATTGTTCGATTTTCAACTCCGGCGCATCATCCGTGATTCGTCGGCCTGGCAAGATTTTCCGATTGTGGGCATTATGGATACGGGTATCGATTTTTCATACCCTAATACTGAGTCGATACCGATTCAGTTTAACGGCGGTAAACCCCTGTGCAGAAAAACCATTGAACCTGATTTTATCGGCTGGGATTTCGTACACGACCAGAACTATCCCTACGACGACAACGACCGGAGCAAGCACGGAAGTCGTATTGCGGCCATCATCAGCAGGCAGATGGAGCACAAGGTTCGCATTCTGCCGCTGAAAGTCATCGACAAGTACGGTATAGGCCAGTTATTCGATATTCTCTGCTGCTTCGAATACCTGCTCCACTCCGACAGTTTGCCTCAAAAGCCGGTAGCGATCAATGCCAGCTGGGGATTTTATCAGTCGACAGAAGACAAACTATTGAGTAGTTATATACCGCGTCTGCAGGACGCGGGAATCTGGCTGGTCAATGCAGCTGGCAACGAGGGTGATGTGAAAAATAATAAGACTGTAGATCTGGGCGATGAGCGCAGATGGCCTTCTTGTTATAGTGACCAGTTTGCCAGCGTAGTGACGGTTACAACCGTGAAGCGAACCCCTCTGCTGGGTTTCGAGACGGTCGAAAACTTTTCAAAGAGGTTTGTTAATATGGGTATCGGCAGCGGAAACGATGGCAAATTTATTGAGCCGCTGGTGTCGGAAGACAATTCACCTCCGGTTACGTTTCCGCCGGTAAAGGGATCATCGTTTGCTACGCCATTTGCGGTTGCGCAAATCGTGAAATGCAACCAGCGCCCCACCACCATACCGGAGCGTCTGAGGATGCTCACGTCGATACCGGGCCGAATCACCGCGCTCACCGAGCGGATCGATCAGGGTACGGTTGTTCCGGTCGAGACGAACTAAGGCCGGCAATCAGCGTAGTGGCGATCCGTGTAGTTGAGAGTGTCCGTTCAGTTATTGAGTATAGCTATGAGAAACGCACGACTGCTTTGGTTGATCAGTGGCTGTACGCTGGCTACGCTAATTACCTATGCGCAATGCCCTGCGCTCCGGTCAGACTGGGACCGGCTTCAGAAAAATACGACGCTCGAGGCTAGCCAGCTGGCCGGACAGGCCCTCGCCTTACAAAAACGATGGGGTGCCTGTCATGAGTCCGTCGATACGTCTTTTGTGCGTCTGCTCCTGTTTACCGGTACTCAATTCAGACAGCAGGGAAAATACGCCGAGGCCATCGGCTATTATCAGCAAGGAGTGAAACTGGCCACTACTCGACCCGAAAACAGGGCGCTGGCGGCTCAGGCGCACTATCTGGCCGGCTCGTCATATCTGTATGACAACAGAGCCGAACAGGCAACCGCATCCTTACTACAGGCCCTGCGCTGGGCCAAAGGTCGTGATGCTGACCTGAAATGGGCGGCCAGTTCATTATTGAATCTGGCCTACATAAGCGCATCGGGAGGAGAGTACCAGCAGGCGCTGACCTATGCCGAATCGGGCTCGCGGCAGGCTGTCGGTCTAAATAAGCCGCGAATCGTTGCACAGCTACTACGCGAGAAAGCCAATGCTCTGTACTGGCTCGGCCGTTACGATGAAGCCATTGTTACTATTGAAGAAGCCTGCCGACTGAGTATTGCGGCTGCTGTAACAGATGTTCTGCCGCAGTTGTATTTATTACTGGGCGACATCGAGAGCAATCGCAACAAGGATGTGTCGGCGATGAAGGCCTATCAGAAAGTGGTTCAGCTGGCCGATCAGGCCAATGATACCGCGCTGAAAGGGGTTGTTCTCAATAATCTCGGCTATTTGTATTTCAAACAGAAAAACTACCCCCGGGCGGTTCAGACCTACCAGGAGGCCCTGCAGGTAGAAACCAATCCGATGAATCGGGTCCGCCTGCTCGATAACATTGCGTCGGCACTGCGTCGGCAGGGGCAGTATACGAAAGCCCTGTCCGTTTATCAGCAAAGCCTGGCAGCCGTGCCTAATATTCGGTTTGTTGCGTCGGATATAACAAAAAATCCGGCAGCCGAATCTATTCGATCGGTGCTTCAGCGCGAGTACCTGCTCACCACCGTTCAGGACAAAGCGGACGCCTGGTTAGACTACGCCAGGGCGACCGGAAACAACAAACAACGCCTGTACCATGCCCTGCATACCTACCAGGTGGCCGATCAGATGATCGACTTCATGCGGTGGGAACATACCGAGCAGCAGTCGAAACTGTTCTGGCGAAATAAAACCAGAACCCTTTACGAGCGCGCTATTGAAACCTGCTGGCGGTTGGGCGATGCCGAACAGGCATTTCGATTTATTGAAAAAAGCCGGGCCGTCATGCTGGCCGACAAACTGAACGAGCTGGGAGCCCGGCGGCAGCTGACAGCCGAACAGAATGCCGAAGAAAAACGATTACAGGCCACGCTCAGTGAACAGCAAACCGCGCTGGCCAATGCACCGGCAGGCCGGGCTTACGACAGTTTGCGGGTAGCCCTGCTGGATGGTCAGGTTAAGCTCGATCGGTTCCGGCGGGGGCTGGAAGCCTCCAATCCGGCTTACTACCGTTATAAGTACGATACCACGACCACCCACCTGGCTGACCTGAAAGCATACCTGACCGAACGGAAAGCATCGTATGTCAGCTATTTTATAGGCGATAGTAGCCTGTATGTACTGGGCGTGGCCGGTGGGCGTACTACGCTGGTTCGGCAACCGCTTAGTAACTACAGCCAGACCGTTCGTTCGTTTATGAATTTGCTGGCTAATCCTGATGCGATGAACCAGCGGGCCAACGTGCGTCAGTTCATGGGGCTGGGAAACTCACTCTATCGGCAGCTGCTGGCTCCAGTTGGGCTACCCGAAGGCCGGGTTATTGTGTCGCCCGATGGGGCGTTTGTCCCGTTCGAGGCTCTGAGCCGCTCGGCCAGTACCGCCGACTATCTGGTGCAGACAAACGCGTTCAGCTATGCCTATTCGGCGCGGCTGCTGCTGAAAAATGAAACGAGAGCCTCCGCTACGGCCAACTTATGGACCACCGATTTTCTGGGGGTGGCACCGGTAACCTTCGCGGCTGGCCTGGGCCAGGTGTCACTGCCGGGCTCAGATGCTGCACTTCAGCCAATAGCCGATCGGTTCAAGTCGTCGGTGCTGCTTGTCCATACTCAGGCCCGACGCCGAACCTTCCTCGACGAAGCCGCCCGCGCGCGCGTCGTTCACTTGTTTACCCACGCCATTGCTGATGACAGTACGGGCCAGGAGCCTCAGCTTTATTTTGCCGATTCGACCCTACAATTATCAGACTTGAGTAACAACGATTTATTCAATACGCAACTGGTAGTGCTGGCGGCCTGTAAAACCGGCATCGGAGCCAACCAGCGGGGCGAAGGCGTTTTTAGTTTAGCGCGGGGCTTTGCTGCCCTTGGTGTTCCCAGCGTACTGACCACGCTCTGGAGCGTCGAAAACAAAGCGACTTACGACATCACCAATTTGTTCTACCGCTACCTGGCCGAAGGAATGCCCAAAGACGTAGCCCTGCAGCGGGCCCAGCGCGACTGGCTGGCCAGGGCCGAGGGCGAAAATCAGCTACCCAACTATTGGGCGGGTCTGATCGTCGTTGGCGATGCGGCTCCGCTCGACCAGCCTCCGGCCTGGCCCTGGATGGTCGGCAGCGCCTTGCTGTTGCTCAGCCTGGGGCTTGTTTGGGCCTGGTGGCGTAGGAGACGCCGGGTCGCACAGCCGTCTCCACAGTATAATCTGGCCTAACGGGTAGCCAGCGTTTTCTTATACAGTGAGTTTCATGGTATCCGCCAGTTTGAATACCTCGGCCAGGCATTTTGCCGTGAGTTCCGCATCTTCGAGGGCATTATGAAAGCCATCTTCCCGTGCCAGACCGAAGTAGCTGGCAATGGCTGTCAGGCTCAGCCGGTCCGGCACTTTACGGCCGTTCGCGCGCAGGACCCGGAAGGTAAAGTAGCTAAGCGTATGCAGATCGAGGAGCACCCGTGAATATGGCCATTTCAGCTTTTCGTACCGATACGCTTCCTTCAGAAAATTGATGTCATTGATGACGCTCTGGCCACAGATGATTACGTCGCGCAGGTAAGGCGTACGGTCGAGCTGACCCGCCGGTACCCGGATCGACAATTCTTTGCAGATCCATTCTTCCAGCTCGGGCAATACGTCGTACATCATGGGCGCATCCTGCAAATCAGCCAGAGACAGGTTATGAATCTTTTCCGAAGACGATGAGAAGGCCTCTTCATTCTCGGGGTAGACGTTCGTCAGGTACTGTCCCTTCCTGACCCAGTTGTCGTCGAAGAGCACTGCGCCAATCTGAATGATTTCGTTGTAATCCGGCTCAGGGCCGGTCATTTCAAGGTCGAGTACAAGGTAGGGCATGAGTTATAATGGCGAAGTTGATTAAAGTGAAAAATAATGTCACAGTTTTTCATGTGTGAAACAAACGGGATACGTTAGGCGTTTACCTCTTAACAACGCAGCAAAACCTCGATGACTACGGTCCGTCGGGGTTTTTTGTTGCCGGGTGATCAACCCAGTTCCCCTTCGAAAGTACCTTGCCTATATCGCCACTTACCTGCTGGATAAACTGCAGGTGTTCCATAAACAGAAGATCGGCCGAAGTCGGCTCAGGCGCATCGACCGTGTCGGCCGCTACGGGGCGGGTGGCAGCCGACTCTACGGGCTGCGTTTCCACTAAGCGCTTCTGGCTGTCGGTCAGGGTGGCTGCGGCCCGCTTGATCGGTTTAAGTACCTCTGCCGAATACGGCCTGGGCCGGTCGGTCAGCAAACCGGTAATCAGGGTGGCAATATTGGCCGATAGTATGTGGTTAAGTACCACAAATTCGTAGATGAGCGTTTCGTTGCGCTGCTTATGCTTCGGTTCCGATGTCATTCGCTGAAAGGCCGCTGCCAGGTTGGCCGAAGCTACGTACACCTCTTTTCTGACCAGTTTATAATCGACAACCGGCAGTGATTTGCCCGACAGCCCGTCGAGGAGCAGATTCATATACCGGATGTTGGCGCTGAGCATTTCGCGCATGGTGTTGACAATCTGGTTCGACTCCCAGTTGGGAAAAAGCAGATAGCTGGCGCCGAAGGCCAGCAGCCCGCCCAGCAGCGTATCCAGAAACCGCTCGCCCGCCACGTCGAGGTAGCCCGTTCCCAGAAAGCTGAAAACAATCAGCAGGAAAGGGGTTACGCAGACAACCATGACCAGGTAGTTGAACCGGAGAAAGCTGTAGGTGCCCAGCATGAACAAAACCAGAAACGCGAACTGAGCGGCTTTGTCGGGCACAAACATCAGAATCAGAACCCCGATGATGGCCCCGGCCAGCGTGCCGGTAATGCGTTCAATGTTTCGTTGTTTGGTCAGGCTGAAAGCCGGTTTGAGAATAACCAGCACTGTAAGCAGAACCCAGTAGCTATAGTCGCCGTACGGCAGTACCAGCGTGAGCAGGTAGCCAACGACCAGCGAGACCGCCACCCGCACCGAGTGTCGGAAAGCTGATGACTCGCGGGTCAGGTTGTTTCGGAAAGAAGGCCAGTCGATGACCTGGTGAGACACAAACCGGCCGTATTCGATGGTGTCGGCCCGATCGGTGGGTACCGCGGGCTGGCTGATGTTATTCTGAATAATTGACAGCCGCTGGCTGATGGCTCGTAAGCCGACCATGGCTTTTCGCAGGACGAGGGTACTGCCGTATTCAGGGCCCAGTGCTTCGATGTGCTGCCAGAGATCATCGAGCTGTTTGCTGATGTCGATCGGGGGGCGCCGAATCACACTGGCCTGTATCGATAAGCCAATGTAATCGAGCTCGATGGATAGCTTACGAATCAGGGCGGCAAAGCGCGGCAGAACCCCGGTCTGGCCAAACCGCTCCAGCATATCGGCATAGTCGAGGTACATGGCCAGTATCTGGTCGTACAGATCAACGACATCCGTGAAGGTAAGCACGAGCAGGCGGCTGGTATTGTCGGACTCGGCCATCAGCTGCCGGCTTTTGAAGAGAATTTCGCGCACGGCATCCTGCTGCTCGCTCACCACAACCTGCTGGGCAACCAGCCGCCGGTAGTCATCATCGAGCGGGGTGCTGATGTCGTAGAAATCGGCCTTAATGGCCATGAAGGTTGCCACGGCATGAATACACTGGCCCAGCGCCTGACGGGCAGCCTGGTAGGGGCGAAGCCGCGACGAGAGCAGACCAATGGCCGTATACCAGAGTCCGCCGGCCGCAATGAGTCCGCTCTCGCGCAAAATACCCATCAGATCGAGCGGCCGGTCGAGCATCAGGATCATCGTGAGCAAAGCGGCTGTACCGACCGAGGTGGCCCGGTTGCCGTAAATCACGAACATGGAAAAAAAGAAACCCAGCAGCCCGATTTCCAGGGTCATGGAAATCGGGTGCAGGCGCGCTACGCCGGTCAGTAAAGTCATCCCGACGCTGACAACAACCGTGGCCAGCATGGCATTCCGGCGGTGCTGAACCGGGCCGGGGGCATCGCTCAAACTGACGGCCAGCGCCCCCAGCGAGATGGCCATACCCGTATCCAGCTGCCCAAACTGATCGAAAACCAGCGAGGGGAGCAGAATAGACAGCGTGGTACGAAAGCCGTTCGAGAAGTTCTGGCTTGAGAGAAAATAGGCGATTTCCCGGATGCGTCGGTTCATAACGCCCCCGTTACTATTCGTCCAGCTGCTGAATGCGTGTCAGGTGCCGACCGCCTTCGAACGGGGTGTCGAGCCAGATCTGCACGAGTTTGAGCGCCGTTTCTTCACTCATCATCCGCTCGCCCAGCGAGATCACGTTGGCATCGTTATGCTGGCGGCATAGCCGGGCCGACTCTTCATTCCAGCAGAGGGCCGCGCGGACGCCTTTGATGCGGTTCGACATGATGGCTTCTCCGTTGCCTGAGCCGCCCAGTACAACCCCACGTTCTACGTCGCCAGCCGCTACGGCTTCGGCAACGGGCCGGATAAAACGCGGGTAATCAACCGATGCGTCGGAGTAGGTACCCATGTCCGTTACATCATGACCCTGGTCAATCAGATACTGCTTAATGGCTTCTTTGTAGCGGAAACCGGCGTGGTCGGAGCCGATGGCAATTTTCATAAAGTAATGCAAGGTTGATATCAGGCCCAAAAGTAGCCAAAATGCGGGCCTGACGAAATAATAATGTAGATAACCCGCCGGTCGGATCGTGTGGCTGAGCGCTATTCAGATTGACCGGCCTCAGACCGGCGCTGAGAAATAGGTATCCACGATTTTCTGGATCATATCCCTCGTTAGGGGTTTGCTGTAATAGCCAGCCACCTCGTCCATGCCAATGGCCCGCTGCCGGTCGGCGGGGTTTAGCGAAGTCGTCAGCATCAGCAGGATCAGCCGGCTCTTTTGCGAGGCTGGCAGCTGATGGTACCGATCCAGAAATTCGAATCCGTTCATGCCGGGCATGTTGATATCCAGCATGATGACGTCGGGCTGCAGGTAGTCGGGATGATCGGTCTGGGTCAGGTAATCGAGGGCTTTCTGGCCGTTCTCGGCGATCCGCACCGTTTCGCAATAGCCCGACTCCTCAATAATCAGCTGATGAAAGAAATTATCGTCGGGGTCATCGTCAACCAACAGAATGCAGCGAATCGGTTTGGGCATAATGCTGTAGGGTTTTTATGATTTTGGGGAGGGTAAAATGAAAGGTACTGCCGGTGCCGGGGGTACTCTCGACCCAAATCCGGCCGCCGTAAATATCGATGACTTTTTTTACGGTGGCCAGCCCGATGCCGGTTCCCGAGTATTCGTTGCGGCCGTGCAGGCGCTGAAAGATCTGGAAGATACGGTCGTGGTATTGCAGATCGATACCGATCCCATTGTCGCTGACCATAAAATGATAGCGATCACCCCGGTCGGTAGCCCGGATCAGTACTTTGGGGTCGGTAGCCGGCCGTCGGTATTTGAGCGCGTTACTGACCAGGTTCTGAAACAGCTGGTGGATATCGGTCTGGTGGGCGGTCAGCGTAGGAAGCCTACCCTCTACGCGGATGGTCGCGTGGGTGGCCTGAATATCGGCCTGGTGTTCTTCGATCACATCTGCCACAACCTGATTCAGGTCGACGGGGGTAAACTCGACCGTGTTGCCTACCCGTGAGAAAGCCAGCAGGTCGTTGATCAGTGAGCGCATCCGGTCGGCCGCGGCTGTTGAGACGCTGATCAGCTTTCGGGCGTCGGTGTCGAGGTGGCTGCCATGTTTGGCTTCCAGCAGCGTGAGGTAGTTGGTAATGGTTTTCAGGGGTGACTGCAGATCGTGGGAGGCCACGTAGGCAAACTGTTGCAGTTCTTCGTTGGAGCGGGCCAGCTCCTGCATGGCCTGTTGCCGAAGGGTGAGCTCCCGGCTGTATTCATCCGATGTCCGCAACCCCAATGCCTCGTTAAAATACCGGATCAACGCTATTACGGTAGCAATAGAAACAAGACCCGTCATAAACCGGACAAGGGCACTGATGCGGTAGGCTGGCCACCAGAACATGAGCGCATCGATCAGGTGGGTCAGGCCGCAGAGCAGAATAAAGGCGCCAAACAGCCAGAATACACCCGTGAGCGGAACCCCGGTTTTTTTGAGTAAAAACCGAATGAGTATAAGCGGTATGGCCATATAGGCCAGCCAGATGGTAAGGTCTGAAACGATATAGAGCCATCCGTGGAAGTCGGTCCAGGTACCACACAGCCAGCGGGGAGGCCAGTCGCTGGTGTCGGTAAGCCGCCGGAAAAACTCGAAAAACTGATCCATAGTAAGCGTAAGACTGGGGAGAGCCGGTAAAGAAAGTAAAGCCTGCTGAACCGAACTATAAATGTACTAAGTCCGGTTGGGATGTAGATAATGCAAGTCTACCAAAAAAGAAGAACAGCCGTACATTTACCTATCCATCCGTCAGGGCTATGCACCACCAACGCTAACCTTATTCGTGTAGACTTGTTCGGAACGGGGGGCATCGGTAATTTGCGGCCCTCAATACAACCAGCTTATGATTCCAGCCACTAATCAGCGGCCAGCCGCTACCATCCTCTTTATATTCGGCGGCAGCGGTGATCTGAACCTCCGGAAACTAACGCCAGCGCTTTACAACCTTTTTATCGACCAGTACCTGCCCGAGCGGTTTGCCGTTGTTGGCCTGGGCCGTAGTCCGTATGACAACGACTCGTTTCGGGAGCGCCTGCTCGACGGGGTACAATCTTTCTCGCGCCGTAAAAACGGACCCGAAGACGCCTGGAAATCGTTTTCGCCCCTGGTATCCTACCTGCAGATGGATGCGGGCGATGCGGGCGCCTACGGTACGCTGTCCGATTTTGTGCGTCAGAAAGAAGAAGAATGGGGCGAGCACCCCAACGTGGTGTTCTACCTGGCCGTGGCTCCGCAGCTGGTTCCCAACATCGCTACCAACCTCAGCAAGCTGGAGCTGTGTGGCGACAAACGGCACGTGCGGATCGTGGTGGAGAAGCCGTTTGGCCATGACCTGAAAACGGCCCTCGAACTGAACGAACTGCTGGGTGGCCTCTTTGCCGAAGAACAGATCTACCGCATCGATCACTACCTGGGGAAAGAAACCGTCCAGAATATTCTGGCGCTGCGGTTTGCCAACTCGCTTTTTGAACCGATCTGGAACCGGCGCTATGTCGAATATGTGCAGATCACGGCCGCCGAAACGGTAGGGCTCGAAGGGCGGGGGGGCTACTACGAAGGCTCCGGTGCGCTGCGCGATATGATTCAGAATCACCTGCTTCAGGTCATGTGCATGGTGGCTACCGAAGCTCCGGTCAATTTCGACGCGAATGAAGTCCGCAACAAAAAAGTAGACGTACTGCACGCGATTCGCCCCATCAAGCCCGAAGACGTCAAACAGGTGGCCGTTCGTGGTCAGTACGGACCGGGGCGCGTAAAAGATAAAGACATCCCCGGCTACCGGCAGGAAGAAGGCGTAAAGCCCGATTCGGCTACCGAAACCTTTGCCGCCGTAAAGCTATACGTCGATAACTGGCGGTGGGAGAATGTGCCGTTCTACCTGCGGACGGGCAAATCGCTGGCCGAAAAGACGACGGTCATTACGATTCAGTTCAAAGCGGCTCCGGATTTTGCCTTCCCCGATGAAGCGATCTCGACCTGGGAGTCGAACCGGCTAACGATCGGTATCCAGCCGGCCATGGACATCCGGCTGCGTTTTCAGGCCAAACGCCCGGGGCAGACCCTGGCCATCGATCCGGTCGAGATGGTGTTCAGCTACAAAACGGCTTACGACGGGCAGGAACCCGAAGCGTACGAAACCCTGCTGCTCGACGTGATGACGGGCGATGCTACCCTGTTTATGCGCGCCGATCAGGTAGAAGCGGCCTGGCGGGTGGTTACCCCCATCCTCGACGCCTGGGAGAGCGAGGCTCCCACCGATTTCCCGAACTACACGCCCGGTTCATGGGGTCCCGAAGCGGCCATGCGCCTGGTCGAAAAAGACGGGTTCTCGTGGAAATAACCCGGTTGGGTGTTCGAATCGTGGCTTTTGCCGTCATCAGCATCGTTTGCCAACAACTGTAAACCGATCGTATGCAGGTTCTTATCAAGAAAAACCCGGACGCGCTGGCCAAGGCTGCGGCTGAGTTTATTACGAAGCAGATCAAAGAGGTTCTGAAAAAACAGGACCGTTTTACCATTGCCCTGTCGGGAGGCAGTACGCCCAAAGCCCTGCACGAACTGCTGGCAAAATCACCCTTTGCCGAGCAGATTCCGTGGCTGCAGCTGCATGTTTTCTGGGGCGACGAGCGCTACGTACTCATTGACGACGAGCAGAGCAATGCTGGTATGGCCTACGATACGCTGCTGGGGCATGTGTTCACCCCCGAAGAACAGATCCATGTCTGGCGCACCGAACTCGAACCCGAGGCTGCGGCTGTCGACTATGACCGGATTTTACACGACTATTTTGGCGACACCGGCCCCACCTTCGACCTGGTGTTGCTGGGCATGGGCGACGACGGCCATACGCTGTCCCTGTTTCCGGGTACCGAGGTCGTACACGAGCAAACCAGCTGGACGAAGGCTTATTACCTAAAGCAGCAGACTATGTACCGGCTCACCCTCACGGCTCCGGTGGTAAACCGGGCGTCGTGTGTACTGTTTCTGGTGGCCGGCCCTAAAAAAGCGGCCCCGCTGAAAGAAGTGCTGGAGGGCGAGTTCCGGCCCGACACTTATCCGTCGCAGGTTATCAAACCCGCTGACGGCCAGCTTATCTGGATGGTCGATGAGAAAGCGGCTGCCAGCCTCAGTCAGTAGCCACCATCTGTGTACCTTATAAACCGCCCGACGCTACCGATCAGTAGGCGTCGGGCGGTTTTTTGTTTAGGAGGCAGCGGGAGATCGACTCCTGTACCATCCTGAACAAACTAACTTCTTCATTATCATGCGAATCCGATCCCTGGTATTCCTGCTTATGGCCTGGGTAGCCAGCTACTCTGTAGTCACCGCTCAGACAACCGCGGCCCCGGCCGACTCATCGGCCATGCTCATCGGCAAATGGGCCGGTACGTATGATGGCTCAGACGCGGGGAAATTCGACCTGATTATCAATCAGGACAACGCCCGGAAGCTGACCGGCCAGATCGTGATGCTGGCGCCCGATGGCAATCGGTATCCTATTGATCTGAAAGTGATTACCTGGCAAAACGGTAAACTCAGCGCAGCCTATGCCGACCCGCAGGGTGGGAGTGACGTCACGTTTTCGGGCACCTATGAACAGTCCGCGCTAAAAGGGAACTGGCGGGCGTCTGATGGTATGGCTACCGGTAGCTGGCAGGCCACCCGGGCCGACAAGTAGCTGGCGGGTGGTTAGCTCAGGTTCTTTTTAAAGAATGAAATAGTACGGTCCCAGGCTAGTTTGGCCGCGGTTTCGTTGTAGCGGGTGGGCGCGGTGTCGTTGTGAAAAGCGTGCTGCGCGCCTTCGTATACGTAAAGTTCGTAGGCGACCCCTGCCTTTTTCAGCGCTTCTTCGTAGGCCGGGATCCCGGCATTGACCCGTTCGTCCAGCCCGCCGTAATGGAGTTGCACGGCCGCTTTGATCTTAGGTACGTCGGCCGCGTCGGGTTGGCGGCCGTAAAACGGAACCGCTGCTTTCAGGTCAGGCACATGAACGGCGAGCTGATTGGCCATGGCGCCACCCCAACAGAAACCAACGGCACCCACTTTGCCGGTACTGTCGGGGCGGGTTTTAAGGTAGTCGACGGCTTTCATGAAATTTTCGCGCGTTTTCTGGGCATCCAGTTTGCCAAACAGCTCCCGCATCTGGGTTTCATCGGTTGGGGTGCCTCCGGCGGCCGACAGCGCATCCGGGGCGAGGGCTACAAAGCCCGCCAGCGCCACGCGTCGGGCTACATCTTCGATGTGGGGGTTAAGGCCTCGGTTTTCGTGGATGACGATAACGGCCGGATACTTACCAGCCGCTGCGGGGCGGGCCAGGTACCCCTTCATGGTGGTGTCGGAGCCGGGGTAGGTGATGGATTCGGTTTTGATACGATCGTCCTGAGCCGTGATGGTTTCGGCTTTGGCGTAGTTGACTTCCAGTAAGGGTAGCACCGCCAGGGCAGCGGCTGTTCCGCCCGTCAGCTGGGCCAGTCGTTTCAGAAAATCGTCTCGCCTGAGCGGTTTATGGGTGTACTCGTCGAAGAGGTTGATAATACGCTGATCCATGCCAGATTGGGGTTTAGAGCTCGTTTTGTAAAGCTGCCGAATCACCCGATCATTTGCAAATGTGGTTGCTCGATCGTCAACAAACATGGGTAAGCAACGCCAGCTGGTGCGCTCACCCATGTTGTTGGAGTCCGGATTTACAGGAACATACCGCCTGATGCCTCGATTCGCTGGGCGTTAACCCAACGGGCGTCGGCCGAGCAAAGAAACGCAACCACCCCACCCACATCGTCGGGAACCCCGAGTCGACCCAGCGCCGTCTGCGACGATATGAACGCCCCCAGCTCGGGATGAGCGTCGCGGGCTGCCTGGGTAAAATCGGTTTCAATAAGACCGGGCGCTACCAGATTGGCCCGGATACCCCGGGGACCGAGTTCTTTGGCCAGGTATTTGGTAAATACTTCCACCGCCCCTTTCATGGACGCGTAAGCCGCGTAGCCGGGCGTTGTGAAGCGGGTAAGGCCAGTCGATACATTGACGATACACCCATGGTCGGCCAGTAAGGGCAGCGCTTTCTGCGTCAGGAAGTAGACTCCTTTCACGTGAACGGCAAACAGGTTGTCAAACGCTTCTTCGGACGTTTGCGCAATGGGCGAGCTGGCGTCGATACCGGCATTATTGATCAGAAAGTCGAACTGGGTGCGGCCCCAGGTTTGTGCTAAGCTGACCTTTACGTCGTCCAGAAACGCATCGAAGGTCGTTGACAGGCTGGTGTCGAGCCGTAGGGCCACCGCTTTCCGGCCCTGCCGTTCCAACTCCTGTACCACAGCCTCGGCTTCTGCCTGCTGCGTACGGTAGGTCAGGATCAGATCAATACCATCGGCGGCCAGTCGCATCGCCATATTTTTTCCCAGCCCGCGGCTGCCTCCGGTCACCAGTGCAATTTTGTTGTCAGTTGCCATATTGTTTGTTTTAAATGGATGGCACAAAATTGCGGGTCCCGACGGCTTGGGCTGTGGTGACAGTTTCCGTTTAAATGGTGAGCATTTCAGTTTTTTCGCGCTCCGCCCGCCAGTACTCCTCGCGGTACTGCTTTGGAGTGACTCCCTGAAACCGCTTGAAGAACTTGGTGAAGTTGGAGGGGTCGAAGGTGAGTATAGCGGCAATGCTGGCAACGGACTGCTGTGGATCGGTTAGCATGGACCGGGCTATGGTCATGATTTTTTCTTCGAAGAAGTAGCAGGGTGCCTGGCCCGTTGTGAGCTTGATAGTGTTGCTCAGGTGGGTGGGATGAATGTGCAGCTCGTCGGCTATGTCCCGAATCTCATACATCTCGGTAACCCGTCCGGCCAGCAGGTCGGCCAGATGTCGGTCAATCACCATCAGGAAGTCGGCAGTGATTTCGTGCTGCCGGGCGGCTATTTTCTTGGGTAGTGTGTAAGCGGCCATGTTCGATCGATAAGCCAGGGGTTACCCTATGAACCATTTTACGTGCTGTTTTGATCAGTATCGCCCGGCAATTCGTGGCGCAAAGTGACCATACCCATGGGAAAACACCGGCCCCCCTGTACCTTTGCAGCCGGATTTTAAAGAGTCAGCGACGGAACGGATTCCAGGCCTGGTACCTGTTCCGTCGCTGACTCCTTCACTCTTTCGCTCTTACCACATGGAATACCGCATCGAGAAAGACACGATGGGCCAGGTTCAGGTGCCGGCCAACGTTTACTGGGGCGCGCAGACGCAGCGTTCCATCGAGAATTTTAAAATTGCTCAGGACATCAATAAAATGCCCCGCGAAATTATCCGGGCGTTTGCGTACCTCAAGAAAGCGGCTGCGCTGACCAACCTCGATGCCGGGGTGCTGGCGCCGGAAAAAGCAGAACTGATCGGCCGCGTCTGCGACGAAATTCTGGAAGGAACGCTGGACGATCAGTTTCCGCTGGTTGTCTGGCAGACCGGCTCGGGTACCCAGTCGAATATGAACGTCAACGAGGTGGTGGCTTACCGCGCGCACGTGCTGCAGGGCGGATCGCTTACCGACGAGAAGAAGGCGCTGCACCCGAACGATGATGTAAACAAGTCGCAGTCGAGTAACGATACCTTCCCAACGGCCATGCACATTGCCGCCTACAAGATCCTGCTGGACGTGACCATTCCGGGCATTACCAAACTGCGCGATACGCTGGCGGCCAAGGCGAAGGCCTTTATGCACGTCGTAAAGATTGGCCGCACCCACTTCATGGACGCGACCCCGCTCACGGTGGGGCAGGAGTTTTCGGGATATGTGTCTCAGCTCGATCACGGTTTGCGGGCAATCAACAACTCGCTGGCTCACCTGAGCGAGCTGGCGCTGGGCGGTACGGCCGTCGGAACGGGGATAAACACCCCGCCCAACTACGCTGACAACGTGGCCAAACACATTGCCAGCCTGACCGGTCTGCCGTTCGTTACAGCCGAGAATAAGTTTGAAGCCCTGGCGGCCCACGATGCCATTGTAGAAGCACACGGCGCGCTGAAAACGGTAGCGGCCAGCCTGATGAAGATCGGCAACGACATCCGCATGCTGTCGAGCGGTCCGCGGGCGGGGATTGGCGAGTTACACATTCCGGACAACGAGCCCGGCAGCAGCATCATGCCAGGTAAGGTAAACCCGACCCAGTGTGAAGCCATGACGATGGTGGCCGCGCAGGTGATGGGCAACGACGTAGCGATCAACATCGGCGGTATGAACGGCCATTTCGAGCTGAACGTATTCAAGCCGGTTATGATCTATAATTTCCTGCATTCGGCCCGGCTTATCGGCGACGTATGCGTATCGTTCAACGACAAATGTGCCGAAGGGATCGAGCCGATCGAAGCCAACATCAAAAAGCACGTCGATTCGTCGCTGATGCTGGTAACGGCGCTGAATACCAAAATTGGCTACTACAAAGCCGCCGAAATTGCGCAAACCGCCCATAAAAACGGCTCTACGCTGAAAGAAACGGCCCTGCAACTGGGCTACCTGACCGAAGACGAGTTTAACGAATGGGTGAAGCCCGGCGATATGGTTGGCGAGCTGCCTGCCTGACGATAGCCCCTGCCGAACTAAACACCCGAAACAACACGGGCCGGATGACAGCATCCGGCCCGTGTTGTTTCGGGCCGCGCCAGGTTGTACTTTGTCGGGTACTTTCGCCACCGCCTTATGCTCCATCAACTTCCTCTGTACGTTAGCCTTGTCTTCGGCGCCACGACGCTGGCCACGGTCTGGCTGTTTTACCGGGCCAGTCGGCAGTCGATCCTGGTATTGGTCGTTCTTCTGGCCTGGATGGCGCTTCAGGCGGGCCTGAGTCTGGCGGGGTTTTACCGGCAGACCGATGCAATGCCTCCGCGTTTTCCGGCCCTGGTGATTCCCCCGCTTCTGGTACTGATTGGGCTGCTGCGAACCGCCGGGGGGCGTCGGTTTCTCGATTCGCTTCGGCTGGACCAGCTGACTTTACTGCATACCGTACGCATCCCGGTCGAGCTGGTGCTGTTCTGGCTGTTCGTTGCTGGCGCGGTGCCGAAGGAAATGACCTTCGAAGGACGGAACGTCGATATCGTGTCTGGTCTGACGGCGCCGGTGGTATACTATCTGGCATTTGTCCGGAAGCGGTTGTCCGGTCGGGGGTTGTTGATATGGAATCTGATCTGTCTGGGTTTGCTGGTCAATATCGTGCTGACTGCGGCTATGGCTGTTCCCTCGCCTGTTCAGCAGATTGCGTTCAGTCAGCCCAACATAGCCATCCTCTATTTTCCGTTTGTATGGCTGCCATCGGTGGTGGTGCCCATTGTGCTGGTGGCTCATGTGTCATCGCTACGTCAGTTACGCCGGAAAGCGTCGGAGAAGCAGACGGATCTGTTTATACACTGAACCCCGCAGATCGGAGCCTCTGGGGTCAGGATACACCATTGACTAACAAGGCGTCTCACTAATCGGGTAAGTTCGGTTAAAACAACAGCCCAATGCCTTTCTGGAGTATAGCTGCCCAGGCAACCCGTTTGGTAATCGGTCAAACCTCTCTACGTGCCCATGTTCTACGATTCAGAAAACCCGGCCATCGCGTTGATAGGCCTTGGCGAAACCGGAACTGCCGTTGGCAATCAGCTGCACAAGACAGCTATCCGGAACCTTGTCCCGATCCTCTGCGATACCGATCCGGACCGGCTTCGGGCCTCTCCGATAACCAATAAACTGTTTGTGGAGTCCGGGAGGGAGCGTGCCGACGCGAAGTGGCACCTGGCCGATGCGTTTAATGAGTTGCCGGCGCTGGGTGAGCTAGCCCTTGTCGTAACGGATCTTCGAACACCTGCCGACTGCGAACTGGCGCCAATCCTGGTCGAGCTACTAGCCGAATACGGGCTGTTTACGGTAGTGTGTATTGGCCTGCCGCCAGATCTGGAGACCGCGCAGCAGGATATGGCCAACCAGACCATGCATCGCCTGCAGGCCGAGGCCGACAGCCTCTGGGTATACCCGCTGTCAGAAACGGCCTGGTCGCAGCAGGTTGATCAGTTTACCAGCGCGGTTGGCAAACTGGCTACGTTCGGCGAGTCCATGCTGGGTCATGTCGATTTTATGGACTTTAAAAAAGTGGTCAGTAAGGCACGATTAACGCTGACAACGGCCAGAGCCAGGGGCCAAAGCCGGTCGGCCGAGATTATGCAGGAACTCACTCGTCAGCTAAACCAGCAGATGGCAACCAGCGAATCGGGCGTATACCGGGTGTTGCTGGTTATGAGTTACAGCGACGATAAGCCGCTGCTTGTGCGTGAACACGTGGACCTGTCAAACTGGGTCAGTGATGTCGTCAAAACCGAGCCCCGTATGTTTAAGCTCGGGATGTTTGCCGATCCTGAACAGGGCGAATGGCTCGATGTGTCGGTACTGATCGGGATGCCCGTTACGGACGCTTCAGCTGGCCAGACCAGCCGATAGCCACTCACGCCTTTGGTCCATAACAAGGTTTAGAAACCCGCTGCCTGCCCGTCTTTTCGGGATTCTGTAGCGCCGTGGTAGATCTTGTTCTTGGCATCGTACATAATGGCCTGATAGCCGCCGTATCCGCCCAGGCCATAGCCTACCTTATGCCCCCTGCGCATCAGCTCGCGGATGGTTTCGTACGGGTAGCCCGACTCGAGGGTAATCAGACCGGAGTCGGTCATTTTCTCGCCCGTCGGTTCCGATGATCCCTGGTGGTCGATCCGGGGGGCATCGCCCGCTTCCTGTGGGTTCATGCCGTAGTCGATCATGTTCATCACGATCTGAACATGACCCAGCGGCTGAAAACTTCCTCCCATCACCCCGAAACTCATAAAAGGCTGCCCGTCTTTGGTGATGAAAGCCGGAATAATGGTCTGGAAGGGCCGTTTGTGGGGGGCGTAAGTGTTATTTTGCCCGTCGATGAGGCTATATAACTCGCCCCGGTCCTGAAGCATAAAGCCCAGCCCATCAGGAACCATGCCCGACCCGAATCCGCGGTAGTTGCTCTGGATCAGCGATACCATATTACCCTCATCGTCGGCAACGGTGAGGTAAATGGTGTCGCCCTGTTTAAGCGCCGGATTGCCTGCATCGACCCGGCTGGCAGCCCGGTTCAGGTCGATCAGGGCCCGCCGATCAGCTGCGTAGGGTTTACTGATCAGCGCCTGAACAGGAATAGTAGCAAAGGCCGGGTCAGCATAGTATCTGGCCCGGTCTTCGAAGGCCAGCTTCTTGGCTTCCACGAACCGGTGAATGTGTTCCGGGCTACCCCAGGGAATCGTCGAGAAATCGTAGCCTTCCAGTATGTTCAGCATCTGCAGGGCCGCGATACCCTGGCTGTTGGGGGGCAGCTCCCAAACGTCGTACCCGCGGTAGTTGGTCGATACGGGTTCGACCCACTCGGAGGTATGATCGGCCAGGTCGCGGGCACTCAGGTAGCCGCCCATCTTTTTCATGAACACGTCGATCGTCTGCGCAATGTCGCCTTTATAAAACGCATCCCGACCACCTTTGGCAATTTTTTCGAGGGTGTTGGCCAGCGCCGGATTCCTGAACAGCTCGCCCCGCTTGGGCGCGGCTCCGGTGGGGGCGTAGGTTTCTTTAACGTTGGGGTACTTGCCGAAGCGGGCAATCATCGATGGCCAGTAAAAAGCAGCCTCGTCATGAACGGGGTAGCCTTCGCGGGCGTACCGGATGGCGTGGGAAAGAATATCGGTCATGGGTGCCCTGCCAAACCGTTTGTGCAGCGAGAACCACCCATCCACACAGCCCGGCACCGAGACGGGCAGGGGGCCGTCGGCGGGAATGTGCGTCAGCCCCCGTTTCTTAAACTCGGCCAGGGTAAGTGTATAAGGCGACCGCCCCGATGCGTTGAGACCGTACAGTTTTTTGGTTTTGGCATCCCACACGATGGCAAACAGGTCGCCCCCGATCCCGTTTACGTGCGGCTCTACCAGGCCTTCCATGGCGTTGGCGGCAATGGCGGCATCGATGGCGTTGCCGCCCGAGCGCAGCACCTGAAGCGCGGCCTGGGTCGAGAGCGGATGCGAGGTGCAGGCCATACCGTGACGAGCCATCACGACCGCCCGGGTGGCAAAGGATTTGCCGCTGAGCCGGTCCTGGGCGATCAGACGGGGAAGCAACAGAATCAGCAGACAGAGGGTAGCGATCAGCTTGTTCATGGGTGGGGCAGGGCTGAAAAAAGATGTGCCACGACCAGGCGGTCGTGGCACAAGATACGTAAATCGAGCTATTTATGCAGTAACATCGCTCTGGCGCAGGATACCCTAACGTAGGGTATGCTAACGGGTTACCTCAGGTGTTTGCTCGTCGGTGGTCAGTCCCAGCACTTCGCTGGTTTGCCGGCGGAGTTGCTGACCCAGTTCCGGATTGTTGGCCAGTACCTGCCCATAGGACGGAATCATCTGCTTCAGCTTGGTCTGCCAGTCGGCCGAGTTCATTTGCTCCGGGAAGCACCGCTTGATGAGGTCGAGCATGATCGATACCGCCGTCGACGCGCCCGGCGAAGCCCCCAGCAGGGCGGCAATGCTGCCATCGGCCGCGCTCACGACTTCGGTGCCGAACTCAAGAACGCCCCCCTCTTCCTCATCTTTTTTGATGACCTGTACCCGCTGACCGGCAATCTCCAGCTCCCAGTCGTTCATCTGGGCGTTGGGGAAGTATTCGCGCAGGGCGTTGAGCCGATCCTCGGGCGACTGCATCACCTGCTGAATCAGGTAGCGCGTCAGCGGTATGTTATGCAGACCCGCCATCAGCATGGGGGCCATGTTGCTCAGTTGAATCGACTTGGGCAGGTCGAGGTACGAGCCGCTTTTAAGGAACTTGGTCGAGAACCCCGCGTAAGGTCCGAACAGTAACTCCTGTTTGCCATCGATCATACGGGTATCCAGGTGCGGCACCGACATGGGTGGGGCGCCAACCGAGGCTTTCCCGTAGACCTTGGCGTGATGCTGTTCAATAACAGCGCGGTTGGTACATTTGAGCCACTGCCCACTTACCGGGAAGCCCCCGTAGCCGCGGCTCTCGGGAATGTCGGATTTTTCGAGCAGGCGCAGCGAACCACCCCCGGCTCCGATAAAGACAAACTCGGTCTGTACATCGCGGGTTTTGCCGTCGTTCAGGTTTTCAACTCTGATTTTCCAGCCGCCCAGACTTTTGGAGCGCCACAGATCGCGCACGTCATAGCCAAAATGCATGGTTACGCCGTCCATCTGCTGTAACTTCTCGAACAGGCAGCGGGTCAGCGCGCCGAAGTTGACGTCGGTACCGATATCCATCCGGGTGGCGGCAACGGGCTGTGCCGGGTCGCGGCCTTCCATTACCAGCGGCATCCACTCGGCCAGTTGAGCAGGCTCTTCGGAATACTGCATGCCGTGGAAGAGGTAGTTCTGCTGGAGTGCGTCGTAGCGTTTGTGCAGGTAGTTCACGTTGTCTTCGCCCCAGACAAAGCTCATGTGGGGAATGGAGCGGATGAAGTTGGGCGCATCTTTCAGGAAACCCTGTTCAACCAGGTAGGCCCAGAACTGCTTCGACTGCTCGAACGATTCGGCAATCTTGATGGCTTTGGCGGTCTCAACGCTGCCGTCTTCGCGCTCGGGGGTGTAGTTGAGTTCGCAGAAGGCTGAGTGACCCGTACCGGCGTTGTTCCAGGCGTCGGAGCTTTCTGCTGCGGCACTGTCCAGACGCTCGTAGATCTCGATCGTGATGCTGGGTTGCAGTTCCTTGAGCATGACACCGAGGGTGGCGCTCATGATACCTGCTCCAATCAACACGACATCAGGACCTTTTTCAGTTGTATTCGTATGTTTTGCCATAATGGTAGCTGGGGGATTCCCATACTCATCTACAAAATTAGTAGGTCTGATGTTCGGAAAAGTAAGGCTGTTGCTCCGTAAAGGGGCCGATCCGTGAGGTTTCTGGGAAAACGCAACTTTATCCCGTAGCAGTACCAAAAAAAGGTGCGCCCAGCCACGATCCCAATGGGTTGGCTGAGCGCACACTAAGACCGATGTGGCTCTGGGGCAGGGCCTTCCGGCATAATACCCTCAGCCAGTCGACAGCGTGTTATGCCGTAGTTTAGCTGGCCCGCAGTACCTTTTCGAGCCACTTCATGGTGATCAGGTAGGTCGGCTTGACCCCCAGCGTACCCAGACTGCCCGATGCCAGCGTAGCGCCGGTCAGCAGCGGGTTGTCCGATGCGTAATAGGCGTATCGCACTTTCACGTCGGCCGGTACGCTGTTCCTGATTTTGAGGTGGGCCTGAATCGCTTTCTGGTAGTGGGCTCCTTCCATTTCCAGCCCAATGGCTTTCCAGGACGAATTGCAGAAGTAGCTGAGGATATCCTTGTTCTGTAACGACGTGCCCAGTACGGTAATCATGGCGCCTTCGTAGACGGCCAGCCCGTTGCCTTCAAAATCGTCTTTGCTGAAATCATTATCCAGCGGGTAGTTGTCGGCGGTGCCCTCAAAGATGTGTGATGTCGGAATCATCAGGTCGCCTTTGTCGCCGGTCAGGATACCGGCTTTGCCCATGATCGTCACCGAGGCTACTTTCAGGGTTGCCGATTCGCTCTGGCGTTCGTAGGGCTTCAGCAGTTCGTCCATCGTCTCGAAAGCCTGCTCGCCGAAGGCGTAGTCCATGACCAGCAGCAGGGGTTGGTTTTCCTGAACATAGACCGGGTCGGGGTTCAGTTCGGCGGGCAGGTTCGATACGTCACAGCGCGACAGATCGATCAGCTGTACCAGCAAACTGGTGCCAGCGGTGTCTTCCAGCACATGCATGCCATGCTCGGCTGCGTACCGAGCGACCTGCTCCCGCAGCTCCCGCTGGTTGGGCTGGCTCAGGGTCATGGCCAGGTCGTAGAGGTTATCCCAGGTGGTGGTGCCTTTCAGGGCGGCCGGTGCGTAGAGGCAGTTCATGACACTGTGCGGATTGGCGCTGATGATGTGCAGCGGCCGGTCCTGCAGGTTGTTTTGCCATATGTATTGTTTGATGCGGGTCGCCCAGCGCTCGCCATAGAGATGCTGGCCGATGCGTTCGCGCAGCATGGGGGTGAAGTTAATTTCCCGGTCTACGTTCGATTCGCGTACCTCGCTGATCGAAACGCTGCCCAGGCCGTAGACAATCTGAAACAAGCCGTTGTTGGTGCCCGCGGTTTCTTCGAAACGCCGGTAGGCCCGCTGGGTTTCTTCAAACGTGCGCCCCAGTATAGAACTCAGGTAGGTCAGGGCCAGCTCCCGCTCATCGTCGGTAACGGTGCCGCCCGACCGGATGATGGCTTCGAGCTTTTCCCACTCGCGCGATTTACTACCCCGCTCCTGGAAGGCGTTGCGCCTGATCTTGTCGGCCTCCATAAACATGAAGGTCAGGTGGGTCAGGATATCGTAGATTTCGCTTCGGCCGTTGGTTACCTCAATGACCATCTGCTCCTGATCGATACGGTAGCAGTTGCGCCGACGCTTGGCGGGTACCAGCACCGGAAAATGGGAATTCTCGAACCCTTCGCGCGAGGCCAGGGTGATCACCCGACAGGCTTCGATCCCCTTGGGGAGCCGGTCCATGACGTAAACCAGACCGTCGAGCTCAACCCGCTGGGGGTCGCCAACGAGTCCGTAGATTTCGGGTTGCAGCGTCAGCAACGCCCGTCGGATCTCTTCGCCCGATACGCCCGATGGTTTGTAAAACCCCCGGTTAAAGAGGTGACGCATGGTAATATAAAGCCGTTCAATAGCAACGCGCGACTCCTGAGCGCGGGTGAGTGGGGGAGATGGTTGATCGTTCATGACGATAGGCAGCAAATCAAATTGATCCGCAAGTTACATGGTCTGGTGTATCGGGTCGGTTAACTCCTTGTGAAATTGCCCCGCACGCGTACATTTGATGATGACAACCACTCATCAATCATGCGTAAACGTATTCTCTTTTTTCTGCTTCTAACGGCCCCAGCCTTGGCCCAACACGTACGGATCGGCAGCAATGGCCAGCCCGAACCGTTTGCCCATACGTTTTCTATCGTTGCCCGCGACGAAAAAACCGGCGACCTGGCCGTTGGCGTTCAGAGCCACTGGTTCTCGGTGGGTACCTCGGTGTCGTGGGGTGAGGCCGGGGTAGGGGTGGTCGCTACGCAGTCGTTCACCAACAAATCATTTGGTATGCGGGGGCTGGCGCTACTCAAAGCGGGAAAAACGGCCCAGCAGGCCCTGGATGAGTTGCTGCGTACCGACGAGGGGCGGGACGTACGGCAGGTTGCTATTGCCGACGCTAAGGGCAATGTAGCCGTGCATACCGGTAAAAAATGCATCGACTTCGCCGGTCACCAGAAAGGGGCTACCTATTCGGTTCAGGCCAATATGATGCTGAACAACACGGTGCCTGCGGCAATGGCGGGGGCATTCGAGAAAAACGCCGGTATGCCCCTGCCCGAACGGGTACTCTCGGCCCTGCAGGCCGCCCAGGCCGCCGGTGGCGACATTCGTGGCCGGCAGTCGGCGGTGCTGTTGATGGTGAAAGGCCGCGCGTCAGACACCCCCTGGGACGATAATCACCTGGTCGACCTGCGCGTCGATGATGCCGAACAGCCGCTGGCCGAGCTGGACCGGCTGTTACGGACGCATCGGGCGTACGAACACATGAACCGGGGCGATCTGGCTACCGAAAAGAACGACATGAAAGGGGCTATGGACGAGTACGGCGCGGCCATGAAGCTGTTTCCGGCCAATCTGGAGATGCAGTACTGGACGGCCATTGCCCTCGCCAATACCAAACAGGTTGATCGGGCGGTGGTCATGCTGAAACGAATTTACGAGGCCGATCCCAACTGGCGGGAACTGACCCGGCGGTTGCCCAAAGTCGGGCTACTAACCGTATCGGCCGCGGAATTAGCGAAGCTGGTCAACTGATTATCGGCTATTTTTAGGCCATGAACTACAGGCTCTACGCCTTCTTGCTGGCCTGGCTGCTGGCAGTCAGCACCTTTGCTCAACCGCAGCCGGTTATGCCGACTAGGCCCGACCCGTCTGGTATCAGACAGGGACGCTTTATTGGGGTGGTGGCCGGAACCGCGGCTTTCTATACGGTAACGCTATTGGTGCTGCGAAAGCAGTGGTACAAAAAGCGGGTGCCTTTTCACGCGTTCAACGACAATCGGGAGTGGTTGCAGATGGACAAGGTCGGTCACGCGGCTACGGCCTACTGCATGAGCCGGGGCGGTTACGAACTCATGCGCTGGAGCGGGGTAAACGAGCGAACCAGCATCCTGACCGGCGGTTTGCTGGCGCTGCTGTTTCAGAGTACGCTGGAGGTTTTCGACGGCTATTCTGAAGGATGGGGCTTTTCGAAGGGCGATATGCTCGCCAACGCGGCCGGAACCGCTTTGTTTATGGGCCAGCAGTACGGGGCCGGGCAGCAGATCGTTACCCTGAAGTACGGGTTCCGGAAAACCATTTTTCCCCAGTACCGGCCCAATCTGCTCGGAAAAACAACCGGGCAGCAACTGCTTAAAGACTATAATGGGCAGCAATACTGGCTATCGGTTAATCTGGCGTCGGTCGTACCGGTTGGCCCTCAGTTTCCGCGCTGGCTGAATCTGGATATCGGCTACAGCGGAAGCGGTATGATCGGGGGGCACGATAACCCCAGGGTCTGGGACGCTAATGGCAATGAAGTCAGGTTCGAGCGGTACCGACAGTTCTTTATCTCGCCCGACGCTGATCTGTCGAGGGTTGGCACGTTCAGCCCGTCGTTGCAGCGGTTCATCGGTACCGCCCAGTTTTTTAAGATACCGGCCCCGACACTTGAATTCAGCCGTGTAAAAGGCCTCCGCTTCCACCCCTGGCAGGTACCAGAGGACTAAAAGAGAGAAAGAGCGGTTATTATGGCCGCTCTTTCTCTCTTTTAGTCGCTCGATCACGGCTGGCTTAGTACCGCCCTCCGCCAATGTCGAAGCCTACTTTCACGCCGAGGTAGGCGTTTTTGCTCTCGATGGTCGTATTCGTCAGCCGGTTAGACGTGGTCGGGACCGCATTGTATTCTACGCCCAGAACGAAGTGACCGGCCTTGATGCCGCCCCGGATCATGCCGCCAAATTTGGTAGCGCCAACCAGGGTGACATCTTCCGGTGTCTGGCCATCGACCACTGTTACGACACCGCCCGAAGCGATGCTGTACAGCCCAGCGCCCAGACCCAGGAAAGGGCGTACTCCGCCCGTTCCGAACAGGTAATTACCGGTTATCAGGTACGAGCCGAACGCGCCGATCTCCCCCGAAACGGTGTTGCCGCTACTGATCACCGCCCGCGCTACAAGAGCCGACTCCAGGCGCAGGCCAAGATCAATATTGTCGGTGATCCCGTATTTGGGTTCGATGGCAAACAATACCCCACCTGACGCGCCCGACGACAGCGGTTTGGCAAAACCTAGAGACAGGTTTACTTTGAATGGCTTGTACTCCTGCGCCGTAGCCGAGAAGGCTGCCAGTGTGAATAGAACAATTAAGACTCGCTTCATAATGAATAATGAATGAATGGAAATAAACCGTGCAAACATACTCCTTCCCGATACCAAAACAATATAGCGTATATTTCTGGCAGGCCATTCACTCCGCAGGCGTCTGGGAATAATGAACCAGGGCTGACTGCTTCTCTTGATCTAAACAGTGAGTAGATTAACTTTACGCCCCCACCCAGAAGGAATCGCGGTTGATGCTACAACGAGTGTGCTGCTTTGACAAAGACTAAATAAATGGATGAACTATTTGATAACTATCTGCTACAGAAGAAGATAGATGCCAATCGGTTCCGGGAGCAGGAGCCAGATCGCTACGTAATATGGGCGCGAGAGTACGCGCAAATGCACCCGGACAGCTTTACCGCTCAGAAAAAATTTCTTTTAAACGATACCCGAAGAAAGTACCTTGTTCGTTGAAAAAGTACTCTGCGGCCTGAAGGTCGGGCCGATTACCTCTGTTTAACCCATATCCTCTTTTTGCAATGAGTGTTACGTTAGGAGAACTGCGCGGTATTACGGATGCCGTTCTAAACGCCCTGAAAGGGCAAGGTTTAGGCGACAGTGACGCGCTTCTGGAAGCCGCAAAAACCCCGGGCGGTCGTAAAACGCTGGCCTCAGCAGCTGGTGTCGATGCAACCGCTATTCTGGAACTGGCCAATCGGGCCGATCTGGCCCGAATCAAGGGAATTGGTCGGGTATACAGTGATCTGATGGAAGAAGCCGGGGTGGATACGGTGAAGGAACTGGCCCAGCGGTCGCCCAACAATCTGCATGCAAAATTGATTGAGATCAACAAGAAACGGCAGTTTACGCAACGGCCGCCGTCTGTAGAGCAGGTGAGCGATTTTGTTGAGCAGGCCAAGAGCCTGCCCGGTATGCTGGAATACTAAAGGCAGCAACGCACCCGGATGATATTGACTCGTCCTGCGGAAGATCGATTGGATCGATTGCCCGCAGGACGAGTTTCGTTTAGAGGGTTATGAGCAGCCCGGCCGATGCGTAGTTGATCCAGGTGAAGTTATAAATCGTATCGACGTTGGCACCGCCTTCCACGACCCGGTACCCGGCTTTTAGACCGAAAGCATCGCTGAGCTGGTAAGTAGCTCCCGCAAAAATATCTTCGGCCCGGCCCTGTCTGGCCCCCAGCGCATCGCCCTCCAGCAGCAGGCCCAGCCGTTGCGTGGGCCGGTAGCTGACATAAAAGTTGATCAGCGGCACAAACCCCAGGTTATCGAAATTCGTATCCCGATTGCTGGTTTCGTTCGCAAACTGAACATTGGCATCCCTGATTTTGCCCGTGAAGCCCAAACCTACCCGCCAGCGCTCGTCGGCTACAAAATCGTACCGATACGTTAGCCGGTATGAGTTGAAAGTATAGTTGACCCGGGTGGCCTGCCCGGCCGGAAAAATCAGACCATTGTAATTCACATCCCGATCGAAAGCCCCATCGTAACGAACCGTAAGGGGAGCATATAGCGCAGAGATTGTGTGTCGGTTGTTAATGGTATAACCCAGCCGAATACGGTAAAAGGCGGTTGGTTGAGCCGACAGTTCGGCTGATAGGTCAACGAGAGTGCCGCCCGTATTGGGGATGCGGACTTCGTTATAAGGAGTGCCGAGAACAAGACCCGATTCGAGGTCGAGCCGGAGCTGGGCGTGAACAACCGGGCCGGAAAGCAGCAGGAAGGCCAAACAAAAGCTGAGCCGTTGTATCGTGTTTTTCATAGCGTATTGACTGATGGTAATTCACTCAACCGGCTATGGTCAATAATGGTTTAGTGCCCGATTCGGGGTTCGCGTAGATATTGGTCCAGCCGGTTTTCCAGCTCAGACAGGCTCAGGCTCGTAAACAGTTCGCCGTTTATGGCCAGGGCGAGTCGGCCGCTTTCTTCCGAAATAGCGATAACGGCGGCATCGGTGGCTTCACTCATACCAAGAGCGGCCCGGTGCCGGAACCCCAGCGCCGGCGGTAGTTCGTCATCGTTGGAGACGGGTAAAATACAGCGCGCTGACCGAATTCGTCCGTCGCTGATTACCACGGCGCCATCATGTAAGGGGCTGTACTGGCTGAAGATAGCCAGCAGCAGCGACTTGGACAGATCGGCGTTGATGATTTCGCCCGACTGGATAAACTTTTCCAGGTCGTCATTCTTCTGCAGAACCAGCAAGCCCCCCGAAAACTCGGTGCTCAGCGCCTTGCAGGTATCGAGAATAGGCTTCAGCGTTGTTTGATGATCGGCCTGCAGCGGCTGGCGCAGGAGCCACCGGCGAATCCAGCGGCTGTTAGTGAGGTTGGTCGATTTACCAATATAAAGCAGAAACCGCCGAATCTCCTGCTGAAAAATGATGATAAGCGCCAGGGCACCCACACTGATAAAATACTCCAGTATGGTAGTCATCAGGTTCAGGCCGAGTGCCTTTACCAGCAGGTAGGCCAGGTAAACCAGCAGGTAGCCGATAAACACCCGGCTGGCCACACTGCCCCGAACAAGGTTATAAATCTGGTAGATCAACAACGCTACCAGGCCCATGTCGAGCAGGTCTAGCCAGCCAATTTCAAGAAACCCCAGTCTGAACCCCAGCATAAAGGATAAGTACATAGCAACTGTAAAGGTAGGCCGGCGGAGGCTTAAACGGCCAGTGTCTCGCCTTCTATAGCCAGGTAGGTTTCGGGAAAGACGGTACGGGCTTCGTCCAGAAACGGCTCGTACTGCTTATAGCGAGACGAAAAATGACCGATAAGTAACCGGCCTACGTCGGCTTTTGCGGCAATGGTAGCGGCCTGGCGGGCCGTTGAGTGATACACTTCGGCCGCGCGCAGGGCGTTATCTTCCAGGAACGTGGCTTCGTGATAAAGCAGGCTGACCCCCTGCAACTGCGGCACCAGCTCCTCAACGTAGCGGGTATCTGAGCAGAAAGCGTAGGAACGCGGCTCCGGTCCCGGCGCGGTATGCTCGGCCGCAGCGTAGCGTACCTGCCCGCTTTCGTCCAGTACGTCCTGTCCCTCTTTCAGTCGCTTCAACACCTCAATCGAGACATCGGCCGGCAGTTTTTCACGGAGCAGGTGAGGCTTGTGGGGCTTTTCCCGAAAGATGTAGCCCGTGCAGCTGATCCGGTGCTGCAGCGGTATCGATTCTACCGTTACCAGCGGATGATCGAGCAGCAATGCCGGCTGGTCAGGCTCAACCGCCTGGAAGTGAAGTTTGTAGCCCAACCGGGAATCAGACACCCGAAAAATGGTCGTCAGTACATCGTCAAGTCCACGGGGTCCGAACAGATACAGATCTTCCGTTCGACCACTCAGATTGAGCGTCGACAGGAGCGGGGCCAGCCCGAAGTAGTGATCGCCGTGGAGGTGGCTGATAAAGATGTACCGCAGTCGGCCCGGCCGTATCCGGTGTTCGAGTAATCGAAGCTGCGTTCCTTCGCCACAGTCGATAAGTATGTGATCATTGCCAACCGTTAGCAGCTGGGCTGTTGGATGAAACCGCAGGCTGGGCGTGGCCGAACCGGCGCCCAGCACGGTGAGCGTAAACGGCAAATGAGCGGGTCTGGAATGATCTGAAACTTGGTTGGGCATAGGGTTAGGCTAGGCTTCCTCGCGACCGACGCTGCCCCCGGCGTCGTACTCATCGTCGTCTTCGCTGCGGAAATCGTTTTCCAATTCGTTCATAAATACGGCATCGATGGCTTCCTCTACCGTGGGCAGAATGGTCAGGTCACTACCGCCGGCTGAGTCGAGGAGCTCGATCAGGTCGTCATCTTTCGTAACGAGTACCAATAACCCAACTTCATTCGTGCACTGACGGTTTATTTTTCGTATCGCCGTGATGCCTGCCATGTCGATGGACTTCAGCGAAGCCATGTCCAGAATAATATTGCTGTACCCTTCGCGGAACAGGCTGCGGCTGAGGGTCTCGAAGGTCGTTGGCAGCTCGCCTTCCAGGGCTGTTTCGTTCAGGCGAATCAGGGCATACTGCTCGTTTTTTTCAATGGTATAATTCATATGGTTGTATCAGTAAGGGTCTTCAGAATATTGGTTTCAATCCGGTTAAGTGGGTTGGTTTCGTCGGCGCGCAGAAAGGCCTGGCCCGTTACGGTTTCAAACAACTCAATGTACCGACCCGAAATCTGGTCTACCCACTCATCGGACATGGTCGGAACGGTCTGGCCGGTTTTACCCTGAAAACCGTTCGCGATAAGCCATTCTCTAACGAACTCTTTCGACAATTGTTTTTGAGGCTGGTTCGCCCGGAGCTGTTCTTCGTAGGTATCGGCGTAAAAATAACGTGATGAGTCGGGGGTATGGACTTCGTCGATCAGGATCACGGTTCCGTTCAGATTACCGAACTCGTATTTCGTATCGACCAGGATAAGTCCGCGCTCGGCAGCCATCTGTGTACCCCGCTCAAAGAGCGCCAGGGCGTACCGCTCCAGCTGCACATACTCGCTTTCCGAAACAATGCCCCGACTCAGGATCTCTTCGCGGCTGATGTCCTCATCATGGCCTTCGTGGGCTTTGGTTGATGGGGTTATGATGGGCGTGGGGAGCCGGTCGTTCTCGCGTAATCCGTCGGGCAGGGCAACGCCACACAGTATTCGGTGGCCATCGCGGTACTGCCGCCAGGCGTGTCCGGCCAGATACCCCCGTACTACCATTTCGACTGCATAGGGTTCGCAGCGAAACCCCACACTGACGTTAGGATCGGGAACCGTCAGTAACCAGTTGGGAACCAGATCGGCGGTGGCCCGCAGAAAATACTCGGCTGTCTGGTTCAGCACCTGTCCTTTGTAGGGAATAGGGCGGGGCAGAACGACATCAAAGGCCGAAATCCGATCGGACGCAATCATGATCAAACGGTCCGGGAACGAATACACATCACGGACTTTGCCGCGGTAAAATCCCGTTTGGCCGGGAAAATGGAAGTTGGTTTCCTGAATGGGCATTGGCTACATATTCGGTTTTGGGTCCGGCGGAATGGAATGACTCGCTTCCGCGAACACCGGACCCAAAACCCGTTTATACTTTTTCGATGACAAGCGCTGACGCTCCTCCTCCGCCGTTGCAGATACCGACCGCGCCGATGCGGCCCTCAGTCTGCTGCAGCACGTTCGTGAGCGTCGTTATAATTCGGGCCCCCGACGCACCCAGCGGATGGCCAATCGATACAGCACCACCAAACACGTTCAGCTTCTCTTGAGGCACCTCCAGCAGCTGACTAAACGCCAGGGGTACTACGGCGAACGCTTCGTTGATCTCGAAATAATCAACGTCGGCCGTGGTCAGGCCTGCCCGCTCCAGCGCCAGTGGTACGGCTTTGGTGGGAGCGGTCGTAAACCACTCGGGTTCCTGTTCGGCGTCGGCATAGGCCAAAATACGCGCCAGTGGCTTTAGTCCGAGCTCATCGGCTTTGCGTTGGCTCATGATAACGAGCGCAGCGGCTCCGTCGCTGATTGGCGATGAGCTGGCTGGCGTTACGGTACCGTCGGGGGTGAAGGCGGCCTTCAGCGTTGGTACTTTATCGTAAATGACATTCTTGTACTCTTCGTCTTCACTGACGGTTACGGTGCCTTTACGACCAGCCACCTCAACGGCAACGATCTCTGCTGCGAACCGCCCGGTTTGGGTACTGTCTTCGGCCCGCCGGTATGACTGCACCGTATAGGCATCCTGCGCTTCACGGCTGATGCTGTAGGTTTGGGCCGTGCGGTCGGCAAACACGCCCATCGCACACTGATCGTAGACGTCGACCAGCCCATCCCGGGCCAGCCCGTCAACGAGTTCGGCATTGCCGTATTTATAGCCGAAGCGGGCTTTGGGTACGTAGTAGGGAGTGTTCGACATGCTTTCCATGCCGCCCGCCACCACTATGTCGGCCTGGCCAAGCTGGATTGCCTGTGCCGCCAGCATAACGGCTTTCGTGCCGGATGCGCATACTTTGTTGATCGTGGTGCAGGGAATGGTGGCTGGGAGGCCCGCTTTCAGGGCTGCCTGTTTGGCCGGTGCCTGACCCACATTGGCCGAGACAACGTTACCCATAATAACCTCCTGTACCTGGCCGGGCTGCACACCGGCCCGGCTGAGTGCTCCCCGGATGGCGGCTGCACCAAGGTCGGTCGCCGACAGGGAAGACAAGACGCCACCAAAGCCCCCAATCGGGGTTCGGACAGCGGAAATAATTACGACTTCGTTCATGGTTAGTTTGTGATTACTACCAGCGGTTTTCCCCCGCTGTCGGGCTTGTAACGCGTCGGGCTGAGCGCGTCAGCGCATACGGTAAGTCATCGGTCTGCATAGCATCGAGCAGCTGAAGCGCCTGATCCTGCGTCAGATTCAGCTGCCTGAAGCGTCGGAGCAGATCATCCTGGCGTGATGACCGTTCTACCTGCCCATTGCCCATAGACGGTTGATCTGCCTGCTGCTGGATTTCGGCAGTCGATTTGGCCGGCGCCTGTCGGGAAGGTGGACGCGGAGTATACCGCTTACTTATCAACTCAAAGTTATACCGCGCCGGTTCATTCGTGAAATCTTCCAGCAACGCCTGGCGGAACAGGGTCAGAGCCGCCGTACTGTCGTGGTCGAGACAGGCAATGATGCCCAGCTGCGTAGCCGCTACCGTACGCAGAGCAGACCGGTCTGAGTCGAGTAACGTCTGATACTGCTGACCTGCTTTTTTGTATTGTCTCAGTTGAAAGTACGTGTGGCCCAGGTTAAGCCGAACGGCAGGGTCGGCAGTTGAAGTGGCCTGACTAAGAAAGACATATAATCTAAGGGCCTGTTGGTAGTGGCCTGCCCGATAAGCTGATTCCGCTTCCTGCCGGGCCTGATTATTTAACGAAATCTGGTTGACCGGCACGGTCTCGCTCCACCAGAGCCAGGCAATCATCAACACATAGATCATAAGCTACGAACAAACAGGAGTCCAAAAATAAGACGAAAGATTGAGACCACCCTATAGCCGAAACGTCCGTACGGTTATGATCAGATCAAACAGAATCAGGACCAGCGCTGCCAGCACGAAGTAGTAATATTTGTTGGTCGATACGGCCACTTGCTGCTGGTCAACGACCCGCCCCTGTAACGACCGCATGTAGCTGGCCAGCTCATCAATATGCTGATCCTGGCTTTCTACTTCTATGTAACGTCCCTGCGTCTCGAGCGCCAGTCGTTGTAAAAAGCTTCGGTTCAGCCGACTACGTACAATCTGCTTATCGGCGTCACGTATAAAATCCCGGCCCTGTCGGATCGATGCGCCCCCCTCCGTACCCACGCCCATCGTCACCAGCGGAATCCGGAACGTACGAAGCCGGGCCATGGCCGTACGGTCGCAGGTGTTGAAGTTTTCGCCGTCGCTGAAAATAACAATAGCCTTGGCGTTCTGGCGGGTCGAGGGGTCGGTCAGCAGTTTTTGCCGGGCCAGCTCGATAGCCTCGCACAGATTGGTGCCCCCCGTTGGCGAAACAGTAGTCCGAACATCGCGAACCGACTGCCTGATGGCATCATGATCGGCGGTGAGTGGCGACAACACAAACGACTCGGTAGATGACAGGATCAGGCCAAACCGGTCGGCCGCCAGCGTATCGCACAGCTGCTGTACATCGTACTTGACCCGCTCGAGCCGGGTGGGTACTACATCGTCGGCATCCATGGACCGCGAAACATCGACAATCAGGAACACGTCGCGTCCGGTAGTCATCAGATCGGCACTGGCCTCGCCGAAAGACGGGCCAAGCAGGGCAATCAGTAGCAGAATCAGGTAGCTGCTGCGTAAGAAAAATTTGGGCACTACTCCCCAGGCCGTTGTTCCCAGCTGACGGGCGAGTCGAAATGTACGCCAGATGTAGAAAGCGTACAGGCACATAAATAGCCCTATAAAGAGGTATTCGGTCGTTGAGAATGAATATAACCAGTTCATTTAAAAATTTTTTTTCGATGCTGCCGGAACTGGTAATCAGGGCCAATAGGAGCAAAGAGGAGCAAAATTAGCGATTCTGCAAAGATTTTTCTGAGCTACCTATTGGCATAAACGGAGAATGGCTCTATCTTTGCACTCCAACAAGCCGGAAGCAGTTGTAAAAAATCCGGAGAGATGCCTGAGAGGCCGAAAGGAACAGTTTGCTAAACTGTCGTACTGGTAACGGTACCGAGGGTTCGAATCCCTCTCTCTCCGCAGAAAACAGTAGCGTGCCTTTCTAGTATGATTGCTACGGCTTACTAGAAATTAACAACTCGGGGTGTAGCGTAGCCCGGTATCGCGCCTGCTTTGGGAGCAGGAGGTCGTAGGTTCGAATCCTGCCACCCCGACACTAAAAACCGTCCATTTCGCAAGATTTGGGCGGTTTTTCTTTTTCAGCCATACGTATTGGCCGTTTTTTGGCAGCAATTGGCACAGAAGAATGGTACGAAGCCTGGTACTGAAAACGAGTAACTACACAACCAGCAGCGTGTTTGGTTGCGGCCTCAACCACCCTTTGCGTGGTGTATCGTGTCTGGGGCGTTTAGAATAAACAGAAAGTTTTACTGCATTTAGGCTTCTGAATATAAATTAACTTATATAACAGTTTCAAGCGTACACTTATATTAAAGATCAATGGTATAGTATTGACAGAGGCTGCCGCTTAGTATACTTCATTTTTCACTTATGTATAAGATACATTCATATACGTTACGGATGAAAACTGTCTTTTCCTTCCATGAAAGCTCCTGTAATCTTAACTTTTATCCTGTCAGTTTATGGCCTGTGTTCTCAAGCACAGAAAGCCAAATCGTTAACGGCTCGTAACACTGTCTATCTAGAGATTCTGGGGTCTGGTGCGCTTTATTCGATTAACTATGAACGTCTCTTACTTCAAAAGGAAAAACAGGCTTATGGATTGAGAGTAGGTACTTCTTACTTTGGAGAGAGACCCGCTACAATAGCTCTTATAGGTGAGTTACTTATGTTGACAGGGAAGGGTGATCATCATGGTGACTTTGGTTTAGGATTAACTGGTGCGAGTGGAAGGAATAATGAGTTAGGTCTTTCGAGCTTTGAGAGAAAAACCTCTTTATTTGCTGTTCCACGATTAGGTTACCGTTATCAGAAGCTGACAGGAGGGATTATGTTACGAGCTGGTTTTACTCCCTTGATACGGTTAATTGGCAATAGCCGAATTTTTAGTCCCTCTTTAGGTCTATCAATAGGGCATAGCTTCTAGCAGTTTTATATGTTTTTAAGAACAGCTTCGTAAAGCAGCGATTGTTATACTGCTTTTAATCGAATAACACAATGTGAGTTATATAAAGCAGCATATCTGCAGTGTACAATTTAGCTCGTGCTGCCGATGGGCGTTCAATCCTTATACTTCTCCCAGATCAGTGGTCAGTTTTCTTTTGCACCTGTGAGAATGCTGTTTTGGCTGAAGTCCAGTTCTGCTTTCAGGGAACTGGACAGTTAATAGACCTCTGTGATTTGCTCCTTTCGTCTAAATGAAAGTGGCTACAGGTATGCGGCCGTCAGGTTGATGCGCTTGGTCACCTTAACGGTGTTGCCTGTTAAACGTCTCAAAACGCCTTCCACATCGACCAGGCTATTCGCGCCGGTATACCAGCGCCAGCGGCTGCTGTGGTCGTGGGTGGCTCTGGGTTCGTTCCCCACCAGCTTATTCTCATACAACAGCTTCGGACACGGCCCGTAGTTGTCTTTATTCTGCTGGATGACATTAGGCTGCTGACCGATATTGGAGATGTCTCACGAGTGATGTACTTGTCCATGGAGCTAATTCGCACAATCTGAGCAGGTTTTCTTTTTCCCTTTTTCACCGGCCTTTTATGGGTAGCAAATAGCCCCTTGTTGATGGTGCCAATCGAAACAGGCGTTCTTGCTGAAAGCGCCATCTCCCAAATGCCAGCTTGTTGGCAAACCGCGTGTCAGTTAGATCTTCGTTATAGATTTACTCTATGTCAGTATAAAAACAATAGATTGGTACTATATAAAGGTTCATGTAAATTTGATTCGTAAAACCACTAAACACTATCATAATGGGAAACAACGGAAGTCCTGAGACAACTGCGCTGGACGTCAACGATGAAAGCCACGTCAATACAGTAGGCAAATGCCCTTTTCTGAATGGAGAACTGAATAAGAGCGCTGGTGGTGGAACGAGAAACCGCGACTGGTGGCCAAATCAGTTACGGCTGAACATACTACGGCAGCATTCGTCTCTGACCGATCCGATGGACGAAGGTTTCAACTACGCCGAAGCGTTCAAGTCGCTGGATCTGGCTGCGGTCAAGCAGGATATAGTTGAGTTGATGACTACCTCGCAGGACTGGTGGCCAGCGGACTACGGTCACTACGGGCCTTTCTTCATCCGGATGGCGTGGCATAGTGCCGGTACCTACCGCATTGGCGATGGCCGCGGAGGGAGCAGTTCCGGGGCCCAGCGTTTTGCTCCCCTCAACAGCTGGCCCGACAATGCGAACCTCGACAAGGCTCGTCTGCTGCTGTGGCCGATCAAACAGAAATACGGTCGGAAAATTTCCTGGGCTGACCTGATGATCCTGGCCGGTAACTGCGCGCTGGAGTCGATGGGATTCAAAACGTTCGGCTTTGGTGGCGGGCGCGAAGATGTCTGGGAACCGGAAGAGGATATTTACTGGGGATCTGAAACCGAATGGATGGGCGATAACGTACGGTACCCCAGTGGTCCGGAACGTAAACTCGAGCAACCCCTTGGCGCATCTCACATGGGGCTCATCTATGTGAACCCCGAAGGACCCCAGGGCAACCCTGATCCGCTTGCCGCGGCCTACGACATCCGTGAGACGTTTGGTCGGATGGCCATGAACGACGAAGAAACCGTTGCGCTGATAGCAGGCGGGCACACATTTGGTAAAACCCACGGAGCGGCCAGTCCGAGCGAATACGTTGGTTCTGAACCCGCCGGCGCAAGCATTGAAGAGCTAAGCCTGGGTTGGAAAAACTCATTTGGCACCGGTCATGGGGCACACACCATAACCAGTGGGCTCGAAGGGGCGTGGACTACAACCCCCACGAAATGGGGCAACGAGTATTTCGATAACCTGTTTGGTTTCGACTGGGAGCTGACCAAGAGCCCGGGTGGAGCCCACCAGTGGCGGCCGAAAAATGGGGCCGGCGCGGGTACGATCCCCGACGCACACGACCCGTCGATCCGGCATGCCCCCTTCATGCTTACGACAGATTTGGCGCTGAAGGTGGACCCCGCCTACGAAAAGATTTCAAGACGCTTCTATGAAAATCCAGACGAGTTCGCCGACGCATTCGCGCGGGCGTGGTTCAAGCTGACCCACCGTGATATGGGGCCGATAGAGCGTTATCTTGGACCAGAAGTGCCAACCGAGGTGCTGATCTGGCAAGATCCGGTTCCTGCCGTTACGCACCCCCTGGTCAACGATCAGGACATTGCCGAGTTGAAAGGTAAGATCCTGGGGTCGGGCCTGACCATATCGCAGCTGGTTTCAACAGCCTGGGCTTCGGCGTCTACCTACCGCGATTCCGACAAACGTGGTGGTACCAATGGGGCACGGGTTCGGCTGGCACCTCAGAAAGACTGGACAGTCAATAACCCGGTTCAGCTGGCGGCTGTTCTGAAAACTCTTGAGGGCATCCAGCAGGAATTTAACAACGCGCAGGCTGGCGATACAAAAATATCGATGGCCGATCTGATCGTGCTGGGTGGATGCGTTGGTATTGAGCTGGCGGCTAAGAGTGCCGGCGTTGACATTACAGTGCCGTTCACACCGGGCCGCGCGGATGCCTCGCAGGAGCAAACGGATGTAGAATCGTTCGATGCGCTCGAGCCAGGTGCCGATGGGTTCCGCAATTACCTGAACCCCAGCCATAAGTCGGCGGCCGAAGACATGCTGATTGACAAAGCTCAGTTACTGACGCTGACCGTTCCGCAATTGACGGTGCTGATTGGCGGTATGCGGGTGCTGGACACAAACTTTGATCAGTCGCGGCATGGCGTATTTACCAACCGGCCCGGGGTGCTCACCAACGACTTTTTTGTCAATTTGCTCGACATGGGAACAACCTGGAGAGCAACCTCCGAAACCCAAAACGTTTTTGAGGGACGTGATCGTAGAACGGGCGAGCGCAAGTGGACCGGAACCCGGGTTGATCTGATCTTCGGGTCGAACTCAGAACTCCGCGCTATTGCTGAAGTGTATGGCTGCGGAGACGCGCAGGAAAAGTTTGTGCGGGATTTTGTCGCAGCGTGGGCTAAAGTGATGAATCTTGGCCGATTCGATCTGGCCTGATTGGGCCCTGACAGAATAGTTTACTTCGTTCGTTATCATCAACAGGTAGTCTGGCAACGGACTGCCTGTTGTTCTACTTCACTGGTGTACCAGGTAACGATACGCCAGCTAACACTCATCAACAATGATCTTTGACTATCCAAACCCAATGTGTAGTCCGGTTTTTTCTACTCTGGTTCCTCTGGAAGTAGAGTACTCAGGAACCATCCCCAGGCTGCAAAAGACGATTATTGATCTCGATGCAACGCTGGATCCGGCTCAGATTTCTATTGTTGCGCAGCCCACTACCCATACTATACGCATAATGGGGGTTAAAGCCGAAACGGTTTGTCGGGCTATCCAGCTTATAGCCTTTCCGTCAGCCAGTCGGCCAGACTAAGCAGTTGATAATTCGCACTGTCTGTACCTGGGCAACACGCCAAAGGTAAGCCCGACAAGCGGCTATCACAGGCCGGGCTAACCAGACTATTTCATTATCTGGGGTTCTAAGCAACTTGGCCGGACAGTGCAAAGTACCTGATTACCGCTGTGCAGAAGTTCGTAGCCCTCAGCAGGCAAAAGAATCGGTTGACTTATACCGATAAGGAGCCTGCTGCAGGTATAAGAATGTTCCTGCAACAGGCTCAATTAAACAGAAGAGTTGGATAAAGCAAAGAGCTAAAAACGCGACAGGCGCTGGGTACCTAGCCCGAAATCGAATAGAATGAAGTAGCTATTTTTTCATATTGAACTAGTTTAAACTGTACACAAAAAAACAAGGCTCTGCGTCATCAGTATCCGTAATAGTTACGGTTTGTACGATGTAGAATGCATAAAGCACACTGCCCCAAAAAGGGCTGGCATGGGGGAATTCCAGGACAGTTGTTGGATACATAGGTACTTATTCACAAGCAAAATGCCTGCCAATCTTTCTAACCTATAGGTAAACAATACAAAAAAATAGCCGCAATGCGCAAAGCAGGGCGGCAGGTACAGCAAGTCGTAAAACGCGGAAGATCACGTTTTTTCATTCATAGATATGTATATACGGAGACAAACTACGTGTGGATTATAAAGTTTTGAAAAAAGTATATTTATTTTGAAAAAAAGCCCAAACCATCGGGTCTGGGCTACTCTTAAGTTAATAAGTTACGGATAGTACTAAAATATACGTTTAGAATGAAATTATTGATATGTTTTAGTTAAGCCAGTTATTGCTTAGATCGCTAACCCATTCAGCCAGTTGACGGTAACTACTGTTTTTTACGATAAAGGCACGGCTGCCCAGTTCATAAGACCGGTTTATATCGGCTAGCTTTACCGACGAGGTACGCACAATCACGGGAATACCCTGCCAGTCTGAATCGTTTTTCAATACCTGTAATACTTCATGTCCGTTCAGTACGGGCATATCGAGGTCGAGCAGAATAAGATCGGGAAGATGTCCGTCGAGCTGGTGGGTCAACTGGGTGAGAAGTTCGCGGCCATGGCTGAAGCAGCGTAAATTACAGGCAGCATATTTGTTGGTAAATACGCTTTGTAGTAGATAATGTTCGTCTGGATCATCATCGACTACGTAAATCAGTGGGTTTCTTGAAAGAGGCATACGGTGGATTCGATTGAATTGGTAAGACAATATAACTTAATTCCGATAATTATTTTTATAAAAAAGCTGCACTAGGGTAATAATGACGTTCTCTTGTCGGGCATCGATGTCAGCAGCCGGATTGTTGACGAAAGGGATGATCGCCCGAATTTGCTCAAACTCGCTGGATGATAACGATTTATAACCCATGAACCAGCCCGGAAACGATCGTTGTCTGATTGGACTTTCGTATAGCTGGATAAGCTGGCTGTGTCTCGGATCATGGCTAATCTTTTTAAATAGCTCTTTTACCGCTTTTTCCGGCCCTTCCAGTACTTCAATCAGGCAGCCATTGAAGTAAAGAAGAATTCCGGTTATGTCTAGTGACTGGTTTTTCAGCTGGCTCTGGTGCCTGATCTTGTCCAGCTCAGCAGAAGACAGAAGCGACGTCACCGAGCTCGTGTAGACAATACAGTAGTCCATCTGATGTATTTTTACACAAAACAGCGTATACTTAACCTGTTGTGAACTGATTACTATTAGTATATCATATGACTTTTATCATATACTATTTTTTGCCGACTAACGAGAATAGTTATAGGCTATTAGCAGCCCATTAAAGCCACCGGTTTTTGTAAAATCAGGCGGATCACTGTACTTTTGTGCATTATCTGGCCTACCGGGTTGCTCTTCATCAGTTTGGCGATGCCCGCACAGGATCAGATACGGTCCCGTAGCTCAGTTGGATAGAGCATCTGCCTTCTAAGCAGACGGTCTTTGGTTCGAATCCAAACGGGATCACGTTGAAATCAAGCACTTGTCTGTATGGTCAAGTGCTTTTTTTATGAGTTATTAGTTGACCTACCAAACGCTTTGGGCATTGATCGGGCAAACTAGTAAATTCAGACATCAGGCCTCACGGTTTCGTAGACGCAAAACTTGATGAGTCAATTACATATCGCCATGCTACCAACTCTGTTTTCACACTATTGGTGACATGCATACTTATCACAAGCGGCCGATACCACCTGTTTACGGTTACGATCTCCTCCAACATAAAACCCCTGGCCAGATGGCCAGGGGTTTTATGTTGGAGGAGGGTATGCTTGTAAGAAGATTATATTGTTACAGATAATCGACGATACGTTTGCCAACAATTCCGTTTTGCAGCTCACGGCGGAGAACCGCTTTACGACGCCGGGGATGGGTCGAAACGTACTTCACCCGCATTTTAAGCGTGAAGCTAACCACCATGTATATACCGAAAAGCGCAATCAGAATCAGCAATGACATGGTATTGGATATGTTGCGGTGGAGCAGGAAAAACAGGACCGTGTTCAGGAACGATATACCACACAGCACAGCGGTTGCTCCGGCATGGGAAAGGCCATTGTCAAGCAGGATATGGTGCATGTGGTTCCGGTCAGCCGAGAACGGAGAGCGACCGGCCAGAATACGTACCAGAAACACCCGCAGCGTATCGAAGATCGGGACGATCAAAATGACGATCGCAATGATTGGCGCGTTGAAGAAAGCGGTAGGTTCGTAGCGGAACGACGCGTTTAGATTCACAAACCGAACGGCGAAGAAAGCCAGCATGAAGCCTATGATCAGCGATCCGGTGTTACCCATGAATATCTTGCTGGTCTTCGAGAAGTTGAACCGCAGAAAGCCAATCAGCGCCCCCGATAGCGTAAAGGCCATGCAGGCCATGGCAAAGTGATTGGTCAGCAGAAACCACCCGCCAAATGTAGCACTGGCAATTGTCGCAATTCCCCCGGCCAGGCCATCGATCCCATCAATCAGGTTGATAGCGTTTGTCAGGGCGATGAAAATGAAGCAGGTCAGCAGGATACCAACCAGTTCTGCGATGTGGTGAAAACCCATGATGCCATATAGATAATCAACCCGCAGATCGCCAAAGAAGATCAGAATCATGGCTGCAACTACCTGAAAGAGAATCTTCTTGGTCGGGTCTATACCAACCAGATCGTCTTTAATGCCGATGAAAAACAGGATGGTCATACCGGCAACGGACAGGTTGGTACGATATATATCGGTCTGATCTATGCTGGGCCAGAGAAAATAGGCGATCAGGATGGCAGCGTAGATAGCAATACCGCCAAAGGTGGGCGTTGGTGTTGAGTGAGAGCGACGTTCACCCGGTTTTTCCATCAGCGACTTCAGCTCAGAAATCTTGATGACTACCGGGATGGAAACGACTGATACGAAACAGGCAACTAAAAAGGATAATATGCACTGATACAGGCCAAGTGTGAAAATATCCTCTCCAAACTTATGCTGTAAGTATGCAATAAATAAATCAATGTTCATAAGGCTGGTCGTTTAGTGATGGCGTGATTCAGAGTTTGGTATCTCCGTTTGTCTAGCCCCTTTTTGCTTCTTTGGTTAGAGGAGTGTATATCTACCAGGCCCAGCAGGGAGCGTAAAAATCAATTGTTAATTTAAGACCACAAGAAAAATTTGATCAAACGGCTTATGTCACTAGTGTACAGGCGAACCGGGCGGGTGAGGGGGTCGGGTTACGTACTGACTTATCTTGCGCAGAGGTTTCAGCCAAAGGGTGAAAAAATAAGGGGTAAGTCCGTTTAGTTTCCAGGCTAGCTGGTCTTCCCGATTGGCGCGCAGTCGGTTACCAACGTTTTTGTTGCTGACTCCGCCGTCCCGCATCACAATGGTTACCTCATCCATATAGGTCAGTTTAGCTTTATTCTTATGAATGAACCGCAGCAGCAGCTCGTAGTCAGCGGCACTTTTCAGGTCGAGCCGGAACAGGCCATGCTGTATATAGAGCTGCCTTTTGGCGAAAAAGGACAAGTGCCCCGGCATCCAGCCCCATAAAAAAGCGTTTGGACTGTACCAGCCCGACCGCCAGTAGCGCCTGAGCCGATTGGTATCGTTGCGATCAACATACAACATGTCTCCGTAAACAGCATCGCTGCCGCTACGCTGAAACGTGGCCACAACATGGTCGATAACACGATCGTGCCGATAAAAGTCATCCGCGTTGAGTAAGCCGATTACGTCGCCGGTAGCCAGGCCAATTCCTTTGTTCATGGCATCGTAAAGCCCTTTATCCGGCTCTGAAATAAATCGCGCAATTCTCGTGCCGTATGACTTAACAATATCAACGGTACCATCAGTCGACTGGCCGTCGACAACGATGTATTCGATGTCAGCGTAGGTCTGGTTCAGGATCGACTCGATACAATCCCGGATATGTTCGGCGCCGTTGTAGACAACCGTAATAATGGATACTTTCACGGAGTAATAATTCGTTGGCGGACCAGAACGGCCGGGTTTCCCTGATAAATACCATAGGCGCTGAGTGAGCGGGTGGCTACCGACCCTACCGACAGCACAGCATGCGACTGACAGTGGACCCCGGCACAAACCACCGCTCTGGCACCGATCCATACCCCTTCGTCAAGAGTGATGGGACGGGTTGTCAGATCGAACGTAACCCGCCGGTAGTCGTGATTGCCTGTAAGCAGCAAAGCCCCCTGCGACAGACAGGCATGATTACCTATAACAACCTCACTTAAATTATCGATCCATACCTGCTCGCCGATCCATACATGGTTGCCGATTGTCAGAAACCAGGGGTATTTGATATTGACAGCCGGCTTAATGACAACACCAACGCCTATTTTAGCACCGAAAAGCCTCAGTATAGCGGTTTTCAGCGCAACGGGTATGGGTAGGTAATTATTTAAAAACACTGAGTTCGCCAGAAACCACAGTAGTATTTTCCAGCGTGGACCCGGCTTGTACCAGTCGTTGTCAAAGCGGGCCAGATCGGTCTTGGCACCCGAAGATGCCTCGCCGGCAGAGGCTGCGCTAGCCGACGGGATGGGGGCGGCCGGGTTTGAGGTTCTTGCCATACTCTGATTGGAAATAGTCGATGATTGCCTGCTTATCGTGACCAACTGTATGATAAACTTCGTACAGCTTGGCATCGACCAGGAACCGATACCAAAGCCCTTGTAGAAAATGCCACATCAGGCCCGGGCGACCATCCAGGAAGCCCAGCCTGATAATGTATCTGTACAAAAAGTACAAAAAGGGCCGGGTAAATAAAGGCAGCGAAGCATATTGCAATTTCAGGAATCGCGTGCGCTGCTCCTGAGATCCGAATAACTTCGGTGTTACTCGTTTGGCATCTTCGAAGTTATACTTTATATTCAGCAAATCAATAGCTTCCCGAATTGCGTATTGATTGTGTTTCTGAGTCCACCAGGTCAGGTTGTTCAGGTTGTGGTCTACCAGATCATGCTGAAAATGAGCAGTTTGGGCAGGTGAACCCTGTTGGTCCGCCAGCTTAATGTGCTCGTCCATCCAGATTTCTTCACAAAGGCCCTGACCACGGCGCCAGAGTCGCAGTAACCAGATTGGATAATACCCACCACGGCGCATCCAGCGGTCGAAAAACATAACTCGACGTTTCACATAAACACCCGATATATCAGCCGCCAGGGTTGGTAATCGCTGTGTAATTTCACCGGCTAGTTCAGGCAGTACATACTCGTCGGCATCCATCCGCATGAGCCAACCCGTTTTGAAAGGCGTGTTGGCAATACCGAAGTTGAACTGGGTAGCATAATTGACCCAGGTATTCTGAACAACGACAGCGCCCATTGACTGAGCAATCTCTACCGTGCGATCGGTCGAAAACGAGTCAACGATAAAGATTTTGTCTGTAAAGGATTGCAGACTTTGTAAACACCGGGCGAGATGCTTCTCCTCGTTGAACGTTAAAATGATGACAGAAACGTCAGTCATAACTTGTATACGAAATCAATCGAAAGAACATGTCTGCGATACGAATAATGCCTTTTCGGTATTATTTTTACACCACTATCCACGCGCCGATTGTCGACGCAATATTATAACTTTTTTTAGACGGGAAAAAGCCGATGAAGCGACTTTACTGTACCCTTTTATTGATTTTATACTATTTTTCGGTTTCGGGCCAGGTAAATTATACCGAACTGCCCCGCAATCTACAGCTCTATCCGCGTGATGCTCAAAATCAGGCAAAAATCGTAGTAAGCGGTACTGTTACCTGGAGCGACTTCAAACGCATTGGGGTAAAGGTGCTGCGGGAAGGGGTCGTAACCGATATACTGAGCCAAGCCCTGGTGGGCGAGTCCGACAGACCATTCAGCTTTAGTACAACAATCAAAGCCGAACGGGCGGAATACGGAATAGAAGTGTATTTATATACGGATACTGATACAGTATTATCTGTTACACGAAGCCGGCTTGTTTGCGGTGATGTATTTATAATTCACGGCCAGTCAAACGCACAGGCTCGGGTAGGTATTGACGAAGGAGACTACGGGTTTGAACCCCAGGATCGATTCATGCGAAATTGCTCCTACACCGGAGACGATGTGCAGAATATAAATTGGTTTCAGCTTACCCAGGGAGATAATAGCGTAGGTGGGTTTGGGATTACGTTGCAACGACTGATTCTGGCCAATTATAATATTCCGACACTGATCATTAACGGCGCAGAGGGCGGGAAACCCATTACCGAACTGGCAGCCCGTGATCCGGTTAACCCTGCCAATCCCTATTTCTATTACGGAAAACTGCTCCGCCGGGCTCAATGGGCGGGCGTGGCCCGGCAGGTGAAAGGATTTATCTGGAAACAGGGAGAAGCGGAGGCAGGAACGGATCCTGCAGGTTATGACAAGAAATTTGCAACCTTGTATGATCAGATTCGTGAAGATTACGGTAATGCCCGCATCTACATAAGCCAGATTAACATATTAATGTCTGCGCAGCGTTCAGGAGCTGCGGCTTTACGTGACTTTCAACGGCGTACAAAATATTTGTTCAAAAATGTAGAGACGATTGCCACCGTTGGAACGAGAACGTATGATGGTACGCACTATGGCGTAGACGGACACAAACAGATGGCTTTTGAGCAATTCCGGCAAATTGCCCGTGATTTTTACGGCTCTACAGACACGATGCAGATCAACTCGCCAGATATCAAACAGGCGTTTTATAATGCTCGGAAGGACTCGATAACGCTGGTATTTGATCCGGGTATGGATATGGTCTGGAAGGCAGACTCGATTACTTATGATTTTTCGAATGGAAAGATTATAAAAGAGAGATACCAAAAAGATTATTTCTACCTGGATGAGCAGCCGGGTTGGATAGTGGCCGGAAATGCCCAGCAGAATCGGGTAAAGCTGGCGCTGAAAGGGCCTGCTACGGCGCGGTTTTTACGCTATCTGCCATCGGTGTTCTCGGACCCACCAACGTCTGATTTCTATGACGGGCCAACCCTGCGGAACAAGCGGGGCATCCGGGCGTTTTCATTCGATGGGTTTCCCGTGGCAGATGCTATTCCAACCGTAAGTACGCTGGCCGCCAAACCGATCTCTGAGAAGGAAATTCAGCTCAGCTGGCCCGCGCTGCCAACGGCCCAGGTACAGATTATTGAGCGGGCCGATGGAACGCCGGTAAACTTCCGGCAGATTGCCAGCCTGACGGCGCGTGAAGCTTCGTTTACCGATACAAACCTGCCCGATCCGTTCGGCATCTATTACTACCGGATGCGGGCGTTCAGCGCGGTCTCCGAGTCTCAATACAGTAATGTAGTAATGGGAAGGCCCCTGGTGCTGGGTATCGAGCCTGTGGCCCCGCTGGTGCAGGTCTATCCCAATCCGCTGGCTACCGGTCAACAGCTGCACATAGAATCCGATCAGGTACAATTTACCCGCATCGATCTGCGCGACCTGACGGGGCGGCTGGTTAAAAGCTGGACGGGTCCCGCCCGTAAAACAGTCTCGATAGCCCTCGACGGACTGGCTACCGGGTTGTATGTTGCTGATCTGGGGACTACTCAGGGGCATACTGTACAGCGGAAGCTGATTGTACGGTAAGCGAATCCGCGTTGGCTTTGCGCGGGATTCCGTAGTTTTGCGCTGTCATCATTGTGATTCACTTATCTATGCGCCTAGTTATTCTCACGCAGGACGATCCATTCTACCTCGCCCGCAACATTGACTACCTGCTGAAAAAATTGCCACCCTATGCCGAAGTTGTAGCAACGGTGGTGTTTGACGTATCGCCCTTTGGCAAGCGTGAGAGCTTTAAAGATAAAATGAAGAAGACGTACGATATTTTCGGCTTACCCTTCTTCATTCGGTATGGCTTTAAGTTCGTAGCCTCGAAGCTCGATAGCCGTAATAACGTTCGTAAAGTGCTGTCTGACCGAAATATTCCCCTGGTTCATATAGAGGGAAATATCAATAAAGAAGAAAATCTGCAGAAGCTGCGGGCCTATAAACCTGACCTCCTGGTCTCTATTGCCGGTAACCAGATTTTCAAACAGAAGCTACTCGACGTGGCTACCCACGGTTGTATCAATCTGCACACGGCGCTGCTCCCGAAGTACCGGGGACTGATGCCGTCGTTCTGGGTGTTGAAAAATGGCGAGACCCATACCGGGGTATCGGTGTTTTTTGTCGATGAAGGCATCGACAGCGGGCCAATTCTGGTACAGAACAAACTGGAGATCAGTAACCGGAGCCAGGCTGAACTGATCGATGTCACGAAGAAAATGGGCATGGACGCTATTCTGGAATCGATCGATAAAATTCATAGCGGTAACTACCAGCTCATCGAGAACGATGCGTCGCAGATGACCTATTTTTCGTTTCCCACCCGCAACGACGTCAACGAGTTTTTAAAAGCCGGCAAACGGTTTTACTGAAAAGGAGGAAGGCCCAAGAGGCTGGACACTTGTCTGAGTCCTGTTTCTTTACCCATCTTTCCCTTCATCCTTAGTTATGAATATTCTGACATTTGATATTGAAGAGTGGTTTCACATTCTGGACAATGCGTCGACGCGGACCGAAGCCGAATGGGGCCGCTATGAAACCCGAATCTATGAGAACATGGATCGGATCTTCCAGCTGCTGGATGAAACGAAAAGCCGGGCCACATTTTTCTGTCTGGGCTGGGTCGCCGATAAGCACCCCGATGTGATTCGTAGGATCGATGCGGCCGGATACGAAGTCGCAACCCACTCGTACGCGCACCAACTGGCCTATGAGCAGACCCCTGCCGATTTTCAGGCCGATCTGGAGCGATCAATCAAACACCTGCAGGACCTGACCGGCAAGAAAGTGCGGTCGTACCGGGCGCCGGGTTTTTCTATCAAAGAGTATAACCGGTGGGTATTCCCGATTCTGATTGAGCAGGGAATCGAAATTGACTGCTCGGTGTTTTCGGCCCGCCGGGCTCACGGGGGCGATGCGTCGCTGGGCATGTTCGAGCCGGGCTACCTGAACGTTGGCGGAACACTGCTGAAGGAGTTCCCGATCAACACAGCCGCCGTGCTGGGGCAGGATCTGATCTTCTCGGGTGGGGGCTATTTTCGGTTATTACCCTATACCGCCATTCGGGGCCTGATGCGCCGGTCAGACTACGTGATGACCTATTTTCACCCCCGCGACTTTGACGCCGGGCAGCCGATGATTCCGGGCCTGAGCCGGGTACGCCAGTTCAAATCCTATTACGGTCTTAAACACTGCTGGCCCAAGCTACACAAGCTGCTGAACGATTTTCCGTTTATCGACCTGGCCGAAGCCGAACGGCAGGTCGACTGGTCGAAGGTGATCAGGCGGGATGTATAGACTCCGCCGGGATTTAGTCCCGGCGGTTTATTTTTTACGGGCCACCCGACTGTATTCGTCAAGAAGTCGTTTCGCTACGATCTCAATATCGTACTGGGTCCGGAGCAGGTTCGTGGCGTTCTGCCGGACCCGCTCCCGCAGGGCATCGTTGCCCAGCATGCGTTCCAGTCCCGCCCGTACACCTTCAGGCGTTAAGTCGACCAGGCCGGCGGCCTCGTGTTCACGAATGGCCTCTCCGAACCCAACCCGATCAGATACCAGCGCCGGAGTGCCAGCAGCCATGGCTTCGAGCACGGCCATGGAAAAGCCTTCGGAGTAGGAGGGCAGCGTGAACAGATCAGCGTCGGCCAGTGCCGCTTTTTTGTCGTCGCCCGTCAGCATACCAACCATCCGAATCGAATCACCCAGGTTGTTCTGCTCGATAAACTGCCGGGTTTCAGCCTCGTACCCGTCGTCAGAACCAGCCAGGGCCAGCACGGTGCCCGGATGCTGGCGTACGTAATCCCGAAAGGCGGGCAGGAGCAGATCGAGTCCTTTTTTCTTGTTCAGTCGGCTCAGGAACAAAACTACTTTCTGGTCGAGTGGCAAACCGAATTTGGTTCGGAAAGTACCTTTGGCGGGTAAGCTGACAAAATCACTCATCTTGACCCCGTTCGGAATGATGACCACGTTGGGATGCTGGTAACCCAGATACCGCAGCACGTCTTCGCGCTCGTCGGTATTGTTGATGTGCACCAGATCGGCCCGACGCAGATACGCTTTCTGCGCCAGCGTATCCATGATGCGCTTTTTCCAGTTATTCTGGGCGTAGGTCCAGCGGTCAAGTACGCCATGAATGGTGATAATCTTGGCTACCTGCCGGTCGAGCATAAACGGCGCCAGCGTACCAAAGTGCCATAGTCCATGGCAGTGAATGACATCATAGTCGCGGACGTGCTTCTGTAAAAAGCGGTACAGTTCGCCCGAAAACTCCCTGAAAAATCGGCTGATACCAGGTGTTCGTTTGCAAAGAATTAACCGCGCGCCCTCAGGTACCGGGTAAGGACGTTCGCCGGGCGAGATGGGACTCAGAATATCGACCTGGTGACCCTGACGCAGTACAACCTGAGTATGGTCGAAGATGATTTTGGGGGGGCCTCCTGTTTCCCAGGAGTAGGCACAAATGTTCAGAATTCGCATATGTCTCGCGAAATAACCGCTTATGTAGTGAGTTTGATGAACCCGTCGAGCATGTCCTGTGCAACCGCTTCGGGGGCGTATGGGGCAATATGAGCCAGGGCTGACTGACCCAGCTGGTCGGCATCGACAGTGCCGTTCATGAACGAGAGCAGATGCCGGGTTAGCTCGTCGGGTTGGTCCGGATCGAACACGAAGCCGTTTTCGCCATGCCGTACCAGATCAGGCGCACACCCGCAGCGGTTCGACACGATGACGGGCAGGCCGCAGGCCATGGCTTCGTTGACCACCAGACCCCACGGCTCCGACAGGCTTGGCAGGACCAGCACATCGCTTATGGCCAGTACATCCGGTACCTGGTACCAGGGCCGGCCTGGCAAAAAATGAACCGCGTCGCTCGATCCGCGTGTAGCCGCCTGTTCCAACAGGGCGCTTTTTTCGGGGCCGTCTCCGAGTAAAATCAGCCCCCAGTCGGCTGCATGTTCAGCTTGAGCCTGCGCATCGGCAAAGGCGTTTAGCAAGGCTTTCAGGTTTTTGACCGCAATAAGCCGGCCAACAAACACAAAGTTCCGGGTCCGAATACCCAGCGAGTGCTGTTGGGCCGACCGGTGCTGTCTGGCCTGTAGATAGGCCGTTCGGAGCGCTGTATTGTCGACGGAATTTTTGCGGAGAAGAATTTTGTGGGGCGCAATGCCGAGCTGGATGAGGTAGGTGGCCGACTGGCTGCCGAAGCAGAAGAAACCGTCGCAGCGGCTCAGTATCCACCGTTTCAGCTGCTCTTTCCAGCCTCCGCGCTGATGATCTGCCGCTGTACTTTCGTTCTGCATCACAACGCGCACACCCGTAGCTTTGGCCCAGAGCAGCAACAGAAGCTGAGCCGGATCGTAGTACCCGGTCAGTAACAGCACATCGGGGCGAAAAGCCCTGGCCCGGTTAAGAAGGGCGCTGCTTCGTTCCTGTAGACCTACCTCTTCCAGATACCGGTCGAACAGGAGTTCATACGGGTAGGTATAGGTTGGCGCATCGGCCTGGTTGGCTTCGAGACCGGCGCGCGAACGTTCGTTACGGGCAATCTGCAACACCATCAGCGTACTGTCGGGCCGAAGGTCGATCAATCGCTGCAACGCCTGAAAAACGCTTGATTTATAGTGCGCCCAAAGAATATTATGAACGATCAGAATGCGCATCTGGCGTTGATAAAGCAGTGACTAGCTAGGTAAGGCAAGGGGTCTGACGGGCATGAGTTCGCTGGTAACACCCGGCGTCGGTCGTTTGGTCAGATGGGCGGGCAACAGATGTTCAACCCCCATAAACCGAATCATGGCCGCCAGCGGAAACCAGAACGTAATGTCATACGGTCGTCCGTTGGTGAAGAGCTGAACGAGTATCAGCATATAAAAGTAAGCCAGAAAAACGCTCAGCTCATTGGGGTTCGTGCTCATACTCCGGATGGCGTACCGAAGCACCATCGCATTCAGTATACCGAAGAGCGCAAAGCCGAAAATGCCCTGATTGGTCAATGATTCAATCAGCGGAATGTCCAGATAAAGGAATTTGTAGCCGTACCCCAGAATGAGCCGGTGCGGGTGCCCTTCCAGCACGTTGGTAAAGAACAGGGCACTCACCGATCGGTTGGCGGCCGAATCGTCGAGCGTGGCTTTATAGCCGGAGTTTACACTTAACCCCAGCAGGGCATATACGTTCTCCAGGTTTCGCTCCATAAACCCAATTACGTATCCATACAGGATAGCATAGGCATCGTAGTACTTCCGGAAGAAGAAGCTAATACCGATCAGGCCAATTACGATAACGGCGATCGGCATGGGACGGAATAAACTTCTGACCGCCGTACGGATCTGGGCGGGCCGAACATTGAAGTAGACGAAGAAGACAACCGCAATGATCAGGGCAACGATGGCCGAGCGGGTTTGAGTCAGTACCAGCACCGCCAGGTTGAGAACCCCCGCAAACAGCGACAGGAGCCGGAAAAGAATATTGGTTTGCGGGTTAAGAAGCCAGATCGCGCAGGCGATCAGCCCCATAAAGGCATTACGCGAGAAGGCGTGCGGGTTGCCGGACCCTTCGTCGCTGTTGTTCAGCGAGATCGTGGCTCGCTGGCCAATTGTCCAGGTTGGGTCGGTAATCAGCGAATAAATCAGACCGAGGTTAGACACCAGCGTGAACAGGACGACTATCGGTATAAACACCCGGATAACATCGTTCGGGATGTTGATCAGCAAAAACAGGAAGATCAGGATGTAGGCATAATAGATCATGTCCCGGTCGTAATCCTTGAAGCCAGGCACGCCGTTGTAGACAAACATGTACAGCACGCAAAGAATCAGAAAGGTGATACCGAGCCAGAACATGGTAATGTTGGGCCGGTATAACCGACGCAGCACCGTGAAGGGAATCATCAGCAACAGGCCACCCGCCATGGCTACCGCCGTAAACGTAGAGTTACCCGGCGCCAGACGCAGGGCATCCCGGAAAAAGAAGATCAGCGGATAACCATCCAGAAGAATACAGATGCCCACCACCATGCGCATGAGGTCGAGCGTCTGAAGTAAGCGAATGAATTTAGCCATTACGTCGGATCAATTAGCTGATTCACTAAAAATTATGGAACAGCTGCGCGCTTACCTATTTTGCCGGCGCGACAGCCGATGGTATACATACCCGAATTCGCCCTGTAGGACAAACGTTGTCAATTTACGCACGCGGGCGTACCGTTTCCAGAACCATTCGCCAAGCGGACTCCGGAGCTGGGGCTGAAACTTGCGTTTGATCTGTTCATGCTCCTGCAGCCCAACGGTACTGGCAATGGTCGACGATTTGGCATCGGGCTGAACCCGAAAACCGCCCCAGAAGCCGTTGACGTGCTGAAACCGAACTCCTTTCTGCACACCCAGCCGGGTAACGATCTCATAATCGATGACAAACTTCAGACTCTCGTCCAGAAAGCCAGCCTGATTCATGAGACTGCGCCGGATAAACAACGACTGGTTAAATACCTGCATGCCTTCGTAAATCTGGCATTCGATACGAAACGGTGGCACCCGTAGTTCTTCAAGAATAACGTCGTTCAGATCGGTGATGTACATATCGCCGAAGAAAACATCGGTTTGCGGTGATTTTCGCCAGGCTTCGGCTACCCGTTCAAAGGCGCCGGGCGCAAAGACGTCATCCGAGTTCTGGAAAGCGACATAATCGCCCGTGGCCCGGCGAAACCCCTTATTGATGGCGTCGGTCTGGCCCCGGTCTTTTTCGCTGACCCAGCCGGCCAGATAAGGCTCATATTGCTTGATCAGCTCAACACTCCCGTCGGTAGAGCCGCCATCGATGATGAAGTACTCGAGGTTGGGGTAGTGCTGATTGAGGACGCTCAGGATGGTTCGCTCCAGGTATTCTACCTGGTTGAAGGAGGGCGTAACCACGGTCAGTTTAGGGTAAGCCTTACCGTCAGTCCTCACAACCGGCGGCTGGTAGGGTTTGGTAACAAAATCGCGTAACGAATCAGATGCAGGCATAGGCTTACTCAGAGCAGGTTTTGGTAAACTTCCAGCGTCTGCCGGGCCGTTTTGTCGCAGGAAAAATCCTGAAGACGGCGGGTGCCTTTCTGACGCAGCTCGGCTCGCAGGGGTTCGTCGGTAACCACCTGTTCTACCGCATTGGCGATCGAGTCGTCATCTTCCGGGTCAAAGTAAATGGCCGCATCGGCCCCTACTTCGGGTAAGGAGCTTCGATCGCTCAGGACCACCGGACACCCCCCGCTGAACGCTTCCAGCACCGGAATGCCAAAGCCTTCATTGAGTGATGGAAATACGAATGCGCGGGCGTGCTGATACAGGTTCAGCAGACCAGCATCGGTAACGGGCCGGTAGTGAACCCGGTCGGCCAGCCGGGCTGCATGGAACAGCGCCTGTTCATCGTGGTTAAACAGGCCGCCCCCTCCGCAAACCAGGTGCAGGTCGGGATGGCGTTGTAAAACCGGCTGAATGGCGCGGAAAAAGCCGTCAAAATTCTTGTAAAGCCCCCGTTTACCAACGTACAGGATATACGGGAAGGGTAGTCCGGGCGTTACGGACGATGGGGTGTTGACTTGTTCGGCCAGGGTTGTACCCAGGTGAATCACCTTTATTTTGTCGGGGTTGATCGGGAAGTAGCGCAGGATCTCTTCTTTCGAAAATTCCGACACAGAAATGATACAGTCGGCCCGGCGTAACAGTTGTTTCTTTACGTCGTACAAGCCCTTGCCGACATCCGGGTACTGATCGCCATAACGTTCGCTGGTCGCATCATGAAAAGTGATGACGAAGGGGCGGTTACCGATCGAGTTCAGGAAGTACCGGTGATAATACGTGGGGTGAAACACATCGTACTTGCCGGCGCGTATTCGTTGCAGACTATACAATCGGTTCAGGACAGAGGCTATCCGGTTGGCATTCGGTAAGTCGGCCAGGTTACGGTAACGCAGGTGGCGGCTGAAAGATACCTGGTCAAGATACTCGTTGTTGGATAAACGCAGGGATAACTCAAACTCGATATCAGGCCGCTTGGCAAACGAACGCATCAGTTCAAAAAAATACCGGGAAACGCCCCCATAGGTCAGGCCTGTGAACGATTGATGGTCGTATAGAACTTTCATGTAAGGAAATCTACAAACTCGCAAGTTTGTATTTTTCTGAGAAATAGTACCTGCAAAATTAAAGTTTTTATCGACAATTCCCAGACAAGCGCCATAGGATTGGGGGTCAGAACTTACCGAATGGCCGGTAGGGGTATCTGATCCAGAAAACGCGTAACCAGCCGGAGCGACTTCACCGTACTACGTTTCCAGCCTCGTAAAACGACTGGTTCGGGTTGCTGACCATAGGCGGGAGCCTGGGCTTCCGGTAACGTTAGCCGACGTGCCGACAGGGTCGACTTACAGGCGGTCAGTAGAGCCTGAATATCGGACCGGTGGGCGAGTTTAACTCGATTCTGGTGCGGGAAGAACCCCTCGTTCGGATTGGAAAGACCCTTCAGGTTGACGAATACCAGCGGCTGGTTCTGCCCCGTGGGGTCTGTCACAAGCCAGCTGGTTCCTGACGATTGCAGGCTGCGTTCCGGTAAGTTCCAGAGCGCCAGATGCCAGCCCGGGTTTTTAACAACGACCACGTCCCGAAAGAAGACAGGAACATGCATCAGCCAGATCTGATCGGTACACAAACCGGCGCAGAAGTCGATATAGGCCCGCTCGGTAACCCGATCCTGCCACCAGGCAAGGAAGCGATCGGTTTCGGCCGAGCGACGAAAAGCCAGAAAATCAGCGCTATACAGCCCAATGTTTTGAAAGTATTTTTCGTCGGGCCAGGCGCCACCGGGCTGCGGCCCGGACGCGGGCGACCGGGTAATGTGCGGAGTCAGCAGTATGGTTGCGTTGGCAAGGGCTTCCCAGACCGGCGTTACCGACCCCATAAACTGAATGGCGGAGTCTGCATAAATGAGCTGGTCGGCATCCGGAAAGTGCCTGAACACATGCGCAATGACATGAGGCTTGCAGGCGGCTGCGAATTCGGTAGGCGTGTATTTCGCCGACAGCGCCGTCAGCTGCTCGGCGGGTAAAACCTCACCCATGGGCAGCAGCGGGTAGGGCGACACGAAGTCGGCTGGTAAGCGGGCCGGATCGTCGACGAGGCCGATCAGGACACGCATCGGCTGGCCGTTGGGCTGAAGCGCGTGACGGGAGAAACTATCACCGAGGGCAATAGCCTGCGGCAATTGGCGAATGGTACAGAGAGTTAGTAGCACAGTAGGCGCAAAACTAACTCATTCGAGTATATCCCCCAAGGCCGCTAGGTAAGGAGCGAGCCAATTGGCCGATGCGTCGGCATACCGTTGGTAATTTCCCTGCCGCAGGTTGCTCAGCACCGGACTGATGCGCTGAAGTCGGTCGTGGGGCAGGCAGCTCCGCATCGTAAAATGAGCCAGCCGACGGCGTAGCGCCTGCATACCGGGCGAGTTTTCGGGGACACGCCCGCTCAGTAACTGCGTGATTGCGGCTAACTGAGCCTGCTTTTCGCGCAGGGGAGCCAGCTTCTTGCTACGGTGACGGGCCAGCCGATCCCGCAGCCGTATCCGTTCGGCGGGTTCCTGCTGGCGGATGCCTACCTGCTGCTGTACGTGGGTGCGGTACAGCTGGAGGGGTTCATCGATGTAGTGGATCACGTTATTGGTGGCACCCACCAGGCCGAGCCATCCGTCGTAGATATAGCCGGGAACCAAGTCGGGGAAAGGCATGGCTACTGCCAGAAACGAGCGCCGGAGCACGGTAGCGCAGCCCATGACCCGGTTGCCTTCCAGCATGACTTCCATCATATCGCCCGAATACCAGCGCTGGCGAGCCTCCTGATCGAAGCGTACCCACTCCCAGAAGCGGGATTGCCGCCCCTGTAGCTGTTCATCGGTAACCCAGGCGTCGCAGAAGGCAAGCTGGGCTTCGGGGTGTTGCACCATGTAATCGGTCATCGTGCTGATCTTTTCAGCCAGCCAGTAGTCATCCTGGTCGCAGATAAAAATCAGATCGCCGGTGCACTCGGAGAGCGCCCGCTCAAAGTTTTTGTTGTAACCTAGCCGATGAGTGTTTTCGTAGATGCGTATCGGAAACGGAACCTCTGCCGCCAGCTGTTGCAGGAGGTTGATTGTCGTGTCTGTCGACTGGTCATCGCAGACAACGACCTCGTCGGGTTGTTGTTTTTGAGCAACCAGACTTCGCAACTGGGTTGCGAGGTGCTCCTCACCATTGTAGGTGCACAGGGCGATCGAAATAGTTGGCCGAGTCATACACTCACTCAAATTTGATAGCCGTATTTAGCGAAGATTGGACGCCAGTAATCTGTACCATGAATGTTCCAGGCATGACAGCCAAAGGGTAGTTCACCCTTGTTGTAGTGTTCTATGGCCCATTGTGGGTAAAATTCAACCGCAAAATGCAGCGCCGTATGGTACGAAGGAATGCGTAAAAAAGGTCTGTAACGATTTACCTCAACCCCAAAGAAAACGTCTTCGTTATACTGGTGGTCAGGTCTTCGCTCATAGGTCTCGATCTTACTTCGGAATGCCCGGAGCGCCCGAAGCATAGCGGGTATCCGCCGTAGTGATAAACCCCCGTTGCCTACTCCATTGAGACTGATGATTTCCCGGGGAGTCATCCCATCCGGCTTTTTCAAGTCGAGCCAGGTGGCTATGCGCTGCTTGACCTGAAACCACATTTTGTCGCGCCAGTTGTAAAAATCGCGATCGCGTAGCCAGGGAGCTCCTATGTAATCATAGCCCAGTTGACACCAGTCTGTCAAACTGTCCCGAAAGACAAATGCATCCAGTTGGTGAATAAGCATATACTCGGTTTCGGCAAAAGCCTGATAAAATTCTTCGGACAACATTAGCTTGTTATAGCCCTGTATATCAGCAAAGTAAGCTTCGTCGAACGTTTTCGCCCGTAAAGTTGGGTATATTTTACGGTATTCGGAAATATCAAGGTTATGCGGACTGGCCAGTAAAAGAGGATAATTACCTAGTACTGAAACACATTGCACAAAAGAGATGCGTTCGTATTCGGTAAGCGACGTTTTATAGACGGGTATGACAACGGCCACACTGACCGGCGAAGAATGGTTCATACAAATTTTGGCTGGCCAAGCCGTTGTGCCACAGCCTGTTGTACCCACTCGTAGGGCAATTCGGCGCACGGGTACCCAAACTTGTTCAGGATCGTTACGCCCTCTCCCCGTTTATAACGACCTGAATAGGGCAGGTAGTCCACAAAATCAAAAAGTTTACCGAGCAACAGCACACTTTCGGTGCCGCCGGCATTAGCCATATGGGCCGGACCGCTGTCGATACCGACAAACAGGCGGGCGTGGCGGATGACTTCAGCCGTTTCGAGCAGATTTAATTGACCACAAACGCTGATGTACTGACTGTCGTTGATATGCACAACGGGTTTAAGGCCTATTTCGACGACGGGGTAGCGGTACGTATCGATGAGCCACTGTACGAGCCGGTTCCAGTTCTCAGCTGGCCAGTCGCGCAGCACATGACTCGACTGGCAATGTATCACAATGGGGCGGGCTGGTAGTTTCAACGACGCTACCCGCTCCCGTACTGGTTCCGGAATGTACATTCTGGGCTCGTCGGTCAGGGCTGGTAAACCGGCTGCCTGCGAAAACATGTACAAGAGGTCGCCCCGGTGGTAGTAGTTATCGAACGTCAGGCCGATCTGATCCGCCGTTGGATTGATTGGATCCTCGGGGCAGTACTTGCATTTTCGGTGCGATATGTGCAGATTATATACCTTGTCGTAGATGCCGGAACGAATAAGCCACATCCGTTCACTGGGGCATTTTTCGACCAGGTAACCGTCCAGGTCGGGGTGGTGTTTAACCAGCTCTATGTACGCTTCCCGAACTACCCAAATGATGTACGCATCCGGATGGCGCTGGCGCACATCCCGCGCCACGGGTTCGCAGGCAATGATGTCGCCCATCTGTTCCGACAGGATAATAGCCACCAGCGGTCGCCCACCCGCTTTTAGTTTGAGCCGCTGCAGGTGGATATACTTTAACGCAAAAGACACGAATTTACCGGCAATATGAGTATACTTTCGGTATCTATATGTCCAGAGTGTTCGGAACTGGTGCCATTCGGAGCCTGGTCGGAAACCCATACAATTTCTACGATTCTAAACGCGCAATAACTCGGTTGAACGGTGCTTTCAGTAATTTTCGGACCCGCTGGTACCGCAATACTACCGGGGGTTTTATGTAAATGCAGGGGTACTGCCGGTACTGATCATTGTAGTTCGCTAACAATCGGTCGCGATACAGGTCGAACAAGGGCCTGGCATCGGGCCGTTGCCGCTCGGGCCGTACGGCAGCCGTTGCGGCTTCCTGGGCAAAGGTGTACCGGGTCTGATATTTAGAGACCTCATCGGGGCGGGAGGGGTTGTAACCACTGTAATGAAAAAACTGTAACGATTCGGCTGGACGATCATCCGGACCGTTTACAACCCACTGACCAGCTTCGTCTTTGGCAAGTATTCGTTCGTGCAGATTCCAGTAGGCAACATTATAGCCCAGATGCTGCTCAATCAATACGTTGTCAAAGTAAACGGGAGCAAAGTTAACCCAATGCTGATCGACAAAGAGACCTTCGCACAAATCAATTCGACATTCGTACACCAGCCGGTCTTTCCACCAAGATACGAATTGCCTGGCTATACTATCATTACGAAGTCCAATAAATCCTAAGTTAAATATACCCGTGTTCAGATGGTGCTGCTCATTCGGACGCTCCCAGTCTGGCGTTGGCGAACAGGTATGGGGGGTCAGTACCAGGCTGTACTGCTTCAGATCCTGATCTAACTTACGCAGGGGCTGGTAAACGATAATATCCGGGTCGAAGTAAATGACTTCGGTGGCATCTGGGTATTCCCTATAGAAATAGTCAATGTAAAATGGCTTTACGGCGGTGTTCAGTTCGGTGATGTCATACCGGTCGCACATGGCCGCGAAATCAGGAATACCGATCTGGTCGACCTCCAGCATGGTGTAATCCGGCACCAGTTCGCCGGGTAAATTAGCTTCGCTGAGCTTGTCGACCAGTCCGATGATATATCGATAGTCCGGGTTGGTCTGCCGCAGCGAGTCACCCAGCGTACGCGCCTGGGCCAGGTAATTGACAGAGCAGATCGTGAAAGCGAGAGTCATCGATACGAAAAATAACGTTTGAGGTCGTTAATCGGCTTTTCAAAGGCATACCAGGACGCCGAAGCAATAGCAATCAGCACCGCCAGACTGAACAGGCGATGAGACCAGTACCCCAGCGTCAGTGAAACACCCAGCCGGTTACTGATCCGGAACAGAATTGGGACAATATGGCCGGGAACCAGCATATGAAATACATAGATTCCGTAGCTGATGCGGCCTATGTAGAGCAGGATTCGATTATTCAGCACCTGCCCAATGGGGCCGCCAATACCAGCGCTGGCATGAGAAACAATAAACAGCGCCAGTATCGATAATACCAGCCGCTGAAACAGGACCGTAATCAGGTGATCATCGGGTAGGAACTGGATACCGACAAAGGCGGCAAAAGCCAGCCCGGCAATCAGGCCCAGTCGTTTTCGTACGGTACCCTCGGCAGCTGGTCGGTCAACCAGCACATAGGCCCAGAGAGCCCCCAGCCCAAAGGCATCGGCACTGGCGGGGGTGAGCAGTCCATCAATATCGCCCCGGGCGTAGCCGTAGGCCCGAAACAAAACACCCAGTACGATCATGCCGCCGATTACCCAGCGAAAGGCCGACCGGGGCGTTAGCAGAACGATCCAGGGCCAGACCAGGTACAGCTGCTCTTCTACGCCCAGTGTCCAGAAGGGCGACAGCACGTCAGACCAGTTTCCGGTCTGGTGGAGCAGAATATTATAGCCGTACAGATAGTAATAGAGCGGATGTGCATCGATGTCAGAATGCTGCGGAATCAGCAGCCATACCCCCGTCAGCACCAGGTAATACAGCGGAAAGATGCGCAGTACCCGTCGGATGAAGAAGTTACGGTACGTACCGGCTACGGTTGCTTTGCCCAGACTGATCCGGTTGCGGTTATCGAGTAAGATCCGGGTAATCAGAAACCCACTGATGACAAAAAATATCATTACCCCCATCGACCCGTTGGGCAGCCGGTTGATACCTACACCGGTCGGAAACCAGTGGTAAATCACCACCAGCATGACCGCAATGGTCCGCAGCGAATCCAGCTGGGGCATGTGGCCCGAACGGACGCTGACCGACGACGCCGTTGCCGTGCTTGGATGAGGAGACCGGATCGAACCGGAAAACGGATTCAGCATTCAGGCGGTTAGTTTGTCGAACAAAGTTACGAGTGTAGCGACACTTTGCTGCGCCGGATGCCGGTCTAGTATTTTCTGGCCCAGCCGCTGCCCCATCTGCCGGCGTTGTTCGGGCTGGTCGAGCAGGTCAATGACCCGGCCGCTCATGGCGTCCAGATCGAGATAGGGAACAACGAATCCACCGTCGGCCTCCACCAGTTCGGGGGCGCCACCCGCTTTGTCGAAACAAACCACCGGTACGTCACACAAGCCCGCTTCGAACATGACGAGCGGGTAGGGGTCTTCGCGGGAGCAGAGTACGAATACGTCGAACCGGCTCATGTAGCGCAGAACATCCGGGGTAGGTGGAATCAGATGTACCCGGTCAGCCAGACCCGCTTTCCGAATGTCGAGCCAGAGGTCATCGTGCAACGGCCCCGGCGGAACCCCCACCCAGACGAAATGGACCGGAGCGCCCGATGAGCGGCCTATGACCTGTCGGGCCAGGGTAACGAACAGGTCGTTTCCTTTCCGCCATTCGGCATTTCCGCAGCCACCAACCAGGCGCGCATCGGCAGGAATGCCCGGAACCGATAGGGGTTCGGATTTCGCCTTTCGGACAGCCGTGACCAGCGCGGGGGTATCGATCAGGGTAAACTGAGTAATCCGGTTTGGGTCAAAATGATGCTCTTCGATGTAGTACCGGGCAGTCGCGCTGGAAACGGCCAGCAGCTGATTGGTTCTGGTCAGGAGCTGGCTCAACTCGTCGGGGCGGGTATACATCCGGACCGACATGGCCAGTTCGTGAACAAACGTAACTACCGGAACCTGGGCAGGAATCGATAACTGGCTGAACCATCGGCTGCTGGTAACCGTGTTGACGAATACCAGATCGACCGTGTCGAGCCCCAATTGCTCCCGGATGGCCTGCTGCTGCTGTGCTGCCTGGCGGGCATGCATCGATTGCCAGAGACCTACTTTCCCGAGTACCTTATCGGCCACCGCGCCCACAACGTAGCGGCTGGCCGGGGGCCACACGGTAACGGGGCAGATGGTCTGATAGTCCGTCAGGAGCGGCCCCCCTTCGCCCAGGAGCAGATGCATCTGATAGCCTTCGGCTTTCAGGAGTCGCATCAGGTTTAACAGGACCAACTGGGCGCCGGCTCGATTGGCATCGTGGCCGATAAACAAAAGTTTCAATATGCTTCGTAGCTGGGTTTGGGTAATTTTTTGGCTGGGTTACCGATATAAAGCCCCCATTCGTCGGTGTCTTTATAAATGGCAGAGGCCATGCCGACCAGCGTTCCGGTTGCAATATGCAGAAAATCGCGGATGGTGCTGTTCACCCCAAAGAAGCAGTACGGCTCAATGACGCAGTGACCCGACATGACAACATGCGAGGTAAAAAAAACGTGGTCTTTAATCTGGCCGTGGTGCCCGATATGGTTGCCGCTCCAGAGCACTACGTTGTTGCCGATGGTGGTGAAGGGCTGAATGGTATTGTCTTCCAGAATAAAGCAGTTTTCGCCGATCTGGTTGCCAAACAGTGTGGCTTTTGAGCTGACGTAGGAGATGAATTCGTAGCCTTTGGCTTTCGCTTCCAGGTAAATCCGCTCGCGGTTGCGGTTCATGCCCCGACCGGTCATGGGCGCAAAGAACTTAAAATCCTGTGGGGGGTAAATCGTTTCCACGTCCTCAAAGGCCACAACCGGCAAACCCCGGAACTCAGTAGTGGTCAAATACTCGCGGCTCACGGTAAACGCCACTACGTCGTGTTCCGAGTCCTGCGTGAGATAGAAATGAGCCAGCTCGGCTGTATCCATCACGCCAAAGATGATAACGTTTGCCATAGTTTATGAGTGAATGATGAACGACAGATTCGGGCATACACGACAGGCGAATCCCGAAGTTGTCGTTCATTCTCGGTTATAATAAATCAAATTCGGTTAGCATAGCCCGGGTGGTCGGCACATCATTGAACATTACTATGTCGATGATCGACAGCCAGGGAACAAACTCCGGCCGGTTGAACTGGGCGTATTCGACCCGTTTGGCCTGGATGAAAGCAAGGTCGATACCCGCCGTAGCAAACGATGGTTTATCATACAGGTCGGTACCGCCAATGGGATTAATGTACCGCGTGGCCTTTTCCTGCCGGCAGATGTCCAGAATACGGTCCTGGGCTTTCAGGTCTGCATTCTGATAGATTGATGAGGAGGCCACGAGACGCGTAGGTATCTCCAGGAATGTATTCAGTTCTACCAGGCTAAAATGAACCAGTTCGGCGATCGAGTCCGTGGTAAAGTTGACAATTTTTTCAGTCAGGGGCATTACCGTTCCGTAATATGGCGCTTTTCGATAGCCCTGTTCGATGGTTTTCAGCAGCTTACTCCGCCACTTCGGATCGTCGGCCAGATGAACCTCATTAATGCGTTTATTCTGGCTGGCATCGCGCAAAGGAACCGTAAACAGGTATTCCTGCCCGTTGATAAGGAGCCGGTTCCGGTTGATCCAGCCCCGGTTAATGAACGAAACATCGTCATAGAGGATAAACGTATCTACTGCGCTCATCAGCTGCATGTAGCCGATGTAGGGCAGGAAATAAGGTTGCATAATGGCGATAGTCATAGGGCAATTTGGGGTAGTGAGGCTGGTTCGTGGCCGACAGGGAGCAAGCCCGCAACGGAACCGGTATGGTTATTTCAGCTTGCGGAGGTAATAGTCTTCGCCCGGTACAGGCGCAATGGCCCGCAAGGTCGTATCGGTACCTAACCGAATATCTCCGGCCTGGGGTCTGATTACGCTACTGGCAAAAAACAGGTAATCGGCCTCTTTCGGAATCGGTCTCAGACCCTGTTCGAACGGGTTGATTGGTATGAGCCGACGCGACAGGGACGGTCCGTATAGCGGGTACTCGTAATCGTCGTTGATTGTACCGAGGGCCACCGTTGCGTTTGCCGGAACAAGTTCGTCAAATCGTTTGTAGGGCCGGAAGATGTCGGGCCGCCCGAGGGTCATCTGCTCAACGCGGTCCGACGAGAACGCCGACGGAAAAGGCCGTCCGTCGGGAGCCGTCCAGGCAAAGGGAAGCGCCCGGGTGTTTAGAAACACGCACATCAGGGCCGAGACGCAGCCAAGCACGACAATCAGCCCAACGTACCCTTTCCAGACCACGCGCTTCGGCACCTCGACTGATAGCCGGGCGTGCAAAAACAGGAGGCCTAGAAACAGGATGCCGAACAGGCCCGTTTCGATGAAGTATCGACCCTTGAAGGGGTCATAGGGCGCCGAGTAGGAGAGTGCAGCAAAATGAAGCAGCAGGGCCAGACCGATGAACAGATGGGGTGTGGACCGAACAAAGCCCGTCAGAACCAGAATCAGCAGCGGAAAAATCAGCCCAATACCGATAGCCCCCCAGTACGGGTTGGCATTGTAGAACATAAACTTGCGGTCGAACGCAAACGGCTGGATGGAGAAATCGGTCTCTTCGTCCAGGCGCATATGTAGTTTATCTTCCAGTATGACCAGGGGTTGCCGCATGGCATGATTCAGGGTAGCCCCGGCCCGAACATTCCGGATACCGTCCAGATTAGCATGGTCGTAGGCATAGCGAATCACATTCCGGCTTCCCTGTTCGAACAGGTTTCGGGCCGAGCCTGCCCGTTCTACCGACTGGTGTTTGAGAGCGGTTGGCGGGCCAATCGGATGACCAAATACTTCGATATTTTTCAGATACCCGGTAGGCAGCGTCCATAAGCAAACGCCTACCAGTATAGCTCCCGCCAGTCGCAGGGTTCGCCGGGTCGTGATGGCCAGCGATGGCGACAGAAAGACCGTGTAGATCATAATCACAAACACCGACGGCAGCAGCAGCGCGAAAGTAATCTTGTGGCCAAAGGCCATGCCGAAGGCCATACCTGCCAGATACAGATACCGGCTGTCGCGGGTTTGCGGACTGCCGGAAGCCTGGTAGCTGAAGAGCATGTACAGTAGCACACTCAGGTAGGCGGTCAGCACAATATCGGTTTCGGTCGTAATGGCCTGCATCAGAAAGTCAGGCAGCAGCGCATAGCAAAGGGCACAGAAAAAACTGGCCGACAGCGACACCGCACCCCGGCTAACCCCGATGCGCTGGATAATACCGAAAACCGAGACGATGGCTACCCAGTAACTGAGGTGATGAATGAACTTGAAGCCGTTTTCGAACCGGCCGGTCATCAGAAAAGAATAGATCTGAAGCGTACAGACGCTCTTGGGGTAGGTGTCAATGTTCCAGTTGGTACCGCCAAAATGCCGCATGGTACCGCGTTGCATGTACTGCATCAGCCGGTTGAGGTGCCCGGTCATGCTATCCCATTCGTTGGGAACGGTAAAGAAAACGAGCAGCAGGTTCGTTACCGCAATAACGGCGAGCGTGCCAAACAGGATCGTGAACAGAAACTTCGGGAAGGTGGTCAGGGCCTGAAACCACCGGCGCATCGAGTGGCGCCGGTCCCGGATCAGCAGCGACACCGAGAAGCGTTCATGATCTGGAACAAGCCAGCGCAGTATACGACCCAGCACCGTTGCCGTAATGAAGACCGACACGGCCCATACGGGGGTAGTATTGGTCTGGTAAAGCGCCGACAGGATAAAGCCCGTCAGGATAACGCTGCCTGCCCCAAGCAAAAACGAAGTCAATAGCCAGTCCACCAGCGACCGGCGGCAAATTCGGGCCGCTAGTCGTCCAACGTAGAATAGAAAAAGAAATAAGGCAAGGATGTAGATAAGTGTCATACTATCGAATAACGAATCATAAGTGACTGGTTCTAAGGTATTGCTGGCCTAGTCGGTGACCAGCGCCCAATCAATAGCCAGCACTTATTAATCGATATTAACCAGAGCAACGGCCTCGTTAACGACGCTGGCAATACGGTCGGCATCGGCTTCGGACAAACCCGGATACATAGGTAAGCAAAGCACCCGCAGCGATACGTTCTCCGAAATCGGGCAGGGCTGGTGGGTTTTCACGAAGGGGAGCGTATTAAGCGACGGGTAGAAGTACCGCCGGGGCAGCACATCCTGCGCTTGCAGGGCGTCCATAACTCGTAGCAGCGTTTCTTCCGTATCGAACACAATCGGGTAGTAGGCGTAGTTGTAATCTACACCCGGCGTGAGGGTGGGGCGGGTAATTTTCGAGAAATCCAGTCGGCTGTCGTAGTACCCGAATACCTCTTTCCGGCTGGCAATCAGTTCGGGCACTTTGGGCAGTACACAAAGCCCCATGGCTGCGTGTAACTCGGAGTTTTTCGCGTTGATGCCCACACTCCGGTAGTCGTCGTTGCGGTGGCCGAACGAACGGTAGAAGTGCAGCTTTTCGGCCATCTCGTCGTTGTCCGTCACGATACACCCGCCTTCAACGGTATGAAACACTTTGGTGGCGTGGAAACTACAGGTACTCAGGTCGCCGTACGAAAGGATCGATTGACCGTTGTAACTGGCTCCGAATGTATGGGCTGCGTCGTAAATCACCTTCAACCCGTATTTGTCGGCTATCGCCTGGATCTGCTCGATGCGACAGGCATTCCCGTACACGTGGGTGGCCATAATAGCCTGGGTGTTTTCAGTGATCAACGGCTCAATGGCGTCCGGATCGATGCAGAAATCGTCGGGGCGGATATCGGCAAAGATGGGGGTACAGCCTTCCCATAAGAGGGCATTGGTTGTCGCTACGTAGGAGAAAGGCGTGGTAATAACTTCTTTGGTTATATCCAGCGCTTTCAGGGCCATCTGCAGCACTACCGTACCGTTACTGCAGTATTTCAGGTGACGAACGCCCAGGAACTCCTTCATCTGGTCTTCGAGCTGGCGGAGCAGCGGGCCATCGTTGGTCAGGTGCACACGTTCCCAAATGCCTTTCAGATAGGCGGTGTATTCGTCGAGGTCGGGTAAATATGATTTGGTAACGTAGATCATGGGTAAGTTATCGGTTGGCGACTCGGCTATTGTTCGCTGTTCACTGGCTCCAGCATTTCCATCTCGAACGGAAACTGGGGCCGAACGTAGCCCGGCCATTTCCCGTACCAGGCAATTCCCTCTCGGTAGTCCTCAACGTCGAAGGTGAGGCCTTCTTCCATAACGTACAGGGGCGTGACGGTATCTTTCACCACCATTACTGACACAGTGTAGGAACCGTCGTTGAGGAAGTAACCCGGTACTGTGCACTCGCCCGCAATCAGGCCTTTGCCGTAAGGCTGCGACCGGGTGCCGACGTTAAAGATACATTCGCCGGTCAGGGAATTCAGGTGCATGGACAGGTTCAGGTTGGCCCGATCCATCATGTTCCAGAACTCGAACCGTATTTTCATCGGTGTACGAACGTCGATGTGGGTTAGTTCATCCTGATATTCCGGAATCAGCTCGATACGCCGGAACCGGACCAGATCGTTGCCGGGCGCATCTTCGGGGCTGTCCCACTGGCGTACGAGCCGGGTCCGGGATACCTTACTCAGGTAAGACGCAATGACCTGGTTGGTTTCGCCCTGCTCGATGAGCCGTCCTTTTTCGAAGTACAGGGTTTTGTTGCATAGCGCCTGTACGGCGGTCATGTTGTGGCTAACAAAAATGATAGTCCGGCCACTGGCTGAGTTGTCGCGCATTTTGCCCAGACTTTTCTTCTGGAATTCAGCATCGCCCACGGCCAGTACTTCATCGACGATCATGATTTCGGGGTCGAGGTGAGCCGAGATAGCAAACCCAAGCCGTACGTACATACCAGACGAATATCGCTTAACGGGCGTATCGAGAAACTTCTCGACACCCGCAAACGCAACTATGGCGTCGAACTGGTTCCGGATCTCGCTGCGGCTCATACCCAGCAGTGAGCCGTTCAGGAAGATGTTTTCGCGACCCGTCAGCTCGGGGTGAAAGCCGGTGCCGACTTCCAGCAAGCTGGCGACGCGTCCCTTGATCCGAACGCTGCCGGTGGTAGGCTCGATGATCTTGCTCAATACCTTGAGCATGGTCGACTTACCGGCCCCGTTGTGACCAACGATACCGACCCGGTCGCCTTGTTCAATAGAAAAGCTTACATCACGCAGCGCCCAGAACTCCTCGCGGGACAGGCCATTCTGCTCTTTTTTGCCACCAAAGAGTTGCTTCACGTTCTGAGTCAGCACGTCGCGCAGGGTGTTGACCCCTTTGCCCTTCTGGTGGTCAATGATGTATTGCTTACTTATATTATCGACAGTAATGACAGACATAGTAGTTGGTCGTTAATCGGTCGTTGTTCGGGTAAGCCAGGATAAGCTTTGCCGACTACAACGCCCGACCCCGTTTAGATATCGTCAACAAACGTGTTTTCCCGTTTGCGAAAAAAGTAGATCGAAAGAGTCAGGCAAACGCCCGTAATGATCACCGAGGTCAGCAGACTCTGTGGGTTAAAGTAAGCATTTTCACCGAGAAGTGCCCACCGGAATCCGTCAATGATGCCCACCATCGGGTTGAGCCAGTACAAAGGAGCCCACCATTCATTCGATTTTTCAGCAACCAGCCGACTGCTGTACGCGATCGGGCAGATGTAAAAACCCACCTGAACGATAAATGGGATCAGCTGAGCAATGTCGCGAAATTTGACATTGACAGCGGCAAAAAAGAGCCCGAAAGCAAACGATGCCAGCAGGGCCAGTACAATGAACGCCGGCAGGAGCAGCAGGTGCCAGTCAGGAACGAACCGGTACCAGGCCGCCAGCAGAATGAACAAACCCAATGATACCAGGAAATCGACAAAGCTGACCGCAACCGAACTGATGGGCATGATCAGCCGAGGGAAATATACTTTTGTGACGAGGTTTGAGTTCAGCGTCACGCTGTTGCTGACCTGGGTGAAGGATGTGGCAAAAAAAGTCCAGACCGTAATACCGCCAAGTACCATAAGTGGGTAGGGCACCCCCGGATCAGCCGGTAGTTTCGCGATCTTACTGAACACGAAGACCATGATGAGCATGGTCGTCAGTGGTCGGATGAGGCCCCAGGCGGTGCCGAGTGCGGTCTGTTTATAGCGAACCGATACATCGCGCATCGACAGGATATACATCAATTCGCGGTTACGCCAAAGGTCCCGCCAATAGTGCTTTTCTGAGCGGCCTGGTTGTATAATTACTTCGTGGGTCTTCACAAGTATAGATTTTCGATGTTCAGTTTACGGGCAGTGAACCTGAGCAACTGACCAATGTCCGGCTACCCGTAAACTGAAAGCTACAGACAGATTTTATTCTTCCCGCATGATAGAGCGGTACGTTTCGCGCATGAACACAACGATGAGGCTCAAAATAACGCCCAGCGCAATACCAATCCGCATGCCTATCGGAGTTTTTACCTGTCGGTACAGCGGGAAGGATACCGGTTCGATAATGGTAAACAGCGGAGCTTCGCGAATCAGCGACAGGCGCATGTTATCGGCACTCTGCAGGGCCTGGTAATACAGGGTGGTCAGGAAGGTCGAGTTGCGGGTCAGCTTGTTTTCGGTAATCCGACCCTGAGCCACAACCATCTGCTGGTTCTGGTCCATATACCGGGCCAGCTTGTTTTCGGTGCCCGACAGTACGCCCAACAGGGAATCGGCGCGTGAGTTGAGCAGGTCGTACATCTCGCGCGTTTTCTTCGTCTCTTTCTTGCGGTAATCTTCCTCGATCGTCTTCAGGTGCGAGGTCAGGAAGGTAGCGGTCAGCATCTCATCCTGCATACCGCAGCTCATCTCCATAAACGATGATTTTCGCTCCGGCTGGGTAACGCTCATTTCGGTAGAGATACGAGTGTAAATCTGCGACATGACGTCCTGCTCGGTCTTGGTGTACTCGCTGGGTTTCTTGGCCCGCGGGAACGTAAACGCCCGCAGGGTATCGATCTCTTCCCATTCTTCGTCCCGGATACCGCTGTACTTGATGTAGTAGTTGGCCAGCAGGTAGATCTTCCCGTTGATGGTGTCATACTGCATGAGCGTTTTCTCTACTACCGGACGAGACTTGGCGTAGATCAGGAAGTTGTCGCCCGTGAAGATATTGGCATCCGAAGCGCCCTGACTCAGGCCGAATGCGCCGGCCAGCGCACCCAGATCGCCAAAGCCCCCTCCCGATGAACCACCGCCCAGGTTGAACGTGATCGATGAGTTATAGATGGGCTTTTTCTCATGGGTAAAGTCGTAGATAAACCCAATGGAACCGCCAATGGCTGTCAGGATCAGGAGCAGCTTCCAGTTGCGCTTAACTACGTCTTTCAGTTTGAAGAGCTGTAGAACGACCGATTTGGGCGAAATCTGGTCGGGTGGCAGTGGTGGACGGGTTACCATCCCGTTCGGGTCCGCTGGCGTTGTTTTTGTCGAATCCATGCGTATTGTATGAGTTTAGTTGCCTACTCGGCTCAAGGCGATAACGGTTACAATCAGCGTAATCAGTGAGGACGCTATACCTGTAGCAGAACCCAGTACCTGTTGGGGAGTGAGCGGGTTCGTTGTCTTTTTAGGAATAACGACTTCTGATCCTGGGGCTACACGTGGATAGACGTTGAAGAACATAAATTTACGCGTACGGTCTACCGAGCCGTTGGCGTAAACGACGAATGATTTCCGGCGTTGCGACTTGGAGGTAAACCCACCGACCTGGCTGATGTAGTCCTGGAAGGTCTGGCCCGAGCGGTATTTCACCGTGTTGGGCAACATAACCTCACCCTGAATCCGAACCGTTTCGAGCAGCTTGGGTATGCGCAGTACATCCCCTTCCTGCACCAGAATGTCTTCCGATGAGCCGGGGCGTTCCATGATCTTCTTCAGGTTGATGCCGATTGATTCCGGTTTGTCGGCAACGACCGAGTCTACTTCAACAACGCCCCGACCCGTGGTGACATTATCGGCCAGGTCGCGGATCGAGCGCTGACGACGGGCAATTTCGTCTTCGCTCAGTCTGATTCGCCGAACCAGGGTAGCCCCTTCGATGTAGGCCTGCGGGGTCAGACCGCCCGCCAGACCGACCAGGTCCGATACTTTCTGATCTTTGCTCCGGATAGCATACAGGCCCGGCAGGATGACCTCGCCTTCTACCGCAGCGTAGGTCTGAACGGCGTAGTTTGGCGACCGACGAACGATAACCTGGTCGAAAGGCTCCAGCAGGAAGTTGTTCTCATCTGAGGTGGTCGACAGATCCCGGTTGATGTTGAACCGTTTGATTTCGGCAATCTGAGCCGAAGCCGAACGTGGGTCGACATCCTTTTTCCGGCGAACGATTTCGACGACCGATGCCGCAGCAGACTCCCGAAGGCCACCCGCCTTCAGCAAGGCATCGTTCAGCGTCATGTTGGCCATATAGGGAATTGCCGGATTAGGCTTGGTAACCTCGCCCAGCACGGAGATCTCAGCGGGTTCGGCCAGATCGAATTTTGACGGAATAATAACCTGGTCTTCGCGCTGCAGGATCACATCCGGATCAGTGCCGGCCATGATATTGCTCAGGTTGACCGTTATGTTTTCGATGGCGAGGTCTTCGCGGGTCCGAACAATGTTGACCCGGCCCATGAATGCATCGCCTTTCAGCCCTTCAGCGGAGCCGATCAGCTGCTTCAGTGTTTTGTTCTGATCGAGCGAGTACTGGCCTGGTCTGTAAACGGCCCCTTCGATCGTGATCTGGTTTTCGAAACGGTCGAGGAGTTGTTCGACCGACACCTGATCGCCATCCTGCATAACGAACGATTTGTATTCGGTGGACGTAACGTCAATGATTTTACGCTCGCGGTCGGTGAGCCGCTGCACCTTCACCCGACCTTTGTAAGCCGTAGCTGCAAAATCACCGGCGTAGAACAGAAGCCGGTCCAGGGTTTCGCCCGGCATCATCTCAAACAGATTATTCCGCTTGGTAGCGCCCGTGACGTCAACCCGCAGGGTGTAGGTCGAAAACCGGATATTATCATTATCCTGGAGACGGATGTCGTTCCGCTGGGTGCCGTTGAGCAGGTAATCGTATAAGTCGAGGGTAGCCGCTACGCGGTTGTTGCGGATGAGCTGCACTTTACGAAACGATCCCAGCTCGTTGGGGCCACCTGCCTGATAAATAGCGTTCATAACCGTCGAAAGCGACGACATCGTATAGGTGCCCGGCCGAAGGGCTTCGCCCGTTACCGTAACCCGAATGCTGCGGATGGTTGTCCCCAGCGATACTTCCAGGAACGTGTTTTTCGGGCCGTAAGATGAACTGCGCAATCCCACGTATTTGGTGGCCAGGCGGCTTTCCATACGCGCTTTGGCCTGCTCAACAGTCAGCCCCGATACGAAGACCGGACCGATGCCCGACTGATTGGCAAAATAAACATAGCCCTCCGACGAAACCGTTTGGGAGAAGTCGGTTTCCGAGTAACCGTATATCCGGATGTTGAGCTGGTCGCCTGGTCCAACCATGTAGTTGCGGGGGGTGGCGATACTGGTATTGGGCTGAAACGACGCTTTCAGGGCCGGATCGTTGAAGATGGCAAAGCCGAACAGTTTCCGGCGAATCTCGAGTTTCTCCTGTTCGCGGGCGAGTTCGTAGCTGCTCTTTTGTACCTCCTGGCTATTTTCTTCGTTAGGTTCGACCCCGTCTTCGTTCTGATTAACACCTTGTTCAAGGCCGTTTGGAGAACTCCGCTCGGTAGTGGTCGCGTTACCATCGGCGCCGGTGGCTGCGCCGGACCGGCCGTTGGCACCGTTTCTGCCCTGGTTCTGAAGCTGTCCGGCCCGCTGGTTAATTTGCTGCTGAACACCGGGCGGCAGGTTGTTTACGTTTACGCCGGCGGGTAAGCCACGGCCGGGTTGCGAAGAAGGAGCGGAGGGAGTGGCGCCGGGCCGGGCTGTTCCTGGTGAGGTAGTCGCTCCTCCCGCAGCGGGAGCAGGCGTTACCTGAGCCCGTACAGTCAGTCCAGTTAAGGTTAGCAGCAGATAGACCACAAACGGGGCGAGCCGCTGGAGTGGAGCAACTGGTGCGACAGAAAAAGATTTTGGCGGAAAGACGTGGTTAATTCGCAGATTTTGCATATTTTTAAGATGTCGAACAGCTCGGGTAACAGCGACGGCGAAGACCTGTATGTAACGTTGTTTTTGACCGTATAGTACACAGCACAGTTCAGTCGGCAAAGTAAGCGAACTTTTGTTGGATTTCTAATAGTTTCCTATTCAGCGGAGACTTTTCCTGCAGGCAGGGCTTGCGTATGATTTTTCCGATGTTTTGTTTACCGGGCTCGTGTATCCTCCTAGTTGTTTGATCCTTGCTTCACCGTTTTTTTTATGACAGAATTAACGAACCAGACCGTTCAGTACAACGAAGACAGTATCCGTTCGCTCGATTGGCGCGAACATATCCGGCTCCGGCCCGGCATGTATATAGGTAAACTAGGTGATGGCTCTGCCGCTGATGATGGTATATATGTCCTGTTGAAAGAAACTATCGACAATTGCATTGACGAACACGTGATGGGATTTGGTAAGACCATCGATGTGCGCGTAACGGACCATCGAATTGAAGTTCGCGACTATGGCCGCGGCATTCCGCTCGGGAAGGTGGTCGAGGTGGTGTCGAAGATCAATACGGGTGGTAAATACGACTCGGGTGCTTTCCAGAAATCGGTCGGCCTCAACGGGGTGGGTACTAAAGCGGTGAACGCGCTGGCTACTTACTTCCGGGTGCAGTCGTTTCGGGAGGGCCGTACGGTCTGGGCCGAATTTGAACGCGGAGAGCTTCAGCAGCAGGGTGATGAGCCGACCACCGAGCGCAATGGTACGCTGATCTGCTTTGAACCGGATGATACCGTGTTTAAACATTTTCATTATCGCGGGCAGTTCGTTTCCGACATGATCTGGAACTACTGTTACCTGAATGCCGGGCTGATCGTTAACTTCAACAAGCAAAAATTTGTCTCCCAGAATGGCCTGCTCGATCTGCTCAGCAGCAAGCATAAGGAAGACGACTTACGGTATCCGATCATTCACCTGAAGGGGAATGACATTGAAATTGCCCTATCGCACGGCAACGCCTATGGCGAAGAGTACTATTCATTCGTTAACGGTCAGAACACCACGCAGGGCGGTACACACCTGCAGGCGCTCAAAGAAGCCGTTGTCGATACTGTTCGTAAACACTTCGACAAAAACTACGAAACGACCGACATCCGGGCCAGTATCATTGCGGCTATCAGCGTCCGGGTTCAGGAACCCGTCTTCGAGTCGCAGACGAAAACCAAGCTGGGGTCGATCAATATGTCGCCCGAGCCCAATGCCCAGTCGGTTAACTCCTTTGTCAAGGATTTTGTAAAAGAACGGCTGGACGACTTCCTGCACATGAACCCGACCGTTCGCGACGCGATCAAGAAACGAATAGAACAATCGGAGCGGGAACGCAAGGAACTCGCCGGTATCAAAAAACTCGCCAATGATCGTGCCAAAAAAGCGAGTCTGCACAACAAGAAGCTGCGCGATTGCCGCAATCACCTGTCCGATCTGAAGGCCGACGACCGGTATCAGTCTACGTTGTTTATTACGGAAGGCGATTCAGCTTCGGGTTCGATCACCAAATCGCGGAACGTACAGAACCAGGCCGTCTTCAGCCTGCGCGGTAAACCTCTCAACTGCTTCGGATTAACCAAAAAGGTGGTGTATGAAAATGAGGAGTTTAACCTGCTGCAGCACGCCCTCGATATCGAAGACGGGCTGGAAGGGCTGCGTTACAACCGGATCGTGATCGCTACCGATGCCGACGTCGACGGGATGCACATCCGCCTGCTGATGCTGACGTTCTTTCTGCAATTTTTTCCCGAACTGGTTCGTAACGGGCACCTGTATATTCTGGAGACTCCGCTTTTTAGGGTCCGAAACCCCAAAAATCACAAAGAGACGACCTACTGCTATTCCGAAGAAGAGAAGCAGAACGCTATGAGTAAATTGACCAAGGGGGGTAAGAAAGTAGAAATTACCCGTTTCAAAGGGTTAGGCGAGATATCGCCCGAAGAGTTTGGGCTCTTTATCGGCGAGAACATGCGGCTCGAGCCGGTCATCATGGAGAAAGAAACGTCGGTGCCAAAACTCCTGAGCTATTACATGGGTAAGAACACGCCCGACCGTCAGCGGTTTATCATCGATAATCTGCGGATCGAAAAAGACGTTGAAGAAGCCGCGCTGGTGTAAGTTTTAACCCGCAAGGGTAGCAGTCGTAGGTCGTAAGTCGTAAGTTTGCCGGGCGTGAGTTACTGCTCCGACAAATTGATACGATTTACGACCTGCACGTTTTATGACCCTGGAGTCTCTCCGTAACGACATCGATGCCCTGGACGACCAGCTGCTGACTTTATTAAATCAGCGGATGGAACTGGTTCGGAAAGTGGGCGAGCTTAAGCGTACGACCAACGCCGTTATCTACCGCCCTGAGCGCGAAAAACAGATACTCGACCGGCTGCACAAACAAAACAACGGTTTGCTGAACCAGTCGGCTATCGAAGCCATCTTTCTGGAAATTTTTGCGGTTTCGCGTAATCTCGAATTGCCCGAACGGGTTGCGTACCTGGGCCCCGAAGGAAGCTTTACCCATCAGGCCGCCGAAAGTCGGTTTGGGGCCATGAGCGCCTATACCGCCTTACCAACCATCCGGTCCGTTTTTGAAAGTGTTGAGACCGGCCGGGCTCGCTTCGGGGTGGTGCCGATCGAAAATAATCAGGAAGGAGTCGTCAGCGAAGCCATCGACCTGCTGCTCGAGAAAGACCTTAGTATTGCGGCCGAAGCGCAGATTCCGGTTCATTTTACCTTTGCGACTCAGACAGAAGACCTCTCGCAGATCACCCATATCTATTCCAAAGATATTGCGTTCCGACAGTGCAGTAAGTTTCTGAACGATACCTTCGACGGACTTAAAGCGGAGCTGGTGCCGGTTGAGTCGACGTCTAAAGCCGCTAAACTGGCCGGTCAGCAGCCTTATACGGCGGCCATTTGTTCAACCATCGCGGCCAAGCTGTTCGATGTGCCGGTGCTGTTCGACAATATCGAAGATTCGGACCTCAACCGCACCCGGTTCCTGATTCTGGCCAAGAATTTTGTGAACCAGCCCAGCGGGCATGATAAGACAACGCTTATTGCCAAACTGCCCAACACCGAATCGCCGGGGGTACTGGCCGAATTTCTGCAGGAGTTCAACACCCGCCATATCAACCTGACCAAAATAGAAAGCCGTCCGTTGCGGGAGGGAGCTACGTTCCGATACTGGTTCCTGCTCGAATGCGAAGGCCACGCCAGTGACCCGGATCTACAGGATATATTGAACCACCACACGGCCGACGTCAAGCTACTGGGTAGTTACGTGCGGGTAGCCTGACCAAAACAGGCATTCGTAAAAACTACTTATTTCAATTTGCGGTTGAGGGAGTATCAGGTTTCGAGAAAAATACCAGGTCAACTGTAAACCCGAACGTAGATTCGGTACGACTCACGATGGAAGCGAACGATAAAACGGAGCGGATCATTGAGGCCCGCCTGAAACTCAAACGACGGTTTGAAGAAAAAATGGCGCAGACGCCATCCATGACCGACGCTACACCACGTGGCTCAGGCCCGGTTAATCGCCACGGCATGCCAACGGTACCCGTTGGGCAGACCGTGACGACCAAATGGCCCGTGCTCGATCTGGGTTATCAGCCCAATATCCCGCTCGATAAGTGGCAACTGGCCATCGATGGTGAGGTCAACCACCCGGTTCGGCTGAAGTGGGATGACCTGATGGCATTACCGCAAACGGAAGATACCAGTGACTTCCACTGTGTAACGACCTGGTCGAGACTGAACATTCCCTGGGTAGGGGTGCGGTTAATCGATCTGGCGGCCCTGGTTGATCCGAAAGGGTCGGCAACGCACATCATGTGCTACGGATACGACGGTTATTCTACCAATGTATCGCTCGAGGAAGCCCTCAAGCCCGATGTGCTCCTGGTGCATACGGCCGATGGCGAGCCACTCCCGCGCGAACATGGCGGTCCGTTGCGAATGATTACGCCCCAGTTGTACGCCTGGAAAGGCTCCAAATGGATAAAACGTATTGAATTTCTACCCCAGAATAAGCTTGGTTTCTGGGAAGAACGGGGCTATTCGGACACGGCCTACCCCTGGCGGAACGACCGGTACGCCTAGCCGCAGAGAGTCTACTTAAAGCGTCTTTACTTACAGGTAGGCTTCAATAAATCCGTAGCAGATCATGTGGCAGATGGTCATCTGCGCATCTTCTACGCGGCCATAGTGCGTCTCGTTGATGACGATAACCTCGTGGGCGAGATCGGCCACCTGGCCTCGTTTGCCGCCGACGAGCGCAACGGTGATCAGGCCGTTAGTTCTGGCCCATTCCACTGCTTTCACCACATTGGGCGAACTGCCGCTTACACTCAGTGTGATAACCAGGTCGCCGGGCCGGGCGTAGTTCTGAAGCTGCCTGAGGTAAACATCCTCGTAGCTGTAATCATTGCCCAGGGCGGTGATCCACGAAAGGTTTTCGTTCAGGGATATGCACCGGAATCGGTTAGCCTCTCCCCGGGCCATCATGCTGTCGGATGCACTCTTGCCAAGGTCGGTGATAAAGTGCGAGACATTAGACGCGCTGCCGCCATTACCGAACGCGAATAACTGCCGGTCCTCTTCACGGCACTGCTTCACGAGTTGAATGATGCGCTCTACCGTATCGAGCGGAATGGCATCATAAGCCGCTTTTTGCTGTTGAAGATAAGCCTGAAAATAAGACTGGTTCATGTCGGCAGGTCGGTCAATCGACAACTAATATATAGTTATAAGTAGTCATCATTCATCATCGCCAACGCCCCCGCCGGAACGGCATCTTCTCCCAGTTTGGCCAGCAGAATGATAGGAGCGGGGTGGAAGGCCTTCATCACAAAACGGGGCAGCGCCTGCCGAACCGCGGCCCGCAAGGGTTCTCCAATCAGCGAAAGTCCACCACCCAGAACAATGGCGTCCGGATGAAACAGGTGTATGGCATGGGAGAGACCCAGGGCCAGTACCGACCCTACCTGTTCGATCAGCATACGAGCTACCGGATCGCTGGCTTCATAGGCCGCATGCAGGTATTTCGCCTGTCCACGCGGAGGATGCTGTTGAATGACTCCTTCGGCCTGCGCCCCGAGTACCATAGTCTTCAGCGCCGAGTCGGGAGGTAGTTGCGGCAGCAGGTCGGCAATCTGCTGGTCAACAGCCCATCCTGATACAGTTTGTTCGAGGGTCTGCCCCGGCGACGAGTCGCCCGGAGGAACCAACCACAGTTGACCAATCTCGGCCTCACCGGGCGACGCTCCGTGGTAGAGCTGTTTATCAACCACCAGGCCACCGCCCATACCACTCCCCAGCGTTACGTAAAAAACCCGCCTGAACCCCGTAGCTACCCCTCGTCGGGCTTCGCCCAGAGCCGCTACGTTGGCATCGTTTTCAATACGAACCTGAGCGCCTGGCACCTGAGTACGCAGCCAGTCCGCGAGATCGAAACCAGCCCAGCCACCAATCTGGTGCGACGTGGCCACCCGACCCGTCTGCCAGTCGACGGGGCCACCGAAGCCAACGCCTATTGCCTGCGGAGGCTCGGGAAGCTGGGCTATTGTTGTCGCAATTTGATGCAGTATACCATCGGCGCCTGCTGAAGGGGCAACCCTAAAGCGGTAACGCTGATCGATCCAGCCGGTTAGGTCGCTGGTGACGAGTTGTATTTTTGTTCCGCCGATTTCTATGCCAAGCGTCATATGGAGGTGGGAAGGAGGTCAGCTTCGGCGACCCGCGCCCTTGCGCATGGTAGCCCGACCCAGGTAGATCTGATCGCCCTGTAAATCTATGGTTGTGTAAAACTGGTATCCGTTCTGTACGTACCGGAGCATCACCTGTCCGGCCTGATTGGGCCGGGCGTAGGCCTGAGTAGCCGCCACCAGTATCTGATCACCATTAACGATCGCCCGCACGAAAGGCAGACTGCGGGTCTTGATCTGATTGGCATTGTATTTCAGCCAGGTCTTTCCGCCGTCGTAGGAGCACTCGGTCTGTTCGTTGAGGTACGTTTCGCGGCCGTTGAAAAGATCGCCATGGTGCTTGAACAGCCGCCACAGGCCATGAATGTAATGTTCGTAACAGGCGTAGGGCCGGTCGTTTCCCAGGCCCCGCAGACCCGGGTCGGCCGGAGTGGGCTGACCCGGCACCAGGTCTTTGTGATCATCCCAGAACAGAACCCCATAAGCGCCCGTAAACCAGTAAAAGATACTCATTCCTTCGGCAATGGCGGGTGGCGCGGGGTGTTCGGCTTTACCGCTTTTTTCGAACTCGCCACTCTGGGTATTGAAGAGCCAGTGCCAGGCGATCCGTTTCTTGGACGACAGCTTCATGTTAACCTCCTGCTCCCCCAGCAGGGCAGCCAGCCAGTGGCGACTGTCGTCCGCCGTATGAGCGATGCTGTAATCGAAATCGGGGTATACGTAATACGTACCAGCCATGTGAAAATCGGCGACGTCAGCGAAGCGTTTTCCCACCAGATCGTCTGGCATACCGCGCTGCCGACTGCTGTTGGTATGCGTTGCCGGCGTATTCCAGAGCCAGTCGGGCTCGGCCATGTAATCAGACGCGCGGGAGTAGCCGAAGCTGTTATGTGGGACGGGAGCTATGGAGCCAATTTCGGTCTGCGGGCTAACGTTCTCTTTAATGGTACGGGCCAGATAGGTGTATAAGTTAGCCTGGTCCTGTTTTTTGCCGATGCTGACGCCATCATTTTCGATGTCCAGAAAAATTTTGCCAAACGTACTGATCATCGTACCCGGCGGGCAATCGCCGAAGCCGACGCAGCCTCCCCGCAGTTCCATACCGGCCTGGTAAATCGTATTCCGCGCAGCCTGATTCCGGGCGGTAGCCCTGTACAGGGTGTTTGTCGCCTGATCGCCGTTGCGAGCCCAGTCAAGCTTAAACGCATTGGCAAAGTAATCCTGATAGAGAATTAAAGACCGCTGGCTTTGTTTCAGCCTGCTCCGCCAGCCCGCCGGGGGCATACCATCGGTCCAAATCTCCTGGCCGCCGACCATACGGGTCTGGTCAAGGGCCGTAAAACCACGCCGAAACAGCTTACTCCAGTCCCGGTCAACGTGCAGGTTTCGACCGGCTCCGCAGAACGTAATGGTCTTGGTTGCCGGTACGGTAAAATCGTCGACAACGTCGATGTTGTAAAACCCTTTACGGCTGGCTGGCGTTGGGTTGAACCGGGCGCGGGGCGTGGCCGTTAGGGGAGTCGGCGCGGGTAGCGGATCGGTCTGCAGAACGGCTGCGGGTACCGGCGGTGCCGACGGGCGCAGCCACCAGAAGCCGAACCCCGTCAGGCTGGCTATAAAAAACGACAAAACTAGTTTCATGCTGGTTTTCACTGAAGCCGAAAAAAAGAAGTCAACATATCGCACTGCTCGATCGCTGGCCTGGTTATTCGTCGATATACCGTCTGGTGATCGGCTGGTACGAGTCAATCCGACGATCGCGGAAATAAGGCCAGGTCGTGCGGTACTTCTCCGACAGTGCCAGGTCTATCTCCTGCACGTGTACAACTTCCTGGTCGTGCGGAGCCAGGTAGAGCAGGGAACCGAACGGATTGGCCACAAACGAGCCGCCCCAGAACTGCTGATCCGCTTCGCGTCCAACCCGGTTGACAGCCACGACGTGAACCCCGTTTGCAATGGCGTGGCTCCGCTGAATGGTTTGCCAGGCGTTATACTGTTCGGTATTCTGAGCCGGGTCAGGCTCATTGGTGTCCCAGCCGATGGCAGTGGGGTAAACCAACAGCTCGGCGCCCATCAGCGCCGTTATGCGGGCTGCTTCCGGATACCACTGGTCCCAGCAGATCAGCACCCCCACACGGGCATACTTCGTGTCAAAAACCTTATAGCCCAGATCGCCTGGGGTGAAGTAGAACTTCTCGTAATAGCCCGGATCGTCGGGAATGTGCATTTTCCGGTACTTGCCTAGGTAGCTGCCGTCGGCGTCCAGAACTGCCGTCGTGTTGTGATATAAACCGTGCGCCCGTTTCTCGAACAGCGAAGCTACAATGACAACGCTCAGTTCGGCGGCTACCTGCCCCAGCCGCTCGGTGGTTGGGCCCGGAATGGCTTCGGCCAGACTGAAATTGTGATGATCTTCCACATCGCAGAAATACAGCGATGTGAACAGTTCCTGCAAACAAACGATCTGGGCGCCTTTTTGGGCTGCTTCCCGAATGCCGCTGATGGCTTTCTGAATGTTCGACTCGACATCGGCCGAGCAACTCATCTGGACTAAACCAATATTGACTTTCTTAGACATGATGCAAAAGTAGAGCGTTCTGTCATGACAACGCCTATTTTCAACAAAAGTCTGAGCAGGCGGGTTCGGGGTAAAAAGAGAGTTCGTTGCTCACGTCAAATGGGCGTTGAAAGCAGGACTTCTACCCGATTTGAGGTAATGCTGGACATGCAGACCTGGACCTACAGGGAACTGCTCGAAGCCAAACGACATTATCAGGCCGAACGTAAGGCAGCCCCGGCGGTCGGCAAAAAGGGTACATGGCAGCAGGCAACTGGGGAAGGTCAGCACTTACTGTCATCACCATGGTTCTGTCAACCCTTTGGCAGTCCGCACCAAACGGGCTTAAACAAACGAACACAGGTGTGATGTCAGTCCTACGACCCGGCAGCGCACTGCAGACCCCGGTCAAATCGATAATGCAAGTATATAATACCTCTTTACAGATACCGACCTATAGTCTGGAGCCGGACGAGCTGATGGGTAGTAAACAGCTTCGAATCTATAACTACGACGGTAGTATGCCCGGCCGGAGTGATTTGCTGGTGCCGCATCGGAAAGATTATTACCTGCTTGTGTTTATTCGGCAGGCCGAAAGTCGTCAATGGATCGATATGGTGCCGTACACGCTAAAAGCTAATACGTTTTACTTTACTGCGCCGGGCCAGATCATCGTTAAAGAAGGAATCAATCAACTGTGGAGTACGGGTATTGCGTTCACGGATGAATTTCTGGCTCTCCAGGAAAACGCTTCGCTGCGTAAACTGCCGCTTATTCAAAACCCGTACAACGGCCATGAATTGCAGCTGAAGGATACCGATGTTCGGTTCGTTGAAGACCTGTTGACTAAAATCTGCCTGGAGACGCAGCAACCCGGCGATTTCCAGCAGCGGATGATGAGTGCTTACATTACCGTATTGCTGACCTACATGAGCCGCCTGTACACCGAACAGTTTACGGGCGAAGAGCCCTCAGCCGATAAACTGCTGCTCCGGCAATTTCAGGCGAAGATTGAGGAGAACTTCTGGTATCGGCACGAGGTGGCTCAGTATGCCTCTATGCTGCATCTGTCGGCCGGGCACCTAAGCGAGATTGTGAAAAGGCAAAGTGGGAAGCCCGCGATCAAACACATCCATGAGCGACTGGTACTGGAGGCCCGGCGGCTGCTTTTTCATACGCAGCATTCACTTAAGGAAATCGCCTTCAGCCTTGGGTTTGCCGAGGCTTCTTACTTCACCCGTTTCTTCAAGCGCGAAACCGGTCAGACCCCCGCCGACTACCGGGCCACCATCCGTAAAATGTACCAGTGATGCCGCAGAATGTGTGCCGGACAGGCGGCTGAGGAGCGGTACTTTTGTGCTGTCAAAACAACCTGATCATGAAAACAGCACTGATAACAGGAGCCAACAAAAGCATCGGTTTCGAAACCGCCCGGCAGCTACTGCAACATGGGTATTATGTCTACCTGGGAAGCCGTGATGGACAAAAAGGACAGCAGGCCGTCGACCAGCTTCAATCGGAGGGTCTCTCCGCCGTCGAACTCCTGCTAATCGACGTTAACAACCTTGACTCGATAAAGGCAGCCCGCGAAACACTGGGTCAGAAAACCCCGGTGCTGGATGTGCTGGTCAACAACGCTGGGGTCGGCGGTAATTTACCACAAGAAGCCATCAGTACCGACATCAGCCTGTTTCGGCAGATATTTGAGACCAATTATTTTGGTGTCATCGGTGTCACCCAGGCCTTTATCGACCTGCTCCGGCTGTCGCCCGAACCCAGAATCGTTAATGTTACTTCTGGACTGGGTTCGCTGGAGCTGCATAATGATCCGACCTGGCCGTATTACGCGGTTAAGCCCGCTTGTTATGTGTCGTCGAAAGCGGCTCTCAACGCCTACACCATTGTGCTGGCTTACGAGCTGCGCGACACCCCGTTCAAAGTAAATGCCGTTGATCCGGGCTATACCGCTACCGACTTTAACGGCCACAGCGGACCCGGAACCGTGCCGGATGCTGCTGCCAGGGTAATAAAAGCAGCTATGCTGGGACCGGAAGGTCCGACCAGCCAATTCTTCAGCGATGACAACGCGCCGGAAACGGGTATTAGCCCGTGGTAACTATCGACTGATCACCCGTACAGTCAGCACGGGTGATCAGTCGATAGTTACCTATTCAGAAGCGGGGACACGAGGTCTTAACCTGACGCAGGTCAGGTGATCGAACTGATAAAGTAGGATGACGTCTGGTTACTGTTTTCGGTATGTAGGCCTGGCTAATGCTGAGGCAGATGGGTAGGGTATGGGTAAATTCGCTTTATAACCAGAAACGGGACACTGGTAATTGATCAGTGCCTTTTGTATTCTTGTACTACACATTACGAACCCTGTACCGAAACCAGTACGATAGCATTATGACAACCCGAAGAGACTTTTTACAGGCTACTGCTCTTACCAGTGCCGTAGCCACGTTTTCGCCCAACACGCTGTTAGCCGCTACCCGCCCGGCTAAGGACCGGCTCGGGGTAGCGCTGGTCGGACTGGGCTACTACAGTACCGATCTGCTGGCTCCCGCCCTTCAAAAAACCAAAAAATGCTACCTCGCCGGTATCGTAACCGGAACGCCCGCCAAGGCCGAGAAATGGAAGAAGCAGTACAACATTCCGGACAAGAATATCTACTCGTACCAGACCTTCGATCAGATTGCTAATAACCCGGATATTGATGTAGTGTATGTCGTACTGCCCCCTTCCATGCATGAGGAGTACGTTGTTCGGGCGGCTAAAGCGGGCAAGCACGTCTGGGTAGAAAAGCCAATGGCCGTTACCGCTAAAGAATGCCAGAACATGATTGATGCCTGTGCCAAAAACAAGCGGTCGCTGGCAGTAGGGTACCGGCTCCATCATGAACCAAATACCCAGGAGTATGTGAAAGCGCTTCGGGACGGGAAGGTTGGCAAAATTCAGATGGTGAGCTGCTCGGCGGCTTACTATGACGCCCGAACCGACCACTGGAAACAGAAAAAGGAAATGGGCGGGGGCGTTATGTACGATATGGGCGTATACGCCATTCAGGGGGCACGACTGGCCACCGGCGAAGAACCGATTTCACTAACGGCGCAGCAGTACACGACCCGCCCCGACGTGTATAAGAACGGCCTCGACGAAACCTCCATGGCCCAGCTGGTTTTTCCCAGCGGAGCGCGGGCAACCATTCAGACAAGTTACGGGATGAATATGAACTACCTGCACGTAACGGGCGACAAGGGAACCCTACACATGGAGCCTTATTCAGCCTATAACGGGGTCAAAGGGGAGTTCACCGGCCGGGCCAGTGGTAAAATTGACCATCCGTATGAAACGCCCTGGCAGCAGACCCTGCAGATGGACCACGATGCCGAATCGATCATGCAGAACAAACCCATGCTCGTGCCCGGCGAGGAAGGACTACGCGACATCCGCGTGGTAGAAGCTATCTACGAAGCCGCTCGTACCGGTCGATCCGTCAAGCTGTCATAAAATTAAAAGCCCCTGCCCACCCAGTCAGGGGCTTTTATCTGACTGGTAAATAGCCCATTGATGAATGGGCTATTTTATTTGTATGATAATAGTAATTAGGGTGTATTATATAAAGTCAGTTTGGCCGGTTGCCTGACTGCTGATTTTTGGCGTATTTCGCTGGCCAACCCCGTTTCATATGCAACCCGCCGATTTTACCCGACTCCCCGCCAACCAGCAACTCGATACGCTTTACTACGCAGGAGACATACTGGCTAATCGGTACGAAGGTGACCAGATCTTTTTGTTGTATAACCTTCGCGATTTCTACGTCGAGCTGTGCTACGATGCGTACCGCAACAACCTTCAGAACGTAGCCGCCTTCCGCGATACCGATCGGCTGGAGCCCTATCTGCCGTATCTGAACTAATACCCTTCTGGTTTCCCTACTGGTACTTGTTACAGGTTAAGCCAGTACGATAGTTTTAGTACCAGCGTACGGTTCTTGCTCTGGAACGAGCCCGGTATGTAGTTTTCCTGATACACGACAAACAAATCCGACACGGGGGCGTATCGCCACTGCAGCCGCGTGTTCAACAGGGTGTTGTTGGTTTGATTGTTGAACTGGGCGAAAGTTGTCAGGAATACCCGACGCGAAAACGTCAGATCGAGTCGGGGACCAACCAGCCAGAAAGAAGCCGAACTGTAAGGAGCAGGCAACCGGATGTTGTTGTGTTCAGCCGTGATGCCAAGCGACCCGTACGGCTGAAAGCGGTAATTGAGTGTAGGAGCAATGTTGAAGTTGGTCCCGTTGAAATACCCACCCGTCCAGCCCTCGACCTGCAGCGTCAGTAACTTTCGGCGGTCAGTGTTCAGGAACCAGAATCCTCCTTTAATCCGATAGTCTGTTCCGGCGGGTAAGGCCTTCCCGTCGAGGTTGGTAGGATCGAAAGCCGAGAACAGATACGTGTAATACGAGTAAAAGCCTCCGCCAAATTCGGTCGTGTTCCGGAGGGCGAATGAATAAAAAAGATTCAGCTCGCGGTCAAGCAGCCTGCCGGTCAGGTCACGGTAAAAGCGGGTTTCAAAGCCGGGGCCGTGGCTAACCAGTCCTCCCTGCTGTCGGGAATAGAAGGTATACCCGCCTTTCGGGAAAAAGCCCCATTGGCCGCGCCGGGCTACATACCCCACATCGTTGATGTTGTACCGGGCACCAATGTATTCGTGCGACCATTCCAGCATCAGGTTCCGGCTGGTATAGGTTAACAAGAGGCCATGGGCTGCGTCCTGAGTGGTGTTCACGGCCTGACCTTCCTGAAATGCTTTGTGGCCCCATACCTTCCCCGCCCATCGGTTGTCGGCGGTAAGCAGGTTAAATTCAACCCCGCCAATTCGGGTATAGCGCGACAGACCGGGTGTTACCGAAGCCGCATCCCGGTTGATGAAAAAGCCAACCAGATTGGACCGGCCCAGTACCTGCCTTTGGACAACCCCTACTGTATAGTTCTGCGGACTGATGCCCCGGCTGCTTTGTCGGGCGGTTTGCGTGTTCAACAGTCCGATCCGCCAGTTCTTATCCACTTTCCCGCTCAGTCGGAGTCCGTACAGGATAGGGTTCTGGACGGTCACCCCCGTGCTGGTATCCCGTCCAATACCGATGCGTCTGCTGAAGAAGGGCCTCGACTGCTCGAATCCAAGATTCGCAAACAGATCGTTGTTTTCCAGAAAGAACTGTCGTCGTTCGGGGAAAAATATCTCGAACCGATCGAGGTTCGTAACCTGTTGGTCCACTTCTACCTGCGAAAAATCAGGATTCACGGTCAGGTCGAGGTTGAGGGCTGGCGTAACTGCCACCTTCGCGTCGAAGCCGGCGTTGCTTCCCGGTTTGTAGGCTCCCCCTTCGCCCCGATTGTCGTCGATGCGGCCACTGACGTAGGGTATAAGTGATATATTGGTTCCCACACGGGGGAGGGGAGTCGAGAAGCGAACTGTATCGGCAAAGGCGAGCGCCGAAATCCGATAGGCAATCGGCACCCGGCGCCAGGAGGTTCGCTGGTTATTCTTCAGATCATGGCGGGCAAAGTTCATTAGGAACCAGGTTGAATTCTGGCGGTATCTAATGCTCTTGAAGGGAATCATAAGTTCAGCCTGCCAGCGATCCGGGTACACCTTTACGAACGAACGCCATTTGTTGTCCCATTCCGTGGCCACCCGTTCTCCGTTGAAGAGTTGCCCTTCGCGCTCAACACCAAGCGGGGTTACGTTGAAGGTAAATCCGTTGGTACGGTCGCCGAAGGGATCGATATATAGGGTAAAGTTGTCGTTCAAATCCCATTCCCAGTCCCGGCGCAGCGAACTGGCCACAAATCGTTTGTTCCGGTTCTGGTCGAAACAGACAACGCCTACGTATAAGTTATTCTGATCATAGGTCAGCCGGACTTCGGTCCGGTTAGAGGCCGGTAACGTATCATTGGGAAAGTTCTGGGTAAACTGGCCGGCAACCGCAGCCCGCTGCCAGACCGACTCCGTTAATTCACCATCCAGCCGAACCAGCGTATCGGTCGGGCTAACCAGCAGGGACTGGGAGAGAGCAACCGAATGAAGTAAAACGGCAACAAAAACTGTCCAGGCGGTCCCCATTTTACAAATCAGTCTATACGCCAATTTATTCTGTACTACCAGCCAGGGGCCCAATCCCTGCTCACTCGAACGAAAAAACATCTGGTCAATCTACTTTTTTCAGCCTGCAAAGAACGCCTATTTTACCGTATAAATGCCTGAGTATATTTTGTTAAAAAATGATAATGTGTTGTATGTCAGCGATTTGAATATTTATGATTTTTTTTAGGGCATTATGCTGATGCGAAGTGGTACGAAGAATCAATGGGTATTGTCAGAAAATTTATCAGATATATTTGGAAAACAAGTTTATTGTGTCGTCCTTCGCTTAAATTTTAACAAGCAATGCAAACAGGAACAGTAAAATTCTTTAATGAAACCAAAGGGTTTGGTTTCATTAAGCCCGATGAAGGCGGTGAAGACATCTTCGTACATGCTTCAGGTCTCATCGACCAAATCCGCGAGAACGACAAGGTTAAGTTCAATGTCGAGCGCGGCAAGAAAGGCTTAAACGCCGTGAACGTCGAAATGGCTTAATCGTAAGATATACCCCGACAACCGTTGTAGAAACATGCCTTACGGCATGTTTTTTTTTGCCCTGTCGGTTCGTAGAGCCATTTTTGCGGTCAGTACAATAACTAGTCACGTATAAACAGAGAAGCCAGACATCTACGGCCGGCCGATCTGTCCGATACGGTCTATACCCTCATTGCATGACCATACTTTCGCTCGAACAACGCGTAGCCAACAAACTCGGCCTTAAGCTTTCATCGGTAACGGCCACAATCGATCTTATCAACGGAGGAGCCACCGTACCGTTCATAGCCCGCTATCGTAAGGAAGCGACCGGCCAACTGGATGAGGTGCAGATCGGGCAGATCAAAGAGACCACCCAGAAACTGCTGGATCTTGACAAACGGCGGGAAACGATAGGAAAAGCAATTGCCGACCAGGGTAAACTCACCGACGACCTCCGTCAGAAACTGGCGGCTGCGGATACCCTCACGGAGCTTGAAGACCTGTATTTACCCTACAAACAGAAGCGGAAGACGCGGGCTATACTGGCCATAGAGCGCGGGCTGGAACCCCTGGCCAACCTGCTGCAGCTGCAACGGGAACCGAACCCCGAACGGGCCGCCCAACGCTACCTGACCGACGCCGTACCTACCGTTGCCGATGCGTTGCAGGGCGCTCGCGATATACTGGCCGAGCGTATCAGTGAAGATGCCGACGCCCGTCAGCGCATCCGGAACCTCTTTGAACGCGAGGCCATTGTTCGATCCGTCGTCAAAAAAGGGAAAGCAGCAGACGGCGCTAAGTTCAACGATTACTTCGACTATGCCGAACCACTTCGGCGGGTACCATCCCATCGGTTGCTGGCGATACGCCGGGGCGAAGCCGAAGGTTTCCTGACGGTGAGCATCGGCCCGGCCGAAGAGGTTGCGCTGGAGCGGCTCGACCGTCAGTTTCTGGCTGGTACCGGCACAGCCGCCAGCCGCGATCAGGTTTCTCTGGCCATTCGGGATGGTTACAAACGATTACTCAAACCAGCTATCGAGACCGAATTTTCGGGGCTGGCCAAAGAGAAAGCCGACGCAGCCGCTATTACTATCTTTGCCGACAATCTGCGGCAACTACTGCTCAGCCCCCCGCTGGGCCAGCAGCGGGTACTGGCTATTGACCCCGGCTACCGCACTGGCTGCAAAGCCGTCTGCCTGGACGCACAGGGTAACCTGCTCACCCACACCGTACTGTATCTGTTTCAGTCAGACAACCAAAAGCAGCAGGCGGCACAGGTGGTGCAGAAGCTGGTCGATCAGTACAGGATAGATACAATTGCCATCGGCAACGGTACGGCCGGCCGCGAAACAGAAGCGTTTATCCAGGGTCTGAACCTCGGCAAGCCGGTATTTATGGTGAGTGAGCAGGGCGCTTCGGTGTACTCAGCCTCCGAAGCTGCGCGGGCTGAATTTCCTGATCATGACGTTACCGTGCGGGGCGCAGTTAGCATTGGCCGGCGGCTCATGGACCCCCTGGCCGAACTGGTCAAGATAGACCCCAAATCGATTGGGGTAGGACAGTACCAGCACGACGTTGACCAGACCGAACTAAAGTCGAGCCTTGATACGGTGGTAGAGAGCTGCGTGAACCAGGTGGGCGTATCCCTCAACACCGCAAGTGCTTATCTGTTGCGGTACGTATCCGGACTGGGCCCGCAACTAGCCGACAATATCGTTTCGTTCCGCTCGCAACACGGCGCGTTTACGTCGCGTGAACAACTCCGTAAAGTACCCCGGCTGGGGCCCAAAGCCTATGAGCAGTGTGCCGGATTCCTGCGTATAGAAGGGGCTAAAAATCCACTCGATAACAGTGCCGTTCATCCCGAACGCTACGCCCTCGTAGAGCGCATGGCAGCGGATATAGGAAGCAATGTCGTTACCCTCATCCAACAACCCGACCTGCGCCGGCAGATCAAACCGGAACGTTACGTAACCAGCGAGGTAGGGCTACCTACCCTGCGCGACATTCTGACCGAACTGGACAAGCCCGGTCGTGATCCCCGGGAACAGCTGTCGGTATTTGAGTACGACGATCGTATCCGCTCCATTACCGATCTGCACGAGGGTATGGTCCTGAATGGTGTCGTAACGAACGTTACGGCATTTGGGGCTTTTGTCGATATTGGCGTCAAGCAGGACGGTCTCGTACACATCTCACAACTGGCTGACAAATACGTCGCTGACCCCAAAACGGTAGTGCAGGTCTACCAGAAAGTACGTGTAAAAGTGCTGGAGGTAGATACGACCCGCAAGCGCATTGCGTTATCCATGAAAGTTAATTAAGTTGCCATTACGCATCGAGCCGGAAGGTCGACCCGGTATTGCGCCAGCGAATCGACCTTCCGGCTGCTACGATCCTAACCCCATCCGTATGTCACTACGCTGGTTCCGGGCCATCGGCCAACCCGTTTTACTCAGTGCCTGTCTGCTTACGACCCTGAGCGCCTGCGAAGCGCTCCGTTCTTCCGGCCCCTCGGTGAGCCGCCGTCCTGCCGCCACAAAAACCGTTGCCCGTCGGCCGGCTAGTACCCGACCACCGGCCGTTCCCAAAGCGCCAACCGGCAAAGTGGTGGACAGCCGAACCTACGTCAATCGCTACGTGCCGGAGGTGGTTAAAATAGCCCGTACCTATACAGGAACCCCATACCGCTCGGGCGGCAATACGTCCGATGGCATCGACTGTTCGGGCCTGGTATACGTCGTTTTCAATACCGTAGGGCTCAGAATGCCACGCATCTCCTGGCAGCAGTCGGAGGTGGGCCGTGAAGTAGAGGTAAATGAGATTTCGCCGGGCGATCTGCTCTTTTTCGTGCCGGACAAAGGACAGGCTGGCTACGTGTCACACACGGGAATCGTGACGGAGGTAAATGGGCCTACTAACATTCGGTTCATCCATGCCTCTTCATCGCGGGGGGTGCGTGAAGATAATCTCTATGCCGACTATTTTAAGGGGCGCTTTGTCAAAGCCCTGCGACCATTTTAAGGCGTTGTGAACCGGATAGGTACCAAGTTAAAAAGCCCACGTGCAAACGTGGGCTTTTTAGTAGGCTAGAGCACTGGCTGTGCATTGCCGATAAACTCTTCGAGGGTTGTTCGATTCTTGTTTTTCAGTTTCATCTCCAAACTCAACGCTTCATTACGGGTAGCAAACGGCTGGGTGAACTTTACCTCCCAGGGTTTACCATTGGCCGTGGCCGGGTTCGTTTTGGCATTGTGCTGCCACAGGCTGATGCGTAAATCTTTCGTCTGACCAATAAAGTACTGGTCCGTTGAGGGGCTGTAGATAATATAAACTGTATGCATAGTATGTAGGGACTATTACCAAAGCTACGGCATTGTTCACGGAAAACAAACACTACCTGATTGAAAGGAGGATTTATTGGACGGAGAGAATTTTTTTGCGTTTAGAGTTGACACGACCTGATTTTTTCCCGATGTTTGCACCCACAAAAACGCTCGGGGGATTAGCTCAGTTGGCTAGAGCGCTACAATGGCATTGTAGAGGCCATCGGTTCGAATCCGATATTCTCCACCCCTGGAAAACAAAAAAACCACTCGTGATGAGTGGTTTTTTTGTTTGGTATGATTCGCTGCGCTTAGCCTTCGATCATTTCGGCGTCGGACAGGATGTAGTTCAGTTCGTAAATATTATCGGCGTTGAGCTTCAGCGTACCCCGGAACGTACGACGCTCATCGGTTTTGAATTTCTTACCTGCTTTTTTGAACTTCAACGATACGACGGACTCCGGACCGGCGCCCCCGCAGAAGAAACAGGCACTGAAGGGAAAGGCTGACAGCACGTAGGTATTCGTTTCCAGATCGACCGGCAGTACGTAGCCGGTCAGTTCAACAGCTTTCCCGTTGAGCTTCTGAATACCCGCCCCGAACGTCGGATAAAGCATATACACCGATTCTTCGGCGTACCATTTTTTCTTAAAGGTTACGTCACGAAGGGCCTCCCACGATAGTTTGACCGGCTCCGCCGTCGGGGCAGCCGAAACAGGGGTCGGGAGAGCGGGCGACAGCGGACGAAAAGCCGTGGCCGACAGAGAAACGACGAATAATGCGATGAGTAGCCGATGCATAGTGTTGGGCACTTATTGATAAGGATTACGGTAAAATTACGTAAAAAGATTACTTTTACTGACTCAATTTGTTCGTTCAGGCCTTATTGTGTCCGATTTACTCAACGATAACACAAAAGATAGCGCGGCAATTCCCGTACGGTTCACGAGACTGTACATGACCCTGCTGATTACGCTGGCCGTTCTGCTCACCGCAGGGCAGGGCCTGACGCAGTGGCGACTTCATGCCTTCCAGAATGAGCTCTGGATAATTCGCTATACTGCCCTCCAACGCCATCAGAGTCAGCAGATTGTCAAGCAGGCGCTCCAGCTAAGCCGGATTAGTCAGCCCGTCAGCTTCGCTCGAAAAGTAGCCGAGATCCAGCAGGTTTTTGTCAAGTTTGAACAGTATCATCTGGAAGGCCGCGAAGGAAAAGTTGTTGACCGGGACGTATCTGTCCCTAATTCCGAGACAGTTCGAAAGCTATACAAAGAAATTCGGCCCGAGTTTGAAGCGTACCAGCGCAGCGTTCGGCAACTGATTACCCTCCGGGAGCCCGACGACCTGAAACGGCCAGACGCGCAGGCCAGTCTGAATCTGCTCCTGGCCAATGAGAAGCCGTTTCTGGAGGAGATCGACGGAATTGTGCGTGTTTATACCACTGAACTGCGGTCAAAACTGGCCTGGCTTCAGGCGGTCGAGCTCTATTTGTACATTTTTACGGTAGTGGTGCTGATCGGGATAGGGGGACTGATTTTCAGACCGGCAGCCCGGCGTCTTCGGCAAACCTTTATGCAGCTGGTCGAGGCCCAGAACCAGACAACAGCCGCCAACCGAAAGCTGATCAGTGCGAACAAATCGCTGAAAGAAACCCGACAGAAGCTCTACGAAGCTACCAAACTGCAATACCAGCAGCGGATCCACGAACAGCAGATCAGAACCTCGGGGCTCATTGCCGGGCAGGAAGAAGAGCGCAAACGACTGTCGCGCGATTTACACGATGGGCTGGGGCAGATGCTGACGGCCATCAAGCTTCAGCTCGAAGGGCTGGAGGCCAGCCTAAACCGGCTGAACGGAGCCGAGAGCTTGGGTAAAGCGCCCTACAGCAAGAACCTGCGCACGCTCAAGACCCTCGTTACCCAGACCATTCAGGAAACCCGCACCATCTCTAATAATCTGATGCCGAGCGTACTTAGCGACTTCGGCATTGCGCCTGCCATCAAAATGCTGGCCGAACACGACCGGAGCGAAGCTGTAGATGTCACGTTCGTTACCAATCTGACGCCCAGCATGCCCCGGCTGGATCGTAATCTGGAGATTACTCTGTACCGTATTACGCAGGAAGCCATTAGCAACGCCATCCGACATGCTTCGCCAACTCAGGTCAGAATTGAACTGCTTGAGCGTGAAAACGTTTTATACTTAACTGTGGCCGATAATGGTCGGGGGTTCCGGGTAGCTGGTCGGGGGGCTGTTCCCGAAAACGGGAACGAACCCATGGAAACCGGTTTGCAACCTGCCGGTAAAAAAAGGACTCCTTCTCAAGGAATCCATAACATGCAGGAGCGGGTCAACCTGCTCAACGGAAAGTTTAAAATTCACTCAACACCAGGGAAAGGGACCAAAGTACAGGTCAGTATCCCCTATAAAACGCAACCTGCGCACTATGACAATTACTAAATTGATGCTCGTTGATGATCATTCCATTGTTCGCGATGGAATCCGGTTACTCCTTGAACAGGCCGAAGGGCTGGAGATTATCGACGAAGCCAATGACGGCGAAGAAGCACTGGAGAAGCTCAAAGCTCATCTGGCCGAAGAAAACGGTAAAGCGCAATTACCAGACATCATCCTGATGGATATCTCGCTACCGGGCATGTCGGGTATCCAGACAACACAGGTGATCAGCAAACACTATAAGCAGGTGCGGGTGCTGATGCTGTCTATGCACAATAACGAAGATTATATCTTGCGCTCGGTAGAGGCTGGTGCGTATGGCTATATCCTGAAAGACTCGTCGTCCGATGAAATGATCAAAGCCATCCGGACCATTGCCTCAGGCGAAAAGTATTACAGTTCACCCGTAGCATCGATTATTTTGAGCGGCTATATGCAGCAGCTGAAAAAAAGCGAGAAAAACAGCCGGGTCGAGCGCCAGTCGAAGCTGTCGAATAAGGAGAAGGAGATTCTGCACTATCTCATCGATGGAATGAGCAGCCGCGAAATTGCCGAGAAACTGCAACTCAGCGTTCGGACTGTCGATAACCACCGGGCTAATATGATGCGTCGGCTCCAGGTACGTAATGCGGCCGAGCTGGTACGCATGGCCGTCGAAGAGAAATTGATCTGATGATGCATGAGCCAGAAAGGTCCCAAAAAAAGACCTTTCTGGTGTGAACGAACTCCACAAAGCTTTTCTACGTTTGCCCTGTGAAACCGGTCCAAAGCCGGTTTTATCCTTTTTGGATTAATATATTTAATTGATAGAGTTTATTAACTAAAACCCCATTAACTTATGTCACTTCGCTTAGGAGACATTGCCCCTGATTTTGAGGCTGATACAACCCAGGGCCGGATTCGCTTTCACGAATGGCTCGGCACGTCCTGGGGCATGCTGTTCTCACACCCGGCTGATTTTACACCCGTTTGTACCACAGAGCTGGGCCGGACAGCTTTGCTCAAAGATGAGTTTGGTAAGCGTAACGTCAAGGTGATAGCTGTATCGGTCGATGATCTCGATTCGCACAACCGCTGGACGCCAGATATTAAAGACGTAACTGGATCAGAAGTGAATTTCCCGATTATTGCCGATGCCGACCGGACCGTAGCTACGCTCTATGACATGATCCATCCGAATGCCAGTGAGAAGGCGACCGTTCGCTCAGTATTCGTAATCGGACCGGATAAGAAAATCAAGCTGACGCTGACTTACCCGGCTTCTACCGGCCGTAATTTCAACGAACTGCTGCGGGTTATCGACTCGCTGCAATTAACAGCCGACTACCAGGTAGCAACTCCCGCCGACTGGCAGGACGGTGAGGACGTGATTGTTACGCCCGCCGTAACCAACGATCAGCTGGACGCTAAATTTCCTAAAGGGGTAACGTTTGTGAAGCCCTATCTGCGCACTACCCCGCAGCCAAATAAGTAATAAACAGTGCCTGTTCAGGGGGCGGTTAGTCGATTTGCCGGTGGCAAACAGGCTGATTGCCCCCTGAACAATATGCCCGGCTGCCGGTTAGGAATTTTGTAGCAACCAAACTAACATCAACGTTATGGCAAAGAGAAATTTGAATCCGCAACATGATGAGGGACCAGTAGCTGAGGCCATTGAACAACAGACCGCCAAATTGCCGTCTGACCTGTTCCTGTGGGGTGGCCTGGGGGCACTGGCAGCCGCAGCGGCTGTTTACGCCAGTGGCAAACGGCATGAAGCGCTGCTGGTTGGGCAGTGGGCAGCTCCCATTCTTATCTTGGGTCTCTATAATAAAGTGGTTAAACTGGAAGGCAGCGATTAGATCAAGTGTGCCCTTCATCCTGTAGCCCGGACGTTGCCGTTCGGGCTACATTCGTTTTAAAGCCGTAATTTGCGAGCTCCTAGTTTTTGAATGGCATGAAGTCCCGCGTTCTGGGTAAGATTATTTTACGGCGTTATGGCTTTTGGATAGCCGGCGGTCTGATTTTACTGCTGGCTGGCTGGTGGTTCCGGTCGCGACAGAAAGCCCAAATGGACTGGCGGCACGTATCCGCCTTTGGTATTCGGCTTCCTATGCGTTTCGGTATTCACGGTATCGACGTATCGCGGCACAATGACCGAATCAACTGGAAGCGGGTTCGGGACATGGAAGCCGAGGGAGTGCGGCTCCAGTTTGTGTTTATCAAAGCCACAGAAGGTGCTACCTTAAGCGACAAACAGTTTGCCAAAAACTGGCGCGAAGCCAGAAAATCGAACCTGCGTCGGGGCGCCTACCACTTTTATCACCCTACCCGCGACCCCATTAAACAGGCCAATAACTTCATCAGGACGGTTGAACTGGGCGAAGGCGATTTCGTACCGGTCGTTGATTTTGAAGTTACAAACGGGCAATCAGACGTCGTCATCATTGACGGGTTGCGGCAGTGGCTCGAAGCCATCGAAGACCATTATAACGTTCGCCCCATGATCTACACCAACGGCAATTTGTACCGCCGGTACATTAAGGGCAACTTCAACGATTATCCCCTCTGGATTGCGGATTATTCAAACACGCACCTGCGGCAATACGATTCTGATCAGCTTTATCTGTGGCAGCATAGCCAGAGCGGCTGGGTACAGGGTATTCGCGGTCGGGTCGACTTCAACGTGTTCGTGATGGACGAGGACCGGCTCAGCGATATCTGTCTATGAATTGCCGCGTCAGGTCGTAGCGTTCAGGCTGGCCGTTGCCAGTAACTAACTCTGCCAGATTTCCCAGGCTTTTTCGGCCTGTAGTTCCAGCATACGCAGTCCATTATGGGTAGCGCAGCCCCGTTCGCGTCCCAGCTTCATGAACAAGGTTTCAGCCGGGTTATAGACGAGGTCGTAAAACAGATGCCAGTCGGTAATTTGCCCGTACGGCAGATCGGGGGCTTCGTCCGTGTGCGGATAGGTACCGACGGGCGAGCAGTTGATGATAAGCCGGTAATTATGGATGAAGGTTGGCAACTCGTCGTAGGTAATCGTCTCGGGCGATTTGTGACGGGAAACGAGCCGGTAGGCAATCTTCAGATCGGTCAGGGCCGCTGTTATGGCTTTGGATGCGCCACCGGTCCCCAGCACGAGTGCCTGGCCGTTATAGGACAGAAGGCTGATGCCCAGCTCATAGAACCAGTTGCTGAGCGAGGTCTTGAAGCCGTAGTAATCGGAATTGTAGCCCGTACGTGAGCCATCCTGTTCGAGCCTGATAACGTTGACCGCCCCTACTTTCCGGGCCGATGCATCGAGCCGGTCCAGGTAGGGGAGTACGACCTGTTTGTGCGGAATCGTTACGTTCAGGCCGCGTAGATCCGGAGTTTGTAATACGTCGGTCAGTCCGTCAATTGCCGGAAGCTCGAACAGATCATACCGGCTGTCAGCGATGCCTTCGCGGGCAAATTTCTCGGTAAAATACCGCTGGGAAAACGAGTGGGTAAGCGGGTACCCGATGAGACCGTAACGAGGCATGAGAGGAGGGGTTTTATCATGGTGTTTTGGATAAAGGGCAAAAGCACCGATAAAACCCCTGTTACTCACCCTTTGCGTAAACGCTTCTTGGCAAACTCAACAACGATTGGCATGATTGAGAGACCAACGATACCGAAAACAACCAGCTCAAAGTTTTTCTGAACAATGGGGAAGTTGCCGAAGAAAAAGCCCAGCAGCGTAATGCTGAATACCCACAAGACGGCCCCAACGATGCAGAAACGGATATAGGTGCCGTAGTTCATGCTGCCTGCGCCGGCAACGAAAGGCGCAATGGTGCGCACAATCGGGATAAACCGGGCAATGATGACCGTGCGGCCTCCGTATTTTGCATAGAACTTCTCGGTTTCGGAGATGTACTCGCGCTTAAAGAACAGGATTCGTTCGCGGGATTTGATCCGGTTACCCAGGAACTTGCCCACAAAATAGTTGACGTTATCACCCAGGAGAGCCGCCACAATCAGCAGCGGAATGATCACCCACACACTTAATTCATTGGTATCTCGTGCGGCCAGGGCGCCCGCAGCAAAAAGCAGCGAATCACCCGGCAGGAGGGGCATCACGATCAGACCCGTTTCGGTGAATACAATCAGAAATAGGATGGCATACAGCAGTATCCCGTATTCATTAGCCCACAAGTCGAGGTACCGATCCAGGTGAAGCAGGAAATCCAGAAGTGATTTGATGAGTTCCATAAGTGGAGTTTTCGGCCTACAGGTTTAGAAAGGCTATGACCGCGCCAGGCGATCCAATCCTGTAAACAGGGTCTTATTTGTCAAGAAAATGGGAAAAAGTGTCGCCCCGAAGTCCTAGCCGGATCGTTTCGAGCGGAATGACCTCGTGGGGAGCAATGTTGCCCAGGTTAACGTTAGCCCCTAGTAGTTTGACAAACCAGACCTGCTGCTCTTTCTGGGGAGCTTCCCACAGAATGCTCTCGAACGGAATCTGGGTAAGAATTTCTTCGACCAGCCCCTGCCGAACTTCACCGCTCGACCGGAAAAGACCAACGGTACCCCCTTCGCGGGCCTCGCCGATTACTTTCCAGGCGCCAGCCGCCAGTTCAGCCTTCATCAGCTGGATCCATTTGTAGGGCGGAATGATCTTGGCTTCATCTTTGGAACCCACCTCCGACAGTACCGTTACCTGGGTGGCGAGCTGGCGAATGTAGTTGCACTTATCATCCTGCTCCATCTCGATCGATCCGTCCGATACTTCGGCGTACTGCATGTCATACCTGTCGAGCAGTTTCCGGTAATCGTCAAACTGCTTTCGGACCACGAAGGCTTCGAACAGCGTACCGCCAAAGTATACGGGTAAGCCAGCAGAGCGGTATATTGCCAGTTTTTCTTTAAGATGAGGGGTAACGAAAGAAGTAGCCCAGCCTAGTTTGATAATGTCAGCGTAGTCGGCGGAAGTGGACAGAAAGTCTTCTACTTCGCGTAGACTCAACCCCTTGTCCATAACCATGGTCAGCCCACTATTACGTGGTTTGGCGGTACGGTCGGGAAGTTGCGTAAGCGTATAGTTCATTCGGTTCAATTGAATAGGCATCTGTAAAATCGCCCAAAAGTAGCATAACTCGTCTATTACTCCCAAGAAAGTCCATAATTAATCAAGCCAGATAAGCGTTTCGCTTGGTTTAGTGCTATTTTTGCCGGATATGGACAATCCCGTTAACCCACGTCTTGATTTATTTCGCTCCATGATCGGGCGCGACATGCAGGCCAGTATTTCGCCGTTTGGCCGCTGGCTCAACGGAATCATCCGATCTGCCGAAGCGGGACAGCTTACGGCTGATTATACCATCCGGGAAGATATGACCAACCCGGCGGGTGTGCTACACGGCGGGGCGGCTGCCGGCATACTGGACGACCTGATCGGCGCGACCGTGTTTACGCTGGGACGCGAATATGCTTATACGTCGGTCAATCTGAACGTCGATTTTCTGCATGCAGCCCGGCTGGGCGATACGGTAACGGCCACGGCTCAGGTGCTGCGGGCCGGCAAAAACATTATTCACTGCGAAGGCCGGATTGTGGCGGCCGATGGGAAGGTTATTGCCAAATGTGCCACTAATCTTATTCAAACCTCGGTAAAACCAGGTATTTAGCCCGGCATTTGTTTGTGTCTGTGCCGAAAATAAATTACTTTTGCACCCTAATTTCCAATTTACACACAGATCATGTACGCAATCGTAGAGATCGCAGGGCAGCAATTCAAGATCCAGAAGGGTCGTTCCATCTATACCCACCGGTTAGAGGGCGATGTGGACGCTGCGCTTGCCTCCGACCAGGTGAAAATTCTTCTGGTTGACAACGAAGGTAGCATCACCATCGGTGCACCTACTGTCGCTGGAGCGACGGTATCCGCCAAAATCGTCGAGCATTTGAAGGGCGAGAAAGTTATCGTCTTCAAAAAGAAGCGTCGTAAAGGCTACAAAAAGAAAAACGGCCATCGTCAGTACCTGACTAAGGTCATGATTGAAGACATCACTATTTAAGGTACTGCGTTTTCGAGTCCGGCTACCGGAGAATAAATTTCCGGCGGGCTAAACTCTGAAAATAAAAAAACTCCAGAAAAATGGCACACAAGAAAGGTGTAGGTAGTTCCAAAAACGGCCGCGATTCGCACAGCAAACGCTTGGGTGTGAAACTGTTCGGTGGCCAGTCGGCCATTGCCGGCAACATCATCGTTCGTCAGCGCGGTACGAAACATCATCCGGGTAAAAACGTAGGTCTGGGTAAAGACTATACGCTGTTCGCCCTGGTCGATGGTACCGTTAAGTTCCGTCCCGGCCGCGATAGCCGTTCGTACGTTGACATCGTTCCGGCCGGTCCGTCGGTTGTTGAAACAGCACCGGTTGCTGCTGAATAAGTCACGTTTATCGATGAAATTGAACCCGTCTGGCTTTAGTCAGGCGGGTTTTTTTACGGTCAAAAACTAAAAAAACGCCCTGGCTGTTAGCCATGCAGCGCCAGCCATTCCGGTGGCCGGCCAGGTACGCCAAACCAGACTATAAACCAGATAAGATATGAATCCTGCACTGAACCGCCCTGTTTCCATTTTCACAGAAGGAAGCCCGAACCCGAACTCGATGAAGTTCGTGGTCAATTTTGAGCTTGTGCCGGCCGGACTGTCGTTCGATTATGCCACCCCCGCCGAAGCGGTCGTTGATGGCAAGCATTCGCCCCTGGCCGTCGCTTTGTTTGGGTTTGACTTTGTACGGCGGGTGTTCATTTCGGCTAACTTCATCACCGTAACCAAAGATGAAGAGACCGATTGGGACGAGGTGATGTTTGAAGTGAAGCTGTTTCTGAAAGAGTACTTCAGCGAACAGAAACCTGTGTTTGCCCAGCGTACGATGGATACCAACTCGGCCAAGCTTGACATGGACTCCGAAACGGTTCAGAAGATCAAAGCCGTACTGGATCAGTATATCAAGCCGGCGGTCGAGTCGGATGGGGGAGCTATCAATTTTTATTCATTCGACGAACCCAGCGGTACCGTGAAAGTGCAGCTACAGGGCTCATGCAGCGGGTGCCCGTCGTCTACACTGACCCTCAAAGCAGGTATCGAAAATCTGCTGACCCGTCTGGTGCCGGAAGTGAAACTGGTGGAGGCAGAAGGCGTATAACCAGAGCCAGATGGTCCGCGGATTTATATACCTTGGTATGATACCAGGTATTATTCGTTGGGTTATACTTCGGTTTCCACTTACTCGATAAAACTGACACGAGCCGAACAGCCCTCAGTAATTCGCGTTTACTTTGCATGACAGTTTCCCATTCAACTTGCCACTGCATGAAGTTTTCGCTGATGCTGGGGGCGTTTTTTGTAACGTCCACAGCCAGTTTCGCCCAGAATATGCTGGGTATATCGACCAGCCGCCAGGGTGGTACCAATCGACTGTATATCAACCCGGCTTTAGCGGCCGATGCACAAAACCGGGTATATCTGAACGGGTTCGTGGCCAACCTGCACGTCGACAATAATTACGTTCGCTATCAGGCTCCGTTCTCACTACTTGGGTTGATAACCGGCACTGTACCCGATCAGTACCGGCGACCCGATGGATCGGTGCGCTTCGAGTCTGACTACACCAGCGAGAATCTGGACGGTCGACGCAAAAATGGTACGTTGTGGGGAGAGGTTCGGGGGCCTTCTCTGTTGGTCAAAACCAATGAAGGCAGTGCTTTTGCCGTAACCACCCGTTTTCGGGCCATTGGGCAGGTGACGGGCGCGTCGCAGTCGCTGCTCTCCGCAATCCGGGCGGGATTGGAAGACGGTGCCCTGTATGGCATACCGAGTAGCGATAACCAGTTTAGTGTCAATACCAGTACCTATTCGGAAGTTGGGCTTACCTACGCCGGTACGTTACTCGAAGCCGATGGTCGACGGCTGTTGCTGGGAGCTACGGCCAAGGTGTTGCTGGGATATAACGCACAAAGTCTAATTAACCGGGGGCTCGACTATCGCGTCATTGCCGATCCTGACCAGCCGAACAGCGCCATCCTGGAGGTCAACCGACTCGACGCTACGCTGAGCTACACGACCTTTTTGCAGAACCGCACGCTTACGCCCAGTACACTGCTGAGTCCATCGTCTCCGGGCCGCGGGTTCGGGCTCGATCTGGGGTTGACCTATATCAGCCAGTACGATACCGACAGTCCGGCCTGGCAGATTGGGCTGGCCCTGACCGACATCGGTAGCATACGCTACAAAGGCGAACAATACGATTATTCGTCGGTTCAGCAACAGCCCGTGCAGTTTAGAAGCAGCGACTTCAATAACACGGCCGGTACGCTGCAGATCGCGCGGATCATTCAGGATAAATTCAACACGGGCCGTAGTCCAGACCAGAATCAGTTTCGTACGGGGCTGCCTACGTCGCTCAACCTCACCTGGGATTATCAGAGCCCGCGGGGCGCCGGGCTGAACATTACGTATTTTCAGGATGTCCGGTCTGCCGGTGCGCAGTCGGTACACCAGCCTTCGCTGCTGGCGATTACTCCCCGCTATGACACCCGTCTGGTGAGTGTAGCGTTGCCGGTGCTCTATCTAAACCGGGGGCTGATGGCGGGCGCGTCGCTGCGGGTTGGCCCAGCCTGGCTGGGTACTGACAATTTTCTGGGGCTGGTCGGGAACGGATCGAACGGAATCCGGCCCCGTGGGCTTGATGTCTACGGCGGTGTTGCCTTCGGCATTGGCCGGACCGACGAAGACTGAAACCTCTCCTGGTTGATTAGTTTGCTTAGAATTGCGTAAATTTGATCAAATAGCGATGTTTTAACGCCATTTGATGGGTCACGCATGACCGAGCGAGCCACATTTTTTGAAACGCCCCTTCTCTACCTCAAAGGCTTAGGACCGCAGCGCACAGAACTCCTCAATAAAGAGTTGAATCTGTTTACCTACGGTGACCTGATCCAGTACTACCCCTTTCGGTATGATGACCGGTCGCGGTATTATACCATCAGCGAACTGATGGACTCGATGCCGTCGGCGCAGGTGCGCGGTCGGCTTCGCGACTGGTACCTGGAGGGGGAGGGCCCCAAAAAACGGCTGGTAGCCAATTTTACCGATGGCACCGGCAGCATGACACTGGTATGGTTTCAGGGGATCACCTACATCGAAAAGACACTCCGGCGCAATGGCGAGTACATTGCCTACGGGAAACCGCAGTCATTCAGCGGGCAGTTCAGTATTGTACACCCCGAACTCGACAACCTGGCCACGGGCGGTGAACATGAGGCCGGATTTTTTCCGGTATACAACCTTACCGATAAACTGCGGAAGCGGCACATCGACAGTAAGCTGATCGGGAAAATGATGCGGATCCTGCTGGAACAGGCCTGGCCGCATATCCATGAAACCTTACCCGAAGAGCTGATTCAGAAATACCGGCTCATCGGCAAGCGGGAAGCACTCTGGAATATTCATCTGCCTCAGAACCAGGGCTGGCTCAAACAAGCCCAACGGCGGCTCAAGTTTGAGGAGTTATTCTACAATCAACTGCGGCTGATTAAAAATAAGCTGATTCAGAAAGAGGAATTCCCCGGTCAGATTTTCAGGGACACCACGCTGATGAAGCATTTCTACAATGAACTGTTACCGTTCGAACTGACCGGGGCGCAGCAGCGGGTGATTCGGGAAATCTACGCTGATTTTCTGACCGGAAAACAGATGAATCGGCTGTTGCAGGGTGACGTAGGAAGCGGCAAAACTATTGTAGCGTTCATTGCCTGTCTGATGGCGATTGGTAATGGCGCGCAGGCCTGCCTGATGGCACCCACCGAGATTCTGGCCGATCAGCACTACAACGGACTGAAGCCCTTTGCCGATGCCATGGGGCTTAACATTGGCATACTAACGGGTTCGACGAATAAAAAACGACGGGCTGTGCTGCACCAAGAGTTGCAGTCGGGCCAGATGCATATTCTGGTCGGGACCCACGCCCTCCTCGAAGACGTTGTTCAGTACAAAAATCTGGGGCTGTGTATTATCGATGAACAGCACCGCTTTGGGGTGGCGCAGCGGGCTAAACTCTGGCGAAAGAACGAAACGGTACCCCCGCATATTCTGGTTATGACGGCCACGCCTATTCCGCGTACGCTGGCCATGACCCTATACGGTAACCTCGACGTGTCGGTGATCGACGAGCTGCCGAAAGGACGTAAACCGATAAAAACCGTTCATAAATTCGACAAGCACCGTGCCGAGGTATTCGGCTTCATGCGTCAGCAGCTGGAGCTGGGCCGGCAGGTGTACGTGGTTTACCCGCTGATCGAAGAATCGGAAAAGCTGGACTACAAAGACCTTATGGACGGCTTCGAGAGTATGCAGCGGGCTTTTCCCCGGCCAACCTATGAGATCGGCATTCTGCACGGCAAGATGCTGCCGTACGAGAAAGACGACGAGATGAAACGGTTTCTGAACCGCGAAACCCAGATCATGGTAGCCACTACGGTTATCGAAGTAGGGGTAAACGTGCCGAACGCCAGCGTTATGGTCATCGAAAGTGCCGAGCGGTTTGGCCTTTCGCAGCTGCACCAGCTGCGCGGACGGGTTGGCCGGGGCGCCGATCAGTCGTACTGTATCATGATGACCGGCTACAAGCTCAGTACCGACACCCGAACCCGGTTGGAAACCATGGTGCGGACCAATAACGGTTTCGAAATTGCGGATGTGGACCTGCAACTGCGCGGCCCCGGCGACCTGACCGGTACGCAACAAAGCGGGGTGATGGATCTGATGATTGCCGATCTGGCCAAAGACGGGGCCATTCTGGCCGTTGCCCGGGAGTCGGCACAGGCTATTCTGCAGGACGATCCGGAACTGGTGTTGCCCCAGCATGCGCCTATTCGAAATCATATCGAGAGCCTCCGCAAGACGGAGAGTAACTGGGGGCGAATTTCCTGATGGTATACTGATCCGCATAAAAAAGCCCAACCAGAATGTCTGGTTGGGCTTTTTGCAGAAAGTGACGTCTACCAGCCTGTGTTCTGCTTCACACCGCTGTTCGTGTTGACTTCGACGAAGGGCAGGGGCAACAGCCGGAATTTGTCGCCCGAGACCGTGCGTCCGGCGTATTTCTGAATCAGCTCGTTGGTTTTGCCAAAGCGACGGGCGTGGTTAAAGGCCCAGCCTTCGCCGGCAAATTCCTTCATCCACTCGTTGAAAATAGCTTCCCGCAGCGCATCTTTCGACAAACCAGCCAGCGGAGCCAGACCGGCCCGCGCCCGAACCGCGTTGATGCCCATGTAAGCATCGCCCGTGGCGCCGGCGTTAACCGCTTCAGAATGAGCCAGGTAGGCATCGGCCAGCCGCAGCAGCACGAAATTCTTCTCGGTCCTGTTCCAGCCACCCGTGTTATACTCAATGAACTTGTTGAAAATTACGTTGTTAAACGACCGCTCCGGGCTGCCGGGGGCTACGAAGGGCGACCGGGCCGTGGGGCTGTAGCGAACTACCTGCCCATTGGCGTTCTTCGACCGATACTGGGTCATGAACGTGGCCGGAATCCGTTTGTCCGTTGCGTCGAACGACTCGCGGAAGGGGATGGCTCCTACAATCCAGGCATCGGCCCAGCCAGCGGCTGTTACGTTATCGCCCGGGGTTAGTGCGGTCGGATCGCCACCGTCCCAGTCAGACGGGGTGAAGTGCGCGTGCATATTGTTATACAGCGCACCAGCTGTGGCCAGGAAGCTCTGTTGAATTTCGAACAGGCGTTCTCCCTTGTTCTTATTGGCAACATCGAAATTGTTGGCAAACTCCGTAAACAGCTTCAGGCCGCTCTGGTCGATGACCTCCTTGGCTTTATCGGCCGCGAGCTGGTAGTTCTTGTTTTCCAGATACACCTTTGCCAGCAACGTCTTGGCAGCCCAGCGGGTGGGTTTGCCCGATCCGTCGGCGGTAGCAGTCAGGTCGGCTTCGGCGGCCTTGAGGTCGGCAACCATCAGGTCGAGCGCTTTCTGTTTACCCCCTTCGTTCGACTGGTAAGAGCCGAGTTCGGTTGTGGGCTTATCCAGTACCGGAATGTTCTCGAAGAACACGAACAGCTGGTAGTAGTAGAAAGCCCGAAGGAATTTAGCTTCGGCCAGTACCGCTTTGCGCTCGGCATCGGTCATGCTTGCCCCAGGCGCTCGTTCAATTACCGCGTTGGTGCGGTTGATACCCCGGTAGTTTTGTGCCCAGTACGTACCGATGTAGTCATCGGATGGTGCATAGCCGCCCTGTTTGTAATACTGGGGGCCTTTCTCATAGCCTGTCTGAATGCCGAGTGCGCAGTCAAATACCGAGCGGTTGTAATAGGTGTTGAACCACTCGTTGTTCAGTTCGCGATAGGCTGCATTCAGCGCCGACTGAATATCGCTGGTGTTGCGGTAAAAGCTCGAGGGACTGACAAAGTCGGGCTGTTCGGTCAGGTCTTTGCAACCAAACTCGGTTAGCGCCAGACCACCGGTCAGGGCCGTCATGAGCAAAATTCGGGATGTAATACGATTCATGGTCATGTCTGTTTATGAAATCTGGTTATAAGCCAATTTGCAGACCCAAGGTGAGTGTACGTGGACGCGGGTAGGCATCGTAGTCGTCGCCCCGGTTCAGGCTGCTCTGACCCTGGTTGTTGACTTCGGGGTCGAAGCCGCGATACTTGGTAATCAGGAACACGTTTTGGCCGCTTACGTAAATGCGGGCGTTGCGAATCGATTTAATCTGCGGCAACCGGTAGCCCAGCGAGATATTCTGCAGGCGGATGAACGAGCCATCTTCAATGAAGAAGTCGGACCGGCGGAAGTAGTTGGCAAAGTCGCGGGTGGCGTCAATGACCGGGCGGGTTGCGTTCGGATTTTCGGGCGTCCAGGAGGTTGTCAGGATGTCATAAGCCTGGTTGTAGTTACCCACGCCATCGGCCATCTCGGACTGCTGCAGGTTCCGGACTTTGTTACCCTGAGTGCCGCGCAGGAACAGGTTCAGGTCGAACGCGCCATAGGTCAGGTTCGTGTTGAAACCCCAGATCATTTTCGGGTTCGGGTTGCCCAGGTAAGTCCGGTCGGCCTGCGTGATGGTACCGTCGCCGTTAACGTCCTGGTAGCGCGGATAGCCGGGCTTATCGCCGACGATACTTGGGCTGCTGGCAATCTCCTGGGTGCTCTGGAACAGACCAATGTAGTGGTAGCCATACCACGATCCAATCGCCAGACCGGGTGCAACGTAGCTGCCATCAACACCCAAGTGGCCACTGGGGCTACCGGCGTAGAAAGGAGCGCTGGGTCCTATGTCAAGAATTTTGTTGTCGACAAAAGACACGTTGGCTGTGGCATCCCAGCGCAGCTTCCGGTTATTGATGATGACGCCGTTCAGCGCCAGTTCAAACCCGGTGTTTCTGAGCGAGCCCGCATTCTGGAACGAGGTGCTGAAACCCGTACTGGTTGGCAGGGCTACATCGAGCAGCAGGTCGGTGGTTTTGTTGTAGAAGTAATCGGCCGTTACGTTGAGCCGGTTGCTGAACAGACCCAGGTCAAGACCTACGTTGAACATCGCCGTTGTTTCCCACTTCAGGTTGGGGTTCGCCACCCGTGATTCGGCCAGACCCGGCAGCAGACCCGAGCCACCCAGGTAGTTCGTGGTGCTCAGCGCAGCCAGTGAGCGGTAGGTCGGAATGTTCGAGTTACCCGTAATACCGTAGCTGGCTCGTAGTTTGGCTTCGCTAACGGCTTTGATGTCCTGCATGAACGATTCGTCTTTGATCCGCCAGCCGAGGGCTACCGATGGGAAATTAGCCCACTTGTTGTTCTCACCAAACCGGCTCGAACCGTCCCGGCGCAGCGTCAGCGTGAACAGGTAGCGACCCAGCAGGTTGTAGTTGACCCGGGCCAGGAACGACTTCAGCGCCCAGGTATCGCGGTACGAGTATGGAATCTGGGGCCGGAGACCATCCTGCAGGCGAGCCGTCTGGAAGTCATCGACCGTAAAGCCCTGGGTAGAGGTACCAAAACGCTGGTTGTTGTCGGTCTGGTAGGTATAGCCGACCAGTGCGTCGATAGTCTGATTTTCGCCCAGCTGCCGGTTGTAAGACAGAATGTTCTCATTGAGGAAGTTCAGCACATACCGCGACTCTTTGCCCAGCGAACCGCCCGAATTGCGCCCGTCGACGGTTTGCAGGTTATAGAACGTTGTCCGGTTGGTGTTGACCACGTCGAAACCAATGCTGGAGCGGAGCGATAACCCTTTGGCCAGTTCAGCCTGCACGTAGTTGTTCGACAGAATACGGTTCTGAACGTCGGCATCAACCGGTTCCAGCACCTGAGCCAGCGGGTTCGTCAGGAAACGGCCATCGTAAGAAACGAGGTCGTAGCCGCCACTCGCGTTATACACCGGACCCAGGGGCGATTGGCCGAGGGCGGTGATAATGGCCGAGCCACCCGGGCCGCCCCGGTCAGTGGCTACGGCGTTTGATCCCGACCGGGAGAAGGTAGTGCTCGTACCGACGCGCATCTTGTCGTTCAGAAAGCGCGAATCGACGTTCAGGCGCAGGCTATACCGTTCGAAATAGGAGTTTTTCACCACCCCATCGTTCCGGAAATAGCCACCTGCCACGGCAAACTGCGTTTTTTCGTTACCGCCCGACAGCGTCAGGTTATGATTGGCGATGGCACCGGCACGGGTGATCTCGTTCATCCAGTTGGTGCCTTCGCCGTACTGCTCCGGATTGGGGTAGGGGATCGTCTGGTTCCGCGACAGGGCCCGCAGGTTCTGATAACGGGCGTAGTCAGCCGCGTTCAGCACTTTCACCTCCCGGGCAATGCTTTGTACGGATTGCGACCCGTCATAATCGATGCGGGTAGAACCGGCTTTACCACGCTTCGTCGTGATCAGTACGACCCCGTTAGCTCCGCGCGATCCATAAATGGAGGTGGCCGATGCGTCTTTCAGGATCTCGACCGACTCGATATCGGACGGGTTAATCGATGCCAGTGCGTTGGTCGGCTGTCGGTTACCCCCGGCGCTTAGCGCACCATTGTCGGGATAGATCGGAAAACCGTCGATGACGTACAGCGGTTCGGAGCCAGCGTTGATGGAGTTTGCCCCCCGGATACGAACCGTTACCCCGCCACCCGGCGCGCCCGATGCCTGGGTAACGTTGATTCCCGTAGCGCGCGCCGACAGGGCCTGGTCGACCGAGGCAATCGGAAACGCTTTGAGTTCTTTGCTACCGACTGAAGCGACAGAACCGGTCAGGTCGCTTTTCTTTACAGTACCGTAGCCGATCACGATCACCTCGCTGAGCGCTTTGGTGTCGTTCTGGAGCGTTACGGTCAGGTTCGACCGGTTGTTGACCGGCACTTCCTGACTCAGGTAACCAATGTACGAGAAAACCAGCGTACCCCGGCCATCGGGAATCGTGAGCGAAAAGCGTCCTTCGGCGTTCGTAGTAGTTCCCTGAGAGGTGCCCTTAAGCAGAATGTTTACACCGGGTAGTGCGTTACCCTGATCATCGTTGACCTGGCCGGATACCGTGACGGCAACCTGCCGGTTAATGCTTGGCGTATCGGCCAACCCTACCGCTGGTAGCATGACAAAGGTGCTACTCAGTAACATGCCGCCAGTCACCCAGCAGCGATGTATAGTGTTCTTCATAAAAGGATTATTTTGGTACTACACACATAAAGGTCAATAAGAAGTTATTATAATGATAGCTATGATATAATATAAAGAAAAATTTTAAATATTCGCTCCAACCGCAACAGAATCAATAGGCTATAAACCCATAAGTAGTAATACTAATAAGCCAGAACAGCTTGTTGAGTAGTTTAATTTTACCCGAAATATCTCCCCAGTGCCAATTATGGGGTTAAACGTAACCCGGTAGAAAGGTAATACAGTCCCGGCTAGGCCCTGTCTGGCTATGATACTTTGTCAGCGCCAGATGTCTTCTTTAGTCCTACCTGTGGTTATTCTGGATTATCGTTGCGCTGGCCCCCCGTCTCCCAAGAAGACGGGGGAGACTATTGACTCAATTGTGCCAGGGTTTTACTCAAAGCTGACATAGCTTACTGGGCGTAAGACGGACCTTTGATTCGACCAACGCGGATAGTCCGCCAGTCGATACCCACCAACCGGTTTCTGTCCCATGAAAACGTCACTCCACTCCGCCACCCGCTTACTGGTCAGTGTAATCGCCCTCACAACGCTGCTTCAGCTTGCCGGTTGTCAGGAACCCGATGTTAAACCACGGGTAAATCAACCCGCCCAAACCAATGCACCCCGATCGATGCCCAAACCCGCGGCCGTAGAGATGGACAGTGTTGGTAACAATTTGCCCTACATGGAGCCACAGCAATGAGTGTCATTTATTCAGCCCCTTCTGATTAGCTGGTCAGAGACGAGTCTGAATGTTTGGCCGAGCCAGATAGCCAGTTAATTATTTTGCCAATGGGGGACTGGCTAAAAACACAAAATTCCCGCCAACGAAACGTCCGGGGGATTACAGCAGGCATTTGTCATAAAACCCCGGTACTGAATTAACTTTGGTCGGTAAAACGTGGGCCGGACTTGTCAGACCCGGCCCGCTCTGTAAGCCTGCCTATGCACACGGTTTTTTCGGTTGTCGAGAATGGATTGATTACCAGCGATCGGTACGGCACTGATACCAGCGACGAGATACAGGTATTGCCCGACTCCGCCTTTCAGGCGCTTCGACAACTGGCGTTTAGTGATAACGAGACGGATCTGCTATTGACCCTGACCGTTAAAAAAGGGCAGGAATACGTCCGTTTTAGAAATTACGTTGGTCTGCTGGGGCTGGCCGATGGTACGCAGCTGGAAATTCTGCCCAAAATTGGGGCGCCTGCCGAGTCGCGAACCACACTGCTGACCATGCTGCGCCACCTGCGCAACAGTCCGTTTCGAACCTTGCCCAACGCCCGAACGGGGCCTTCGCGGTTACCGCTCTGGGAGGTGTTCATTGCCGCTTTCCTGGATGCCCTGGTCCCGCTGATGCGGCAGGGAATACAACAGGCGTATGTGTCGGTCGAGGCCAGCGAACGATTCTGGAAGGGTAAGTTTCAGGCCACCCGCCAGCAACGCGACAATGCGCACCACGCCGAACGGCTGGCAGTCTGTTACGATGCGCTGACGATCAATATACCCCCGAACCGGGTTCTCAAATCGGCCCTGCTGTTTCTGAATGAGCGCTCTGCCAACGCAACGAACCGGCAGCGTCTCGGGCAGATGCTCCACGCGCTGGCCGATGTACCAGCGTCCGACTCGGTTGCCGCCGACCGCATCGCCAGCCGCCGGACTAACCGGCTGTTTGTGCGGTACGAACCCGCGCTGCGCTGGGCGGTAGCGCTGCTCGGCCACCGGGCCTTTGGCGTTCGGCAGGGCGAAGTTACCGAGCAGTCGCTGCTGTTTCCGATGGAGCGGGTGTTTGAAGATTACGTCGCCTACGGCATTCGAACCTACTGGCCAAACGAAGGTGTCGTATCGGTGCAGGAGTCATCGGCGCATCTGGTCGATGAACACGTCGGTTCTCCTAAATTTAAACTGCGCCCCGATATTCTGATTCGGCAGCATGGGCGGACGCTGCTGCTGGATACAAAATGGAAATCCGTGAACGGTCAGGAGCGGGGGCAGGGTAACTACGGCATCGAGCAAGCGGATCTGTACCAGCTCTTTGCGTACGGGAAAAAGTACGCAGCCGACGATCTGTTTCTAATCTACCCGACCAACGAGACCTTCCGGCAGCCCCTGGCGCAGTTTGGCTACGATGCGTCAACCCGCCTGCATGTGATCCCTTTCGACCCGTCGCAGCCGCTGGCATCAGAAGTAGAAAAACTGGCGAAATACGCTTTATCCTGACAAAACCTGCCGCTCATGCCCCTGCTTCTAACATTTATCGGTATTCTGGCCCTTGTTTTCCTGATTGCCGTTGTTAACCTCGATACGTTCATTTCCTTCGTTCTGGTTTCATTGGGTATAGGGCTGGCGTCGGGGATGAGTATTACGGCCGTGGGCAAATCGATACAGACCGGCATCGGCAGCACCCTGGGCGACCTGGTTCTGATCATTGGTTTCGGGGCTATGCTGGGGCGTCTGGTGGCCGAAAGCGGAGCGGCCCGGCGCATTACCAATGTACTGATTGGCTGGTTCGGCATAAAAAACATCCGCTGGGGGCTGGCGCTGGCGGGCTTTATCATCGGCATTCCGTTGTTTTACAATGCCGGCTTTATCATTGTCGTTCCGCTGATCTTTACCATTGCGGCTTCGTCGGGGCTGCCCTTGCTGACGGTGGCCATACCAATGCTGTCGGCGCTGTCAGTGGCGCATGGTTACCTGCCTCCACACCCCTCACCGGCGGCTATTGCGGGTCAGCTAAACGCCAATATTGGCCGTACCCTACTCTACGGAATTATCGTGGCAACGCCCGCTATCGTTATTGCGGGGCCTATATTCGGTAAAACCCTGGGCCGGTTTCAGCCCAAACCCGACCGGGAGCTGTTCAACATTCGAGAAGTCCCCGTTACCAATCTGCCGGGGGCCGGCATCAGCTTTTTTGTGGCCCTGCTGCCGGTCGTGATACTAACGCTTTTCGGTCCGCTCAAAGGGATGCTTACCGAAGGAACGGTGCTGCACGGCATTGTGGCGCTGATGGCCGAGCCCTACGTGGGTATGCTGGTTTCGGTTCTGGTGGCGGTCTACGCGCTGGGGCTCCGGCCCGACGAAACGGGTAAGCGACCCACCATGAAAGCGGTCATGAAAGACCTCGAAGAAGCCATTAAGGCGGCATCGCCCATATTGCTGGTCATTGCCGGAGCGGGGGCGCTGAAGCAGATTTTCAACGACTCCGGTACAAGCCTGTACATCGGTGCCCAGCTGGCTGGGGTCAATATGTCGCCGTTGCTGCTGGGCTGGGGTATGGCGGCCGTAATTCGCGTTTGTGTGGGGTCGGCCACGGTAGCGGGTCTGACAACGGTCGGCATTATTCTGCCCCTGATTCAGTCGCAGCACGTCAATCCTGAGCTGATGGTGTTGGCGATCGGGTCAGGAAGCCTGATGCTGTCGCACATCAACGACCCGGGTTTCTGGCTCTTCAAAGAGTATTTTAACCTTAGCATCAACGATACCCTTCGCACCTGGAGTGTCATGGAGTCGCTGGTTTCGATCATCGGCCTGCTCGGCGTTCTGGCGCTTAACCTGGTGGTATAAGCGGTCGTCAGAAAAAAAGTTGTTTCTCCCTACAATATAAATGCCCCCGCTGCGACTACCCCTCTAGAGCAGCCTGGGCCGGATTGAGCAAAACAGCCCGATCCAGTCGGTACCGTAAGCCAGCCGTGTCCGGTTGCTCTGAACAAATCACTAAATCAGACAACGACATGAGAATTTGGCGAGTAGCGGGCGTAGTCCTGTTGGCCGGAATGGCCCTTTTTTTACTATCTCTTCTGATTAAGCTCCTGCTGGTAGCTGCGGCTGCTTTCCTGGTGGTACGGGTAGTAGGCGGCTTACTAGCGAGTCAGTTTACCCATTCGACCGAGCGGGTGGGCTGGCATTCACCCACTATCATATCCATCGATAATCCAGCCTATCGCTCACCCATGAGCCGGGTCACGTATGACCGGGTAATCCCGATTCACTAATCGGACCATTGCCGATAGTACAGTGTAAATACAAGACTAAAACACACAACCATGTATCATAAACACGCATTTCAGTCAGACTACAAAGGCCGTTGCGGAGGCTGGGGCCGCAGTAAATTTAACGAAGCCTGGGGCCGGGGTCGGTTCAGTGGCTTTGGCTGGCGGCCGGGCAGCAGTCAGCCGCCGGTCAACATCGAAGAAACCGACGACGCGTTCGTTATTTCGCTCTACGCGGCCGGTCTGAAAAAAGAGACCGTTGCGCTGACGGTGAAAGAGGATGTATTGCAGATCAGCTATCCCGGTACCGGTGCTGACAATGCCGAATCTGGTTATACCTACCAGGAGTACCGACAGGGCGCTTTCGAACGGTCATTCCGATTAAATGGCAAGGTGCTGACAGAGGCCATTTCGGCGTCGTATGCCGATGGTATCCTGAAGGTGACGCTGCCCAAAAATCCGGAAACGAACCAGCCCGCCCAGACGATTACAGTAGGGTAATGCGCTAAGCAGTCCCGCGAAGGGCCAGATCGTAGCTTCGGTCTGGCTCTTTTGGTATGGGTCAGGCCAGCGATCAGGCTAAACGGTTTAATTGGGCAGCGTCGCTTCCAATATTTCCGGATGCCTTAGCTGGCAGGAAGGCAGAAACGCGGACGATAGCCAGGTGAATGAAGTCAGGTATTAGCAGGAGATGATTACAGAAAATGTAGAGGGTGGAAGAGGCTGTTACGGGTAGTGAACCGGGGCGATGAGCTTTAGTCAGCATGACAACTTTCTTCCGCCTTTCATTTATCAGTCTGCTTGTCGGACTTCTGGCCATGACTGCGGCCAAACCCAAACGTGTGGTGTTTTTTGGCGATTCAATTACCCAGGCTGGAATAAAGCCAGGGGGGTACATTGATCGGTTGAAATCGATGGTGCCGGCTGATCAGTATGAGTTGGTTGGCGCCGGCATTGGCGGTAACAAGATCTACGACCTGTTTCTTCGCATGGACGAAGACGTGCTGGCCAAGCAACCCGATGTAGTCGTCATTTGGGTAGGGGTCAACGACGTATGGCACAAAGCGACCTCAGGTACGGGCACCGACCCCGATAAGTTTGTGCGCTTCTACGAGGCCGTAGTGAAAAAGTTTCAGGCCGCCAACGTGCGCGTGGTGCTGTGCACGCCAGCGGCTATCGGCGAAAAAAACGACATGACCAACCAGCAGGACGGCGACCTGAACCAATACAGCCAGTTTATCCGCGATCTGGCCAAACGGCAGAATCTGCCCCTGGTTGATTTGCGGAAAGCATTCCAGGACTACAACCTGAAAAACAACCCCGAAAACAAAGACCGTGGCATCTTAACGGCGGATCGGGTCCACCTCAACGAAGCCGGCAATCAGTTTGTAGCCGATCAGATGAAGTCCGTTCTGCTCCAGGTCAAATAGCCAGTGGATCGTCAAAACTTAATAATGCGCAGGATGAGGTCGCGCGTGCCCGGCGGAGCTGCCAGTGAGCCACTCGGCTCGGCCGATCCGCTCTTGAGTACCTGGCCCGTTTCGGCGTCGGCCCACTCGGCATGATAGTCACCTTTGGGCAGGTTCACCTGCAGCAGGAATGAATTGGGCGAAAACGGCTCGGCATAAATCAGCCAGCCGTTTTTGCCATTTTTGAGCGTCTGGGTAACCGCCCCCGGCGACGCTTTGACGAAGGTTGGATCGGGGCTGAGTTGGGTCAGATCGAACCGGTCCAGGTAGCGTTTCATGGCACCGAGTTGCCGGCGCAGGGCCGGGCTGCCGCCACCGGGGGTGGTGCTGCGCCGGTAGGTAGTATCCTGACCAATTTCGCCCCCTACGCTGAACGAATAATCGAGGTGGTTGAACAGCCCCCCGCCCGCCATCAGAAACCGCCAGGCCTGACGCCGGTAGGTCCGGTCAGCCTGTCCCGCAAAGCCCGTTTCGTTAAAGCCAATGACCCGGTTCAGGGCGTAATTGTCCGTAACGGCTTCGGGCAGCGCGTAGTGAAACGTATAAATCGAAACATTGGGGTCGAGGTCGAGAATGGGGTAGCGAAAATTGCTGACATTCTGCGAGATCAGGTGATTCTGTAACAGGTTCTCTTCTTCGCTCACAATCCATGACGCTACCCGCCGTTGCCACTGCAACGACGCCTGACTGCTCACTTCGAGTGTCGCTCGCCAGTCGCGTTTACCATCCGGGCTGGTGTGGTACTCGTTGCGGGTCAGCACCGTGTCTTTCAGGTCGGCCCAGGGTTCGTTCTGGATCTCATAGTAGAGGTTCCTGAAGCTGTTAAGTTCCCGGACCAGTTTCCGAACGTACTGCTCCTGGTATTTCAGCAGGTTCCCGTTCTGCAGGGTGTTGGCCTGAAGGGGGCGGATAGCATCGGTCTGGTTGATGTTGTTGGCCGGATTGAACGGACTATAGGGCCAGCCGGTACCATAATATGAGGAGAAAAGGGTTACCTCGACAATGATGCCCAGCTGCTGCGCCCGGCTCATAAAGTCCCGAAGCCGCTCAAAATAGGCCTCATCCCACCGGCTCAGGTCAAACTTATTCCCTCCCAGCGCGTACCCAGACTGTTCTGAACGCGCCCAGGGTAAAATCAGTCGGCCCGACCGGGGAGCCAGGGTATTTTTCTGAATGCCAAAGTCGCCCTGCTTTTCAACATAAGCTCCTGTAAACAGCCGGGTGTTGTTAAGGCCGTCGGCTGCCAGCGTGGCGAGATAAGTCTTATAGTCGAAATCCAAGTTAACGACGGCGCCGTAGTGTTCACCCGATCCAACCAGCAGGGTGGGTTTTCCGTCGTACTGGAAATAGTGTGGATTTTCGGGGAGAAGCTGGAGCGGCTGGGCCGTTACCCCTACAGCGGAGAACAGTATACAGCAGATTGCCGAAACAAGGCGCATATCGTAGTTTGAGAATTTTGGGGCAAACTAAGGACTTTCTCGCAAAACAGCCCCACAACTTACCGTACGAGCCTCGCCGAACCAGGGCCTGCCAGGGGTGGGGCTGGCCAGCTAGTCACCAGCCGAGCCCCGCCCATTACTGTTTAGGGTAAGGCATAGGCCACATACTGATTGCCTTTTTTGGCGCCGAGCTTGGCCCCTCCGCAGGCAATGACTACGTACTGCCTGCCGTTGACCTGATAAGTAGCCGGGGTAGCAAAACCGGCTGCCGGTAATGTGGTTTCCCAAAGCAGCTTGCCGGTCTTCTTGTCGAAAGCCCGGAATTTCTCATCTTTCGTGGCGGCAATGAAAAGCAGGCCGCTGGCCGTGACCACCGGACCACCGTAGTTTTCGGTACCCGTTTGGGTTGCTTTGCCGGCTAAGGCCGAATCCTGGCCGAGGGGTATCTTCCAGAGGTATTCGCCGGTGTTTAAATTGATGGCGTTCAGCGTACCCCAGGGTGGCGCAATGGCTGGCAGCCCTTTGCTATCCTGAAATTTGATGTACCCCGTCACCTTGTAGGGCAAATACGGCTCTTTGACTTTGGCCGGATAGGGCGACCCGCCGGCTACTTCCTGCTTTTCATCGCCAAACAGGAATGATACCAACGCCTGCCGATCGGCCGCCGACAGGGCTGTAAAGCCGGGCATCATGCCTTTGCCATTGCTGATAATCTGGTTCACATAAGGCCGGTCGCGTCGCTGGCTAATATCGACCAGGGAGGGGTAGCCGCTGCGGGCGTTGCCTTTGCGCTCGGGGCCGTGGCAGCTAATGCAGTTCTGGGTGTAGATCCGTTGCCCGGGACTGAGATGCGCCAGCTCGTCGCTCTTGGGCGCATCGATCATCGTAAAAATCCAGGGTATATCGTTCGCGTTCACGTACAGGATGCCATCCGGATCAGCCGCTGCGCCCCCCCATTCGGCTCCCCCGTCGGTGCCCGGAAACATCAGACTACCTCGTTTGCTGATGGGTTCGAACGGCCGGCGACCCACAGAACGGAACACGCGCAGCAACGAATCACGGTCGGCGGAGTAAGGGTTGATGTCGGCTTCACTCATCTGTTGCCGGGCAAAGGGCGCGGGTTTCTGCGGAACAGGCTGCGTAGGCCAGGTCACTTCCCCGGGCAGGTCTGACTTGGGCACGGGAGTCTCCCGAATCGGGAAAAGCGGTTTTCCGGTTACCCGGTCGAAGACGAACACGTGGCCCGACTTGGTAACCTGAGCCACGGCGTCGATCTTTTTGCCGTTCTGTGTAACCGTAAGCAGGTTGGGGGGAGCCGGAAAGTCGCGATCCCAAAGGTCATGGTGTACAGCCTGAAAATGCCAGCGTCGCTTACCGGTTCGGGCGTCGAGGGCCAGCAGGCAGTTGGCAAACAGGTTCTGGCCTTTGCGATTGCCGCCGTAGAAATCATACGAGGCTGAGCCGGTGGGGACGTAGAGCAAGCCGCGCGGTCGGTCAATAGCCATTCCCGACCAGTTGTTGGCCCCGCCAACGTCGATATTGCGGTATGCTTCTTTGGGCCAGGTTTCGTACCCGTATTCGCCGGGATTGGGAATGGTGCGAAAGACCCAGGCCAGCCGACCCGTCCGCACGTTGAAGGCCTGAATGTAGCCCGGTGCCGCGTCGGGGCCTTCCGAGACCCGCGTGGGCATGATAATCAGGTCTTCGAACAGGGTGCCGGGGGTGTTCGAAATAATGAACTTGTCACGGGCCTGCTCGCCCAGACCCGCGTGCAGGTCGGCGGTTCCGTTATCGCCGAAACTCGGGATTGGTTTGCCGGTTCGGGCATCCAGCGCATACAGCTTTGGCCCGACGGTGTAGAGGATTCGTTTATCCGGTTCGCCGGTTTTGTCGGAAGATTGCCAGTACACGACCCCCCGGCTGGTGCTGTGCCATACTTTGAGGGGATCGCCAAATTTCCAGAGTTCTTTGCCGGTCGTAGCATCCAGCGCAAAGGCCTGTACGGTAGGTGTTACCCCGTATAGGACGCCGTCGACAATAATAGGGTTGGTTTGAATCTGGCCACTATCGGGTGTCGAGTACGTCCAGGCTACTTTCAACTGGCTGACGTTCTGCGGGCCGATCTGGGTCAGTGCCGAATAGTGGCTACGATCCGGGCCGCCCAGGTATTCGCCCCAGTTGGTGTAATCATTGGGTTTGGTATCGGTAGGGTTCCGGGTGAACTGTGCCCATCCCAAGGCCAGCACGGCGCCGGCTGCAATCGGTAGAAGAAGGCGTTTCATAAAGCGGTTACAGGAATAGTCCGCCAATTTATCGAATATCCGCGAACCACCGCTTTAACTTGTTGGGTGAGTAGCCCAGTCCCCACAAAAAGCCGATAGCCAGATAGATACCATTGGCCTTCCAGAAGCCCCACCGGGCGACTCGACGGTCCGACGACTCAACCAGCCGATTCACCTGGCGCACCCGGCCGTAGGGAACCAGCTTCAGCAACAAATCCGCTTCTTCCATAATGGGCATGCTGGCCGTATAGCCGCCAACGGTCATAAACTGATCCCGTCGGCAGAATATAACCTGATCGCCAAAGAGCAGGCGTGCCCCCCGAAAGAACAGGCGGGGCCTGAAGAGCAGCGGGGCGTAATAGGTCTTGATGTAGTTATGGAAGGACGTCAGCCAGCGGGTTGTATGCGCCCCCCGCATGATGGAAATAAACCCACCGGCTACCGTATCGGCGTCGGCCAATGTTTGCCGAATAACCTGGAGTGCATCATCGGGCAGGGCCGTATCGGCGTGTAGAAAGCACAAAATATCCCCAGTTGCTTTGGCCGCTCCCGCATTCATCTGGCTGGCGCGGCCCGGGAGTTTGGCGTGAACAATGCGCATCGATCGAAAACAGGGACTGGTAGCCTCCGCCAGCTGAATGGTCCGGTCGGTGCTGCCACCGTCAACGATGATAATTTCGAGCGGTTCGGGACATAGTCGTTGTAAGAGCCGCAACGTCCGGGGAAGCGCGTTTTCTTCGTTAAGGGTTGGAATGATGATCGACACTGTACGCATACGGGGAATAAACCAATCCGGCGAACGAGGGTTTTTTTAATGGATAATGAATGATAAAAAATGTATAATAAATAAGTAATTCATCATTCATCATTCATCATTCATCATTCATCATTCATCATTCATCATTCATCATTCATCATTCATGTTTCGTTTCCTGCCCAATGTGCTGCTGAAGCAGTTGTATACCCGTAAGAGTTTGCGTAATACGGCCACAGGGTTCACCTTTACCCTGAAAAACAGGCTGTCGGATGCCCAGTTTACGGGACTCGAACGGGCCAGAATAAACGGACGTGATTACCCGGCCAGCGCGTTCCTGCTGGAGACCGATGGGGGTGAAGAAGTGCTGGTAGACGCTATTTCGGCGGCAACGCCACTCGCGTTTCCGCTCCGGCGGTCAGTTCGTGTACGGGCCATCGCGCCCCCGCTCGAACCCGGTCAGCATATCCTCGAGATCACCCTCAAAACGCAGCCCTTTGGTACCATAACGCTAACCGTAGAAGACAACCTGCAAACCGAAACGCCCGAAGGCACGCAGCGGACCCAACCCGGTATTCCCCGCCATGCGGTTGATGATTACAACCCGCAGGCGGTTGCGGAGCGGCAGCAATTTCTGCGCGATTTCACCCAAACGAATCCGCAACACGTCATACAGCCCTCGTTTGAGCCGTCTGCCGTGAGGGGAAACTGCGAAAACTTTGTAGGCGTGGCGCAGGTGCCGATCGGGCTGGCCGGTCCGTTACGGGTTAACGGCGAGCACGCGCAGGGTGACTTCCTGATTCCGCTGGCTACTACCGAAGGAACGCTGGTGGCGAGCTATAACCGGGGTATCAAGCTCATCAACGGTAGTGGGGGCGTGTTATGTACCATTCAGGATGAGGCCATGCAGCGCGCCCCGGTTTTTCAGTTTGCCGATGCGCGTCAGGCCCGCTCGTTCGTTCGGTGGGTCGAGGCCCGGGAGCGTGATATTGCTGCCGAAGCCGAAACGACCTCGCGGTTTGCCCGGCTCACCTACGTAGACGCCTACCTGAACGGCCGGTTTGCATTTCTGCGTTTTGGCTATACAACAGGTGATGCGGCTGGGCAGAACATGGTCAGCAAAGCAACGCTGGCTGCCTGCAACTACATTCTACAGACCTACCCGGCGGCTGCGGCCATCGAGCACTTTTTCCTCGAATCGAATATGGCTACTGACAAAAAGCCATCGCAGCTGAACATGCTGCGCACCCGCGGCAAGCGCGTCACGGCCGAAATTCGCATCCCGCGCGAGCTGCTTATTCAGGAACTCCAGGTTGAACCTGAGCAACTGCTGCGGCACGCCCGGCTTGGTGACGTAGGGGCCCGCCTGGCCGGAACGAACAACAACGGCCTGCATTCGGTAAACGGACTGGCGGCTCTGTTCATCGCAACCGGCCAGGATGTTGCCTGCCTGGCCGAATCATCGGCGGCCATAACCTATTCCGAATTAACCCCCGAGGGTGATCTGTACGGGTCTGTCACCCTGCCGTCGCTGATCGTGGGGACCGTTGGTGGTGGTACGGGGCTACCTACGCAGCGGGAGTGTCTGGAGCTGATGGACTGCTATGGCGAAGGGAAAGCCAACAAACTGGCCGAGATCATGGCCGGGGTAGTCGCTGCCGGGGAGCTTTCACTGGCTTCGGCTATCTCCTCACTCGACTGGGTATCGAGTCATGACGCCACGCGGGCCTAAAAAAAAAGGCAAGCTGATGCTTGCCTTTTTTTAGCCGGGTCAGTGGAGCCAGCGGGTTAGTAGTTTTTGTCTGACGAGCCAAAATTGGTGAACCGGCTGTTGCCGGTGCCGCGGCTGGGGCGCTGCTCGGAACCATTCCGTTGCCGGCCCTGGCTGCTGCCGTTGCGGGCTTGTCCGCCTTTGGTGCCTTCGCTCCGGAACGAGTTGCCATTGCCCGACGAATTGGGTCGACCGCTGTTGCTGCGGTTTTGACCGTTCCCCGATGAGGCACTCGACATCCGACCGTTTCCGTTTTGGGGGCGGGCGTTGCCCTGCCGGTTGCCGCCACCGTTGCGACCCTGGCGTTGCGGTGGGGCCGGATTCACTTTAGTGGTGTCAATATCCAGTACATACGGATGTTCGTCGATAACCGGAACCTGCTTGCCGATCAGTTTGTGAATGTCGCGCAGAAACTCCGTTTCTTCCGCGTCGCAAAACGACAGGGCTATGCCGTCGTTTCCTGCCCGGCCGGTCCGGCCAATGCGGTGTACGTATGTTTCGGGAATGTTCGGCAGTTCGTAGTTGATCACGTGCGACAATTCGTCGACGTCGATACCGCGGGCCGCAATATCGGTTGCCACCAACACCCGCGTTTCGCGGGTTTTGAAGTTCGAGAGCGCCCGCTGACGGGCATTCTGCGACTTGTTACCGTGAATGGCTTCGGCTTTGATACCTACCCGAACCAAGTCTTTCACTACTTTATCAGCCCCGTGTTTGGTGCGGGCAAAAACCAGCGCCGACTTGATGCGCTGATCATCCAGGATATGAACCAGCAGTTTACGCTTATCTTCCTTGCTGACGAAATACATCGCCTGCTGAATGGTATCGGCCGTTGATGATACGGGGGTTACCTCAACTTTGGCGGGGTTATGCAGAATGGTATCGGCCAGTTTGGCTACATCGGTCGGCATGGTAGCCGAGAAAAACAGCGACTGACGACGTTCGGGTAGTTTAGCGATGACTTTCTTGACGTCATGAATAAAGCCCATGTCGAGCATCCGGTCGGCCTCGTCCAGCACGAAGAACTGTACATCGCGCAGATTGATAAAGCCCTGATTCATGAGGTCGAGCAAACGGCCCGGCGTAGCAATCAGAATATCCAGACCGGCTTTGATGGCGTTGACCTGGCTATGCTGGGATACACCCCCAAAAATAACGGCATGACGCAGGTTCAGGTGCCGCCCGTAGGCTGCGAAACTTTCGTCGATCTGAATAGCCAGCTCACGCGTTGGGGTAAGAACCAGCGTCTTGATGCGCCGGGGACCACCCGCACTTTTGCTCCGTTCTTCGTTAAGCAGTTGTAAGATCGGGATAGCGAAGGCGGCTGTTTTACCCGTACCTGTTTGTGCGCAGCCGAGGAGGTCGCGCCGACCGAGTAAAATAGGAATTGCCTGTTGCTGAATGGGAGTAGGGGTAGTGTATCCTTCTTCGGCAAGCGCCTTCTGGATTGGTTCAATCAGTGATAAATCGGAAAATTGCATGGGTAGGCTGGACGTCGATAGGCAGTGGAAAAACGGTGTTCATGAAGTCCAGCATCCAACGTCGAAAAAATGAAGTTATACGTCTACAACCCCACTATGGCAAAGAAAGTGCCATACTTGCCGGTATGTTAAATTCTTGCTACTCGTAGATACTGCCCGCAGCCTGTTCAACCACGGCTTTCGGCATGAGCCAGGCCATCAGTTTGCCGAGTTTATTGAGTACACCCGTAACGACTTCGGTTTGCCCCGCCAGCGTAGCATCGACTGCCTGACGGGCTACATCGGCGGGGGTCATGTTCACTTTTTCGGCTGCTTTGCGACCTTTTTCGCCAATCTGAGCCCGCGTAACGAAGTCGGTATCAGTAGCTCCGGGACAAACGCAGGTTACCGAGACCGAACTGCGTTTCAATTCCTGGGCCAGGCCCCGGCTAAACTGCAGAACCAGAGCCTTGGAAGCTGCGTACAGACTCAGACGCGGTACGGCCTGGTAGGCGGCCGAGCTGCCAATGTTTAAAATGTAGGCGCGGGGCTGTTGCTTGAGCTGGGGTAAAAAAAGGTAACAGAGTTTTACCAGGGTGGTATTGTTCACCGCCAGCATGTCGAGGTGCTCGGCCAGGGCGTGGCTTTCGAAGAGTCCGCTCAAGCCGTAGCCGGCGTTATTGACCAGCAGTTGTACCGTATACCCGTTCTGCTCACACCAGCCGAATACCTGCCCGGCGGCATCGGCTGCGGCCAGGTCGGCAACCAGCACCTCGGCGCGAACCCCGTAGGTGTCGGCTAACCGACGGGCCTGCTGTTGCAGCACCGACTCTGAACGGGCTACCAGCAGGAGGTCAAACTGTCGGCGGGCCAGTTCATCGGCAATGGCCAAGCCAATGCCACGGCTGGCACCGGTAATCAGAGCGTAAGGCATACACAAAAAACGATTTACGGTATTCAGCCCATGCGGATCGAGTCCCGGAGGCCAAATACCGTAAACAGTATACTTAAATATTTACTTTCGAGATAAACCGGTGATAGAACGGCGTCTTACTGTTTTCGTGCTTGGGCATGTACTTACCCGTTACAACCGGCACGTACATGACCCGACGACGGCTGGCTTCGCCAAAGTGGGGCGACTGCTGAGCCCGGTGCCAGAGCCGTCCGTCATGTACCGATAGATCCCCTGCCTGAATGTCGAAGCCGATCTCGTGCTTGTCGGGGTCGTTGTCCACGAAGTATTTCTTCCGAAACAGCATCTTGATGATCCCCTGTTTATGGGTACCCGGAATAACGCGCAGGCCACCATTTTCGTAGGGCGTATCGTTCAGGTGAATGCCTACGTTCAGCATCGGCATGATGCGCTGCCCGAGAAAAATGTCGCGGGGGCTGTCGGTATGCCAGCCCATCTGCGAAAATTTGCTGTTGGGGGTGCGTACATAGTGGTTGAGAATAAGTCCGTCTTTTTCGATTTCGGCGATGCGACCTTCGTACGGTTGCAGCAGATCAACAACGGCCTGCAGGCGCGGGTCCTGTAGAAACTCATGAAGGGCTGTGCTGTGCTGCGACAGGAAACACATCCGCTGAATCATGGGGTTTCCGGCTTCATCCTTCCCGAATTTCAGCGGAACTCCATTCACTTTATCGCGACCTTCATCCAGCCATTGCTGTTCAATGCGAATGGTTTCGCTGATAAATAATTTTACGGTTTCGGGATTAATAAAATTTTTGAAAACAATCACACCGTGTTTATTAAAAAACTGGCGCTGTTCTGTGGTAATGGTTTCGCCCAGGGTAAACGGGGGCAAGAATATTTTGCTCATATCGGTGGTTTTGCAATGCGGGTATTTCGGTATCGTACTAGCTGTATGGGTGTAGAGCTGACAGAATCAACGAGGTAACATTATCTTAACGTGCCAAATCTAATAAATTTACAATTTTGGGATTACTTTACCGCCATATAATTAATTCGACTTTAATTGGCTCTTCTTCCGTAAATAGGTGTCATTCTCCTGCAGACATAAGGTAATATGTTGACTGTCAGTTGATTTTTGGCCCGGCTTATTCGATATGAACCGATAGCCGGTTAGTAAATTACAAATCAGCCTGAACGCGTAATATTCTTATTCTACTGGTTGATAATCAGATTTACAGCCACGCACCGAACCGGTAAATATATCCGCCTATGTGGCTGGTAGTTTTTTTGTAGCCTAATTGGTCGAGGCAGGTCCGGCAATCGCGAACGTTGTCCCTTAAACGGAACCTCTTACTGAGCTATCCTGACCTGGGACGGAGTTTATGTTGGTGCTGGTCGGTAGCCGGCTTTTCATGATACAGACCGTTCTTCTTCGTTTTTTTCGACCCTGTTCCAGCCGCTGAGGGCCAGCCGTTTGCCCAGCCAGTAAAGCGGGTAGGTAAATGCAAAAGCCCCCACTACATCCACGGTATAATGTACGTGCTGTACCAGCAACAGACTCCCGACAAGCAGTGACCCAATCAAGGCCAGCAGCCTGTCCCACCACCGGCGCAGACACAGGAACATCAGGAAGATACTGGACGTATGACCGGAGTAAAAAAGATCCTTGGTAATATACGTTTTGCCGTAGAATGCATTACTGATCGGGTCTATCAGCGGAATGAGACCAGCTGGCGGATTCAGGGGTACCAGATTGATACTCAGCATGCGGGACAGGCTAACGATGATATAGCCATACGTGAACATCATAAATATGGCCGGGCTGCGTCGGGCCCGAACGATGAGCAACAGGGCCGTGGCCCAAATGATCAGGAAAATACCCAGCGATACATCCTGAGGGGGTAGCTGGTTCAGCACCCAGTCGTTCAGAACGGGACCCTGGTGCTGTTCTATGGTTTGAAAGAAAACCGGAAAGGTAACTAGCAACGCCAGCGTACAGGCCAGACCCACAAAAAACTTGATGCGGAAAATAGGTTGTTGCCAGGCTGCCTGCCAGGCCAGATCGCCAGTGGGATCAGGAGAAAGAATACGCATTTGTACACGCTAAAAAGGCCGCAAAGGTACGAAAGCCAGCTCGTTTGTACCAGTTACACCATCAGCAATCGCCAGATACCCGATGCCAGCAACAGCAGCAGACCGGCCGGTGTCAGCACTTTCCAGCACAGAAACATCATCTGGTCAACCCGAATGCGGGGGAATGTCCACCGGACCCACATCTGGAGCAGCACCGCCAGGAATACTTTACTTAATAGCCAGAAGGCCCCCGTTACGTTACCCCATACGGTGCCGGGCGCGCCACTCGTCCAGTCAGCAAGCCGGACAGGTCCGATGTTGGGAAGGGGCGTATTCCAGCTACCCAGAAACAGGACGGCACCCAGAAACGACACTAGGAGCATCATGGCATACTCCGACAGATAGAGCAGCGCAAACCGCATGCCCGAATACTCGGTATGAAACCCGCCCACAATCTCCGACTCGCCCTCCGGGAGGTCAAACGGGGCGCGGTTACTCTCGGCCAGCGTGCATATAAAGAAAATTACGTAGGCGATCAGTAAAAACGGATTCCGGAAAACGTTCCAGGCAAAAATGCCCCCCCAGCCCGTTACATCGATTCCAAGGAATTTGAGGCCGAACAGGTAGTTGGTATCTGTCGTATAAATACCCTGTTGAAAGCTGATTTCCTGCAGGTTGAGCGTCTGGGCAATCATGGCAACGCACAGGACCATCAGACCCAGCGGAATTTCGTAGGATATGATCTGGGCCACCGATCGCATGGCTCCGAACAGCGAATATTTGTTGTTTGACCCCCAGCCTGCCATCAGGATGCCCACGACATCGAAAGAAACGATGGCCATCAGGTAAAAGACCCCCACGGCAGCGCCCGACCCCTGTACATCCGGCGTAAGGGGTAGTACCGCAAAGCCGGCGAAAACAGAGGCAAAAATGACGGCCGGTGCCAGCAGGAACAAGCGACGATCGGCAGCTGTCGGTACAATATCTTCTTTCTGCAGGAGTTTCAGCAGATCGGCAAACAGTTGCAGCAACCCCCATTTTCCCGTTTCCATGGGGCCGAGCCGGTCCTGCATAAACGCCGACACCTTCCGTTCGGTATAAACACCAACGACTACGAAGCCAGAAGCAATCAGCAGGAAAAGAGGAAGAGCCAGCACAGCATACAAGGGAAATGCCTGAGGCTGCCAGCGGCCCGACCCGCCGGTTCAGGTCGCTGGCAGCCTCAGGGGTTAAAACTCGGCCTGTTTGGGCGCGCGCGGGAAAGGAATAACGTCGCGGATGTTGCCCATACCCGTCACGAACTGCACCAGTCGTTCGAAACCCAGCCCAAATCCGGCGTGGGGGGCTGAGCCGAACCGGCGTGTATCGAGGTACCACCAGATGGTTTCCGGATCGATCCCGACTTCCTGCATGCGGGTAACGAGCTTGTCGAGGTCGTCTTCCCGCTGCGATCCACCGATGATCTCGCCGATACCGGGAAAGAGCACATCCATAGCCCGAACCGTCTGGCCAAGTACCTCGCCCCGGCTGTTGGTGGCCTGGGCCTCGTCCTGCTTCATGTAGAACGCCTTGATGTCGCGGGGGTAGTTGGTCAGGATAACCGGTTTCTTAAAATGCTTCTCGACCAGATACCGCTCGTGTTCAGACTGTAGGTCAACGCCCCAGCTAACTTCGTACTGAAACTGTCCTTTTTTGGCTGGTTTTGAATTGACGAGAATGTCGATCGCATCGGTGTAGGTTAACCGGACAAACTCGTTACTAATCACGAATTGAAGTTTTTCGAGCAGACTCAACTCGCTCTGTTCTTCTTTCTTCTTTGTTTTCTCTTCCTCCTTGAGCCGGTTGTCCAGAAACGCCAGATCGTCGGCACAATGCTGAAGGGCGTAGCGGATAACGGTTTTGACGAAATCCTCGGCCAGGTTCATGTTATCTTCCAGCTCGTGGAAGGCCATCTCGGGCTCAATCATCCAGAACTCGGCCAGGTGACGGGTCGTGTTGGAGTTCTCGGCCCGGAAGGTGGGTCCAAATGTATAGATTTTGCCCAGCGCCAGTGCACCCAGTTCGCCTTCGAGCTGACCCGACACGGTCAGGTTCGTTTCGCGGCCGAAGAAATCCTGGCTGTAGTCTACTTTGCCATCGTCGGTGCGGGGCGGATTGATCGGGTCGAGTGTCGTTACCCGGAACATCTCACCAGCGCCCTCGGCGTCGGAGGCCGTTATGATGGGCGTGTTGAGGTAGAAGAATCCGTTGTCGTTAAAATATTGATGCACCGCAAAAGCCAGGGCGTGACGAACGCGGAGAATGGCGCTGAAGGTATTGGTTCGGGGACGCAGGTGGGCAATCTCACGCAGAAACTCGAGCGAGTGTCTTTTGGGCTGGAGCGGGTACTTGTCGGGGTCGGCCGGTCCGTAGATATGGACGCTGGCAATTTTTACCTCTACCGACTGTCCGGCACCCTGCGACTCTACCAGCTGGCCCGTTATGGCCAGGCAGGCTCCGGTCGTGATGAGTTTCAGGGTTTCGTCAGGAAGTTGACCCGCTTCGGCTACGGCCTGAATGGTATTGATGGTAGAACCGTCGTTAAGGGCAATGAAAACCGCGTTTTTACTTTCACGCTTGGTGCGGACCCAACCTTTTACGGTAACACTGGTGCCAACGGTTGCAGATTTGAGCAGCTGCTGAATGGGTAGATAACTCATAAAAAAAAGCGATCAGTAGGGGATCGGCCCGCAAAAATACAGATTGTCGACTGAATCGCCCACTTCTGTTTTAGGTGAAGCTCGATTCCACAAAAGGGCATGTTACTGCGTATAGAGGTAAACAACAGTATATACGTTTCAAACGCCTGTTTTGTGGGGGCTAAAGCACCCGAAGAGTAAACAAGACAGAACGGAGGGCGGTTGTTGAAACGGGTAGTTACCAGCTCAGGTCAACGGACCAGGAGTCGCGCTGAAGGGCCCGGGTGAGGTAAACGAACTCGGGCTGGCGGATGTCGAGCCGAACGATCAGCGGAAACCGGATTTCCCAGTTCCACCAGACAGGGACCTGCTCCATAGACAGCTCCAGCTCCAGCTGGGTTATGTTGCCAGCCGGTGAAGAAAGTCGCCGGACATAGCGTATGGGGTCCGTGAAGGGGAGTGGCGTACTCGATTCGGAAGCCAGCCAGGTCTGCAGGGCGGTCAACTGATCCGGCGGCAACAGCGAATGAAACCGCACTACGGGTTGCTGGGGCTGGGAGCGGGTAGACTGCCGTAGTGGCCATACCGTACCCGATAAGCGGACCAGGCCTTTGTCGAGGGAAAGGCCGAACGATAGCGTACAATTTTCGCCTTGAAAACGCATGATAGTAGTATCGTTCTAATGACTTTGATAGCTTTGCAACCTCTAAAATTAGTCGCTTTTTGGACTAAATCCATAAAGTTGCTTTATTTTTTGTTTAAATGAACCTAAACAAACCGGCTCGGTAAGCGCCTAACCCTGCCAAGCCGGCTGCCGATACAACCCAATCTATGATGATGCGTACCTTATATATCGTTCGTCATGCCAAAGCTGAAGAGCGGAACATGTTTGCCGCAGACCACGACCGGCAACTTACTTCGGAAGGTATTATGGCGGCCGCCCGCGTAGGTCGGTACCTGCACAGTCGGCAGGTTATGCCGGGTCATATTATCAGCAGCACGGCTCCGCGTGCCAAAGACACCGCTCGGGTAGTGGCTGAACAGCTTGGCTTTGAGACGAGTCAGATTCAGCTCAACCCAAATCTGTTCGATGGTGGACCTAAAGCGTATCTGGAAGCTATAAACGATTTGCCCGATACTATTGATTCGGCTATGATTGTGGGCCACAATCCGGACGTTTCGTATTTTGCCGAGTTCTTGACCCATCAGTCAATCGGGTCAATGAGCAAAGGTGCCGTCGTGGCTGTTTCGTTCGAAGGGCTGAACTGGTCCGAGGTGTCGGGCCGAACGGGGTCGGTGGCCTTTGAGATAGCGCCTAAAAAGCTGCCTAATTCATAAGAAAAGCGCCCCTGCATTATTGACCCGGAAACAAGGTGCTGCTTTTAGCAAGCTGTAATCGTCATGAATCGCAACCGTCGTATTTTTATCGTTGTCTTTATTGTCTTCACAGCCATCGTGGCTCTGCTGGCTATCGATATGGGGCGCCGTACTACCGCGCCCTGGAACAAACGCAGGGAAGTAGAACGAGCCTTTAAACGGGATGGCACCACCGCCGATACGCTACTCTCCGATACGCTGCTTACTCCCTGAAACCATGCTGCAACTCGCAGGTCTTCACCATGTCGCCGTCATCTGCTCGGACTATGAGCGGTCGAAGCATTTCTACACCCAGATTCTGGGATTAACCGTAGTGGGAGAAGTGTTCAGAGCGGAACGACAATCGTATAAACTCGACCTGGCCGTCAATGGACACTACCAGATCGAGCTGTTTTCGTTCCCCGATCCGCCCCGTCGCCCATCGCGCCCGGAAGCCCTCGGTCTTCGGCACCTCGCCTTTGCCGTAGCCGACCTCGATGCGGCCGTTGCGCACCTGACAGAGCATAATGTAATCACGGAACCCATCCGCGTCGACGCGCAGACGGGCAGGCGGTTCACCTTTTTTGCCGATCCCGACGAGCTTCCCCTGGAATTGTACGAAGAGTAGCGAGCCAACCAGGCTGGCAGCAGGCCATCAGTTGAGGAGTTGACCCAGATCGATTCGCATCGATAGCTGGCTGGTACCGGCGGTTGGTACTGAGGTAAAGCGTCCGTAGGTGAGCTGAAAGCCCCGCGCCTGTACGGATGCGCCGAAGCTGACGCCCGCTCCGCCCGTGATCAGCTTGCCTTCCTGCCGTTTCTGATGATTGTAGCCGAGCATCAGATGCACATGCCGGCTGATGAGAAACTCGGTGCCCACGCTCAGGTGACGGGCCAGTTTCTCGGCCAGGCTTACCGGCTGCGGGATCGGATTCCCGTTCAGGTCGAACCGAACGGCCAGGTTGGGGTCGTTATAAGTAATATCGAACCGGTGCAGATGATGGGCCGTCAGCGTCACCCGAATGGGGGCGTACTGCGGCTTCAGGGTGATGCCAGCCTGGAGGTCGAAGGGAAGGTCGGCCTCGGCCGGACCGTAGTTTTTGAGCAGATAGCCCGCATTTTTGGCGACGAGACCTACCGTCAGATTTCCGTTCGGGTGGCGCCAGATACCGCCCAGGTCGGCCAGAATTCCGAAGGCTGAATAGGTTTCAATGGTCGACCCCACAGCCTTTATGGTAGCGCCGAGGGTGAAATTGCCTTCGGTGCGGGCATGAGTGAGGCTGAGGGCATAGTCGTTAGCCGAAAACGTGCCGAGCGTATTACCGCCGGGGTCGGTCAGATCGAACTGGCCGTAGGTCAGATACTGCAGGCCAACCGCCCAGGTGCCGGCCGATCTGACGGGTAGGCCATAGTGCAGGGTATAATACCGGGCCGCAGCCCGATACGGCATCAGACTAATGGACAGCTGGTTGTCGGGGAGTGAGTCGGCCAGCGCCGGGTTGTTCAGGAAATAGGGCGCGTCGGGACGGAGACCACTGGCAACGGTACTACCCAGAGCCGCTACGCGGGCGTGGGTGGGCAGATCGAGGAACGAAAACACCCGCTGGCCACCCAGAGGCTGGCCTTGACTCAGCAGCGGTCCCAGAAAGACCACCCACGAAAAAAAGAGCGCGCGTTTCAAACCAGAGAGCAAGATGTGACAAAGAAACGCCAAATTTCAGGGCGGTAAAAATCGACTGGCGAAGATTCGGGTTAAATATTATCGCGTACTTAACGAATACGTAACTTTGCCAACATCGATTCGACAAACCGACTTATGCAAACCGAAACCCGTCCGGAAGTACCCCTACATGCGCTCAGCAAACCATCAAAAACTGATCTGCTTGCCCAGAAAAACGCCGAAGCTGAACTTGGCGGGGGACAGAAACGGATCGATGCCCAACACGCCAAAGGCAAACTAACGGCTCGTGAGCGAATCGCACTCCTGGTCGATGAAGGGTCGTTTGAGGAGATCGGCAAGTTCGTGATGCACCGAACCCGCGACTTTGGCCTCGACAAAGAACATTACCTGGGCGATGGTGTCGTGACGGGCTACGGCACGGTTGACGGACGACTGGTATACGTGTTTGCGCAGGACTTTACGGTCTTTGGCGGGGCACTCTCCGAGACCCATGCCGAAAAAATATGCAAGCTGATGGACCTGGCGTTGCAGAACGGTGCACCGCTCATCGGGCTGAACGATTCGGGGGGCGCCCGTATTCAGGAAGGGGTTCTGTCGCTGGCGGGTTATGCCGATATTTTTTATCGCAACACCCGGGCCTCGGGCGTTATTCCGCAGCTCTCGGCAATCATGGGTCCCTGCGCTGGCGGAGCCGTGTATAGCCCCGCCATTACCGACTTCATCTTCATGGTAGAAAACACGAGCTATATGTTCGTGACGGGCCCCAATGTGGTCAAAACCGTAACCCATGAGAACGTAACGGCCGAAGAACTGGGCGGGGCCAGCACCCACAGTACCAAATCGGGGGTTACCCATTTTGCCAGTGCCAACGAACTAGCCTGTATTCAGGACATCAAACAGCTGCTCAGCTACATCCCCCAGAACTGCGAAGACGAGCCATTCCGGCTGCCGTACGACACCACCCGCGAGGAAAGACGCCCGGCGCTGAACCAGATCATACCCGAGAATCCGAACCAGCCCTACGATATGCGCGAAGTCATTGACGAACTCGTCGATGAAGGCACGTTCTTCGAAGTGCATAAGAATTATGCGGAGAACATTGTCGTTGGCTTTGCCCGGATTGGTGGGCGTAGTATCGGCGTTGTGGGGAACCAGCCTGCTGTACTGGCCGGTGTGCTCGACATTAACGCCAGCGTAAAGGCAGCCCGGTTTGTTCGGTTCTGCGATTGCTTCAATGTGCCGTTGCTGGTGCTCGAAGACGTGCCCGGTTTCCTGCCCGGCACCGATCAGGAATGGAACGGAATTATTACCAACGGCGCCAAGCTGCTGTTTGCCTTTTGCGAAGCCACTGTACCTCGCGTAACGGTAATTACCCGCAAAGCATACGGCGGGGCCTATGACGTAATGAACTCCAAGCACATAGGCGCTGACCTGAACTACGCCTGGCCCTCGGCCGAAATCGCGGTAATGGGCGCGAGCGGGGCTGCCGAAATTATTTTCAAGCGGGAGATTGCCGAAGCCGAAGACCCGCAGGCCAAGTTGCAGGAAAAAGTGCAGGAGTATACCGAGAAGTTTGCCAATCCCTACCGGGCTGCCAACCGAGGCTACATCGATGAGGTCATCATGCCCGACCAGACCCGGCATAAGCTGATCCGGGCGTTTGGGATGCTGGAGAATAAAGTGGCCAGCATGCCGAAGAAAAAACACGGAAATATTCCCCTGTAAAAACACGGAACCCGGTCATGAAGCGGTAGCTCGTGACCGGGTTCCGTTACAAGCCAGTTTATAATGCCTGCTCCAACGCCCAAAAAAAACGGTAGTCTGCTTCGAACGGTGCTGATCGGTTTATTGATCATTTTCGGCCTGGCTCTGCTGGTCGGTACGGCTTCGGTGCTGTTTCCGTAAGCAAGTCCGACCCGGCTGCGTAACTAGCCGATAGCTTTCAGAATAATAGCGCAGGCCTCTCGAATCTGCTCGTCGGTGATGATGAGCGGGGGGGCTATCCGCATGGAATTATTGCAGAACAAAAACCAGTCGGTGATGACGCCCGGGCCGGCGTCCGACGCGCCACCCGCAATAGCGCGGTCGATGATGGGTTTGAGCACATCGAACGAATCGAACTCAACGGCGAGTAACAGACCTTTTCCCCGAATGTCACGAATGGCCGGGTGCTTTAGCAACTGACGGAACAGCTGCCCCTTGGCTTCGGCCTGCTCGTACAGCTTTTCGTCCCGGATCACCTGTAACGTAGCCAGCGAAGCAGCGCACGAAACCGGATGACCGCCAAAGGTTGTAATATGGCCCAGCACTGGGTTGTTCCTGAACACATGCATGATCTGGGCCGAGCTGATAAAAGCGCCGATCGGCATGCCTCCGCCCATTCCTTTGGCACACAAGACAATATCGGGTACAACCGCCCCCGCTGGACCGGCACCTTCAAAGGCCCAGAACGTACCCGTACGACCAAACCCGGTTTGTATTTCGTCAAAGATGAGCAACGCTCCCACGTCGGTGCAGCGCTGGCGAACGGCTTGCAAATACCCTGCGTCGGGTACCCTAACCCCCGCTTCCGCGCCTACGACCTCCATCACAACGGCTGCCGTTCGGGGACCAATCTGATCGATATCGTCCCAGTTCGAGTAGCGGATGTGCCGCACGTCGGGTAGTAAGGGCCGGTAATTTCGTTTGAAGTTCTCATCGCCCGATAAGGACAGCGCTCCCTGGGTGGCACCGTGATAGGCATTAACGCAGCTGATCACTTCGGTACGGCCGGTATATCGTTTAGCCAGCTTCATGGCGCCTTCCACCGCTTCGGTACCGGAGTTGGTGAAATAAACCGTATCGAGGCCGGGCGGCAGGGTACTGGCCAGGGCCTGAGCCAGCTGCGTCTGCGGGGTCTGCACGTACTCGCCATAGACCATCAGATGCAGGTATTTATCCAGCTGGTGCTGAATAGCTTCCAGTACGCGCGGGTGCCGGTGTCCGACGTTGCTGACGCCGATGCCGGAGATCAGATCCATATACGGTGTCGACGTACCGTCCGAGTCTGCCGTCGAATAAATATATACGCCTTCGGCCCGGTCTATTTCCAACGCTAGGGGAAAGTCGGAGGTCTGGGCTACGTGCTGGAAAAATAACTGCCGGTGGGTTACCGAATACATGATGAATTTGTCAATATTGTCGATGCTATCCTAACACACCCAACCGGGAAAACAGTTCTGCTCATTCAACTCCCCGATCTCTGGTCCGCCCGGGCTAAGCCAGGGCCAGCGTCCCTGATTAGTTCATCCCGCTTTTCACCACCACATCCTCTTTTTGCCGAAGTCTATGACCATGAAACATGTTTATCTGTTGCTGCTGTTGCTGCTGCCTGGGCTGGTAGCCGCGCAGCATGACTACTATCCACCCAGACAGGAGGCTGCCCCGGCCCCCCGCCAGTACAGCATCACGCTGAAGGACGGTACGGAGCTACGGGGCGAACTGCTGCGGCAGGACAGCACAGAAGCCCTGATCCGGACCAAAAACCTGGGTGAAATCCGACTTCGGACCGACCAGATCCTTCGAATCGAGCAGACCGGCGTTCGGGGCGAAGGGGTAGCCTATCCAAACCTCTTTCCGCAAACGATGCGTATCGCGCCAACGGCGTTCTCGGCCGAAAAAGGGCGACTGTATTACCGGAACTATTACGTGTATATAAGCCAGTTTGAATACGGTGTGACCGATAACTGGAGTGTGGGTGCTACCTTCTACTCGATCCTGCCTACCAACCTGTTCAGCCTGAACACGAAAGTGTCGGTGCCGGTCAGTAGCCGGCTGCGGCTGGGGGTAAATGCGCAGTACGCGGCTGTCCGGTTCGATTCATTTCTGGAAGGCATCGGGTACATTCAGGGTATCGTCACTACCGGCGACCGACAGAACAATACCACCTTTGGGCTAGGGTGGAGCCTGTCGAACGGGACGGTGTCACGCAATGTCGTGGCTACCTTCGGGCTAGTCCGGAAAGTAAGCCCGAAGCTGTCATTCATCAGCGAAAACTTTGCCCTGTTCGGCAGTGGTATCAACCGGAGTCTCGATTTTGCCGGGGTGCTTTCGGCGGGAATCCGGTTCGACCGTCGGCGGCATGCTTTCGATCTGGCGGCTTACGTGCCGATCATTGTCGGTTCGACTGCCGGCAACCCCATTACGTTTCTGCCCTACGGCAGTTATCATCTGCGCATCGGGAAGTAGAAGACAGTCGGTACAATAATTGCGGAATGGCTGGCAGACAAACGAATGCGTCTGTTGAACGGATCAGCAGACTGTTTAGTGGTCGATTATTTCCGCTAATTTCGCCGTTATAGTCAGACAACCCTGCCGTTTCATGTCCGAAGATCCTACCGATTTACCTCCTTTCGCCCGGTCGTGGCCCCAGCTGTATGCCATTGTCATCGGCAGTCTGCTGGTTGAAATTATCCTGTTCTACGTCTTAATGCGCTGGCTGTCATGAGCGTGGTTGACTGGGGCGTGCTCGTCGCTACGCTGGCAGGCATTATCGTTTATGGTATTGTCAAAAGCCGCGGGAGCCGCAGTATGGACGACTACCTGCTGGCTGGTCAGTCGCTGCCGTGGTACCACGTGGGGCTGTCGGTCATGGCGACTCAGGCCAGCGCCGTTACGTTTCTGTCTGCGCCGGGACAGGGCTTCTCGGACGGGATGCGGTTCGTTCAGTTCTATTTTGGCCTGCCGCTGGCCATGGTGGTCCTGTCGGTAACGTTTGTCCCCATCTTCCATAAACTGAAAGTATTCACGGCCTATGAGTTCCTGGAGAAGCGGTTCGATACCCGCGTCCGTACGCTGACGGCAGGCCTGTTTTTGCTCCAGCGTGGCCTGTCGACGGGTTTATCCATTTACGCGCCGGCCATCATCCTGTCTACTATCCTGGGCTGGAATATCTACTGGACCAACCTCATCATGGGGGGCATTGTGCTGGTCTACACGGTAACGGGAGGAACCCGGGCTATTTCCCACACCCACCTGCAGCAGATGGCTGTTGTTACGTTCGCCATGGCGCTGGCCGGATTCCTGACGGTGCGGCTCCTCCCCGACGATATTGGGTTCATCGATGCGCTGCAGGTAGCCGGAAAAGCGGGCCGGATGAACCTGATTGATCTTAAATTTGATCCGGACAGCCGCTATAACCTCTGGTCAGGCCTGATCGGAGGGTTCTTTCTCCAGCTTTCGTATTTCGGAACAGACCAGTCGCAGGTGGGGCGTTACCTGACGGGCGAATCGATCGGGCAAAGCCGGTTGGGGCTGCTGATGAACGGCTTGCTGAAAGTGCCGATGCAGTTCCTGATTCTGCTGGTTGGGGTGCTGGTGTTCGTTTTTTATCAGTTTAATCCGGCGCCGGTCTTTCACAACAAACAGGAAACCGACCGGCTCCGGGATAGCCCCTACGCCAGTGACTATCAGCGGGCCGAGACCCGGCATCAGCAACTTACGGCCCAGCGGCAGCAGGCGGTGCTGGACATGCAGGCCGCGATCCGTACCGACAATGAACCGGCTGAAACGGCTGCTGTTGCTGTACTAAAAGAGACCGATGACGCGCTCAAAACCGTAAAGGCAGACGTAACCAAACTGATTGAAAAGAACAACCCCGCGGCTGACACGAACGATGTGAATTACGTTTTTCTTCGGTTCGTACTCGATTACCTGCCCCACGGACTGATTGGCCTGCTGATAGCGGTCATTTTCAGCGCGTCGATGGGGTCTATTGCCGCGGCTTACAATTCGCTGGCGTCAACGACGGTTGTCGATGTGTACAAGCGGCTCGTGAACGGCCGGGCCGACGATGCGCACTACCTGAATGCGTCGCGCTGGGCCACCATAGGCTGGGGCATCTTCTGCATCATTGTGGCTCAGTTTGCCAACCGACTGGGCAGTATGATCGAAGCCGTCAATATCCTGGGGTCGTTATTTTACGGGGTTATTCTGGGGGTATTTATCGTCGCCTTTTACGTTAAATCGATCGGGGGACGGGCTACGTTCTGGGCCGCGATCATCGGCGAGCTGTTCGTAGTGCTGAGCTGGTATTATGACCTTACCGCCTTTCTATGGCTTAACGCAATCGGGTGTCTGCTGGTCGTTGGAATCGCCTGGCTGATTCAGCAGCTGATCGGCCGGGAAACGCTGAACACCTAGGCAAACCAAATAACAGCAAAGGCCCCGAACTACAAATCTGTAGCCCGGGGCCTTTGCTGTTATTTGTATAATCAGGCTTTTTTCTTGCCCTTGCCCTTCAGAGCAGGCATGGCCGGCAGTTTTGCGGTGTATTCGCTTACGCTTTTCTCGATCGCATCCTTAAAGAATGGGAAAGAAGGGTCGTTGGACGATTGACCGAGCGACAGGGCTTTTTGTGCCATCGGGACGGCTTCGGCAAATTTCCCCATCTTCCCCAGCAGCTGCGATTTCACATAAAGGTTGCGAAACGTTTCCTTGGCCGCAATCGATTTATCGATCCAGGTCATTGCCTGGTCCAGGTTACGGCCTTTGCTCAGGTTGTAGTTGGCAGCAGCCTGAAGAACGGCCGCATCATCTGGTTTCTCTGCAACGGCTTTATCAACGCTGGCTGCGGCATTGGCACTGGTGTTAACGGCCAGATCGGCCTTCGCCTTTCTGTTGGCCCACATGAAATTCATGGACGCCGTGCTGTCGGTCAGGTCGCTGAAATTAATCGTGAAGGTCTCGGTAGGCTCCGCAGTGGCTGACGACTTAATGGACACACGCAGCGCATCCTGGTCCTGCTTATACGACTGCTCGGTAACGCTTAGGTCTTTGCTGAAAATCAGGGTCCAGTCGTCAGAAGCCGGGATCGACAGGATAGCATAGGTACCGGCGGGCAACGTCTGGCCATTCACCATCAGGTCAGTCGAGGTCGTGAAGGCTGTTGCCTGGTTGGCACCAGTACGCCAAACCTTGCCGCTGGGCACGAAAGCCTCCGTGAAGGGGGTACGTCCTTTCAGGCTGGGGCGGGAGTATTTAACGGTCAGGTCAGTAACGCCAATCGTTTGTATGACTGTAGCACCAGGGCTGGGGGAGGGGAGTTTGATCTGGGCTGTAGCCAGCTGAGCAGCCAGGCCCAGTGTGATGCCACTTAGTACGAGTTTACGCATGGTTATGTAGTATGTTTTAGAAAACTAGGGGCGAAATTGCGGCTTTTTGGGCACAAAAGCCAATACCATCATGCACAGAGAGCCGCTCCTGAACCTGCTCCGGCAATACCGGCCGGCCGATCCGGAAGAACAGACAATGACTGCCAGAACAATCGATTTTGTAGAAAAGAATCCAGCCTGTTTCGAGCGTTCACTGCCTGATGGCCATATAACAGGCTCTGCCTGGGTGGTCGAGCAAAAAGCAGGCCAGGGCCAGCCAGCCATTAGCCGTGTGGTGTTGATTCACCACCGAAAACTCGACCGCTGGCTACAGCCGGGTGGACATGCCGATGGTGATCCGGATGTAGCCGCTGTAGCGCTGCGGGAGGCTCAGGAAGAAACGGGGCTCAATAACCTGAAACTGGTCGGGCACGCAGACGGATCGCCGGCTATTTTCGACGTCGATATTCATACGATCCCGGCCCGGGGCGACGTTCCCGAACATCTTCATTATGACATTCGTTTTTTGGTTGAAGCAGACCCGGAAGAAGCATTCCGGGCAAATCACGAAACGAAGGATATTCAATGGTTTAGCCTGGAAAAAGCAGAATCATTGACTAAAGATGCCTCAATTTTCAGAATGCTTCGAAAAAATTGGCTTTAACGAAGAACATAGTTGGTGTTTTGCTGGTTTTTTTGTTAGGTAGGTATTTATACATTTGCCTTACAACAAAACCACAGAACGTCAATGAAATTCGCACACATAGCCTTGGTTGGCGTAGCTTTACTGGCTACTGCTGTCCAATCGTCAGCGCAGGACGACCGCAAGCTGCGTAAAGATCCAACCTATTCGACGGGTAATTACAAGCATGCCAACAAAGCGGCTACCGCCCGGAGCTGGGAAAAAAACACAGGTGTAGCGGTTGAGCAACCTGCACCGACCGACGCTAATCTGGCCAACTACAAGCGGCAGGTGCCTGCCCAGCAGCCAGTAGGTGGCGTGACGGTTGAACACACCCCCTCGACCGATGTGGCTGATCGGAATTATAAGATGCAGCGTCCTTCTACGGTGACCAACTCATCGGGTACGGGCATTGCGCGCAAGTCGCGTAAAAACGCTGATACAACGAGCGCGTCGGGTACGGGTAACTAATACGTGTACGCTCTCAGACAGGCCAGTTCCACAGGGACTGGCCTTTTTTTATGCCCGTTTACAGCCAGATTGTCTGCCTGGCCGATCGGAATGAATAAGTTGTGTTCCGGTTGAGGTTGGTAAACAACAGATTGTGGTCAATGGGCAGGTAAAGATTGCTCCAGATCAGGCCTTGTGTCGTGATAGTGAGCTTATTAAGTGCTAATGATGGTATTATTAGCTGACTTTTAATTTACATTAAAAATGAAGTAAAGGTCTGATAGTTAGTGAGTTATTCGGAATTGGGTTATCATATGTAAAACATTTTTATGACTAAGCAACGTGTACGTTAGAGTAAACCAGGACTAATGCGTAGTTTTCAGGTGATTTAACACCGTTAACTAACTACCTATAACTACCTATATGGAAACCATTGAGAGAAAGCCGCGCTCTCGCGAGCAAACGCGTTCGGGTATCATGGTAACGGCCAAAACCATTGCCCGCCGGGAAGGATGGCAGGCGGTTTCGATCCGAAAAATTGCCGATGCTATTGAATACAGCGCACCCATTGTTTACGAGTATTTCGACAGCAAAGACGTACTGCTGAATGAGATTCGAAATGAAGGGTTCAGCTATCTCTACCAGGAGTACGACCGCATTCTGAAATTATACCGCGACCCCGAGAAACGCTTATACGAAATATCACTCATTCAGTGGGATTTTGCCCAGCAGCAGCCTGAGATCTATCAGGTCATGTACAGCCTGGAGGGAGCCTATTGCTCGATGCCCGTTTACCAGTCCGACATCGTGCAGGCTGTTTCAGACAAGGTGTCGGAAATTATTTGCTCCTTTATTCCCAAGTCCAAAGAAAGCATCCGTCGACTTTTCTTTGAATGGTGGTCCATTTCGCACGGATTGATCTCGATGGCTATGATGCTTAAAGACGAACAGTCGATCGAAATGTCGGCGCAGGTGTACCGGGAAACGATGCGTCGGTTTGTTCGTGGGCTTAAGTAGTCATGCTGGCGATTATCGGCGCTACCGGCATGCTTGGCCAGCCCGTTGCGCATCAACTGATCTGGGCCGGCAACGCGGTTCGTATCATTGCCCGTAATGTTGCGGAGGCCAAGGGCTTGTTTCCGCATGTAGAGGTGGTGCCCGGCGATCTGCGCAATCCAGACAGCCTGTTGCAGGCTTTACAGGGTGTGGATACGGTTTACCTCAGTTTATCCGTCAGGCAAACCGAGAAACGAACCGACTTCCATACCGAGACCGATGGCCTGCGAAACCTGCTGACCGCGGCCAGGCAGGCCGGGGTGACGCGTATTGCGTACCTGTCATCGCTGGTGATGCGCTACCAGGGTATGAACGGATTCCGCTGGTGGGTATTCGAGGTGAAGCACGAAGCCGTTCGGCTCATCAAAGACTCGGGGCTTCGGTATAGTATATTCTACCCATCCTGTTTTATGGAATCGATCAATACGGTACAGCGTATGGGTCGGTTTATTCTTGTCCTGGGCCGCTCGCCGGTTCGGCCGTGGTATATTTCTGCCCATGACTATGGCAAACAGGTAGCGCGGGCGTTGAAACAGGCCTCAGATAACCAGGAATACGTTATCCAGGGACCCGAGGCCCTTACGCAGCATGAGGCTGCTGAACGGTTTACACGGGCGTATACGGCCAGCCCAGTAAGGGTGCTGACGAGCCCGTTGTTTTTCCTGAAAATGGGAAGCGCTTTCTCGACCCAGGCCAACTACGGCTGGCACATTGGCGAAGCACTGAACAGCTACCCCGAACAGTTCGAGGCAGAAAAAACCTGGGCTGATCTGGGGAAACCCCAAACGACCATCGACCAGTTTGCGGCCGACCAGTAAAACGAATCCAGCAGCTGGCCAATAGAAGGGCGGTTAACACCAGGCCTGGTAGTCGGTTTTAACCGCCCCGTTCTTCTTAACCAGATCAGTATAACCCTTCGATCGACAGATACCGTTCGCCGGTATCGTAGCAGAACGTGAGGATGCGGCTGCCAGCGGGTAGTTCCGGCAGCTTTTGGGCGATGGCCGCCAGCGAAGCGCCCGACGATATCCCGATAAAGATACCTTCTTCGCGGGCCGCTCGCTGCGCCCAGGCAAAAGCATCTTCTTTACTGACTGCAATGGACCCGTCGAGCAGGTTGGTGTGCAGGTTCTGCGGTACGAAGCCGGCGCCAATACCCTGAATGGGGTGCGGACCCGGCGCTCCTCCGCTGATGACCGGCGAGAGGGCGGGTTCGACCGCAAACACTTTAAGGGCAGGAAACGATTCTTTCAGCACCTCGGCAACGCCGGTAATGTGTCCGCCCGTACCCACGCCGGTAATCAGCGCATCGAAGCCTTCCGGAAAATCGGCCAGGATTTCCTGCGCCGTGGTTTGCCGATGTATCTCAATATTGGCCGGATTCTCGAATTGCTGAGGCATCCACGCGCCCGGCGTCTGACTTACCAGCTCATGCGCCCGTTCAATGGCCCCTTTCATACCCTTCTCACGCGGAGTCAGATCAAAAGTGGCCCCATAGGCTGCCATGATACGCCGACGCTCGATACTCATCGACTCAGGCATGACCAGGATCAGCTTGTATCCTTTTACCGCAGCCACCATGGCCAGGCCAATACCGGTATTGCCCGAGGTGGGTTCAATAATTGTACTGTCGGAGGTCAGAATGCCTTTAGACTCGGCATCGTCAATCATGGCCAGCGCAATGCGGTCCTTGATGCTGGCGCCGGGATTGGCCCGTTCCAGTTTCATCCAGACGTCGTAGCCGGGGTAGAGCCGGTTCAGTCGTACGTGGGGAGTATTACCAATCGTGTCGAGAATGGAGGTAGCCTTCATATGACAAAGTTTATGGGTTCAGCCGATTCGAGCGACTTCAATCGTACTTCGGTCTGGTGCTGGTGATAAACCAGCGAATGCGCTTCTACGCTGTCGGTCAGCCAGACGTTGCCGCCAATGACTGAATCGTGACCAACGACGGTATGCCCACCCAGGATGGTCGCGTTGGCGTAAATGACTACGTTGTTCTCGATTGTCGGGTGCCGCTTTTTCTGCGCCATCGATTTAGCGACGTGGGTGGCTCCGAGCGTGACGCCCTGGTAGATCTTGACGTTGTCGCCAATAATCGTCGTTTCGCCGATCACAACGCCGGTACCATGATCGATGAAAAAGGCGCGACCAATCTGAGCGCCGGGGTGAATGTCGATACCGGTTTGTCCGTGGGCGTATTCCGTGAGCATACGGGGCAGCAGCGGTACGTTGAGCCGAAGCAGTTCGTGCGCAATCCGGTAAACGGCAATGGCGTAGAAGCCAGGATACACCGCAATTACCTCTTCGAGTCCAATAGCGGCCGGATCGTTATCCGTGATGGCATGGGCGTCGAGCAGCAGCCGGTCGTAAATAGCCGGTAACTGATCAAAGAATTTCTCGGCAATGCTGTCGGCGCCTTCGGGCAGGGTATTCTGTAAAGGACTAAGTAGACAGACCAGCTGCTGGTTTAGTTTCTGATAGGTTTCCTCCACATGCTGCGACACCGACTGGCAGTCCTGCGTAACAGGAAAAAGGAGTCGCATCAGCTGGTCGATAAAGCGGCCGGCATCGGGGCGGGAGGGAAGCTTGTACCGGTACTGCGCCCGCTGAACCAGCAGATGGTCAAGAAAGGCGTTTGTGGCAGTGGTCATAACAGAATAGTTAACGCGAATGTACGAGTAGAAAGAAGAGAATGCTTGATTGTCAGCGGGAATAGAGTGGTGATTTTGCCCCGTATTGTGGAGACACTACACAAGCTGTCGGTTCGTTTATGTGCATAGGACGGCCTGCTTCACAGGGACATTCGTTGATTTTCAAACAAAATGCGGGCCGCAAAGTTCTGCCGCGGCTTCTGGAACCTGATTTGTATTAAAAACAACTGAACAGATGGAACAAATCGCCATGATAAGTAAAGCTATAACTACATTTCTTGTATCGCTGGTGGCCACGTCGGGGTTTTCCTGGCTGCTGTCAATGGCCTGCCAGCGTACGGGAGGTGCCGAAACGATGAGTCCCGACTCAGCCGTTACGGCCCCCGGTTCATCCGAGCTGGCAGGCCTGACGCTGGTCAACGCGTACCCGAAACTCAAATTCGAAGCGCCAGTCGAATACACCTATGCCGATGACGGAACGAACCGGGTGTTTGTGGTCGAGCAGGCCGGGCAGATTCGGGTTTTCGACAACAACGCTGATGCATCGTCGGCTAGTACATACCTCGATATTCGGAGCCGGGTTGCCTACGGAGGGGAAATGGGACTGCTGGGCCTGGCTTTCCATCCCAAATTCAAAGAGAACGGCTATTTCTATGTCAACTACACCAAAAACAACCCGCGTGAAACGGTTATCAGCCGGTTCAAAGCAGCTTCACCAACCGCTTCGACCGCCGAAGCAAGCTCGGAAGTCGTCCTGTTAAAATTCAGCCAGCCTTACTCGAACCACAACGGTGGCAAACTGGTATTCGGCCCCGACGGGTACCTGTATATTTCTACGGGCGATGGCGGTAGCGGGGGCGATCCCCAGAACAACGGGCAGAGCCGCAGCACCCTGTTGGGTAAAATTCTCAGGATCGATGTGAACAGCACGGAGAAAGGTCAGTACGGCATTCCGGCCGACAATCCATACAAGGGAAACAGCAACAACTATCGGGAGGAAATTTTTGCCTACGGCCTGCGTAACCCCTGGCGGATTAGCTTTGACGACAAAGGTCAGCTGTGGGCGGGTGATGTCGGCCAAAATGCCATCGAAGAAATTGACATCGTGACCAAAGGAGGCAACTACGGCTGGCGCGTGAAAGAAGGAAACTCCGATTACAACGCCAGGGATAATCAGGCGGCTGACTTTGTTGGCCCTATCTGGCAGTACGATCACAAAAACGGCGATATCTCAGTAACCGGTGGGCTTGTCTACCGTGGCCAGGCTGCGCCGGCGCTTCGTAACAAATATGTGTACGCTGATTACGCCAGCGGCCGGGTCTGGGCGCTGACATCCAATGGAACAAAAGCCGTCAGCAATCAGGAAATTGTAGCGCGGGCGGGGCTGATTTCGGCTTTTGGTGAAGACAAGAACAAAGAGATGTACCTGTGCGACTACGACGGGCGTATCCTGAAATTATCGGCTGGTAAATAAGCAACAACCAGTGATCGAGCGGGTTCGGGAGTTATACGGTCCAGTATAGCTCCCGAACCCGTTTTTTGTGCGGGTCAGTCAGCCTAAAATCGTTATCTTGGGACTGTATACCCGGATATCGATGATGCGATTTCTTCTGCTTTTGCTGCTGATCGGCTGCGCTGTAACCACCTGGGCCCAGCCAGCCACCCCCTATTCAATTGAACAGGTAGTATCTGCTCCCTACTGCGCCAACCTGACCGCCGGCCGCAACCGGGTGGCCTGGGTTGTCACGACCGAGGGTGTCCGGAATATCTGCGTATATGAGTTTCTCGAGGCATCCGGCAACGTTCCGCGTGCGCAGCCGACCCAACCGGGTAAACTGATCCAGCTTACTCGCCAGACCGTTGACGATGGGCAGGAGCTGGGCGAACTGCGCTTCTCGCCCGACGGCCGTTACCTGGCCTATGTACGAGGGGGGAGCAAAAACGCAAAGGGCGAGAACCCCAACCCTGTCAGTGATCCGGCCGGCACCGAGCAGGCTGTCTACCTCGTGCCGACCGACGGTAGCAGTACCGCCCGCAAAATCGGATTGGGTAACCATCCGTCGTTTTCGCCCGATGGCGGTCGGCTGTTGTTTAGCCAGGCAGGCCAGCCTGTGGTAGCCAGCCTGACCGCCCAATCGGCCGGCGGGTCTGTAACAGCGGCTCCGGCCGTCAGTAAACTATTTACATCCCGTGGCAGCCTGGGGAGTTTCAGCTGGTCGCCCGACGGAACCCGGGTGTTGTTCGTGAGTGATCGAGGCTACCATTCGTTTATTGGTGTATACGACCTTGCGCAGAAAACGATATCGTGGCTGGCGCCGGGCGTTGACCGGGATGCTGCACCCGTCTGGTCGCCCGACGGAAAACGGGTGGCATTTATTCGCGTGCCCGGGCTGCGTCATGGCGAGCTGGAGAACGTACAGGGCGGAAACCGGTTTGCGATCTGGACGGCTGACGTGAAAACCGGCGAAGGTCGTCAACTCTGGCACTCCCCGGCCGACGATGGAGGTTTTGCGCAGTATTATCCCGCCGAGCCCCTTCGGTGGACGGTAGCGAATCAGCTGCTTTTTTTCTCCGAACATGAGGACTGGATGCACCTATATTCGCTCTCGCCGGAAGGGGGCTATAAGCCCGTGGATCGCACCCCCGGACCTTACGAAGCCGAAGAAACGGTTGTTTCGCCCGACGGTCAGACGCTGTACTTCAGCAGCAACAACCCCGAGAACGATCCGCTCGACCGCGACCGGCGGCATGTATGGCGGGTGTCTCTGACCGAAAAGAACCCAAAGCCGGTATCTGTTACGAAGGGGAAAGGCATCGAAACCGACCCGACGCTCGTTGGCAACTGGCTGGTCTGCCGGTCGGCTGCTTATAACCGACCAACGGGCATCGAGATGCGCAGCCTGAGCCAGTCGCTGGAGCCGATTCGGTATCCAAGCTCATTACCCGCTCGCTTTCCGCAGGGCGCCCTGGTTGAACCCCAACAGGTGGTGATGACAGCGGCCGACGGGGTGGTTGTACACGGTCAGCTGTTCCTGCCGACTGGGGTAACGTCGGCTGGGAGTCGTAAACCGGCGCTTATTTTCATGCATGGCGGACCGATGCGGCAAATGTTGCTTGGCTGGCATTACCGGGGTACCTACTACGCCAATGCCTACGCCATCAATCAGTATCTGGCCTCGCAGGGGTACGTGGTGCTGTCGGTAAACTACCGGGCGGGTATCGGGTACGGGCGGACGTTTCGCCGGGCCGAGCGACAGGGCCCCCGGGGAGCCTCCGAATACCAGGATGTGCTGGCTGCGGCCGACTACCTGAAAAGCCGTTCCGATGTCGACGCGGCCCGAATAGGCTTGTGGGGCGGCTCCTACGGTGGTTATCTTACCGCACTCGGGCTAGCCCGTAACTCGGATCGGTTTGCGGCCGGGGTCGATCTGCACGGCGTTCATGACTGGTCTTGGCGGGGAAACCATTTCACGCCCGGGGGCGAGTGGGGCATCGGGCCCGACCAGATGAAAGAAGCCCTGGCTTCGTCGCCCAACGCGGATTTGAGTCAGTGGCGATCGCCCTGCCTGTTCGTGCATGGCGATGATGATCGAAACGTGAGCTTCAATGAAACGGTCGATCTGGTGCAGAAGCTACGGGAGCGTCAGGTGCCAACTGAGGTGCTTATCTTTCCTGACGATGTCCATAGTTTACTTCTTCACAAAAACTGGCTTCGGACGTATAACGCGCTGGATGCTTTCTTCAATAAATACCTGCTTCGTCAACCCGACAAAGGTGTCGCCACTGAAAAATGATCTCTACTGTATTTGAATCGCCCATCGGACTGGTTCAGGTGATGGGTACGGCCGAGGGCGTTTCGGCCATTACCTGTATTGATGTGTTGCCTGGGCCAGGACTGACGCCCGATACCCCCGAACCAGTTCGGCAGGCTGTCGAGCAGTTACAGGCTTATTTTGCCGGCAGTGGGCAGACATTCAGTTTTCGGCTCAATCCGGTAGGGACTGCTTTTCAGCAAACCGTCTGGCGGGCGCTGCTCGACATCCCGTTTGGAACGACCTGCTCGTACCTGACCCTGACCCGACGAATCGGCGACGAAAAGGCCATTCGGGCGGTGGCGGCTGCCAACGGCCGAAATCCAATAGCTATCGTAATTCCGTGTCATCGGGTGATCGGCTCAAATGGGTCATTGACCGGTTATGCGGGTGGTTTGTGGCGCAAACAGTGGCTCCTTGAACATGAGGGCACCTGGCCGGTTAAACCAACTAACCCACCGGGCCAGTTATCGCTGTTCTGACTAAACTCATCATGACATATACCCACCTGCCGTTATGGCGTTTGCTGTTGTTTATTGGTTGTCTGGCAACGGGCTCCTGTGCTCCGCGCTACCGGGGCCCGGTGACGGATCATTTTACCGGTAAGCGGTTCGTCAACCCCGACATGCCTGCCCGCGAGGGAGGTGGGTTGTTGAAATGGCTGCTGCATCGCGACAAAGGACCATGGGCTGAGCAGCCGAACGCCTACGTGGGGGCGCCACCGGCCCGGCGCATCGAGGGCGACAGTCTGGTGCTGACGTTTGTGAATCATTCTACTTTTTTGCTGCAAACGGGCGGACTAAACATCCTGACCGATCCGGTCTGGTCAGAACGCGTGGGCCCGACGAACTGGCTGGGTGTCAGGCGCCGACGACCGCCGGGAATACGGTTTGAGGATTTGCCACCCATCGATGTGGTTTTGCTCAGCCATTTGCATTACGACCATCTCGATTTACCCACGCTGCGCCGGCTGGTCCGGGCCCACAATCCGCTCTTCGTGGTGCCGCTGGGCGTTGGCTATCTGCCGCGCCGGGCCGGGGGGCGGGTAGCCCGAGAACTCGACTGGAACGATACCCTGCGGATCAGGCCTGGTCTTGAGTTGACCTGTACACCCGCTCAGCACTTCAGCAATCGGGGTTTGGGTGACCGGGATCGCACCTTATGGGCCGGGTATCTGCTGCACACGAGCTTCGGTACGACCTACTTCTGTGGAGATAGTGGGTATGGCCCCCATTTCAAACGCATTGCCGAACAGGCGGCCCGCAGCCCAACCGGGCCTATCAGGCTGGCGCTGTTACCTATCGGTTCTTACCGGCCAGAGTGGTTCATGGCGCCGGTGCATGTGTCACCCGCCGGAGCCGTGCGCGCTTTCATGGATGTAAAGGCGCCCCGGGCAGTCGGTATTCATTTCGGAACTTTTCAGCAGGGCGACGATGGCCTAACGGAGCCCGTAGACGATCTGCGCAAGGCCCTCGCGGAACAGGGTATCGTGCAGGACCGATTCATAGCCCCCCAGGAAGGCCGACCCATTACAATTAAAAAGTGAATGAGCCAGGTTCATAGAAGAGATCGCTAAGTACATTACTGGAAGACGAATAGCAAAACGGCATTGATATTGTGTACTTTTGCCGCATGGAATCAGTGCAGATTGATAGGCCCACCACCGATGCTCCCGGCACGGAAAAAGCCAGTATGGATGTACCCGGTATGGATATACTGAAAAGCCAGCGTCTCGAACAACTCAAATACGACATCAGAGGGCCCGTATACGAAAAGGCACTTGAACTCGAAAGTCAGGGGTACAAAATTATCAGCCTCAATATTGGCAATCCGGCTGTTTTTGGCTTCGATGCGCCCGATGAGATTGTTCACGATATCATCCTGAACATTCGGAACGCGCAGGGCTACGCCGACTCGCGGGGGTTGTTCTCGGCCCGTAAAGCCGTCATGCACCACACGCAGAACATCGGCTTGCCCGGTATTACCATCAACGACATCTATATCGGAAACGGCGTCAGTGAGCTGATTATGCTGGCCATGCAGGCCCTGCTCAACGAAGGTGACGAAGTGCTGATTCCATCGCCCGATTATCCGCTCTGGACTGCCTCGGTCGCGTTCTGCGGAGGAAAGCCGGTTCATTACGTTTGTGACGAAGCGGCCGGCTGGAATCCGGATCTGGCCGATCTGGAGCAAAAGATAACCCCTCGTACCCGAGCGGTAGTTGTCATCAATCCCAACAATCCGACCGGGGCCGTATACGACCGGTCGGTGCTCGAAGGCATTGCCCGCATTGCCGAACGGCATAAACTAATCGTCTTTTCGGACGAGATTTATGACCGTATTCTGTACGACGGAGCTCAGCATTTTCCCATCGCCAAAATGGTACACGACACGTTGTGTATCACCATGGGCGGCCTGTCGAAGAACTACCGGTCTGCGGGCTTTCGGGGCGGATGGCTCATCCTGAGCGGAGCGCGTCACCGGGCCAAGTCCTACATTGAAGGATTAACGCTGCTGGCCAGTATGCGGCTCTGCGCCAACGTACCGACCCAGTACGCTATTCAGACCGCGCTGGGCGGCTACCAGAGTATCAACGATCTGGTCGTACCAGCCGGGCGGCTACACAAGCAGATGATGCTGGCCTACGAACGGATGATCGCTATTCCGGGGGTGTCGTGCGTGAAACCCAAAGGCGCCCTTTATATCTTCCCCAAACTGGATCTGAGCCAGTTCACCTTTGCCGACGACGATGACTTCGTGCTAAACCTGCTCATCGAACAAAAGGTACTGGTGGTGGCCGGTAGCGGCTTCAACTACACGACCAAAGACCACTTCCGGATCGTGTGTCTGCCAACGGTCGATGAACTCAACACCGCCCTCGATCGCATCGAAGCGTTCCTGGAAAGTCACCGGCGCTAACTCTTGCCGGGTGTTCATAAACGTTTTTCTTCATTTCAACGTTATCGTATTCCCCCCGCGAAAAAGTCGGCTGGTATGGCTAACCGTGCCCGACTATACGCGGCAGGGAGGATCGTTTACTGATCAGTGCGTACGCCCTTCGCGCCCACTGCCTTTTTTAATGAATGAAATGGAAGCTACAAAAGAAAACGTACAACGCTCTGAAACGCAGAGCACCGAACGAATTGCCCAGGATTTACCCAAACGCGATGAGTTACTCCTGACCCCCGACGAACAGCGAATCAAAGAAGCGTTTCAGGATCATAACTGGAACGAAATCAAGACCGCCGATTCGTGGGTGATATTTAAAGTGATGGCCGAGTTTGTTGAAGGCTTCGATAAGCTGGCAAAAATTGGCCCATGCGTGTCTATCTTCGGATCGGCTCGGACCCAGCCCGACAATCCCTATTACAAAATGACCGAGGAGATCGCAGCCAAGCTGGTTCGCCACGGGTATGGTGTGATTACGGGTGGCGGCCCCGGCATCATGGAAGCCGGTAATAAAGGCGCCTATGAGCAGGGTGGTAAGTCGGTAGGACTAAACATCAAACTTCCCTTCGAGCAGCATAGCAACATCTACATCGATCCCGACAAAAGCATCAATTTCGATTTCTTCTTTGTTCGGAAAGTGATGTTTGTCAAATACGCGCAGGGTTTTGTGGTCATGCCCGGCGGTATGGGTACGCTCGACGAACTGTTTGAAGCGCTGACGCTGATTCAGACCCGTAAAATTGCCCGGTTCCCCATTGTACTGGTTGGACGGGCCTACTGGCAGGGACTCATCGACTGGATCACCCAGGTAATGCTCGAACAGGAGCACAATATCAATCCGGAAGATATGAAGCTGATCAGCATTGTTGACACGCCAACCGACGCCGTGAGGGTTATTGACGAGTTCTACAGCAAATACCTGCTGAAGCCGAACTTCTAGGCCGGTGGGTACGCTTGGGTCATCCCAGGTGTCAAGCCACCATTAGGCTATAGTATAGAAAGCGATGTCAGTCTGCACTGGCATCGCTTTGTTGTTTTAAAACACCAACGTTGGCATGATCCCGTTTGGTAGCCCACTAGTCATTTCGCTCGGTGGACTTGCTGGGTCAAGGGAGTATAAGTTTCCGTTCAGGAATTGTGCAGTATGGGCTTTGGCAATTTTCCGGATGGCTCGATACATGCGACACCCGCAGAACGCGAGAGCAGCGTCTTATTGCCCAGCAGCGCTTTTATCGGTCAGTTGAACGACGCCCTGAACGACAGTGGGCTCTGGTTTGTCTTAGCTTTGAACAGCTTACTAAACGATTGAGAATGCTCAAACCCTAACTCATACGCAATTTCACTTACCGACAACTCCGTCGTCGAGAGCCGTTCTTTCGCTCTTTCGATGAGCTTTTCGTGGATGAGTTGCTGCGTAGTTTGCCCGGTCAGCTGCTTCAACAGACTGCTCAGGTATTTGGTCGATACATGTAGCGTTTCGGCAATCTGTTGGACTGTAGGCAGGCCTTTTTGCATCAAGTCATCACCCCTGAAGTAATCCGTTAGCATATCATCTACCCGTTCTAACAGCTTACTGTTAGTAATTTTGCGAGTAATAAACTGGCGTTCGTAAAACCGTTGGGCGTAGGTAAACAGTACCTCCAGGTGAGCAATCATGACGTCCTGACTAAACTTGTCCAGATTGGCCTGGTACTCCTGTCTGATAATGTCGATTATGCCATCAATAATTGTTTCCTCTTTATCGGACAGAAACAGCGCTTCATGGGTAGAGTAGCCGAAAAAGTCGTACTGTTTTATTTTTCTGGATAGGGAGGTATTCCACAAAAAGTCGGGGTGAATGAACAGCATCCAGCCTTCGAGCTGATGGGGTACTCCGTTCTCTTCCCCTCGTAGAATCTGGCCGGGGGCCAGGAAAGCCATCAATCCCTCATCGAAATCATATTTCTGCTGGCCATACATAAGTTTGTCGCAACCGCGTTTCAGCGAAACCACATATAAGTCAAAAATAACGGCATGGATACCCGGGTCGGCTTTCAGGTCTTTCAGATCGATGATGCCGATGAGAGGGTGGTGGGGCTTGGGCAGCCCCATTATCCGGTGTATTTGTGAGATGGATTCGATTCGGACCAGGTTCGATGCTGCCATAAGGTAGACGTGGGGTTAAAACTTGAAGGGATACTTCAGCCAGATCAGGGCCAGTGGCATGGCGAGAAAGGGAATTTCAATCAACGCCATGCTTATGTTGCCGGCTCGTAGCGACAAGGCCATGATCAGGACGATGGTTACCGCGTTCAGCACATTACTGATGAAAAACGTTGGCGGAAACAGCAGCATTAGCCCGATAGCGATGGAAAGTACACCGAAAAATGGCATGATGGCTTTACTAATGCCCAGGTCTGCCATCATGTTTACCTGGTCGGTATTAGCCGGCTGGAAGGTATCCCAACCGTGTTTGAGACTCAGGCATGCCGAAATAGTTAATAAACCTACGGAAATAATAGTCTTCATCATGGCTTGCTGACCAGTTTGAATTTTTTGAACTCACGGTGTCCTATGTTGCGCTCAATAAAACCGGGGGCAATACGGCTCGCTAACTTGATCACATTCACCAGGCCTGGCCTTATTTCAAGCGTGTCGTTCAGTAGCCCTTTTATAACAACGCTTACCAGTTTATCGACGTCCATCATCTGGCCTGGGTCGGGTTGTACCACCCAATCATTCTGAAGATTGGTGTTGACCCCCGGCGGTATGAGTTCAAAGACCCTGACATTAGAGTCTTCGAGTTGTAACCGCAAGGCCTTTGTGTACGCGTGAACCCCTGCTTTGGAGGCACTGTAGATAGGAGCGGAGGAGTAAGCCATAAAGGCTATCGCTGATGAGACGTTGACAATACCAGCCGTTTTTTGCTGGAGCAGGTGCGGCAAAAATTGGTGCACCATCTGGATGGTACCGGACAGGTTGGTGCTGATTTCGCGGACTATGCTATCCAGATCATGGCTCGTATCCTGCAAATCGAGCTGTCGCATCAGTCCGGCATTGTTGATGATCATGTTCAACGCCGGAAACTGTTGGGTGACGGCTTTGTAGAGCTGTTCGATATCCGTCGGTTTACTCACATCGCTTTGCAGGACGTGAACAGCCGGGAATTGCTCCCTGGTTTTCTGGAGGGCGTCCAGACTGCGGCCTGTAACGATGAGGGTGGCTCCCTGTTGAGTAAGTTGTTTGACAAGCGCTAAACCGATACCGCTGGTTCCGCCTGTAATCAGAATGGTGCTGTTTGCCAGGTTCATTGTTTCCGTTTTTTGTTATTGCAAAAGTCTGCAGCAGTCAAAAAACGGATGTAGCCAAAAGTCGCGGTGTTGTAGTAGAAAGGGAATATGGCCATCCGCCAATCCAGGTCTGACCTCGATTGGCGGATGGATGCGTAAGTACTTCGATCAACGCTTGTACCTATTTATCAGGAGTAGAGCAACGTCCCGATGCTGGCCTGAGAATAGCCAGCTCCGTCAAACTGCGGAATGAGTTAGAGTTGGGAGCGATACCAGTCTTAGAATGGGGTCTCCTGGCTGGGGTCGGCGTTGCCGAAGTTGGAGAGATTGTTCGCCTTGCTCTTGAAGACGCTGCCGCCGGCAGGGGGCATTCCGGGTGCGTCGAAACTGCTCAGTCCGTTTACCTCAGGGGCAAAGCCCTGCGCCTGAACGGGCTCGAAATACGTATCGAGATCGCAGAATTTGGTGTATTTATTGATGAATCGAAGTTGAATCGTGTCGAGCGAACCGCTTCGGTTTTTGGCAATGATTACTTCGCCGATGCCCTGGGTAGAGTTTCCGTTTTCGTCGGCCGTGATGTTGTAATACTCGGGTCGGTACAGGAAGCATACCATGTCTGCATCCTGCTCAATAGATCCTGATTCACGAAGGTCAGACAGCTGTGGTTTTTTATCGCCACCGCGGGTTTCAACGGCCCGGCTCAGCTGCGAAAGCGCAATAACCGGAACGTTGAGTTCCTTGGCCAGATTCTTCAACGCCCGCGAAATCGACGCAATTTCCTGTTCGCGGTTACCACCCCCGCGACCGCTCGTATCGCCCGACATCAGCTGGAGGTAGTCGATAACGACCATCTGAATGTCGTGCTGGGCTTTCAGACGTCTGCACTTGGCCCGTAGTTCCAGGATCGACAAAGCCGGCGTATCATCAATAAAGATAGGAGCCTCGGTCAGCCGCTGAATTTTGTGGTGCAGCTGGGTCCACTCGTGCGGAGCGAGCGTCCCTTTCCGGATTTTCTCGGAATCGATCTCGGCTTCGGCCGAGATAAGTCGGTTAACCAGCTGTACCGACGACATCTCCAGCGAGAAGATGGCTACCGGTTTACCGTGGTCGACGGCGGCATTGCGCAGGGCACTCACCACAAAAGCGGTTTTACCCATGGCAGGCCGGGCCGCCAGAATAATGAGTTCGGTAGGTTGCCAGCCCGACGTAACGCGGTCGAGGTTGGTAAAGCCCGACGGAACGCCGGTCAGACCTTCCTGGTTTTTCTTGGTTTCCAGTTCGTTCAGGGCCATCCGAACGATGGTACTCATGTCGGCGTAGTTCTTCTTGATGTTCGATTCCGAAATCTTGAAGAGCGATTGTTCCGTACGGTCGAGGAGTTCGAATACGTCGGTCGTGTCCTCATACGCGTCGCGCAGAATCGTCGACGACATGGCAATCAGCGCCCGTTTCAGGGCCTGCTCCGAAATAATCCGGGCGTGGTACTCGATATTGGCGGCCGAGTTGACCCGGAACGTCAGCTCCGATACGAAGCCGCCCCCGCCTACCAGTTCAATCTCGCCTGTCTTCCGCAGCTGCTGCGTAACCGTCAGCAGATCGATCGGGTCGGAGTTGCCAAACAACGTCAGTATGGCATTGTATATACGCTGGTGAGCCTCCTTGTAAAACGTTTCGGGCTTCAGGATATCAACAACGGAGGAGAGCGCGTCTTTCTCGATCATGAGCGCCCCGAGTACGGCCTCTTCCAGATCGAGCGCTTGAGGGGGGAGTTTGCCGAGACCGGTATCCAGCCAGGCGTTTCCGGCCTGCTGACGGCCACCGGCAAAGGCTGACGGCTTTCTAAGATGTTGGTTTGGGCGTGCGTTATTCTCCATGACGTACTGCAAGTTTACGCAAACATGTACCCACAAGGCAAATCCAATCGTATACGCGTATAGGCCTGTCAGCTAAAAAACAACGCGTAACATTCTGGTAATGTTGACGCTACTGTACGAAAAAAAAGTTGGTGTTTTTTTGCAACGCTGGCAGAGCCTCTGGGCGTATAGGATCTTTGACAGGGAAAGGTCGTTGATGATCAGATAAATAGCAAATTATTTCAACAAAAAGGCTTTTTTGTTCAAAAAACACAGGGCAGATAAGATTGCTGGGCAAGCGAATAATTTTTTGCAAAAAGTTGTTGTATAGGGGAAGAAATCGCTTACTTTTCGGAATCACACGCTAATCCTATTCATCGTTTGGTCGAAAAAGTTATCACCCTCGACAACATCTCGCTCATCGACTTTCTGGGCGTAGAGAACCACAACATCCGGGAAGTGGCTGCGGCCTTCCCGATGAGCAAAATCATTTCGCGCGGAAACGAAATTCGCATAAAAGGCACAACGCCCGAAATCAGCCGTATCAGTACTATTCTGGATTCGCTCATGGAACATTACCAGAAATACGGCAAAATCACCCACGAGAACGTTCAGAATTACATCAGCCATAGCGGCCAGCCCGTTAGTGGAGCCAGCGCACCAGTAGTGCCCGACGATGATGAAGTCATCGTATATGGGAACAAAGGCGTGGTGGTTCGGGCGCGTACCGACAACCAGAAACGACTGGTAGAGGCCGCCGAGAAACACGATCTGGTGTTTGCCATTGGGCCAGCCGGTACGGGTAAGACCTATACGGCGGTGGCTATTGCGGTACGGGCGCTCAAGAACAAGGAAGTTAAGAAAATTATCATCACCCGGCCGGCCGTAGAAGCCGGTGAAAATCTGGGCTTTCTGCCGGGCGACCTGAAGGAGAAAATCGACCCGTACCTGCGTCCGATCTATGATGCGCTCGACGATATGATTCCGGCCGAAAAGCTGAAATTTTACGAAGAGAACCGGATCATCGAAATTGCTCCGCTGGCCTACATGCGGGGGCGAACGCTGAATAATGCCTTCATTCTGCTTGACGAAGCGCAAAACACAACGTCGATGCAGATGAAGATGTTTCTGACGCGGATGGGCCCAACCTCAAAAGCCATCATCACCGGCGACCGGTCGCAGATCGACTTGCCCAATAAGCAGAAGTCAGGACTAATCGAGTCGGTCGATATCTTAAAAAACATCAAGGGTATCGCCTTCGTTGAACTGGATGGCCGCGACGTGGTACGGCACCGGCTCGTTCGGGAAATTATTACAGCATATGATAAAGCTGGGCAATAACTGCCAATCAGGCATGTGGAGAACCGGGCGGCTTTGGCTGACCGGTTCTTTTGTGTGTTTACTGGCTGTATCCGGGCAGGCTCAGGTACCAGCCACACCCCTGGCCGAAGAGCCGGCGCCCAATCGCTGCGGGGTGGTTGAACATGAACGAATACTACAGCAGCGCCACCCCGGCCGGCTCCGGCAGCTCAACGAATTGAACCGCCAGCTCGAGCAGGCGGCTGCGAACGGACGAATGCTGCGGGCTGCGGCCGATGATCAGGTTTTCCGGATTCCGGTCGTGGTACATGTCGTTCACAGCACCGCTTCGAATGAGATTGGCGGGCCAACGAATGTCAATATTTCTGACGAGCAGATCGTCTCGCAGATTCAGGTGCTGAACGAAGATTACCGACGCAAATCGGGCACCAACGGCTTCAACACCAACCCGATAGGCGCCGATGCGAAGATCGAGTTTTTCCTGGCTACGACCGACCCCAGCGGCAATCCGACAAATGGCATAACACGGCATTATTATCCGCAGAAGACCTCGTTCAGCGTTGCCGACGGGTCGGGTGATGATATTCTGCTTTCGCAGATTGCCTACTGGCCCAGCGATCGATACCTGAATATCTGGGTTACCCGGGTGAACTCGTACCTGGGGTATACGCAGTTTCCGACCTCGGCGGATACGCTCAGCGGGTTGCCCTTCGACGCGAGTGAATTTACGGATGGGTCGATTATCGACTACCGCTACTTTGGGCGCCAGCTCGGTTCGGTTCGTGACCCGACTTACTCGCTCGGTCGGACTGCTACGCACGAAATAGGGCACTGGCTGGGGTTGATTCATACCTGGGGCGACGGGAATGGCTGCGCCGAAGATTACGTGGGTGATACGCCCCCCACACTGGCCCCCAACCAGACCCGGCAATGCCGCGAAACGTTTTCGAACTGCACGGGCCGGGGACCCACCCGCGACCAGACCGAGAACTACCTGGATTACTCGCCCGATGCCTGTATGAACCTGTTCACGGTTGGTCAGGTAGCCCGAATGCGTACCGTGCTGGCCCTTAGTCCCCGGCGGGCCCGCCTGATCCGGGCGGCCAATTCGCCCATTACCGAATCTGAATCACTGGCCGTTACGGTGTATCCGAATCCGACCCAGAGCGACCCGGCCGTTGAAGTGCGGCTGAAAGGAATACAGTCTTTTTCGGTCGATCTGTTCGACGCCACTGGCAAGCACGTTCGTAACGTAAATTACACTGACTCGCCCAGTACGCTGGTATCGCTGCCGGTGAGTGGTCTCAAGTCCGGCATGTACATTGTGCGCGTCAAAACCGCCGATGAAATAGTGAGCAAACGCCTGCTGTTACAATAAAAAAGGTCTGGCCCATCGGCCCGCGACCTATATATTGCTGCTATGATACAAGTTCTGCCTATTTCCAGCCCGGCTGATCTCGATACTGCCTTTGCCATTCGACGAACAGTTTTTGTCGAAGAACAGCGCGTTTCTGCCCGGGAAGAGTACGATGAATATGAAGAGTCAAGCCGCCATTTTCTGGCCCGAATCGATGGGGTGCCGGGCGGTACGGCGCGCTGGCGTCGCACCTCGTATGGCGTTAAGATGGAGCGGTTTGCCGTGCTGAAAGAGTTTCGGCAACAGGGCGTAGGAAAAGCGCTCGTGCAGGCCGTTCTCGACGATGTCTTCAGCCAGCAGCCCGAACCTATCGAAAGCATCTATCTGCATGCTCAGTTGTCGGCTATGCCGCTCTACGCGGGTTTTGGCTTCGTTCCGGTGGGCCCCATGTTTGAGGAAGCCGGTATTCAGCATTATAAGATGGTACTGCCGGGTTCTGCTTACTCGAAGCAATGAAAGGGTATCCGTTCGTTCGGTATGCGGCCGCGCTGGCAGCCGGGATCGTATTGTACGGACAATGGCCCGGCCTGATCTGGATACCCGCAGGCGCTGCAGTACTCGGCCTGGGCTTCTTCATCGGCTATTTTATTCGGTACAGAAACCAGGTAGTCAAACCCCTAGCGGCCGTGCAGGGGCTGGGCGGACTGCTGCTGCTGTTGGCGGCCGGCTGGTGCCTGACCTACGAGCGTACAGCCAGCAACCGGCCCGACAACCTGCTTCACCTGACAGACACCTTGCAGGCCTATACGGGGGTAGTGACGGCCCAGCCCGAAGAGCGGGCGAAAACCTACCGGGTTGAACTGGCCATTCGCCAAGGCCGCTGGCAAACCGGCTCCAACACGGATCATCTGGCTACTGCCTGGCATCCGCTTAGCGGACGCGTCATCGTGTACATCGATAAAGCCATTGGTCAGATTCCCCGGTACGGGGAGTTGTGGCTGGTTAGTGGCTCGCCCCGCTCCATCGACCCGCCACTGAATCCGGGCGAGTTCGATTACAAAAGGTATCTGCACTACCGAAATATCTACCATCAGCAGTATCTGCGACCGTTCCAGCGGCAGTTGATCGGGTACGATCCACCATACCGCATCACAACCTGGGCCATGTCGATAAACCGACTGGCCGATGCACTCATTACCCGGCAGGTCGGGAATCGGGATGAATACAGCATCGTAAATGCCATGATCCTAGGGGTACGTGACGATCTGGATCCGGCGCTATATCGAGCCTATTCGGCCGCCGGGGCAGTGCATATTCTGTCGGTATCGGGTCTGCATGTCGGGATTCTGTTTACGGTGCTGACCTACCTGCTCAGCTTTCTCATCAGGCGCCCCCGCGGTAAACTCATCATGGCGGTTGTGCAGCTGATTATCCTGTGGTTCTACGCCCTCGTAACCGGCCTGTCGCCCCCGGTTCTGCGCTCGGCCGGTATGTTCTCGATGCTGATCGTAGCCAATGCCCTCGGCCGTCAGCAGCAGTTGCTGAACACCATGGGGGCATCGGCGTTTTTCATTCTTTGTTTTGACCCGTACGCCCTGTTTTCGGCGGGCTTCCAGCTGTCTAACCTGGCCGTAGCGGGTATCGGTTCCTGGCAGTCTACGCTGTCGCAGGCGCTTACGTTCCGGTATCGGTTCCTGAATAAATTGTGGGAGCTGACGGCGGTAGCGCTGGTAGCCCAGCTGATTACCTTTCCGCTGGGGGTATTCTATTTTCATCAGTTTCCGACCTACTTTCTGCTGGCTAACCCGGCCGTTATGGGCTTGTCGTTTTTGCTACTGCCCCTGGCCATGGCTACACTGGCGTTGGGCTGGGTACCGTATCTGAACGATCTGCTGGGCTGGTTGCTTCAGAAAACGGCCTGGCTACTTAACTGGGTGGTGGTGCAGACCGGTACGTTGCCCGGCGCTGTCTGGGATGGACTCTGGCTGTCAGCAGGCGGGATGTTGCTTACCTACGCGGTCATACTCGGGGCGGTGGCCCTGGTGCTGACCCGGCAGCGTGAGTATGCCTGGGTCACCTGCCTGGCTGCTTTTCTGCTGGGCGTCCTGATCGTCTGGGATGAGTATGAACAACGGCATCAGCAGACGCTGGCGGTTCATTTTCTGCCGCACCGTACGGCCGTAAGCCTGACCGCCGGCCACAAAAGCCTGCTCCTGACCGATCTGGATACTTCAGATACCCGGTCGTATGACTTTTACCTGAAAAATACCTTTGGGCAGTGGGGCATCGGTCAGCTTAGCCTGCTCGACCTGCGTCAGTCCGGTGATTCCGCGCTGGCTGATTCGCCGATTCGGACCTTTTACCGACATCGGGATTATATGCTGTGCGTCTGGCAGGGAAAAACCATTATGCTGGTCAACAAACTCAATAGGTACACGCACTGGCGGTTACCAGCCGTCGTCGACTATTGTATCATCCGCCGGAATGCACTGCAGCACTGGGACGACCTGAAAGGTAGGATAGTAGCCCGGCATATTATTTTCGATGACTCCAACAAAACCCCGCTGACCGATCGGCTGCTGGCCGAAGCGGATCAACGGGGGCTTGTCTGTTACTCGGTCCGGCAAATGGGGGCCTATGTGGCCGAGTTAAAGTAGGGTTACTGCCTGGGCGACCCGGTTGAGTCGGGTCGGACGGCTGTACTTTTGGGGGCCGGTGGCCGGAAACCGCCGACCTCTTTCTGCATCGATTCTTTTTTAGCCTGATAGGTTGTCCACTGTTCGGGCGTCAGTAAGCCTTTGAGCTTATCTTCTTTCTCCTCGTTCAGCATCAGCATCATGTCCTGGATCTGCTTTCGGGTGTCTGCAGTCGGCTGGGTTCCCGTGCCAACAATATCCTTGATGGCGTCCTGCTGAATATCGGCGTACTCATTGTTGAGCTTCTTGACGGCCTTGGCCTGTTCTTTGTCGAGGCCCAGATTCTCTTTCAGCCATTTGGTTTCCTTATTGGCTATATCGCCCGCAATGTTCGGGATCTGGGGCCGCGAGGGGCCGCTGGCCTGGGGCGTCATGCCCCGACCCATACCACCCCGACCCATGCCGTAACCAGAACCGGGGTAATACTGACTATAGCCGGCGCTAATGAAGAGGCAGTTCAGGGCCACCAGGGCAGTGAAAAAACGTGCCGTTGGGTTCATAAATCGATTGCTGTTTAGTTCTTACCGAAATGAGAGTGCGAAGTACGGTAAAATTAGGCTGAACGCATCAGAAACGGACTAAAGATGAGTTGAAATACGGCCCCGTAATCGTAAAACTTTTCAGTCGTACAGACCGTTAGCTAAGTATATGGAAACGCTAGAAAAAATCCGTAAGGCGTACACCGAGTACGTTCTTGAAAACGGAAAACAACCCACCTCCGTCTTCCAGTTTGCTAAAAAACTGAAACTGGCCGAAGCCGATTTTTACAACTATTACGCATCGTTCGACGCCATCGAAGCCGACGTTTGGCTGGCATTTTTTCAGGATGCAAAGGCTACTGTCGAGGCCGATGATACCTATCAGGGTTACTCGGTTCGGGAAAAGCTGCTGGCCTTTTACTACACCTGGATCGAGCTGTTGAAAGCACAGCGTAGTTTCGTCACCTACAGCTATACCCGGTTGCGGGAAGAAGGCGCGGCCGCATCGCCGATTGCCAAAGCCCGTATGCGGAGCAGTCAGCTAAAGACCAGCAGCCGCGTACTGCAGCCGTTTCGCGAAGCCTTCTTTGACTACGCCCGCGACCTGCTGGCCGAGGGGCGTGAAAGTAAGGAGGTGGAGCCTCGTCCGTTTGTGACGGACCGCTACCCCAACGCCCTCTGGTCACAGACGCTGTTTCTGCTCGACTTTTGGGTGCGCGACGTGAGCCGGAATTTCGAAAAAACCGATACTGCCATCGAGAAAGCCGTCAACACCGCTTTCGACCTGATTGGCCGTTCTCCACTGGATACTCTATTCGATTTTGCCAAGTTTATCTATCAAAATAAATGAGTGAAGGGGTGGGCGAGGTGAGGAGAGCCTGTGTGGCAGGTACTCTTTTGCTCGTTCATGTTTTCGCTCTTTGAGCGCATGAAAACTCAGAACTCCGTTCCGACGACCAAAGTTGCCCGCGCCAGTCAGTTTGTAAAAGCAGGCGTGAAGGTCGGTGGCAATTACATTAAGCATTACAGCAAAAAACTACTCGATCCGGAGCTGTCGAAAGAAGAGCTGCACAAGGATAATGCGGCCGATATCTACGACGCGCTGAGTGAACTGAAAGGATCGGCCCTGAAAATGGCGCAGATGCTTAGTATGGACCGGGGCCTGCTGCCGGTGGCCTATTCCGATAAGTTCACCATGGCCCAGTACTCGGCTCCCCCTTTGTCGGGACCGCTGGTGGTGAAGACCTTCCGGACTTATTTCGGCAAATCGCCCGACGAACTGTTCGACAAATTCGATATCAACTCGGTCAATGCCGCCAGTATCGGGCAGGTCCACCAGGCCTGGAAAGCGGGTAAGAAACTGGCCGTAAAGGTTCAGTATCCGGGCGTGGCCGATTCGGTTAGTTCGGATCTTAAAATTGCCAAGCCGCTGGCCGTTCGGCTGCTGAACCTCGATGAGCGGCAGATTGACCGGTACATGGGCGAGGTGGAAAGCAAACTCCTCGAAGAAACGGACTACGACCTGGAGCTGCGACGGAGCATCGAAATTTCGGAAGCCTGCGCTCACATCGACGGACTGGTATTCCCGACCTACTACCCCGAGTTATCGAGCAAGCGGATTCTGACCATGGACTGGTTGGACGGGCAACACCTGAAAGAGTTTCTGGCTACCAAACCCTCGCAGGAGGCCAGAGACCGCATCGGGCAGCTCTTGTGGGATTTCTACGATCACCAGATCCATACGCTCCGGCAGGTGCATGCCGATCCGCATCCCGGCAACTTCCTGATGCGGGCCGATGGCACGCTGGGAGTGATCGACTTTGGCTGCGTAAAGGTCATCCCAGACTACTACTACGATAATTATTTCCGGCTGATCAACCCCGATACCATCAAAGACCAGGCACTGACCGAGCAGATCTTTACCAATCTGGAGTTTCTGGTGGCTCAGGACTCGCCCAAAGACCGTCGGTTTTTCTCGGATCTGTTCGTGCAGATGATCGAAATGCTGGGCGCGCCTTTTGCCGTCGATGAATTCGATTTTGGTGATGATGCGTACTTCAATAAAGTATACGCCTTTGCCGACGAACTATCGAAACTCGAAGAGCTTCGTTCGTCGAAAGTGGTCCGTGGCTCGCAGGACGGTCTGTATGTAAACCGGACTTACTATGGTCTGTACGCCATGCTGAACGAGCTGAAAGCCCGCGTCCGGACCACAAAACCGGAATGGCTGCGGTCGCAGCAGGTTGCATCGGTATAAAGCTAACGGCTCCGGGAAAAGGTCGCTGACAGTTTGTTGGCGACTTTGTTGTTATGGGCGATGCTTAATAACGAAAAGAGGTTATCCAGATAAGGTTATCTTACAGATGGGTCTTGTTAACACCGGCAGTAGACGAAAGAACTACCGGAGCAGCAAGCAAATCCTGGTTTTCCCCGAGGTTTCGACAGGGTCTATTGATTTCCAGAGGGCAGGTCACACGATAGGTACAAAAAGCCAGCGTTTTTCAAGGCGCTGGCTTTTGGAATGGCAGGTAGTTTTGCCTGTCGACTCAAAACAAATTCGGGTAATCCGTAATGATGCCATCTACGCCTAACCCCGTCAGCGCGTCGATTTCAGGCTTGGTGTTTACTGTCCACGGAATAATCTTCAGGCCCTGCTCGTGGCAGGCTTTCACTAACTCGGCGGTAACGGTTTTGTAGTAGGGGCTGTAGATGGCCGGTTTGAAACCCAGCGTTTGCAGGTTCTCAGCCAGCGTTTTGGGGTTGGCCGTCAGGTGGGCCAGTACCACATTGGGGTGTTGCTCATGCAGCAGCTGCAGTGGCCGCACATCGAACGACTGAATATTGAACCGGTTACCCAGCTTCCGGCTGTTAATCACGTCCATCGCCAGCTTCACAAACTCGGCTGGGGCCGGGTGATAGGTGCCGTCGGTTTGTGGACTGCATTTGATTTCGATGTTGTAGCGCGGCTGCGGCATCCCCTTCGCCCGGGCATACACCTCCACCGAATCAATCAACTCACCAAGCAGCGGTTTGTAGGCGGCCTGTTTCTGCTGTTGCGGAAAGAGCGGGTGCGGCTTGCGACCCACGTCGTAGCGTTTAATCTCATCGTAGGTCATCTGGTACAGGTTCAGCGACTTTTCTTCGGACTTTGTTACAGGCGAACCGTCGGGTTTGGTGGCAATGTCCGACACCATGTAGGTATCATGCGAAACGACCACCTGCTTGTCTTTCGAGATGACGATGTCGAGTTCGAGTGTGGTTACGCCGAGGTCGAGGGCCTTTTTCATGGCCGCAACCGTGTTTTCAGGCATAAGACCCCGGCACCCCCGGTGACCTTGGCGGTCGAGCCTGGGCTGGGCGAACGTAAGAATTGGGAGAAGGAGAAAAATGAAAAATTTTGTCATCAGTTAGTTGGGCTTCGCCCGTCATTGGTGATTGGCCCTTCGTGCATCATTGGACATTGTTCATTTTCCAGTTACTATACCTGCCGGTAATTAATGACTGACGAAGTTTAAACAGCCAATGACTAATGACGCGCGAAGGGCTACCCACTAAAAATTATATCGCGCACCCACCTGTACCTGGAAAGGATCGTTGGTAGGGTTGGGAATGCCGGTTGCGTTGACGCGGTAGTTGTAGCGCGCGTTGGCTACGTCGAAATTTGGTACGGCTGGCGAGGTAGCTGTGGCCGCCCGGCCATTGGGGGCGTAGAGGGCCTGCGAACCCAGTGACTTGTTTACACCCCAGTCGCGTTTGAGCATGTTGGCAAAGTTGAAAATATCGGCCGAAAACTCGATGTTGTGGTTTTTGTAAATACGGAACCGCTTGGCTGCCCGGATGTCAAAGATGCCGTAAAAGGCATTGATGCCGCCGTTCCGGGGAGCAAACTGACCCGAATACGTCGTTATATAGTCTTTTATACTTTGACTGGCATCAGGGCTGTTAAGCAGGTTTTGCAGTCCCGTACGGATGTTTTCGGGAACTTCGGCGCTGTTGCGGTCGAAGATAAACGCCAGGTCGTTCTGACCCGCTACAAAGTCACCGTTGCTGTTCACGCCCGACAGCAGGGTGTAGCGCGTACCGCCCAGTCCTGAATAGCGAACGCCCACCGTGATGCCCCAGAACGTGGGCAGCGTGCCATACACCACGACCTTGTGCCGGAACTGGTTGTCGGAATAGGTCATGCGGGTCAGGTTGCGCGGGTCGTCGACCACGGGTTGCACCAGCGTAGCTGTGTTCGCTACATTACCGTTATAGGAGGTATTGTCGCGCACATCGCTCCAGGTATAGCTTGCCGAAATTTCACCATCACGGAAGTAGCGGTACGTAGCGTCTACAACAGCCGCAAACTGATTCACCCGGCCATCGCTCGTTAGCTCCAGTACTCGACCCAAGCGGTTGCTGATGCGCCCGTCGAGCCAGTTGGCCGCGCCATTGGCAGGCATCCGGTTCAGCGGCACAAACACGCCCCGGTTGCCTTCGTTCGAGAGTCGGAAGAAAGGCTCGGAGGGCATATTGCGGTCCACGTAGGTGTAGTTGTTGCGGGCCAGCGACATAAAGCCCGACAGGCTCACCTTCAGGCGGTCGTTGATGAAGCGCGTGTACGACACGTTGGCTTTGTAAAGTACGGGTACGCGGGCATCGGCCCCGGTCAGGTTGATGGTTGGCAACTGAAACTGCGCCAGCGTCGGAATGCTGTTGTAATCCTGCCGGTATGCCGCAAAATTTGGTGCTGGCACGTCAGCCCCGCGCACATCGACGGTGGCCAGGTTCGAGCCATCGAAAGTCAGGTTATTGATGAGCATGTAATTGTTGATGTCCGAGGCAAACACGCCCGCGCCCAGCCGGATAATGTCACGACGCTGCTCATTCACGTCCCAGGTAAACTGCAACCGTGGCTGAGCCATGAACGTCCGCAGGCGGTTGTCGGTCCGCAGGCCCAGATCCTCTAACACTGCCTGATTTAGCGAAGCTTTGGGGAAGTGGGCGTAATCGAAGCGCAGGCCGGCGGTCATGTCGAGGCCGGGCGCGAGTTTGGTCGCCATCTGGCCATAAACACCTGCGTTCCAGATGCCCCCGCGCACACTCCAGTCGTCTTTGAGCGGCACTTCGCGGAAGTAGCGGTAGGGCCGCAGCCGGTCGAAGTTGTCGAGGGCCGAGCCGGTTGCGTCGTTGGTATAGTGGAAACGTCCGTTTACTTCACTGCCATATACCGAGCGGGCGTTGGTGTACATCAGGTCCACACCGAACGTAAACTGCGCTCTGTCGGTGTTGTAATACAGGTTGTTGATGAGTTGCACCACGTTGTTGGTGAAGCCTTCCTGCGCAAAGCGGTGACCGCCCATCTGAATATTGGTGGCGCGGGTGGATCCGCCAATGGTCGATTGCACGTTCTCGACAATGTTGCGCGGAATGTTACGCTCAGGCAGCTGATCGCCGGGGCTGCTTAACTGGTAGGTATGGAGGTGCTGCACCTTCAACTCGTTGGTGATACGCGGGCTGACCGACGACCGAAGCGTGGCCAGCAGGCTATTGTCCCAGTTATAGTCATTGCCGGTCGACTCAAGAATGTTGATGGCTGAATTGTCGACTAAACCCAGCTTATTGCGGTCGGTGGTAAAGTTGTTGCGAACGGTCAGCAGGTTTTTGCTGTCGATCTGCCAATCGAGCCGCAGAAAACCTGTGCTGGAATTGCGTACCCGGTCAAATTGCCCGTACTGCGGAGTATTGGCCACGCCATAACGAGTGCGGGCAATGTTCACGTACCGGTCGAGCGTAGCAGTAGTCACGTTGAAACGCAACTCATCGGCGGGAGACTGAATATCGGCGATAAACAGCGGCCGCGAGTCGATTTGCCGTTCATAAACGGCGTAGTAATGCAGTTTGTCTTTAATAATCGGCCCTCCCAGCGCGAAGCCAAACTGATTTGTTGAAAACCGAACATCCCGGCGGTTCCCCCGAATATCGAATCGACTGGCCAGCTGGTTGGCGCGCGTGTAGTTGAATACGCTACCCGTAAGCTGGTTGGTACCGGCTTTGGTAACGGCACTCACAATACCGCCCCCGGCGCGGCCGTAGACTACATCGTACTGGTTCGTAATCACCTTGAACTCCCGTACGGCTTCGAGCGAGATCGTGTATGGGCCACCGCTGCGGCTGTTCGAGGCACCCGCCGAGGTGGGGTTTTTGGCCGTCGTGCCATCGATGGTGAAGTTGGTCGAAGAACCCAGTTGTCCCGACAGGTTGCCGCCCCGGCCCGCGAGTGGCGACAGGTCTGTTAGCGTTGTGAAGTTCCGGCCATTCACCGGCAGCGTAGCGATGGCCCGGGCCGATACGTCCGTGGCCGCGCCAAAGTTCTCAATTTTGTTTTTCAACCCCGAAGCGACTACATCGACCACGGCCAGGTCCTGACCGCTTTCTTTCATGTCGAGGTTGATACGAACCAAATCGCCCTGATTTAGCATGTAGCCCGTTAGTCGCTGTTCGCCGTAGCCGACAAAAGTAGCCCGGACGGTGTAGGGGCCGCCGAGGGGTAGTTCTTTGAACAGGTACTCGCCTTTAGCATTGGTGACGGTACCGACGGAGAAGCCCGTTGCTTCGTTGCGCACAACAACCGTGGCTCCCGGTAGGGGCGTTTTGCCATTTTCGAGTACAGTTCCAGTGATAGACGTTTGTGTAGTTTGCGCGGTTATGTTGCCAATGCCCACGGCGGTTAGCAACAGCAGGAGGATGAATGTGAATAATGAACGGTTCATAGTGACAGGTATATTTCCTGCCGCAAAGAGACGCGATATGCGTTATGTGGGCGTTACTCATAAATTAAGAAATTATAATAATTGTGTCTGGTACTTAATATAAAATAAGAACAGTGTGACCTGCTCTGTAGTAAGTGCCCGGAGCGTACATGCTGACCTTACCATTGATCCCAAGAAAAACCCCTGTTTACCAGAGTTTTTGGTGGAATGCTAAACGGCATATTATAAGCAACCTTAAGGCTCTTGAACGCAATGGACCTACCAGTGGCACGAGCTTGGCTGACTATCTTAGGTGGATTTTCGCAGCGTAATAGCCAAATTGGATTGGATTGTGCCGTAACAGAAACTGTTGCTTTTTATTTTCAATTACCTGTCCTATTCTTGCGGAATCCCTGAATCGAGCCCGTCAACAACCAATCATTCGTAGGGTCACTATTCATTTATGTCATGACAAAGTCTACCCAACATTTAGACAAACTGACAACCGCAGGTTTACTTGTAGCGGTCGGTATTGTTTTTGGCGATATCGGTACATCGCCACTTTACACGTACCGCGCCATAATTGAAGACCGAAGTGTGACTGAAACCCTGGCGCTGGGAGGGGCATCGGCCATTTTCTGGACGTTGACATTTCAGACCACTCTAAAATACGTGCTGATTACCTTACGAGCCGACAATAATGGGGAGGGTGGGATTTTTTCGCTTTACGCCCTAATCAGGCGATACGCCAGATGGCTCCTATTTCCCGCTATTGCGGGGGGGAGCTTTCTCATTGCTGATAGCATCATCACCCCACCCATTTCGGTATCGTCTGCCATTGAAGGGTTGTTGCCGATTTATCCTGACCTGCCTACGGTCCCGATCGTACTGGCGGTTCTGTTGGGGTTGTTTCTGGTGCAGCAGGCTGGCACAAACCGGCTGGGTAATGCCTTTGGGCCGATCATGACCGTCTGGTTTACAATGATTGGCCTGTTAGGAGTGGTGCACATTGTCCAGAATCCTGCGGTTGTTCGCGCCCTTAATCCCTACTATGCCTACGAATTGATTGTCCACTATCCTGAAGGTTTCTGGCTGCTGGGTGGGGTGTTTCTCTGCTCAACAGGTGCTGAAGCGCTTTATTCCGACATGGGCCATGTGGGTCGGCGAAATGTGCAGGTGTCCTGGGTTTATGTCAAACTTTGTCTAATACTCTGCTATTTAGGGCAGGCAGCCTGGCTGCTCGACCATACTGGTCAGCCATTGGGTAATCAAAGCCCGTTTTTCGGATTAGTACCCGACTGGTTTATGTTACCTAGTATCGGTATTGCCACACTGGCAACAATTATTGCCTCCCAGGCGCTGATTAGTGGCACGTTCACATTGGTGTCGGAAGCTTTCCGACTGACGCTGTTGCCTAAGCTACGGATCGTATTTCCTTCCGATGCGCGGGGGCAGGTGTACATACCGGCGTTCAACTGGCTGCTGATGGCAGGCTGTTTTGCGGTCGTACTGTACTTTCGCGAATCAAAAAACATGGAAGCGGCTTTTGGACTGTCGGTCAATCTAACAATGCTGATGACAACCGTATTGCTGGCTATGTACCTTTACAGCCGTCACGTCAGCCTCTTCTGGGTAGGGGCGCTGTTGCTGGTTTTTCTGGTTATCGAGAGCGCATTTCTGGTAGCCAACCTGCGAAAGTTTACCCACGGTGGCTGGGTGTCGCTCCTGCTGGGTTTCATCATGACTACGGTGATGCTGGTGTGGTACTATGGCAGTCGCATCAAACGCCGACTAACCCGCTACGTCAGCCTACGCGATCATCTGCCCATCCTAAAACAGCTCAGCAACGACGAGTCTGTACCGAAATATGCCACGAATCTTGTTTACCTGACTGCATCTGATCAGCCAGCGCAGGTGGAAGAGAGTATTATTAGTTCTGTGCTGGAAGGTCAGCCTAAACGCGCTGATGTGTACTGGCTAATCCACGTTGACTTAATGGACGAACCGTATACGACCGAGTATAGCTTAGATATTTTAGAGCCAGAAGAAGTGGTCCGTATAACTTTCCGGCTGGGGTTCCGGGTACAGCCCCGCATCAACTTGTTATTCCGCAAAGTTGTTGAGGAGCTGGTGCGTTGCCGAGAAATTACGCTTCGACCCAACTACCAGCCGCTGCACGCAAAAGCCAACGCCATCGGTGACTTTCGCTTTATCGTTATCAATCGGTTTTTGTCCTATGATAACGATCTCAATTCGCTCGATACGTTTATCATGAACAGCTACTTCGCCTTGAAAAGTATTAGCGTAGCCGATGAGCGAGCATATGGACTAGACACCCAGAACGTAGCTACTGAGCAGGTGCCTCTGATCGTCAAACCTGCTGAATTTGTCCGGTTGCGTCGGGTCGACTCGCCAACCAGCACCGAACAAGTTCCTGACCATCGGGGATGATTTTGGCACCAAAACACCCCCATATTGGATAGGTTTTGTGTTAATATAACTTGCATCTACAGGGAGCAAAAAACCGTTTTGGCCGCCCACCTTGCCTCTTGCTTATACCTGACGACCATAGCGATTTGTTTGATATTGACTCCTGGTTTGAGTTGCTCTGCCAGATGCTAGGGGCTGCCGACTTATGAGGAGATGACTTATTTCTGAACGCGGATACTGGCTTTGATTCAACGCAGACTAAAGTACGGCTCGCATCGTTGGACAGACAGAAAACCTTCGCCATTACGTATTCGATTGTTAAAAACGCCTAAATTGCTATAGTGCCTGATCTGGTAGTCGGTTCGGCTCTGTCATGTGGTTGTCATACGCATTATAAATTATTCATGTCTCGCCCTCGTTTCGACGATATTTTTATGGAACTGGCCGTTAACCTGGCCAAGCGTTCTCATTGCATCAAAGCCCAGGTCGGGGCCGTTCTGACCCGCGATACCCGCATCATATCCATCGGATACAATGGCCCCCCCGCCGGTACCCATAATTGCGACGACGAGTTTCCCGAAACGGGTTGCCCCCGCGACTCGAAAGGCTCGTGTTCGCTGGCGTTGCATGCCGAAGAAAATGCCATTCTGTACGCAGCCAAGAACGGCTCAGAAGTTGAAGGTGCCACTATCTACGTGACCCTGTCGCCCTGTATTGCCTGCGCCCGTATCATCTACAGTATGAAAATAGCAAGGGTTGTTTTCCTGCATTCCTATGCCGAATACAAAGGCATTGGCTCGGACGAAGGCGTCGACTTTTTGCGCCGATTCGGTGTCACGGTTGAGCGCTACGTGCCGAGTCCGGGGTTTGACATCCAGTCTGAGCCGCCCATTCCTAAAAAAGCGGTCTCGGCGCCCGTATTATGAATATTCTGGCACATGCCTACCTGTCGGGTCAGGACACAGGACTCATCGTTGGTAACTTTATTGGCGATTTTATCAAGGGTGATCCGGCCGGGCTCCGCCATCATCTGCTGCCGGGCGAGATAGCGGGGGTGCGGCTGCATCGGGCCATCGACCTGTTTACGGATACCCATACCGACGTAGCCGCCGTGCGCGATATCCTGCATCCACGCTGTCACAAATACGCCGGGGCGGCTGTCGACGTTTTTTTTGATCATTTTCTGGCGGTGCGCTTCCAGGAACTTACGGGTCAGTCGCTGTCCGCCTTCACGACCGATTTTTACCAGACGCTGCTTCGGCACACGACCAATTTCCCGGCTACCGCTCTGCGGATGCTCGACGCCATGATTCGATACGACTGGCTGACGCATTACCAGACGCTCGACGGCATTAACCGGTCGCTAACGGGTATTTCGCGCCGAACGGCGTTTCCGTCGGGCCTCGAGACGGCTGTCGAAGACCTGCAAACGTATTACGTTGAGATCGAAACCCGGTTCATGCACTACTGGCCACAGTTGACGGCCGAGGTCGGGCGGGTTAAAAGGCAGCTGGCCGAAACGACCTGAGCCGACCTGGCGTTCGTAGTCCAAACGGCGTCGCGGGCTGGCAAAGGCCGAAAATCGTTACTTTTGTTGTTCACCATCGGCATTTGTCGTAGGGGAGGCTGGCCTTCGTTCTGCCCGCGACCCCGCCTGTATAATCTCCTGGTACGTCTTGATTGCTGCAGTTGATACCCTCCTGAAAGATATTCGCAACAAGCGAATTGCTCCTGTTTACCTCGTTCATGGCGACGAGCCCTATTATATCGACCGAATTGCTGAGGAGCTCGAAAAAGTAGCCGTACCGGTAGCGGAACGCGGTTTCAATCAGTTCGTGCTTTTTGGGAAGGATACCGATGTGGGCGCTGTGCTCAACTACGCCCGGCGTTACCCCTTCATGGCCGAACGCCAGCTGGTACTTGTCAAAGAAGCCCAGCAGATGGCCGGTATCGGCGATAAATCGGCGCAGACCCTGCTCGAAGATTACGCGCTCAATCCGCTGGCCAGTACGATTCTGATGCTCTGCTATACCAAAGAGGACGGTAAACCAGGGCTCGACGAGCGGAAGTCGTGGGTGAAAGCGTTCGGGACCAAGGGAAAGCTGCTGGGTGTCAAGAAGCTGTATGATAACAAAGTGCCTGACTGGATTGGGGAGTATTGCCGGGAGCAGGGTACGAAAGTAAGCCCGAAAGCCTGTCAGTTACTGGCCGATCACATTGGTAACGACCTCAAGCGACTCGCCAGCGAAATCGATAAAATACTCATCAATCTGCACGTTGGCGAGGAGATCTCAGCGGCAACGGTAGAGCGGCTGGTCGGAATCAGCAAAGAATACAATGTTTTCGAACTGCAGAAGGCCCTCGTGCAGCGAGACGTCGTAAAAGCCAACCGGATTGTCGATTACTTTGCCCGTAACCCGAAAGATAATCCACTGGTTGTTATTCTGGCGCAGCTGTTTGGCTATTTCAGCAAGGTAGTACTGGTGCAGGCCTCACCCGACCAGTCCGAGAAAGGACTGGCCTCGGTGCTGGGCGTTAACCCGTTCTTCGTCAAAGATTATCTGTCGGCCGCCCGTACGTTCCCGCTGGCTAAAGTGGCAGACATTATACACGCCATCCGACGAGCCGATGCGCAGAGTAAAGGGATCGACGCGCCCACCCTTACCGAAGGCGATATTCTCCGGGAACTCGTATTTACGGTGCTGCACTAACAATCACTCGCTTTATCTGTTATATTTGCAACTATGTTGCAGGAGTAGAGGTGAGTTGTACTCAGCCTTGCGCCTGCCAGTTTCAATAACAGATGAGTGCAGGGCGGACAGTAAGTCGAATGGTAAGTGTGCTGATGGGGATATGTACAGTATCTCTGGCTCAGGCACAGACGTCCTGCACGGCTGTATTGAGTGGGCGGATTCTGGACCAGGCCAGCCACCAGCCGCTTCCGGGGGCTACGGTCTACATTCGTGAGCTGGGCACTGGTGCCGTAGCCGATACAAACGGAATGTTTCGGGTGGCCGCCGTCTGTGCTGGTCAGTATACGATCGACTACCAGTTTGTCAGCTACCAGAAGCTGGAGCAGCGGATAACGATCGGGGCGGATACGCTTACAACGCTCCCTACGGTACAGCTCGCTCCGGATAGCCGCACATTACAGGAAGTTGTTGTGACCGAGTACCGATCCGAAGCGCAGCAGTTGCTTCAGGTCCAAACTTCGTTGAGCGGAAACGCGCTGGAAGCCACCCGCGGTCAGTCGTTGGGCGAGAGCCTCAAAACGTTGCCGGGTTTGTATACGGTGCAGACAGGCCCCTCCATTGCAAAGCCGGTTATTCATGGTTTATACAGCAACCGGATCATAACCCTGAATAACGGTATTCGTCAGGAAGATCAGCAGTGGGGTAGTGAACACGCTCCGCAGATCGACCCGTTTCTGGCATCCCGCATAACGGTCATTAAAGGAGCGGCCAGTATACGGTATGGCTCCGACGCCATTGGTGGGGTCATTTTGGTCGAGCCCCGGCCCATGCCCGTCAAGCCTGGTTTTGGGGCTGAACTGAATGCCGTTGGCGGTACAAATGGTCGGCAGGGTACCCTGTCGGGGTTTGTTGAGCAGGCCTTTGGGGGCAAACTCAATGGGTTGAGCTGGCGGTTACAGGGAACCATAAAACGGGTAGGCTACGCCCGGACCCCCAACTATTACCTCGACAACAGCAGTTACCACGAGACCAACGGCTCCGGGCAGCTAAGCTATAGCCGGAATCTCCCGAGCGGGAGTACCGTTGGGACTGACCTGTATTACAGTCTTTTTACTACCAAAGTAGGCTTGTTTACGGGCGCACAGGTGGGCAGTCTGGCCGATTTTTACGCGGCTATAGCCCGCCCCGAACCCTTACGCCAGCCTGGTTTTTCGTACGACCTGAGCCGACCCTACCAGCAGGTCCAGCACGAACTGCTGAAGTTTCGGACGTTTGTGCGGTCCGACCGATGGGGCACGCTGACATTTACCTACGCCCGGCAGCAGAACATACGACGCGAATACGATTTTTTGTCCTTCAGCCGGGCTACCGACCCCGAACTATACCTGAAGCTGGTTAGCCAGACCGCCGATCTGATCTGGGAGCGGAAGCCAGTTAAGCTGGCTAACGGAGGTACCCTGTCGGGGAGTGCCGGTTTTAACGGGATCACGCAGGGCAACGTTCGGCAGTTTCTGTTTCTGATCCCGAACTACCGAAACTACGGTGCCGGTCTGTTCGCCATTGAGCGCTACGCAAACGACCGCTGGACCCTGGAGGCCGGCGTCCGGTACGACTACCGCTGGTTGCGTGCCTTCTTCCTCAACGAGCAAACCAGTACCGTTACCAACACAACCCGTCAGTGGCAGAACGGTAGTGGCTCGGTTGGTGCCACCTACCAGCTGAACCAGCGGCTATCGCTGGCAGGTAATCTCAGCACGGCCTGGCGGGCTCCCAACGTCAACGATCTGTACTCGAACGGCTTGCACCAGAGCGCCGTGGCCTACGAGCGGGGTAACCCCAACCTTCGGGCCGAGCAGGCCTATAACGCTACGTTCTCGCTGGAATATACCAGCAAACGACTTTACCTGGATCTGGGCCTGTACAACAACCGGATCGACAACTTCATTTATTTGAAACCTGACTCCGTACCTATTGTCCGGCAACGGGGGGCCTTTCCGGCGTATACCTACACGGCCGTTCAGGCAACCTTCCGGGGGGTAGACGCTACGATTCGCTACAAAATCGTTGACCGTCTGGCGCTTACGTCGAAAACGTCGTTGCTGCTGGCCTACGCCCGTTCAACGGACCCGGCTACCCGGGGGGCACATGAGTACCTGGTGTACATTCCACCGAACCGAACTGACAATAGCCTGCGCTATGAGCTAAAGGATGCCAACCGGTTCTCAAGTATGTACGTCAGTGTCAGCAGCCAGTATGTGGCCCGGCAAAACCGAGCGCCGGCGGTATCGCAGCGGCAGGAGGGAGGGCAGCTCATTTTTACCGGCGATTTTGCTCCGCCCCCGCCCGCCTATACCCTGTTCGGGGCCGAAATGGGCTTCACGTATCGGATAGGCACCCAACCGCTGGGTGTCATTTTAACCGGAACCAATCTGCTGAACCGGGCTTACCGCGACTACCTGGACCGGTTTCGCTACTTCACCGACGAGCCGGGCCGGGCCATCTGGCTTAAGCTTAGACTGCCTTTAGCCTTTGGTCGTAGTTAGTCGCTTCGGCTTTATGGTCTGCTTTTTCAACCTGATGTTTCACATAAATCGTTAACTACCAATGAACATGTTCCGTCAATCGCTCCTCTTCCTGTTACCCATGGCTCTGCTGGTTGCTGCCTGTAACAACGATGAAGAAAACCCGACCCCAACCGACGATAACGAAGCGATCACCACGGCTACGCTGACGCTTACCAGCCAGACTACTCCCGTTCAAACCGTGACTGCAACGGTCGAGAACCTGAACACGAACGCTGATTTCAGCCGGGCTACCCTGACGCTTCGGCCCAATACAACCTATACGGGGGTTTTATCCCTGCTGGATAAAACAAAAACGCCCACGCTCGACGTATCGGCCGAAGTGGCCGAAGAGGCCAATGAACACCTCGTGGTGTATACGTTCACACCAACTACGGGCTCGCCCGCATCCGTGACCGTAACGGCTACCGATCGGGATACCAACCCCGCGCCGGGACCTTATCCTATTGGGTTAGCCACGCAGATACGAACCGGGGCTGCCGGCAGTGGAAAACTGAAGGTCGTGTTGCGGCACCAGCCTAACGTAAAGAACGGCACCCCCCAGCCAGGTTCGTCTGATCTGGATACCGACTTCTCGGTCACCATTCAGTAAGCCGAATGGACGACTCGCGTTAACAGCAGCAGGCCACTACCCCAGGGTAGTGGCCTGCTGCTGTTAACAGGACTTGGGTCTGTTAATAAGGGAGTGCACAAAGCTGGTTATACGCGACCACCATCTCACCAAACCGATCCCAATCCCGGCGGGTCGCTACGGGGTAATTTCGGATGAACTCAGAACAATCACCGAAAATAGCGTCATGTACCGCTTCCAGACTGCCTGGCCGGGCAATCAGAGGGGACTGTCCGTTTTTCACGACAACATAGCTAAGATCCCGGCGGTGGCTGAGGGTAAAGTTGCCAAACGAATACTCGATGGTCCGCTTCCAGCCCGATACGTCGAAGTAAAGCGCCAGTGGTCCGCCCGCTGGCGTCAGTCTTTCCAGTAACATGGGCTTGCCACCACGACGAGGATTCGGCACACGCTCAAACACAATCGTTTTCCGGTCTCGCGGAATACTCCCCGTCACATAGGCGAAGTCAGGAATCTGCTGAACCAGTGTACGGAGTTCATCCCCGCTCATTTTTACTCTTTTGTCGCCGGCAAGCCGAATGACTATACCCGTTGGCGAGCCGTTGACGACTGACCCCACGCGAACCTGACCGGCCAGTGTATCGCCCTGATGGCTGACGACGTATCCGTCGACCCAGCTCGTTATCGCACCCAGCGGATCATACTGGGCATTGCTTATATGGCTCCCTAGCAGGAGGAGCCCGAAGACTATTTTTTTCATGAGAAAGCAGTTCAACCAGCAGGTGGTAGAACAAAGCTAAACGTGACTAAATGGCCCCTCAACCAGGGCGATGTTAATCAGTAGATAAATAAGGATGAACTGACAAAATCGGGCCCTGAATCGGTAGTATCTACTTTTAATAAATATCTAGGTATAGTCTACAGGATAAGTGATTATTTTGTAGATATGAAACACTTGTACTACGTAAATATTATCTTATTTCTGACAGGCTTGACGGCTTACGCCCAGCTTCCAGCCCCGCATGAGGGGTATGTGGAAGTCGGCGGTATGGCAGCGTCGAGCGCGCGAACACCTTTTTGGCTTCGGGCCAACCAGTTTGGCACTATACCGCTGTCGGCACCGGCAGTAACCGGGCGGGCAGGTATTCGCGGACGCATACTGCTGACGGATACGACGAAACAAACGGCCCGAAAGCCCTGGACGGTGAGTTATGGAGCCGAACTGGTTGGGAATGCCGGTCGGGACAATCAACTACTGGCGCCTGAATACTTCGTGAGTCTGACCCACCGTCAGATCCAGCTTACCGCAGGTCGTCGGCGTGAGGTGATCGGGTTAGTAGATACAACGCTGTCTTCCGGATCGTACGCCTGGTCAGGAAACGCCTTGCCGCTGCCAAAAATCCAGTTCGGAACCCGGGGGTTTGCCCCGCTGGGTCGGCGGCAATGGCTGGCCATCAATGCGTTCATAGCCCACGGGCTATTTGCCAATACCGACTACATGCAACATTCATTTCTCCATCAGAAATCGATCATTTTGCGAGTTGGTAAACCGACATCGGCCATACGGGTGTACGGGGGCATAAATCACAGCGTTCAGTGGGGCGGGCATTCTGATTATCTCGACTACCATTATGCGGTGAATGGGCAGTTGCCCGGACAGTTGCGCGACTTTCCAAACGTACTTTTTGCCATTCGCACGGGCGGGTTAAACAACCCTCGGGTTACTTCCTTCGACTATGTCAATCTGTATGGTAACCATGTCGGCAGCATCGATCTGGGCATGGAACTTAGGCTGGCCTCGGTTCACCTGATGCTCTATCACCAGCACAGTTTCGACGACGCATCGGGTATGCTTCTCCAGAACGTTCCAGATGGGTTGAGCGGATTGCGTATCCGCCCGCAGAAGCATGGGTCGGCCGACTTTCATATTGATGCGGTGCTGGTTGAATTTCTGTCTACCCTGCATCAGAGTGGTCCCAGTTTTTACCAGGCCAATACCCATACGAAGGGAGCGGATAACTACTTCAATAATGGACAGTATGCCGAGGGCTGGACGTATAACGACCGGGTAATTGGTACGCCGTTCATTACCCGCAAACAGGATCTCAGTCCAGACCTGCAGAACAACACACAGTGGACCATAAACAACAACCGCCTGCAGATGGCACACGTTGGCCTGAGCGCTACCCTGGCGCAGCGCATAAGCTGTCTGGCCAAGGTGTCGTATAGCCAGAACTACGGTGTACCTGGTGAGCCTCTTCCTGGTACGCCTTCCCAGTGGTCGTCGCTGCTGCAGCTCCAAACCCCGGTTTCCTGGATGGGTGGGATGACGCTGACCGCGGCTGTGGCTGCCGACATAGGCGAGCTATACACCAATTCGATAGGCGGGTCTGTTGGCCTTCGAAAAACGGTCTGGCAAAAGTAAAACCGCAGTCTGACAGCAACTGCTGACTGGAATCAGTCAGACTGAATCTGAACCCCCTGTTGGTGGGCAGCCTGTTTAATACGATCCTTAATAATCTGTAGGTCGTCGGCATCGTACCTGGCCGCATTGTCTTTATGGTTGATGTAAGACCAGGCAGCCCGAACGTGATCGGGAGTGTCGATGGGGTATTTCTTGTTGACCGGATCGGCAAACGGTACATCCCCGTATTTGTGCTCGCCTTCTGACGGACGCACATCGTTGCGACGGTCAATGTCTGGGTTCTTTTTCATAACGTTATCAGTGACAGGTAAAAGTTATATAGATTCAGCCTGGTAGCCAGCTTGCTCAACAGCTTCGACAACGGTTTGGCTCACGCGGTTGTCGACCGTCTGAACGGTTAGCAGGTGATCCGGAATGGCGTAACGGCCGCTACCCCCTCATGATCGCTAATATTCGTTTTAAACGTGAGTGTTTTCATCGTAATCAATTCTTGTGACTATATTCCGGATAAACGGGTCTGTATTGGGTTGGTTTGATAATGCGATAAAACGGGAGACCAGCAGCCAAAGCGCTGCCAGTCCATAGGAACAAAGCTCCGCAGGTTAATGAGTGTACCCCTGAGGTTTATGTTTTTTTGATATATATAGGCTTTAAATACTATACTAGCACAGTGAATGCCGGAAAGCGGAGCTGGGAGCTGGACGTTTGGATGAGGCATTACCGTATAAACGCGCCCGTTACCGGTTGGCTTGTGATCTAGCCAGGACGTATGTATCGGATACGGGGTGAATGAGTCAGAAGAGCAGTATAGACAGGTCGCGCGAAGGAACGGTAAGCGCTGCTCAGGGCGCAGAGGGCCCTACTAAAAACGCCAAAACCCGCTGCTGGGCGGGTCTGGAGCAAAATTACAGGTAGCGGGGAGCAGGATCGAACTGCCGACCTTAGGGTTATGAATCCTACGCTCTAACCATCTGAGCTACCCCGCCGTCTTGATGGCACAAAAGTAAGGAAAAAATCAGCGTTCCCCAAAAGTGCGCGTTGACTTTCGCAAAAAATTTCGTTTACCTTTGCCGGGGTCCCCCCTTGATCATTACCAACTATGGAGAAATTAAAATTTGTTGCGGAATACGAGCTCCGGGCGTCTCCCAAAATGCTGTTCCCCTATATCAGTACAGCCTCCGGGTTGTCGCAGTGGTTTGCCAGTAAAGTGAATACCCTGCCCGAACAGCGCTTCGATTTTCAGTGGGATAACGAAAGCCATATTGCCCGGCAGGTATCCATGCGCCAGAACAAGGGTGTGCGATTCGAATTTCTCGACACTGCCGAAAACGGATCCGACAACAACTACGTCGACTTCCGTGTCGACCAGTCGGAGCTGACTCAATCTACGTTTCTGCGCGTTACAGACTACTCCAGCACCACCGACGAAGACGAACTGAAAGACCTCTGGGATGGTTTAATGGATAAGCTCAAAGAGATTGTCGGTAGTTAAAAATGCTTAATGGATAATGGATACGGTGTAGTTGCTCGTTGGATATATACCGACATCTCACACCTTCTCTTATGCATTATTCATTCGAATGAAAAAGATAGATAAACTGGTACTCGGCTCTTTTTGGGGGCCATTCTTCCTGACTCTCGGCGTCGTCATCTTCATATTCCTGATGCGACTGCTGATGTTCTACATCGACGAGTTTGTTTCCAAAGACCTTGACATGGCCACGTTTGGCCGGTTACTGTTCTACTTTGCCCTGCTGACCGTTCCGACCGCCCTGCCGCTGGCCGTGTTGCTATCTTCCCTGATGACCTTCGGCAACCTGGGCGAGTTTTTCGAGCTGACCGCGCTCAAAAGTGCGGGTATTTCGCTCACCCGGGCCATGCGCCCCCTGCTGATCGTGGCCATCTTCATCAGCGTGTTCTCATTCTGGTTCAACAATGTGGTTTCGCCCTGGGCCAACCTGAAAGGGTACAGTCTGCTCTACGACATTAAAACGGCTAAAGCAACGCTGAACCTGAAGGAGGGTATTTTTTACAACGACCTGCCCGGCTACAGCATTAAAGTTGATAAGAAGGTCAAAGCCAGTAAAGAGAGCACAACGGGTGACCTGCTTAAGGGCCTCGTGATTTACAAACAGGCAACAAACGGTATGGAGACCGGCAATCGGGAGATCATTCTGGCCGATTCCGGTCGAATGTATACCGACAAAGACCGGACCTACCTCGTTTTCGAACTTTTCAATGGCAACGACTATCAGGAGTATACCGACAACAATACGGTGAGCTATGCCAGCGACGGAACCAGCAAAGGGGCTCAGTTTGTCAGAAATGGATTTAAAAACTATCGGCTTGTGATCAGCCTGGAATCGTTCGGTATCAAGCGCACGGACGAAAACCAGTTCGAATATCACGAGTATATGAAAAACCTGAGTGAGCTGGCCAGTCTGACCGATTCGCTCCGAAAAGATTACAAGAACACGAGTTTGAGCGTGGCCAGTACATCACGTCAGTATTATAGCTATCAATTCAAAGCCGACGAAGCCGCTAAATTTCAAAAAGCAAAAGACGGTAAATGGGTCGACTCGCTGCTCAGAAAGCAGGATGCTACCCGGCCCGATTTTGCCCAGACAGCGCTCAGCCAGGCCCAGAACGTTCTGAACTATGCGACATCGAACGTATCCTACCTGGCCGAAAAAGAGAAGAGCGTCTGGAAATACCAGCTCGAAAGCCACCATAAATTCACCCAGGCTATCTCTATCTTCGTCATGTTCCTGATTGGCGCATCCATGGGGGCCATCATTAAAAAAGGTGGCTTTGGACTACCGGTACTGATCGCCATTGTCTTTTTTATCTTCCTGTACGTATTGACCATTGCGGGCGATAAATACGCGAAAGACGGATTAATATGGGTACCAATCGGCGCGTGGCTGGCTAACCTGGTTTTGTTTCCAATTGGGTTATTTTTGATGCAACGCGCCCGCTACGATTCGCGTCTATTCGATAAAGATGTATACATCATTGCCTGGGGGCGGCTGAAACAGAAATGGGCCCAACGACGCCAGCAGGCCGTTACCGGAGGCATGTCATAAAGCGAAGCCTGTTTTGTGACAATTCATAACATTTCTGGTCATAATTTACAGGAGGCTTCCCGGTTTTTTCCTATCTTTGCACCCAAATTCATTTTTTCAATTATAATTAGCTGTCTGAAGATGTATTTAACGACCGAAAAGAAACAGGAGATTTTCTCCACCTCGGGCTTTGCCAAAAGTGCAACGGACACCGGGTCGGCCGAATCCCAGATCGCGCTGTTTACGTACCGGATCAGTCATTTGACCGAGCACCTGAAAGTTCACAAGCACGATTACGGCACCCAACTGGGTCTTTTGAAATTAGTAGGTAAACGCCGGCGTCTGCTGAACTACCTGATGAAAAAAGACATCACCCGTTACCGGGCTATTCTGGCTGCTCTGGGTCTCCGGAAATAATTCAAGGCCACTGATGAAGGGAATCTGCTCAACAACCAAGTCCGGTCGAGTAGATTCCCTCATTTTTGTTGTTTACTTACTGATGCGATGATTGCTGCGGTGAGAAGTTTGTTGTCTGTAAAGCTGTAAGAGGGCGTATCCAAAATCTGTTGTATGTTTCAAATCACCACGCAATCCGTTGCGCTGCCCGACGGGCGGGAAATCACCATCGAAACCGGTAAACTGGCCCGACAGGCCGACGGCGCGGTGGTTGTACGACTAGGCGACACCATGCTGTTGGCCACGGTCGTATCCAGTAAAGATGCTAAAGAAGGCGTTGACTTTCTGCCTTTATCCGTTGATTATCAAGAGAAATTTGCGTCGGCTGGCCGGATTCCGGGAAGCTTCCAGCGCCGGGAAGGCCGCCTGGGCGACCATGAAATCCTGATCAGCCGGTTGGTTGACCGGGCGTTGCGTCCAATCTTCCCCGAAGATTACCATGCCGATACCCAGGTGATGATCACCCTGATCTCGGCCGATCCGGAAGTTCAACCCGACGCCCTGGCGGCCCTGGCCGCTTCGTCGGCCCTGGCGGTATCCGACATCCCCTTTAACGGTCCGATCTCCGAAGTACGCGTTGCCAAAATCGATGGCGAGTACCGGATTAATCCAAAAACGGCCGATCTCTCGCGGGCAACTATCGATCTGATCGTAGCCGCAACGGCAAAAGACATATGTATGGTAGAAGGCGAAATGAGCGAATGCTCAGAAGCCGAAGTGGTTGAAGCGCTGAAAGCGGCCCACGAAGCCATTAAAGTACAATGCCAGGCGCAGCTCGAACTGCAAACCAAAGTTGGCAAGACCGAAAAACGGCAGTATAGCCACGAAACCCACGACGAAGAACTCCGTGCGGCCGTTCGGGCGTATTGCTACGACAAAATATACGAAGTAGCCCGCCGTCAGAATCCCAATAAAAAGAGCCGAAGCGAAGGGTTCCGCGACGTTCGTGACGAGTATCTGGCCACCTTCCCCGAAGGCAGCGAGGTAAACGTTTCGCTGGTGAAAACCTATTTCAGCGATTTGGTCTGGGAAGCGTCACGTCGGCTGGTGCTCGACGAGCGCACCCGGCTGGACGGTCGCCGTCTCGACGAAATCCGGGCTATTTCAGCGGAAGCTGGTTACCTGCCCGGGCCACACGGTTCGGCGCTGTTTACCCGCGGAGAAACTCAATCGTTGACGACGGTAACGCTCGGTACCAAAGTAGATGAGCAGATCGTTGATCAGGCGATGCACCAGGGTTACAGCAAATTCCTGCTTCACTATAACTTTCCTGGCTTCTCAACCGGTGAGGTGAAACCTAACCGGGGTGCTGGACGTCGGGAAATCGGCCATGGTAATCTGGCCCACCGCTCGCTGAAAAAAGTGCTGCCACCCGAAGCGGATAACCCGTATACAATCCGGATTGTATCAGATATCCTGGAGTCGAACGGGTCGTCATCCATGGCAACCGTTTGCGCGGGTACCATGGCGCTGATGGATGCCGGCATCAAGATCAAGGCACCTGTCGCTGGTATTGCCATGGGGCTGATCTCGGACGGTGAAAAATACGCCGTGTTGTCCGATATTCTGGGTGATGAAGATCACCTTGGGGATATGGACTTTAAAGTGACAGGTACTGAGAAAGGCATCGTTGCCTGCCAGATGGACCTGAAGGTAGATGGTCTTTCGTACGAAGTGCTGGCTCAGGCTCTGGAGCAGGCCCGTGCTGGCCGTCTGCATATCCTGGGCGAGATGAAGAAAGGCATCACCGAAGTTCGGGCCGATCTGAAACCACACGCGCCACGGGCCGTAGTGATCAAGATTGAAACGAATCAGATTGGCGCCGTTATCGGACCAGGTGGTAAGGTCGTTCAGGATATCCAGAAAGATTCGGGTGCTGTGGTGAACATCGATGAGCACGACAATGCTGGTTGGGTGAGCATCTTTGCTACCAACAAAGAAAGTATGGACCGGGCTGTTTCACGGGTGAAAGGCATTGTAGCCGTACCGGAAGTGGGCGAAACGTATGTCGGTAAAGTAAAAACCATCCAGCCCTTCGGCGCCTTTGTCGAGTTTATGCCGGGCAAGGACGGATTATTGCACATTTCTGAGATCAAGTGGGAGCGTCTGGAAACGATGGACGGTGTACTGCAGGTTGGTGAAGAAGTGACGGTAAAACTGATTGACGTAGATAAAAAGACCGGAAAATATCGTCTGTCGCGTAAAGTTTTGCTGCCCAAGCCGGAGAACAAAAACGCGTAAGCCTTTGTTACTTTTTTGTGTAATGCAGCGTCGTACGTTTGCGTTATACAGTCACCCCACCCGGGCAACGTATCATGAGACAGCTAAAAATTTCAAAACAGATTACCAACCGCGAGAGCCAGTCGTTAGACAAGTACTTGCAGGAAATTGGTAAAGTAGACCTGCTTACACCCGACGAGGAGGTAACGCTGGCCCAGAAGATTCGCGAGGGAGACCAACTTTCGCTCGAACGACTGACGAAAGCCAACCTACGCTTTGTGGTGTCGGTGGCTAAGCAATATCAGAACCAGGGACTTTCGCTGGGCGATCTGATTAACGAAGGTAATTTAGGACTTATCAAAGCTGCCCAGCGTTTCGACGAAACACGAGGGTTCAAGTTTATTTCCTACGCGGTTTGGTGGATCCGTCAGTCTATTCTGCAGGCGCTGGCCGAACAGTCCCGGATTGTCCGGTTGCCGCTGAACCGGGTCGGTTCGCTGAACAAAATCTCGAAAACGTTCTCTGACCTCGAGCAGAAGTTTGAGCGTGAGCCGTCGCCCGAAGAGCTGGCAGCTGTGCTGGAGATTTCGGCCGCCGAGGTAGTTGACACCCTGAAGATATCAGGTCGTCATGTATCGATGGATGCGCCGTTTGTACAGGGTGAAGAAAACAGCCTGCTCGACGTACTTGAGAACGATGGCGAAGACAAGCCTGATTCGGGCCTGATCAACGATTCGCTCCGGAAAGAAGTGCAACGGGCTCTTTCGACACTGACCCAGCGCGAAGCGGATGTGATTACGCTTTACTTTGGACTCAATGGTGAGCATGCCATGACGCTCGAAGAAATAGGCGAGAAGTTCAACCTGACCCGGGAGCGGGTTCGTCAGATTAAAGAGAAAGCGATTCGCCGGTTACGTCATACATCGCGTTCAAAGGCGCTGAAAACGTATCTTGGCTAGTTACGAGCTAGCGTAACAAAAGCAACAATGCCTTCGTCCGGGACGAAGGCATTGTTGCTTTTACTGAAAATCAATTAGAGTTGCCCCTAACAAAAAGAGAGAAATTCGCAGGAATTTCTCTCTTTTTGTTAGGGGGTATGTACTGTTAATTTTTCAAGATCCAGGCGGTGGTACCGGCCAGTTCCGTAATAGCGGTAGCGCTGGCTACTGCTTCGGCCCGATCGGCAGAACCCGAGGCTGCCACTTTATAAAGCTGGCCTTTAGCGGCAGGCATAATGATGAAAGCGTCTACATACCCGGCTTTGCGTAACTGACGACGAAGCCGAAGCGCATTCCGTTTGCTGGCAAAGCTACCGGCAATGACGGTGAAGTGCGGACCTGTACGAACCGGCTTAGCAGCTACCTCGACAGGCTGTTTACTAACCGTAGGCGTGGCAGCTGGCTGTGTAGCAGGTTCCGCTTTGGCGACCGGCTTCGCCACAGGGGCTACATCGGCTGGCAGGTTCACTTCAGGTTTTGCGGCTGTTGCTGATGGGTTCGGAACGGCTTTCTCTACAACAACTACTTTAGAAGACTCAGTATTGGGGGCTGATTTGGAAAACCAGTTGTCAGGGATGCGGAACAGATTGGCCGGGTCAACGCTACTTTGCTGAGGCTGACCTGGCTTGATGACCGAGAAATAACTAACGAGTCCTAACGAGCCGACCAGTAGCGTGGCTGCTGCAATGCGCCAGTAGGGGCGGGCCGGGCGCAGGGGCGTCAGGGTAGCCTCTTCATCGCGAACGAGAACGGGCCCGGCAGCCGTAACCGGAACCGCTTCGATGGACGGCTGGGGCTGGAGTTGACGATTGATGGCTGTTGCCGAGATGGCACTCATTCCGTACGCTTCGCCGAAGAAGTTATGGCGCAGGTTTGGTTCAAACTGTAACCGGCCCTCGTCATTATGACTGAATGACCCAATACCGTCCAGTTCGAACCGGTCGGTTAACTCGACCTGACTGCGCAGCTCGCTAACAAACTGACTGATATGGCGTTGGGCCAGTTCACGAGTAACCGGCTCGTGGAGCATGATGTAGTTGGCCAGAATACCATCGTCCAGACGAAGTGCTTCGTTGAAAGCAACCCGCTTGCGGGGAGGTAAAAACAGACCACTCTCTTCCGTAAATGAGGCTGGTTGGTAATGGGTCAGAAAGGCTCCCAGTTCAGGTACAACCACACAGTCGTACTGATAAAGAAGCTTTTTGAGGTACTCATTAACGGATGCCATAGTGTCAGGGGCAGGATTAGAACGAATAACTGATTCCTCCGAGAAAGTTAAGGCCTTGTACCTGATAATACAAATATCGCTGGTACTGCTGGCCAAAGATATTATTTAACGCGACAAAAGCCGAAACCTGCTTACCCAGGAAATAATCGATCTTGACGTTGGCATCATAGATCGGTTTGAGCGTGTAGGTAAGGTTAGAGGTGAAGTTTTTATTCTTGATCCCTTCGTAGAAATACAGGTCGGCCGTGATAAATAATTTTTTGTTCAGCACGTAGGAGTTAGTCCAGGTAGCGGCAACGCGCGGGCGGCCCCAGGCTTCGTCGAGCCGCTCAAGACCGTAGCGAAAGAAATCGCCCCGAAGCGACGAGCGGAACTTGTCTTTCTGGGCATAGGCCAGTTGAGCCGAAATGGTCAGTACTCTCGACACTCCACCATCGTAGAGAATAAAGAATTTGGTAGTGTCGGGAATGCTGTTGTTGAAGGTAGAGAAATTCCGGTAGCTGGCATAGGAAACCTTGCCTTCATAGGAGAAGCCTCCCCCCAGATTTCCCTTCGAGCCGCCGTAAATGTCCAGTGACTTAACTGTGTTGGCCAGCAGTACTTCCGGAGCGAGCCATCGGTTCTCGGTCAGGAATGAGCGCAGGGTATTTCGGTTGATATCCCCGTCGACCCCGGCAAAGAAATGGATGTTTCCCGTTGGCACAACATCAATATCAAGGACAGGAAACGCCCGCGTGCTGTTGATCGACTGTCGTTTATCGGTCTCGTTGACGGCGTTGATCCCCGCCGTGACGGTCAGAAATGACGAGCTGTATTTAAAGGTGGGCTTTACCCGGAACAGATTCCGGTTGTCGACGATAGGGCCGTCAGAACGCTGGGTCACGTAAGCGTCAGCGGCCACCAGTGCAAAAACGTTGTCTGTAATACCAAGCGACGCGTTGAAGTTAGTGCCCCAGTCCGTCTCAGCCGCGTTGAACCGGTCGCGCAGGGAGGTGATACCGGTTTTCAGCGAGTAGTCGATTGCATTCTCAGCATTGGCGTTCTCGATACCAAGCCGGAAGTTGAGTGTATTCAGTCGCTGCCGGATCCGGTCCGGGTTGAAGTCGGGCCGGGCCGCGTACTCACGGCTATAGCCATAAAAACCGTAGGCGTTTCGGTCGAAACCCAGATCGGCCTGAAACTTAAACGCATCGGTCAGGTATTTGCCCGTTACGTTCAGGCGGGTATCGGCCTGCGCTGAATTTTTACCGTCGACGGGGCCGATGCCGGACGACAAATGGCGGGCCGAGGCTTCGAGCGACAGGTTCGACAGGTTGTTTAGCCCTACGAAGCCTTCACCAAAAAATGAGCTGTAGTTACCGGCCCCCAGCTTTACGTAGTTATCATAAGCCGGATTTTCGTCAGGAGCGGTAGTGGCCGGGGCTAACACGCCGGGTGTGATCCGGGGATCGCCAACGGTCAGTTTTCGATCTTCAAATTCGTACGTCAGCTTACGCTGTTCGGTAGACGGCTTTACCGAAGGAATTTTGTTAAAGAGCCGGTTGGCCGGAGGAAGCTCAATCTTCCGGCTTTTTTCTACGGTTATTTCCTGGTTATCGATCTCGCCTTCCTTTACGGGTCGGGTTGGCCGGGGCTGCTGTGCTAACACGGCCGCAGAGACGAAGAGCAGGGGGAGGGTATGTAAGGGACGTACAGTCATAAGGGATGCACGATAAACTGACAAGGCTAAACGATGAATGATACCGTGGGCAGGGCCTGGGTCGATGCCTCGTTTAGCTGCTTCGTTCATCATTAATTTTTGCTGTCGAGCGTGGCTAGTTTCTGTTTGGCTTCAGCGACGATGGTTTGGTCGGATGAGTTTTCGATAATGGAGTTGAGCACGGCTTTGGCCTGAGCGGTTTCTTCCAGGGCTACATTGTTATCGGCAACCAGCATGAATGCTTTTCCTTTCCAGTATTCAAAATCGCCAAACTGTTCGTTGAACTTCAGCAGCGAAGCAATGGACTCTTTGTACTTCTTCTGTTTATAGAGAATATCGCCGAGGTAGTACAGCGCTTCAGCTCCGTTGACATCTTTGCCCAGGGCTATGGTTTTATCCAGTTCGGTTTGGGCCGTCTTGTAGTCGCCTTTGGCGAACGCCACTTTACCAAGCATCAGCTGAGCCCGGTTTTGCGCACCCGGCACAACGTTACCGCCCGTAACGACGTCGCGGGCAATGGCAGCGGCTGAATCAGGCTTTGGCATGGCAAAGTACGTATCCATCAGCCCCAGCTGGGCCGTTACCTGAGCGGCTTTATCGTCGGCTTTGCTGATAATCAGCTGGTAGTTACGAATAGCGCGCGGGTAGTTTTTCTGCTGGGTCTCCAGCTCGGCCGCCCGGGTGGCTGCCCGAACCAGGAAGCTGGACCGGTTATCGGTAATAATCTGGTTAAAGTAACGCAGAGCGTTGGTTGCATCGTCGGTTTGCCGGTACGATTCGGCCAGATAATACCGGGCTTCGTTCAGGTTAGGACTGGCTGGGTACTCCTGCAGGAACGCGATGAACGACTGGATAGCCTGCGCATATTTCTCGTTGGCGTATATGTTACGGGCGTTTTCGAACTGCACCCGCTCCACATCTGTACTCCCCGGGTTGCTCTTTTTATACTGCCCCAGCACCTGCGAGAACTCCTCGGGTCGACCGGCGTCGTTGAGCGTATTCTGAATACCCAGTAAAGCACTTTGAGCCTGCTCGGAGTCGCCGTAATTGTCCAGAATTCGTTTGTAATCCGCTACGGCGGGGTCGTACTGTTGCAGGTTACCGTAAGCAATAGCCCGTTTCAAGAGCGCAGCCGGCACCAGTTTGCTATTGGGTTTACCGTCGATAAGCTTCGAGAAACCACGAATAGCTACCTGATAGGCGCCTTTTTCAAAATCTACGTTGGCCGTCTGGAACAAGCTCTCGTCAACGAATCGCGAGTTGGGAAACTGACGCTGTACCTGGTCGAACTGCGCCTTGGCTTCGGCATCCCGACCTACATAGCTGAGAATGACTGCTTTCTGGTAAGCCGCGTAATCTTTGTCCGGGGCGTTACGGGCGATGGCCTGATCGTAATATCGCATGGCATTCTCGTACTGCTTGCCGGCAAAATAAGCGTCGGCCAGCCGGATCGTGGCGTCCAGTACCTGTGCCTGCTCGTCATTGTCGGCTTTCCGGCTCACGAAGTCACGGAAGTAGGGTAGGGCCCGGGCGTAGTCTTTCTTATTGTAATAGGCGTAACCCAGCGCATACAGGCTTTTGGACGCATACTCACCCGCTCCTTTGGCAATACTGGCATATAACGGAATCGCTGTATCGTATTGTTTCCCCGCTGAATAGGCCTCCGCTTTCCAGAACTGAGCCGCCTGCTGCAGCGCATTATCGACCGGATACCGGAGCGATTTGTCGAGGTTGGCTACCGCCTGGGGGTACCGCTCGGCGTTGAACTCATTGACACCCTGATTATAGGTCAGGCGCTGGTACGTTGTATTGATCCGGGGAGTCCGGCGTTTCAGTCCTTCAATGTACGCGATAGCCGCCGGGTAATTGTTGGATGCGAAATAGGCTTCGCCCACCAGCTCGTTGGCTTCGTTCTCAAACTTGCTGTCGGGATACTGTTTCAGGAACGCTGTGAGTTCCTTTACGGCATCGGCGCCGTTGTTCTGATCAACGAGCAGCTTGGCATGATTGAACCGCGCTTCTTCCTGAATATCCCGATTGAACGACAGCCGTCCGGCCTGATCAAAGGCGTTGAGGGCGTAGGTAGGATTCTGTGTCTGGAGATAGCTTACCCCAAGGGTATAGGCGGCATACTGGGCGGTTGTGTCTTTCCCCGTTGCCAGCGATTTCAACTGGGTGATGGCATCAGGATAGGCCCCCGTCCGGAAGAGCGACTGTCCGTAACGGAACCGTACGGCCCCCGGTGCTTTGGCTCCTGCAGCGGCTATGTATTGCTTATAATAGGGGATAGCCTTCGCGAACTGATTTTGCTGGTAATAGACTTCGGCCGTAAACAGCGCTACTTCGCTCAGGCCCGCCCCGTTTGAGCGCCGGAGCAGGGGCTCAGTATAGGCCAGCAGGTCGTCGAACCGGCGTTGTCGGTAGAGAGCCTGCGCAATCCAGTTAGGCACCTGGTTTTGATAGATCGGATTGGTTTCAACGCGCCGGAAATCGGCCACGGCTTCGTTGAAGTTCCGATTCCGGAAGTTGATAACCCCGGCATAGTAGGAAGCCGCGGGAGCGTCGGTCGAGTTGGGGTCGAGTTTTACCTCATTCAGCAAAGGCAATGCCCGCTGCAGATCCTGGGTGTTGTAATAAGATAACGCCAGCTGATATTTATACCGGCTGTTGTTTCCACCCTGAGCAACCGCTTTCTCAAGAAAGCCAATGGCTTTGGTGTAATCTTCACGGGCAAAATAATAGGAGCCGAGGTCGCCGTAGAGCTGACTGGCTTTAGGATGGGCGCTATGGTTTTTGACGAAGCGATCGACCAGCAGTTCGGCACCGGGCTCATCGACATACAAGCTGGTCAGCGCGATGTAGTATTCGGCATCGACGGCATTCTGATCGTTGGTGTTGAGCAGCGTACTGGCGCCCTGGCCCCGGCGGGGTTCGAGATACTGCCGAAACTCATACCGGGCTGCGGCATAGTTACTGCGTTCGAAAAGTTCGAGACCGTTGCGGTAATGGTAATCGGGTTCCTGGTAACTCTGGGTTCGCTGGGCCAGCGCCGACAGCGTAGTAAACAGCCCAAAAGTCAGCAGACAGAGTTGTCGACAGCGCTGACGGGATTGGGAAGGATGATGGGGCATAGTTGATTGTTGCTAAAATTAGTACCCGGAAAGACGCAGCCCGCAGGAATCATTGGGAGCGCTCCGTGTATGTCTAATGTTCCCGGCAAGGGGTTTTGTAACGGTTATTTCACCCAGAACGTCGTAACTTCGCCGACAAAATGACAAAGTTCAATTCAATCTGGACAAAAAACGAAGGTATTCCCGTTTCCGTATGAAAAAAAACGCCCGGCTCTTTTATTTACTTACTGTCTGGACACTTTTCGCTTCTCTACAAACGCTTGCTGTTCCACGCTTCGTTACCGATGAAAATCTACCGGCTCCGGCCCCTGGCATCTCCTACGTGTTGTCGATGCCAGAGCCCCAAACCCACTACTTTGAGGTAGAAATGCAGCTGAAAAACAGCGCATCAGCCACCAGTGCCAGGAAGAATGGATACGTTGATATCAAAATGCCGGTCTGGACGCCCGGCTCGTATCTGATTCGGGAGTACGCCAAAAACGTGGAGGCTTTTTCGGCTTCGGCCGCCGGGAAACCTGTTCGCAGCGAAAAGGTCCGCAAAAATGCCTGGCGCGTTTACTCCACAGACGATAACCTGACGGTTAAGTACCGGGTCTATGCCAACGAGCTAACTGTCCGGACGAGTTTCGTTGACGCTGACCACGGCTATGTAACGCCAGCCAGTGTGTTTATGTACGTGGAGGCCCTTAAAAATCAGCCGCACCGCGTGGTGGTACAACCCTATAAGGACTGGAAGAAAGTAGCTACCGGACTGAAGACCATCAGCGGGTCCCCCTATACGTACGAAGCCGCCGATTATGACCTGCTGGTCGATTCGCCGATCGAGATCGGGAATCATAAAACGTTCTCTTTCACCGCTTCCGGTATTCCGCATACGGTGGCAATGTTTGGCGACGTGACCTATGACGAGAAGCGTCTGGCCGCAGATTACACCCGGGTTTGCGAAACCGCGGCCTCGGTAGTTGGCGAGCATCCCTGTACCGATTATACATTCATTGTCCATCACATTCCGCAGGGCGGGGGTGGTCTGGAACACCTGAACTCCACTACGCTCGAAACCTACCGGACAGCCTACGCCACCGAAGCCAGTTACAAAGGATTCTTCACGCTGGTAGCCCACGAGTATTTCCACCTCTGGAACGTAAAACGAATTCGGCCGATCGCGCTGGGGCCCTTTGACTACGACAACGAGAATTATACAACCATGCTCTGGTTGTCGGAGGGCTGTACATCGTTCTACGAAGATTATATTCTGCGCCGGGCCGGCTTCCACAGTCCGGAAGCGTATCTGGGTATTGTGGCCAATGATATCACCCAGATCGAAAATCAGCCGGGTAGCCGTGTACAATCCGCATCAGAGTCGAGCTGGGACGCCTGGATTAAAGGATACCGGCCGAACGAGAATTCGGCCAACACGACTATTTCGTACTATAGTAAAGGATCGGTGCTCGGAACTCTGCTGAATCTGACCATCCTGGCCGGCAGCAACGGCGCGCGCAACATGGATGACCTGATGCGGCTGCTCTATACCGAGTACTACAAAAAGCAGAAGCGCGGGTTCACCGATGCTGAATTCCGGCAGGCAGCTGAACAGATGGCCGGTCGGAAACTCGACGATTTCTTCGGTACGGCAGTCAATAGCACCAATCCAATCGATTACAACGCTTATTTCGCTCCGGTCGGTCTGCAGCTGACTAACGTAGCCGGTCGTACGCAGGACGGTTTTCTGGGTGCCGGTACTACGGTTCAAAACGGCAAAGTGGTGATCTCGAGCGTTAGACGTGGGTCGGCCGCTTATACGGATGGGCTGAACGTTGGAGACGAAGTGCTGGCTGTTGACAGTGTACGGGTGGGTGATGATCTGCTGCGGTTAATTAGTGGCCGTCGGGTGGGCGACAAGCTGGACATACTCGTCAACCGAGCTGGTCTGGTTCGTAAGTTGTCGATAACCCTTACGCAAAACCCGCTGGTAAGCTATCGGCTGGAACCAGTCGCCAATCGGACAGATGCCCAGAAAGCGCTGTTCAATAAATGGTTGTATATAAAATAGGTGAAAGCTGACCCGCAATTCGGTAAAGCGGCTTTGGCATTTTTTGTCAAAGCCGCTTTTTTTAGCTTCTGAAAGACTTTTAATTCTATGGATATAGATATTGTCGTAATGCAGTGTTAGTGTATCATATGTATGATTATAGAAAATTATCAGCTTGATAAGTATATATATTTTAATATTCATAAATATACAACCTTTTTCGTTGTCGTACTCTATATTTAGGTTAAAAGCTTGGATCGACTCTCGTTATTTCCTGAGGCAATGATGACTATTGCTGTATACGTGTCGACTATATGAGAAAATTATATAGCCTGATATTCCTCTTACTGGTGTTGTTAAGTGCTGGCGAAGCACGGGTATGGGCACAGAAACCTTCAGGGGCGTCTGCGCCCATACCCGTGCCCGCCGTATGTGGCACCGTTACGCCCGCAAAAGGCCGGACAGCAGAATTGAACCGGTTATCTAAACTGGCGCTGGGTATAAAACAAGCCAACGCGGCCGCTAACACAATTACCCATATCCCCATTCGGCCTCATATCTATCGGCGTAGCAACGGTACGGGGGGATTTAGTCTGGCTGCACTCAACAATGTAATTGCCCTGACTAATTCGTACTATTTGCAAAACGGGTATGGGCTGCAGTTTTATCTGGCCGGTACGTCGCCCAACTACATCGACGATGACGCCCGTTATGCGGTGTTCAACTATACTGACGAAGAAGGCATGGTCGGGTCTACCACTGTCAACAATGCGTTGAATCAGTATTACGTGCAGGATTTCAGTAACGGTATTGGCGGGTATGCCTATTTCCCTGAAAACCTGATGCAGACAACCCGGTCCTTTATACTGGTTGGTGGGCCAGAAACAGAAAATGACCTGGGTAATCGGCTGATACCGCACGAGCTGGGTCATAATTTTGGGCTGCTGCATACATTTGAACGCGCCATTGCTACCGAGCGGGTAACCCGCAATCCAAACGAGGTTTCTCCCCGTTTACCGGCCAATTGCACAACAGCGGGCGACTTTGTTTGTGATACCCCCGCCGATCCGTTCGGCCTGCCGGGCGCCAGCACGGCCTACAGCGCTACTCCTTCGTGCCTTACCTATACCGGCACCACCCTGGACAGTAATGGCGACTCCTATAATCCGCTGATGACCAACATCATGTCCTACTATTTCCCGTGTAAGCATGATTTCACGCCGGGTCAGTATGATCGGATTCAGGAAGCGCTGGCGCTGCGCGAAACCCATACAGCCTACTCTCTGACGTTTCCGCCTACCGCGGTTCAGGCCGTGACGAACCTTCAGGCGTCGGTTGGTCTTTCAGGCGCTATTGCCCTCAGCTGGCAGGATAATGCCAGTAACGAAATGGGGTACTTTATAGAGCGGGCAACCGCTGCCGCCGGACCGTTTATTGCCATTGGTGGTGTAGCACCCGATGTGAGCGTGTTTGCCGATGCCCGGGTAACTACCGGTCAAACGTATTATTACCGGGTGAGGCCTTCCAATACCAGTACAGGAGCAATGAGTACCGTAGCAACGGTAACCGCTACAGGCACTCTTTACTGCCGGCCGGGTTTCAGTTACGGTGCCAGCACAACCGAACCAGATGGGCTGAACGCCGTATTCCTGAACGGAGAAACGCTGAGTACGCAATCCGGGCCTGCAGCCAACGGGTACAACGAATACAGGCCTTCATCGCTGACCGTTGTTCCGGGGCAGGTGTGTAATCTGAACGGTTCCTTTTTAAGCACAACCCAGCAGGAAGGCATTTCGGTATGGCTCGATACGAACCGTAATGGCGTTTTTGAAATCGGTGAGCGGGTGGCTTCCGGTCTGTCGACGAGCCAGTTTTCAGTGAGCCTGACAATTCCATCCAGTGTAACGGCCGGGCAACTGGCCATGCGCATCATTGTCTTACCCAACAGCATAGCCAGCGCTACCGGAGCCTGTGCCAACTACACCTATGGCGAAGCTGAAGATTATTCGATTACGGTACAGACGGGTGGGTGTGCGATACCGACCGACCCGACGGTCAATCCGGGTATAACCACAGCTTCTCTTTCGTGGTTGCCGGCCGGTGGCGCTACTGGTTTCGCCCTCCGCTACAAACTCGTGAACAGCCCGACCTGGATCAATCTACCGTCGACTACGACCCCAACCTACTCCTTAACCGGTCTCTCGCAGGGAACCGCTTATCAGTGGCAGGTACGATCTGACTGTGGTGGTAATGTATCGCCCTGGGTGGGGCAGCTCTTCGTTAGCCTTTGTCCCAACGGTCCGGTCAGCACAACGACATCGGCCCTTACCGAACAATCGGCAACGCTGAGCTGGACCGGCGGCTACGCGCCTTACGAAGTACGTTATCGTACAGAACCAGACGGTGCCTGGCAGTTACAGTCGGGTATTACGACAACCACATACAATCTAACCGGCCTCACGTCGGCTACCACGTACAGCTGGCAGGTACGCAGTCGCTGTTCAGCTGAGGGTGGTTCGTTGTACACTTCCCTGACCAGCTTCACGACACCGGGCTACTGCCGTCCTGTATTCGGAGCGGCTACCAACTGCACCGATGGCGACGCTATTACCTCATTTATACTGAGCAGTACGGCGCTGAGTCTAAACTCGGGATGTTCGGCGGGGGGATACGGTTCGTTTACATCGGTATCGGCTACCGTAGGAGCCGGAAACAGCTACACATTTACCGGTACAACGGCATCCAACCTGTATGCCCCCGGGCAGGGCGTGGCCGTCTGGATCGATCTGAATCGTAACGGGCAGCTGGAAACCGGCGAGCGCGTCTATGCCATGACTGAACTGATGCCCGTAGGGCAGACGACATTCAGCGGGAGTTTCAGCATTGCGTCCGACACCGGGCCGGGGCTGCTCACCATGCGGGTACTACTGGTGTATGGGCAGATCCCATCAGCCAGTTGTGGCAACTATAACTACGGAGAAGCCGAAGATTACCGGCTACAGGGAGAAGCGAACTGCCTGAGTATGGTCTCGGTGAAAGATGGAGACTGGAACGACCCTACCGTCTGGTCCTGCGGTCGGGTGCCAACGGCGAACGACCTGATTGAAGTCAGTCATGTGGTTAGTTTACCGGCAGGCTATACCGGTCATGCGCAGCGTATTCGTATCAACACCGCCCGGAAACTGGTATACGGCACCGGTAGTCAATTGCGGATTGGGCAGGTCAATTAAATCGGAAGGTAACGTAATCAAAAACGCAGCGAGACGTCTGTCAAAGAACGGACGTCTCGCTGCGTTTTTGATTTTTGTAGGCAAGTTGCTAATCAGTAGATTATACGTCTTCTGGTAGCACGGTCCGGCTATCACTTCGGGGTTATGCCTCGCCCACCAGCATCAGCGCACCTACCGTTACGTTGCTCGTTTCATCGATCAGGATCGCACCACCGGTGGCGCGGTTCTGTTGATAAGGATCAAAGCTTACCGGCTGGGCGGTGCGTAAGACAACCCGGGCCAGGTCATTGAGCGCCAGGCTTTCTACGCCCTCTATTTTTTCGTAGGTGTTTACATTGAGCTGGTGTACAATCTCCCGTACGGAGCATCGGGTCCGGGCGGTGCCAACCTGCAACACGTATTTACTGCCTACCCGAAGTTCTTTGGTATCCATCCAGCAGAGCATGGCTTCTACCGTTTGGCTGGTGAGTGGCAGGCCGTCGGAGCGAACCAGCAGGTCGCCCCGGCTGATGTCAACGTCCGTGGCCAGGTGAAGAACCACCGACTGCGGAGCCGTGGCTTCGGTCAGGTGCTGCCCGGCAATTTCAATGGCGTCGATCGTGGAGGTTTCGCCGGAGGGGAGTACGGTGATCGAGTCGCCCGTGCGAAACAACCCACTGGTAATTTTACCGGCATAGCCCCGGTAGTCGTGGAGTTCGCTCGTCTGGGGCCGGATTACGTACTGCACCGGAAAGCGACCGGCTGCACCTGCGTCTGCACTGGCTACCTCATCTACCTCGATGGTTTCCAGATGATCGAGCAGCGTTGGGCCATCGTACCAGGGCATCGTCGTTGAACGGTCAACTACGTTATCGCCGTTCAGCGCACTGATGGGGATGTAGGTGACCTGGCTGACGTTCAGATTCCGGGCCAGCTCGGCGTACTGAATGCATATATCCGAAAAAACATTCTGCGAATGCCCCACCAGGTCCATCTTGTTAACGGCTACCACGATGTGTGGAATGCCCAGCAGACTGGCAATCAGGGAATGACGCCGGGTTTGCTCAACGACACCCTGCCGGGCATCGATCAGCACAATAGCCAGCTGACAGTTCGAGGCACCCGTTACCATGTTGCGCGTATACTGGATATGCCCGGGGGCGTCAACGATGATAAACTTCCGTTTCGGCGTCTGGAAATACCGGTAGGCAACGTCGATCGTAATGCCCTGTTCGCGCTCGGAGCGTAGCCCATCGGTCAGCAGGGCCAGGTCAACGGTTCCATCGTCGCGACCTTTGGTAGCTCGTTCAATGGCTTCGAGCTGATCGGCCAGAATGGATTTGGAGTCGTAGAGCAGTCGGCCAATGAGCGTACTTTTTCCATCATCGACGCTGCCGCAGGTTATAAAACGTAAAAGATCCATTGTAAATGAGTGAAAGATGGATGAAACAGCCAGGTAGGCAAGTGAGTCGGCAGACGCACCTGGTTACCGGTTTACCCAATCATCCAATTAAAAATAGCCTCCTTTTTTCCGGTCTTCCATTGCCGCTTCGGAGAGCTGATCGTCCATGCGGGTTTCGCCCCGTTCGCTGATGCGGGTGGCCTGAATTTCGGCGATAACGGCATCCAGCGTGCCGGCCTCAGACTCAGACGCGGCTGTGCATGAAATATCACCCACCGTGCGGAACCGTACGGTTCGGGTAACGAGCTGATCGTCGGCTTCGGGTTTGATAACCCCACCGGCCGTGGCCATCAGCTTGCCATCCCGAACGAGTAACTCGCGCTCGTGGGCAAAATACAGGCTGGGTAAGGCGATATTCTCACGCTGAATGTAATTCCAGACGTCCAGTTCGGTCCAGTTAGAGATGGGGAATACGCGCACGTTTTCTCCTTTGTGGATACGCCCGTTGTAAAGGTTCCACAACTCGGGACGCTGCCGTTTGGGGTCCCACGAGCCAAACTCATCCCGGACCGAAAAGACCCGTTCTTTGGCGCGCGCTTTTTCTTCGTCTCGTCGGGCACCGCCGATGCAGGCGTCAAACTCAAACTCTTCGATGGCGTCGAGCAGGGTAAACGTCTGCAGGCCGTTACGGGTGGCGTTGCGACCGGTCGGCTCCTTCAGCTTTTTGGTCCGGATCGTATCTTCTACGTAGCGAACAATAAGCCGTTCGCCGATCCGGTTTGTCAGCTCATCGCGAAAGTCGAGGGCCTCCTGGAAATTATGCCCCGTGTCGATATGAAGCAGCGGGAACGGAAATTTGCCCGGCCGAAACGCTTTGAGGGCCAGGTGAACCAGCGTAATAGAATCTTTACCGCCCGAGAATAACAGCGCCGGCCGCTCAAACTGCCCGGCTACCTCCCGCAGGATATGAATCGCTTCCGATTCGAGTTGATCGAGATAATCCATGTTTAGTGAGTGAGTTAGCGAATGAGTGAATTAGTGAATACAGACCAGGTCGCCACCATTCGCTTATTCATCAATTTATTCATTCTCTCATTTAGCGTGTAGCCCGCATTCTTTTTTTGAGTTGTCTTCCCACCACCAGCGGCCGGCCCGGAAATCTTCGCCTGGCTGTATTGCGCGGGTGCACGGCTGGCAGCCAATACTGACAAAGCCCCGGTCATGGAGCGGGTTGTATGGTACGTTATGGTCTTTGATGTACTGTTTTACCTGCTCGAAGGTCCAGTCCATCAGTGGGTGAAACTTGAACAGGTTGTGCGAATCGTCCCACTCGAGCTGCGTCATGGTCTGCCGGTTGGGCGACTGCTCGGCGCGTATGCCCGTGATCCAGATTTTCTGACCGGCCAGCGCGCGGTTGAGGGGTTCTATTTTCCGGATGAAACAGCACTCCTTCCGGTTTTCGACCGAGTCGTACATACTGTAGGGTCCCTTGCCGGTCATCAGGCTTTCGACCGATTCCTGTTTGGGGAAATAGGCTTCGATTTTAGCACCGTAGCGGTCGTTTGTTTTTTTCCAGACCGAGTAGGTTTCGGAAAACATGCGGCCCGTATCGAGGGTGAAGATGCGGATCGGGATATCGTTGGCCAGAATCAGGTCGGTGATAACCTGATCTTCGTAACCCAGGCTGGTTGAAAAGACAACCTGTCCGGGAAACTGGTCGGCCAGGGTCCGTAGCGCTTCAACAGGGTCCTGGCCGCGCAGTTGCTCTGCCAGGATGTCTAGTGTGGGGGTGTTTGGTTCGGCAATCATAGTTGTATGGCCTCCTGAATCGGAACGGACCTTGGCCGGCCCGTCCGATTCGATTACTGTAATTTAACCGCTTTGCCCGTTTTGGCTGATTGGCGCGCGGCATCTAAAATTTCCATGACAATCAGGTTATTCTCCACCGACGTAAGCTCGTCTGGTTTCGTCTGGCCCCGCAGCAACTGGGCCAGATACGCAAATGGATCAGCCGCCGGGGCGGCCGTGGCGGGAGCTTCGAGAGCCTGTTCGGCCTCTTTCTCTGTCCGCCGGATACGCATGCGCGACTTGTCGAGGGTGAAGACAGAGCCGGTCTGGCCGTATACCTCCATATCTTTCCGGGCATAGGGCCAGTTCCAGGACGCCTGAATGACGGCCTGAGCCGTTGGGTACGTCAAAACGATGGTCGCTTCGTCATCTACCTTGGGGTAAATGTCGGGTTTGATCTGCTGAGTAACGGCCAGAACCGATGTAGGCCGCTGGCCTCGCATGAGCCAGGTCGACAGGTTGGCTCCGTAACAGCCAAAATCAAACAAGGCACCCGCCCCATTGGTGGCCGGGTCGGTAAGCCAGACCAGAAACTCGGGCATAACCCCGATTTCTTTTGGCCCCTGGTGGCCGTCGTGGACAACAATCTTTCGAACATCGCCAATGGCTTTATCGCGATGCGTGATGCCGTAAGCGTGGTGATTGCTCGTATACCAGGTTGTTTCGTAATTGGTAAGAAGCTGTACGTTATGTTTTTTAGCCAGGGCTGCCATCTCTTTTGCGTCAGCATAGCTCGTGGCCAGCGGCTTCTCAACCATGACGTGGATGCCCCGCGGAGCGCATACCTTCACCGTTTGCAGATGATCGACGATCCGGCCAAAATCCGTTACGGCTTCTGGTTTGGTTTTGTCGATCATTTCGGCCGTGGTGTTGTAGACCAGACTCATGGGCAGTTTGTACTGCTTCACAAACCGCTCAGCCAGCTCCCGATTCGGCTCGGCAATGCCGACAATTTCGATACTCTTTCCGTTTAGTCCCAGAATCTGGTGGACGTGTGAATGGACCAGACCGGCCACGCCCACCCGTACTTTGCCGGACGTAGTTTGCGCGCCCGCTGCCTGAGCGAGTATGCATATGGAAAACAACAGGACTAAACGACGAATCATGAGCGTAGGGATTTATGGGTTATGGGTATAGTACTACCAATAAACCCGTTAGGCCCGTTCCTTTACTATATCAGCACTGACCGTTAGCGCCTGCCCGAAATCGGCGATCAGGTCCTCGACCGCTTCCAGACCGACAGAAATCCGGATCAGACCGGGCGTAATGCCCAGGGCGGCTTTTTCGTCGGGTTTCAGTTTGGCGTGGGTGGTCGTGTTGGGGTTCGTTACAATCGTGCGCGAATCACCCAGGTTAGACGAAAGGGTGGGGATCTGGAGAGCATCGAAAAACGCGCTGACCCGGTCGAAACCACCTTCGAGTTCAATGGTGATGATGGCTCCACCCGCACTCATCTGTGCTTTCGCCAGTTCGTATTGCGGATGCGAGGGCAGGAACGGATACAACACCCGATCAACCTCGGGGTGCGCGTCGAGGGCTTCGGCCAGCGCCAGGGCATTGCGGCAGTGGCGCTCCATCCGCAGATCGAGGGTCTCGAGACTTTTGGATAATACCCAGGCGTTGAACGGCGAGAGCGAAGGGCCCGTATGGCGCGCAAAAAACCGGATGGGCTGAATCAGGTCGGCCCGCCCTACCACGATACCACCCAGCACCCGCCCCTGGCCATCCATAAACTTCGTGGCCGAATGAACCGAGAGGTCGGCTCCCAGATCGAGCGGGGTTTGCAGGATGGGCGTGGCGAAGCAGTTGTCGACGTTCAGAATGAATCCGTATTTCGCTTTCAGCCGGGCCAGCATGGCCAGGTCAACCAGCTCGAGGCCGGGGTTGGAGGGGGTTTCCAGATACACCATGCGCGCGACCGGCCGATCGGCGGTGGGCTGTATGGCGGCTTCCCAGTCGGCCTCGGTAGCGGTGGCGTCAACGTAGGTATGGGTGATGCCCCACTTGCTCAGAATCTGGGTGATGATCTGGTGAGCCGAGCCAAACAGCGCGCGGCAGGCTACTATGTGATCGCCCGACTTGAGCAGGGCGGCCATACTCGCAAAAACGGCGGCCATACCCGTGCCCGTGGCAATACCATCTTCCGCATTTTCGAGCATGCATACCTTCTCGACAAACTCCGATACGTTGGGGTTTGAAAAACGGCTGTAGATGTTTCCCGGCTCGGTTTCTTCGAACAGTGCTTTTCCCTGTTCAGCACTCTCAAAGGCGAAACTGGAGGTCAGGTACAAAGGAACCGAGTGCTCGCGGTTGAGCGACTTCGGGGTTTGCGTCCGGATGGCTTTGGTTTGTTTTTGCATGCTTTACTCCCGAACCCAACGGTTCGGCTGAAATCGTATAGAATGGAACGAAGTCGGCTACCGTTAGGTGGCGTGACTCAAAAAAACAGGATAATCTTTCGCAGGCTGACCAGGATCACGACAATGCCTACCAGCACCATCATCGTTTTTACGGGTAATTTCTGGGCCAGTTGAGCCGCAATCGGGGCGGCAATCATACCGCCCAGAATCAGTCCCAAAATAACCAGCCCGTAATTGCCTAGGCCAGCGTACAGGGCGAAAACTACAGAACTGGAGAACGAAACAAAAAATTCAGCCAGGTTCACCGAGCCAATCGTATAACGCGGGTGCCGACCGGCAGCAATCAGCGTTGAGTTCACAATGGGGCCCCAGCCACCACCACCAATGGCATCGACAAAGCCGCCGAACCAGGCCAGCAACCCAATGCGTCGGACGGGCTTTTTCTTAATTCGTTTGACGAGGGCTTTCCGGATGATGAGCGCGCCCAGTATGGCCGTATAAACCGAAATGGCTGGCCCCAGGTACTTGGATACGATCTCAAGGTCTGCGAGCTGGGTAATCAGGAATGCGCCCAGGGCGGCTCCGATCACACCCGGTATCAGCACCACTTTGAACAAACGGCTGTTGACGTTGCCAAACTTAAGGTGCATGTAGCCCGACACGCCCGAGGTGAAAATCTCGGAACTGTGAACGCTGGCCGTGGCAAACACGGGACTGATACCAACGCTGGTCAGAAAGGTTGTAGCGGTTACCCCATACGCCATGCCCAGCGCTCCGTCGATCATCTGCGCCGTGAAACCGGCCAGGATGAAATAAAAGATATCCGGCGACAGATCGATGGCCGTAGCCATAACCGTTAGCCGATCGAGGGTAAAGTAGCTGAATAGCAGGTGGCCAACGACCATCAGCGCCAGCGCTGAGAAGACGTAAACCGCAATCTCTGTGCGCGTTCGCCGGCGTAACAGATTGGCATACCGCTGCCGGACCGGTTTGTGAACGCGTACGCCAATGCCCGGAAACTCCGCCCGCAGCCGGTCGGCCTGCTGTTCGGCGTTTTCACCCTCCAGCGTGACAGTCAGGCCGGTAAGGTCGAACGAAAACGGTTTGCCTGGCAGCGGGTCAGTACCTGACGAAGGCGTCACTATGTCGTTTGATTGCATAGTGTTTAAATCCTATCGAGATAATAGATTAATATACTTATGAAAAACGGCACAAGTCCGTGCCGCTGTTGAGATGAAGGGTAGCCGCAAAGGTAAGCAGAGGAGGGGCAAAGATGCAAATCGGCCGACTGGTGTTCAGCCGGTTCGCAAGAGTTCGGCGATCAAAATACCGAGGTACGTACCGATTGCGTTCCCGAGCGTGCCGACCAGCACGGCAGGTAGCTGCAAATCAGGTCTGCCCAGGCTTTTGGCGAGCGCAAGCGCCGAAGTAGCCCCGCCAATATTAGCCTGGGAGGCAATACCCAGCACGGCCCAGTCCTGCCTGAATAGCGCACCGATTCCGAACAGAATGCCACCGTGAACGAGCACCAGCAGCAAAATCATGCCAAACAGAATAATGGCCAGCTGGCCATCGCGAAGCAGGGCGGCTATATCGCAGTAGGCACCGATAACGGCCAGGAATATATATATCCCAAAAAGGCCCAGAAGTCGGCTACCCCGTAAGCGATTAATGGCTCTGAACTGAGCCAGCACCAGCGCCATGGTTGTCAGAATAAGCACGAAAGGAACACCCGGAACGACCGCGGCCAGCTGTTTCGAAAGGAAAATAGAGCCTATACCCAATGCGAGCAGCAGGGCCAGATCGTTGGGTGTCATGGTTTCAGAGTCCTGGTAAGGATTGCCACCACCCTTGTCTGTCGTGTCCGTTTGGGTCGTGGGGAGTGTACGCGGAAAACGCTGCTGCAAAAAGCGGGGTACGGCCAGCGTCACGATCATCCAGAGAGTTGTCATGATGTTATCGGCTGCTGTGGAAGCAATGAACAGATTGCCGGCTTTGGAAACCCCGTAATGAAGGGCCACGGCATGGAAATTGACACTCCCCCCGATATAGGTTCCCGTGAACATGCCCGCCAGGGCGTAAAAGAGCGTTCCGATTGTCTGGGGTGCAGAAAAGGCCCAGACGCTGGTCAGCACACCGATAATTGTGCCCACGGAGCCGATCAGATACATAGTCAGCATCGGCAGGCCGGCTTGTCTGAGGTCCTTCAGATTAACACTGAGCAGCAGTAAGAACAGCGAGAATGGCGCGACGTAGCCAAAGATACCTTCGTAAATGGGGGTTTCGACGGTGGGAATGATTCCAAGATTGGCTTCAATGGCAGTGACAACGATGACCAGCAGAGCTGTTCCGATGTGATGCAGACCAGGTCGGCGGGCCAGCCATTCGCAGATAACCACATTCAGACAAAGAACGAATAGGATGAATAGTGAATCAAACACAGGAAAAGATAAGTCTTGGGTTGGTAAATATACTTAATAGACTGTTGTTCGGGTAATTGGCTGATTCAGTCAGCCCAAATATCATTAGGCTATTGGTGTAATATGTAAAATATTTACTAGAAAAAATCGGTATTTGCCCAACAAAGATGTTATTTGCAGTAAGTTTCACTACTTAATTTTAACTAAGTTTAACACATATGAACAGAAAATTACTACTGAGTTTGTGTTTGTTTTTGGGCTTAGCAACACTGGCAATGGCACAAAATCAGACGCTTACGGGTAAGGTCTCTGACCAAAAGGGGAATCCATTACCCGGTGTATCAGTGCTGGTGAAGGGAACTACTCAGGGCGCTACCACCGACGCTGACGGAAATTACCGGCTGAGTGTTCCCGGTAACGCACGGGTTGGTTTCAGTTTCATCGGCTTTCTGAGCCAGGAAATTGCAGTGGGCTCACAGTCGACCCTTAACGTTACCCTGGCCGAAGATACGCGGCAACTGGAAGAAGTAGTTGTATCCGGTCTGGCTACTACCGTAAAGCGATCTAACCTCGCTAATGCTGTAACCCGGCTCGACAGCAAGGACCTGACCGGCGCAACGAGCCCGGTTACTACGGATGCCGCGTTCCAGGGGAAAATTGCCGGTGCCAACATCGTGTCGAACAGTTCGGTACCGGGTGGTGGCTTTAACGTACAGTTCCGGGGTGTTTCTACCCTCGGCGCATCGGCCTCGCAGCCCCTGTTTATCGTAGACGGTGTCTATATTGACAATGGTCAGTATTCAAACGGGCGGTCGGCTGCCAATAAAGCGGCTGCGGGTTCGGCTCAGAGCACACAGGATAATAACGCCAACCGCCTGGCCGATTTGAACCCGGATGACATTGAAAGCATCGAAGTGCTGAAAGGCTCTTCGGCGGCTGCTATTTACGGTACCCGGGCTAATGCCGGTGTGGTCATCATCACGACCAAACGGGGTAAAGGTGGCAAAACAACCGTTTCGTTCGGGCAGGATCTGGGCTTCAGCAAAGCACTCAGCTACTACGGAGGAGCCGACTGGACCGAGCAGAAACTGACCGATTACTTCTCGGCATCGGAGATTCCGCAATTGCAGGCTGCGCGGGCCAACGGTACCTATACCGACTGGGAGCGGGTGGTCTATGGCGGCACCGGAGCGATCCGCAACACCCGGCTGGGCATCACGGGTGGTAACGAAAAAACCAAGTTCTACGTAAACGGCAGCATCTCCGACGAAACTGGTATCATTAAAAATACAGGCTTTCAGCGGTACTCGATCCGGGCTAACATTGATCATAAACTGACCAACTGGCTCGACTTCAGCATCAACTCGAACTACATCGTCAGCAACAACGACCGTGGCTGGACCGGTAACGATAACTCCTACATTAACTACGGTTATTCGTTGCCCTATACCAAGCCGTATATTAACCTGTATCCTGATGCCAACGGCCGTTACCCCGACAACGGATCGGGCGTAGGGGAGAACCCGCTGGCCGTTCGCGACCGGGCTATCAACAACCAGAAAAACAACCGGGTGCTGCAGGGCTTTACCGTAAACGCCCGGGCTATCAACACCGCCAAATCGTCGCTGACGTTCCGGGTGAACGGTGGTCTGGATTACCAGAACGGGTTTGCCACCATCTGGCTGCCTTCCGATCTGCAGTCGCAGCGGCAGGAGGCTAACCCCGGCTTTGCGCAGGATACCCGCACGGAGGTATTCAACTCCAACGTACAGCTGTCGGCCATCTATACGCAGGCGGTTATGGATGGTCGGTTGAATCTGACAACCTCGGCGGGCGCTGTCCGGCTGTTCAAGTACCTGCGCTCGAATTACGTGCGGGGTACAGGCCTGCCCGCGGGTGTGTCGAACCCATCGCGTGGTAAGGTAATCGACGGATTCGTCGAGTATCAGGAAAATACCGACGTGGGTGTGTTTGCTCAGCAGGATGCCAACTTCGAGGACAAGGTGATCGGTTCGGTTGGTATTCGTTTTGACAAATCGACACTCAACAGCGAGTTCGATAAATTCTATGCGTTTCCGCGGGCTGCCCTGGCGGTCAACGCGGCTCGTTTCGGTACCTGGGCCGGCAATACGGTTAGCCAGCTGAAATTCCGCGTAGCCTACGGGCAAACGGCTGGTCTGCCGACGTTCGGTACAACCTATTCGCAATTGCAGGTAGTGGGTATCGGCGGTCTGGGCGGTCTGGTGCCATCGACGGTGCTGGGTAACACCGCCATCAAGCCCGAGCGTGCAACTGAGCTGGAGTATGGTATCGATTTCGGCCTGTTCAACAACCGGGTAACGGGCGAATTGACGATGTACAACAAGAAAGTATTCGACCTGATTCAGCCGCTGACGACCGCACCAACAACGGGTGTAACCTCGACCCAGATTAACGCAGCTGACCTGACCAACAAAGGGGTAGAAATATCCTTGGGCGCTGATGTTGTCCGGAGCAGCAACTTCAGCTGGTTTGTACAGCCCATTTTCTGGTACAACCGCTCAAAGATTACCCGCCTGGCCATTCCTGAGCGCTTGACGGGTGGTTTCGGTGCTACGTTCGGTCAGTGGCGCGTGAAAGGTCCCGATCCCGATGGGACCACCTATTCGCCAACGCAGATCGTAGGCCAGCCCCGGACCGATCCGGCCAACGCCACCTCCTGGACGAGCTACGGCGACGCTCAGCCGAAATACGAGCTATCGCTGAACAACCGGATTACGTTCCTGAAGAACTTCGAATTTTCGGCGCTGCTCAACTACCGGCACAAGTTCACGGTCGTGTCACTCACCCGCGTCCTGTGGGATGAAGGCGGCAACACCTACGACTGGAATGAGACGGACGACGCTGGCAACGATGGTAAAACGCCGAACGGTATCTACCGGCAAAACGCCAACGGACTGGACGAAAGTGGCAACCCCAAGCCTGGTTATAACCCGGGTATCTACAGCTTCCTGAAGCTGCGCGAGGTTTCTCTGTACTACCGGATTCCTGCGCCGGCGCTGAAGCGTGTGTTTGGCAATGTTGTCAGCAACATTCGGGTCGGCGTATCGGGTAACAACGTACTGCGCTGGACCGACTATACGGCTGGTTACGACCCCGAGAACTCGAACTTCGGATCGCTGGCCCTGGGTGGTGGTGTCGACCTGGGTTCTACGCCCGCCGTTCGTCGGATGATGTTCCACCTCGCTGTTGACTTCTAGAAACGACCGAAATGCAGTCAGACGTACGTTCACGTTCCTAAAAATGAAACTCATGAAAAAACATACATCAATTGTGCTCACCAGCCTGCTGGTGGGTGGCCTGACGGCCTGTAATCCGCTCCAGACGGAAGAGGTCATTGATCCAAACTTCCCCAGCGTAGGGGCTGTAACCAACAATGCCACCAAAGCCCAGCTGGACGCGCTGTCGGTCGGTCAGTTTTCGCTGGCCCGGAATGGCCTGTCTACCTACCTGCTGGTAACCGGAACCATTGGTAAAGAGCTGTTCAACTTCAACGGTACCGAATCGCGCTGGATGACGGAGTTGAACGGACTGCGCCCCATCGACAACTCGGCGTTCTACAACACCGCCACCACCGGGTTCGGGTTGCCCGTTCGTCAGGCCAATATCACCCTGGCGGCTACCAACAACACCAGCTCCGTGTCTGACGCTGAAAAGAACGCGTACCGGGGCATTGCCAACACCTTCAAAGGACTGGCTTACCTGCAGATGCTGAATGCTCAGGGAACGAACGGTGTCCGTCTGAACGTGGAAGATCCGTTTAAACCAAGCAAAGCAGCTACCTACGCTGAGTCACTGGCTGGTATTGCCAAGTTTCTCGACGACGGGGCTTCGCAACTCGATCAGGCGGGGGCTGCTTTTCCGTTTTCGCTGCCATCGGGCTTTGCCGGGTTCACGACCCCGTCAACGTTCAAGCGGTTTAACCGAGCCATTGCCCTTCGCGTTGCCATCTATCAGGCCGACTGGGCGAAGGCCGCTACACTGCTGCCCCAGACGTTCTACAGCGCGACCGGCGACCTGAATGCAGGCCCTCGTCATACCTACAACCCAACTCCGCCCGATATTCAGAACCCATTGCTGAATACCTCGTCGAGCCAGATCGTAGGGGTTAAAGAGGTGTTTGATGCGGCTGAAGCCGGGGACAAGCGGCTCTCGAAAGTCCGGAAGCAGGCTACTCCGCTGAACTACACATCGGGCGTAACCTACAGCACCCCTTACCTGACGAACATGTACACGAGCGGCAGCGACCCCATTCCTATTATCCGGAACGAAGAGCTGGTACTGATTGCTGCCGAGATTGCGGCTCAGCAAAACAACGCAGCGGAAGCTACGCGTCTAATCAACGTCATCCGGACGGCGGCTGGTTTGCCTAACTACGCCGGAGCCACCACGAAAGATGCGCTGATCAACGCCATCCTGAAAGAGCGGCTGTACTCGCTGTTCTACGAAGGTCACCGCTGGGTCGATATGCGTCGGTACAACAAACTGAACGAGATCATTCTGCCGGTAGCCAACATGAAGGTGCTGGAGCGGCTCGAGCGGCCGGTGGCCGAAGTGAACTGGGACAAGTTCAACCCATAGACTGAGCTTGATTTACGCTTCACCAGGAGTACGCAGACTGAAAAGTATGATGTACTCCTGGTGATTTTTTTTATTCTCAACCTAGCCGTGACGGGTAATTGTGTACCAATTCAGAAAATACCAAAGTGCCACCATAATGATGAAAATGCCAATGGCTATTGTGAAATTCAACCACCGGTTGGTCGTTTTCTCATTGAGCCAGAAGTACAATGACACACATTGAATGACTAAAATACTGAGCAGGATAGGGTGAAAAAGTCGGTTATTGGCTTCCAATATCCTAAAATATAATAATATGGGTGTCAAGACTGTTGATGACACACCCAAACGACGAACTACATTCTTGAGACTCAGTGTGGTTGTCATTTTCGCTGAAGTTTCAGAATAGATTTCTGTTGTCTACGCTAGTTAGTAATCCTTTAGTGACGTAGAATAACAGGAAGTTATGAATTAATTGTTGCAATTGCAGTTAACTTCGATGTCTCTTGTGCATTGAGTGCGTGCATTCTCAACTGTATTATCCCAAATTGTCGCGGCTATCAGCACACAACTACCACCTGTTACTAAGCCGGACAGAAATGATACTATCTGCGCTGGTACAGCCCCTGCAGGTCCAACTACAAAAGAAGGAGCGGTTATGGTTGCTGAAACATAAACCTTAGTTTCCGCAGTTACCTTACCTACTCAAGATAACAATCTTCATTAGAAAAGAAGCATATACTGAAAGTTCAGTATATGCTTCTTTTCTAAGAAACGTTCTGTACTAATTGGGTTTCCGTCCTCTGCGTTTAAACGTATTTACTCGCCGGCAATAGGGTCCGGCGTGCCGTCTGGGTCGCCGGTGACGAAGCCGCGCGTTGGGAGTTTGCTGCCCCGGATCAGCAACAGGCCGGCCACGTGCGGAGCTGCCATGCTGGTACCACTCAGAACCGCGTACCGGCCATCCTTGTAGGTCGAGGTGATACGAACCCCGTAGGCACAAACGTCAACGCTGGAGCCGTAGTTGGAGAAGCTGGCAAACCGATTGGCTCGGTCCATAGCCGATACGGTGAAGACGTTGGTAGTGTTGAGCCGGGCGGGAGTGGCCTCGTTGGCGTTCTGGCCGTCATTGCCGGCTGCGATGGCGAACAGGATACCGCTGTTGGCTGCCTGCCGGATGGCGTTTTCCAGCGTTACCGATACCCCCTCGCCACCCAGGCTCAGGTTCACGACATCACCGGCTTTGCCATTCTGACGAACATAGTTTACGGCCTGAATAATACCCGATAGCCGCCCTTCGCCCAGCTGGTTGAGCACTTTCAGCGCAACCAGACGCGCCCCTGAGGCCACCCCCGTTACTCCAACGCCGTTATTGCGGGCGCCGATAATACCGGCTACGTGGGTACCGTGCCCGTTCTGATCGTCGGCCGAGGTAACCCCACTCACAAACGAGCGGCTACGCTCCGTGTCGACGTTCAGATCGGGGTGGTCGAGGTCAATGCCAGTATCGACTACCCAAACCGTTTTGCCGGTCTGCAAATCGCCCCGACCATAGCCGGTCTGCTGGACGTTCCAGTACACGGTGCTGGGTGCGGCCACATCGACGCAGTTGCAAATCGACATAATCCGATCTGGCTCGACCATAGAAACGGTCGGGTCCTGCTGGAGCTGCTTGGCTTCGGCAGCGGACAGATGGGCCAGGAAACTGGTCTGCTCCGTGGAGGCCAGCAGCTCCGGCGCATCGTCTTCGATGCGGTGGCGAGCCAGTAGCTGGTCAATCCCGGCGCGGGCGGCACTTATCCGGGCGTTGGGCGAGCCGGGCAGCGACTGCTCAGGCTGGTACGTGACGATGTACGAACCCGCGATGGCCTGGCCGTTCAGGGCGGAGGCTTTGACCAGGCAGTCGGCCGAGAAGGTGGGCTCGACGTCTCGATCGGAGCGGCAACCGAACACAGCAAGCCCCGCCAGCACAACATACGTAGCCGTTGTAGAGAAAATAAAACGTTGCATGAACGAGTCAGGAGGATAAAATTAGCCGGAGAAAACAGTGGGTACACCTAGCTCATACGCGAATCAACAGTCAACCGTTGCGGCTGTTACTAAAACGTTAAACCGGGGTTTATGGTGCAGCAAGGCGGCTCTTTTCTGCCAGTGGCCGGATCGGAATGAACACCACCCGCCCGGCTACCGGGAAATGCGTTTCGATCGTGGGCTGGCCCAAACGCCGGTAAAACTCCGCCACCTGGTCCGGCGTCAGTAAATCGGGGTAGAGATTGATACCCGCGAAGTTATTTGTCCGCAAAAAATTGATAAAAAAGCGCCAGTCAGCTTCCGTGAATGACCTTCCAGGTGTCAAAAGCCTCGGCCAGCCATCGCGCAGGAAGGGTTGAATCTGGCTGGGGTGAAGCCGCCCGAAATACTGACCGACTACGTGTTTGTCGTAAAACCGACGAAAGGTGAAAACTGCATTCTGTTGTTTGTAGTAGGGACAAAGCCCTTCGGCCATGCCGGGTCCATCGGCTCCGACGGCGCAGAAGGGCCAGTCGAGAACGGCCTTACCCGGCTGCTGACGGATGGTCTGGCAATAGCGGAGCAGGTCATCAGAGGCCACGAGCGTAGGCAGCGTGGTGCGCAGGTACAAGCCATATGACCATTCGCTGACCATTAGCAGCAACACCCCAGCCGTGGCGATCAGACCGGTTCGGTTGGTAGGCCAGCGGAGCGGTAAAGCCAGCAGGACCAGCAGAACCGGATAAACCAGGCTGGCCCGGCCGCCGTGCCGGTTGAAGCTAAACCAGGGAAACAGCTTGAGCGTAGGCAGTACCGCCGGATGATACAGCAGACACAATACCAGCATCAGCACCACTGGCAGCCACAGTCCAACCTGCCGCCGGGTCTGCCACAGTCCCACGCCAGCCAGTATGGTCAGGTATAAACCCGGGCTACCCTGCCCGTAGCTCTCGAACGTATCCCGCAGCCACGACTGGTAAGGCACTACAAAGGCGTCTAGGCCCGGGAGATGAGGCAGAAACAGCCGTAACGGATGCGACCAGGCGCGGAGGGGAGGCATGGCGGCAAAATCGAACTCCCAGGCGGTGAAGGCGATCTGGAGGGTGAGCGGCAGATACAAAAAAGTGCTGATAAGAGTCAGGACCAGCATCAGAATCACCTGTCGGGGCTGACGGGTCCAGGAAGCGGCCAGGTACCGACTCAGCTGCGCCATCCATTGGGCCGGACGGGGGTGTTGTCGGTAGAGAACGACGCCCGCAACGGGCAGCGCCAGGGTGGTGAACGTAAGCGCATAACCCGCTACATAGCCCAGCTCCTGGCTCAGCACCTGCACATGGAGCCATACCCACAGCAGAACGAACACCAGCGAAACCAGTTGTCGGTTCACAAGGTCGTGAAGCAGGCAATAGGTGGCTATCATACACAGGATAGTCCAGTGGCCGACGCAGACGTTCATATGGACCGGAAACTTGAAGATCGCATAGAGGTTGAAAACCGACACGATCAGCCCGGCCGCAAACGATCGGCCGGTGCCAAAGCGGGGCTGAAGCAACAGGTACGTTCCCAGCGCAGCTACCAGCAGACTGTAGATGTAATAATACTGGAGATAGGGACCGGCATACCTACCATGAAACTGGTAACACAGGGCGTACCAATAGTCGCGCTCAAACCCCCAGGGTAGAAACACCTGGTTCAGGCCATAGGGGTAAAACGATTGGTTATTAACCAGATCGAGATGGGGGAAGGGCCACAGAGAGAGATTTTTGCCGAAATAATAGCCCGCGTACTCGTACTGATCCGTGTCGTCGCCGTCGGACAGGGGGCGGCTGAAATCATCCACGACCCAGGCGCCCAGGATAGCCGTAAGGATGGTTAGAAACAGGGGCCAGGGCCAGCCAGCGGCAGCGTGGGCGGGTCGGTGAATCGAAGCGGAGGAAGCAGTGGGCATGGGAGTGGACAGGCGATTGTCGGAAGGAGGTGGGCAAAAGTCTCAGTAAACGGCTATTTTTGCAAACCAGAGACCGGGCCAACCGACTCGTTTGGCCCGCAAGCCAAGTATCTGACAGACATACATACGATTCAGATGGGCTAAAAAAACCATCCCTCCTTACATATGGCCGATTATAACCACCGCGAAACCGAGCAGAAATGGCAACGGTTTTGGGACGAAAACCAGACGTATCGCACGCAGACCAGCACCGGCAAACCGAAATACTATGTGCTCGACATGTTTCCGTATCCTTCCGGAGCCGGACTGCACGTTGGTCACCCGCTGGGCTATATCGCTTCGGATATCGTGTCGCGGTACAAGCGGCTGAAAGGCTATAATGTCCTGCACCCGATGGGATTCGATAGCTTCGGCCTCCCCGCCGAGCAGTACGCCATTCAGACCGGTCAGCATCCGGCCCTGACCACCGAGCAGAACCTGACGCGCTATATCGAACAACTCAAAAATATTGGCTTCAGCTACGACTGGTCGCGCGAGGTGCGTACCTCCGATCCGGCCTACTACAAGTGGACGCAGTGGATCTTCATGGAACTGTTCCGGTCGTGGTACAACAAAGACACGGACCGGGCCGAGCCCATCGAGACGCTGCTGGAGAAGTTTGCTACCAACGGAACCACTGATGTCAACGCTGTCTGTGACGATGACCGCGAGCCCCTGACGTTTACCGCTGCGGAGTGGAACGCCATGTCGGCCGAAGAGTCGTACGAAATTACGCTCAGATACCGCCTGACCTACCTGGCCGATGCCGTTGTGAACTGGTGTCCGGCCCTCGGTACGGTGCTGGCCAATGATGAAGTGAAGGACGGCGTTTCGGAACGGGGCGGCTACCCCGTTGAGCAGAAGCTCATGCGCCAGTGGATGATGCGGATTACGGCCTATGCCGACCGGTTGCTCACTGGTCTCGATACCATCGACTGGACCGAATCGATCAAGGAACAGCAGCGGAACTGGATCGGCAAAAGCGTTGGCGCCAGCGTGAAGTTCCCCTTGCCCGACGCGCCGGTGGCGGGTGAGCAGCCCAAAACCATCGAAGTATTTACCACCCGTGTCGATACAATCTATGGCGTAACCTTTATGGTGCTGGCTCCCGAACATGAGCTGGTGCCGGGCCTGACTACGCCAGAACAGCGCGACGCGGTTGACGCCTACGTAAATGCCGCCAAACTGCGTTCCGAGCGTGATCGTATGGCCGAAACCAAAGTCGTATCGGGCGTATTCACGGGGAGCTACTGCCTCAATCCGCTCAACGGGGAGAAGGTGCCTGTTTTCCTGGCCGATTACGTGCTGGCCGGGTACGGTACCGGTGCTGTCATGGCCGTTCCGTCGGGCGATCAGCGCGATTATCTGTTCGCTAAGCACTTTAATTTGCCAATTGTGCCGGTGCTGGACGCTCAGAAAGAGATAGACATCCAGGCCGACAATACCAAAGAAGGGCGGTACATCAACTCGGGCATCATCAACGGTATGACCTATGCCGAAGCCGTACCGACGCTGATTGCCTGGCTCGAAGCCCGCGGACTGGGCCGTGGAAAGGTTAATTTCCGGATGCGCGACGCCGTTTTCAGCCGCCAGCGCTACTGGGGCGAACCCGTACCGGTCTATTTCAAAGAAGGAGGGTCAACGGGACGGCTGCCCTATCTGATCGATGAACAGGATTTACCCGTTGAACTGCCGGCGGTTGACAAATACCTGCCCACCGAGACCGGCGAGCCACCGCTGGGCCGCGCCGAAGGCTGGAAGTACAAAGGGCAGTATGAGTACGAGCTGAGCACCATGCCCGGCTGGGCGGGCTCGTCGTGGTACTGGTACCGCTACATGGACCCGCAGAACGAGACCGAGTTTGCGAGCCGCGAAGCCATCAGCTACTGGCAGAACGTAGACCTGTACATTGGTGGTACCGAACATGCAACCGGTCACCTGCTCTACAGCCGTTTCTGGAATAAATTCCTGAAAGACCGGGGCTACGTGCCGCAGGAGGAGCCGTTCAAAAAGCTCATCAATCAGGGCATGATTCAGGGGCGGTCAAACTTTGTCTACCGGCTCAAAGGGACCGGGCAGGAAGGGCAACCCGCCGTTTTTGTGTCGCTCAACCAGATTCAGGGTAGAGAGGTGACGCCCTTACACGTGGATGTGAACATAGTCGAAAACGACGTGCTCGACATTGACGCGTTCCGCAACGCCCGGCCCGACCTGACCGAAAACGCCGAGTTCATCTGTGAACCCGACGGCCGCTATGTTGTAGGGGCCGAAGTCGAGAAGATGTCGAAGTCGAAGTTCAACGTGGTTAACCCCGATACGATCGTGGAGCGCTACGGGGCCGACGTGCTGCGTTTGTACGAGATGTTTCTCGGACCGCTCGAGCAGGCTAAACCCTGGAACACCAACGGAATAGATGGCGTATACCGGTTCATCCGTAAATTCTGGCGATTGTTCTATAAGGACAATGCTGCCGGGGCATCGGATGCCGGATCGAGCCAGTGGATAGTGACCGATGAGCAGCCGACCCCCGCCGAGCTGAAAATTCTGCACCGGACCATCAAGAAAACGCAGGACGACATCGATGCCTATTCGTTCAACACGTCGGTAAGCTCGTTCATGATCTGCGTCAACGAGCTGGCCTCGCTCGACTGCCATAAGCGCTCGGTATTGCAGGATCTGGTGCTGCTGCTGTCGCCCTTTGCGCCCCATATTACCGAAGAATTATGGGCGGCATTGGGGAACGAACCAGGAACGGTTTCGCAGGCCAGCTTCCCGGTTTTCAACCCGGCCTATCTGGTTGAAGACGCCTTCGAGTACCCGATTCAGATTAACGGCAAGGTGCGTACCACGATCAGTTTTGCCATCGACCGCGCGCCGACCGACATCGAACGGGAGGTGCTGGCCGACGAGATCGTTCAGAAATGGCTCGAAGGAAAGACGCCCAAGAAAGTGGTTGTCGTGCCAAAGCGTATTGTCAATGTGGTGATATAGACGATTTTGAGCCATATTGGGCCCAGTTTCCTGATAGTCGGGAGGCTGGGCTTATTTTTTTTAGGCATGTCATCTAACCGTAACCGTCTATTTGTTCTACTTCTATTTTTTCTGTCCGGGTTTGCTGCTTTACTCTACCAGGTTGTCTGGCAGCGGCTCCTGGTGTTCTACACAGGCTCCGATACGGTCAGCATCAGTCTGATAGTTTCAGCTTTCATGACCGGGCTGGGTATTGGCTATCTGGCCGGGGGGCGGCTGGCCGACCGGTCGGCACCGCCGGTCAATTTGCGTTACTTTATCGGGGCCGAGCTGGGCATTATGGGCTTTGCTGCGGGTAGCAAATGGCTCCTGTATGACTTTCTCTACGCGTCTGCTCCACCCCTGGGCGATAGTCCCATTATCCTGTACGCTATTGTGTTCGGAGTTCTGCTGGTGCCCACGTTTCTAATGGGGCTATCGTTGCCGGTGCTGTCCCGGGCGTTCCGGTTCGGCGAAATGGACCAGCAGGCGCGTTACATCAGCCTGCTCTATTTCATCAATACGCTGGGAGCATCGCTGGGGGCCCTGATCACGGGATTCCTGCTGGTCCGGCGGCTCGGGTTCGACCAGGCCATCTGGGTGGGTGCGGCCCTGAACGGCGTTTGTGCCGCATCCGCCTACCTGCTGAGTCGACAGGCATCTTTGTCCGGGGAGGTGTTGGTCAGCGGATCGGATGCGGGCTCAAAAGTGCCCCTGCGGCTTACGCCGGTCCTGACGATCTGGTCGGTACAGTACTTTATGTCAGGGCTGGCAGCGTTATCACTCGAACTCATCTGGTTCAGGATACTGGAAACCCTCATCAAGTCAGTGTCGCTGACGTTTGCCGTGCTGTTGGCCATCTACCTGGGGTCAATGGCTATCGGTACCGTAGTGGGCACCCGGTTCGGCAACCGGTCGGCCCGTTGGCGTGAACGTCTTTTCCTGGTGTGTCAGCTAAGCCTGTACGCGTACACCATTCTGGCCCTCACGGCGTTTTTGTACGGTATTGCCCATTGGCCGGCCCTGCGGTTTCTGTGGGATTACTTCGCCAGTGGAGAGCCGGTTCTGACTCCGCGTTTCAGCATCTTCACCTACGGCCTAGTACCGGTCTTTCTGCTGTTTTTACCCACCTTCCTGATGGGAATGAGTTTCGCCTTGTCCCAGTCTCTACTCCAGGACAAGCCCGATGAAGTGGGTCGCCGGGTGGGCTGGTTACAGTTTGTGAATATTGCCGGATCGGCCGTTGGAGCATGGGGGATCACGTGGGTGGGCTTCCCGCTGCTCGGTACCGCAATGCTCGTACGAATTATCGGGTGCCTGGGGCTAGTGTACATCATCGTGCTGGCTGTTCGTCGGCACTGGTCCGCTGGTCTGGCCGTCGTCATGGCCGGTGCGTTGGTACTGGTGAGCCTGACCATACCCGATAATGCGCGGTTCTGGCAGCTGATGAACGGCATCGAAACGCCCGATCAGTTCGTCTTCGACGAGAACGAATCGGCAGTGTCGGTGATCAAACGGTCGCCGGATCGGAAGCTGGGTGTCGTTTTTGTCAACGGGTTGGGGCAGAGTGCGCTGCCTTACTCGACCGACGAGATTCATACGTTACTGGGAGCGTTGCCGCTCATGATTCATCCCCGGCCCGAGCGGGTTGCCGTGATTGGTCTGGGATCGGCCGGTACGGTCAACGGGATAGCCGGTCGGGCAGAAACGCAGCGGATCGATTGTTTTGAGATTGCCACTAACCAGGCGGCTGTACTGGCGGAGTATGCGGAGCAGGCGGGCGATTCGGCCATACAAACCCTGCTGCACGACGAGCGGCTGCATCTGATTTTTCGGGATGGGCGATACGCTATCCGTAACCAGGCCATTCGCTATGACATCATCGAAGCCGATGCCCTGCGGCCAGCCTCTGCCTATTCGGGTAATGTATATTCGAGAGAGTATTTTGAGCTGCTCAGGGCGAAACTGAAACCTGGCGGACTGGCTGTTACCTGGTGTCCGACGGCGCGGGTGCTCAATACGTTTCGCTCCGTTTTTCCGTACGTCGCCTACTGCGATAAACTACTGCTCATCGGGAGTAATCAACCCATAAAACTGGACTGGGCCGCCATTCGGCAACGGGCTGGCAGTGTTTACAGCCGGCAGCATTATGGGCGGTCAGGGATACAGATAGAGCCCCTGCTGGCCCGCTACGGCCACGGTATGCGGTTGTTGCCGGCCACTGCGACACGCACGGACGAAATCAATACCGACCTGTTTCCCAAAGACGAATATAGCATCCGGGTCAACGATCGGGCCCGGTTCTGATCGACAGGGGATCGTTCCTGGTAGCAGCCCCACTTACGTGAGCCAGGGCTACTACCAGGGAACCGGCTTTAGTGGACTACCCCCTGCAGTGAGGTATCGGCCAGCGCCTGTCGTACCTGGGCGGTCAGGGTGAGCGAATGTTTGCGGGCCTCGTGGTCGAATATCGGCGCGGTAATAATCAGCTCGTCGGCCTGCGTCTGGTCAAGGAAACTGGCCAGGCCCCGCTGTACCGTTCCGGCCGAACCAACCGCCGAGCAACTCAGCACCGACTCGATACCCGCCAGTTCATAGTCGGGCCACAACGCCTGAATATCGTCGACCGGGGGTTGCATCTGCCGGGCTTTGCCGCGCCGGATGTGAAGAAACTGTTGCTGAACGGAGGTAAACAAGCGCTCGGCTTCCTGATCCGTATCGGCGGCTATGACGTTCACGGCCACCATCGCGTAGGGTTCCTGCAACTGAGCCGAGGGCTTGAACTGCGACCGATAGACCTGCAGAGCCCGCATCAGCTGCGCCGGTGCGAAGTGGGAGGCAAAGGCATAGGGTAAACCCAGCAGGGCGGCCAGCTGGGCCCCGAACAGGCTGGATCCCAAAATCCAGATCGGTATGTCTAAACCAGAGCCGGGAATAGCCTGAACGAACTGGCCGGAGTCGTCGGGCTGAAAATAGCGCTGCAGCTCAATGACATCCTGCGGAAACGTATCGGGCCCTGTTGCGTCCCGGCGTAGCGCCCGGGCGGTAGCCTGATCGGAGCCGGGCGCGCGACCCAGACCCAGATCGATTCGGCCGGGATAGAGCGACTCCAGCGTGCCGAACTGTTCAGCGATGACCAGGGGCGAATGGTTGGGGAGCATGATACCGCCGGAGCCAACGCGGATAGTCTGGGTGCCGCCGGCTACGTACCCAATCACGACCGAGGTGGCAGCGCTGGCAATACCAGGCATGTTATGGTGCTCGGCCAGCCAGTACCGGTTGTAGCCTAGCTCTTCAGCATGCCGGGCCAGATCTAATGTATTATGTAGCGCCTGACTGGCGGTGTTGCCAGCCACAATGGGCGATAAATCAAGAACTGAAAAGGGAATCATACTACGTTGATGGGCCGTTGGGCCCGGTTTACGGCAACGGGCGGCCTGATCCGGTTGGATGAAGCACCGATGCTTACCTATAGGCAACAACGCAGCTTGCCCGAACGGTTCCTGGCCATAATTAGCCGCGAGCCTGGTCGGGGCGCAAACACAATGGTACGTAAACGGAAGGCTGTAACTTCGAAGAAAAGCTACTCCTGCGGAAAAACGATCTGATCCTCTCCAGCCTGGGGCTCGAAGACGGAAACCCGAAAGCCGCTGGCCGATTCGTTGGTGGCCGCATCGGGCAGGTTGCCGGTGCTCAGGTAATCGAGCAGCTGTTCGGTCCTGGCGAAGTTGATCGTTTGGGTTGCCGGGCGGTCATGGAGCCGATCCGTGTCTGACGAGTCAGCCTCAACGGGCTGGATCTGTACCGTAACGACGGCGTAGTCATGGGTGCGGGCCATCACCTCGAGCGGAGCACTGTCGGCCTGGCCGGTTTGTCGGTGAACGTTCAGGATAGTGAAGGCATTGCCCTGATTGCCCATATTATGCAGCAACCATTCATAGATAGTTTCCATAGGGTACGTTGGTATAGCAGGTGTTCTGAATAAAGGTCAGCGGCAACCGGCTTCGGGTACAACCGGACGGTCCTGATCCTTGTTCAGGGTTTCTACCCGACGGCCCCCGGCCAATTTATCGGAATCGCCATCCCGAATAGCCGGGTAAGCTAGGCCAGACGCTGTTCTTTTTAGTAGGTTTGCGGCATGAAAAACTGCATTGCTGTTAGTCTGCTGGCGCTTTCGCTGGTCACCTGCTCGCCCAAAACCTACACGCGCATTCCTGCCGGTGGGGCCTACCAATTTTTTAAATACACACCTGGGCAGCCCGTCCGTATTTCAGCCCACCGGGGTGGGGGCGATCTGAAAGGATATCCCGAAAACTGCATCGAATCATTTGCGTACCTGGCTAAACAAACTCCCGTCATCATCGAGTGCGACATCGACCTGACCAAAGACAGCGTACTGGTGATGATGCACGACGCCACCCTCGACCGCACCACAACCGGAACCGGCAAGCTTATCGAAAAAACCTACGCTGAGTTGAGCCCGTACCGGCTGGAAGATAACCAGGGTAATCAGACACCCTACAAAATTCCTACGCTGGAGCAGGTTCTGCGTTGGGGAAAAAATAAAGTAGCCTTTACCCTCGACGTGAAGCGAAACGTATCGTTTGAGAAGATAGTCGACATGATCCATCGCACCGGCGCGGGCGACTATGCCGCTGTGATCACCTATAACGCGCAGGATGCCGGCAAGCTGCACAAGCTCGACCCGGCGCTGATGATCTCCGTCACGATCCGCAACCGTGCTGAATACGACCGACTGCGTGAACTGGGCGTGCCGGACAATCGCATGATTGCGTTCGTGGGCGTCAAAGAACCGGACAAGGCGTTATACGATTTTCTGCACCAGAAAGGGATTGCCTGTATCCTCGGCACCCTGGGTAACCTCGACCGGCAGGCCGCTGCCAAAGGTGACCAGCTCTATAAAAAATTTGCCGACAACGGGGCCGACGTAATGAGTACCGATCGGCCCCTGGAAATGGCAAAGGTGCTGTACTAAACGCTGACGCCCCGGCATGCTGGTTTCGATCAGGCCGGGGCGCCAGCGTTTAATAGCCGAGCGTGAACCGCTGCCGAACAAACTGGGGTTGCTCCACCTCATTCAGAATAGCCACGGCCAGGTCGGCTACCGAAATGGCCGATCCTCCGTTTTCATCGAAAACGGGCTGGTCAGTGCCGAGTCGGAACGTGCCGGTACGCGCGCCGGGCGCCAGCCCGATGGCCGGACTGATAAAGGTCCACTCCAGGGTCGTATTTTTTCGAATGATGTTGAGGTAATCGCGGGCCGCCGTGGCGCCTGCCTTCCAGTCGGCCGGAAACTGAGGGGTGTCAACCAGTTGAACACCCGGCGCCACCTCCAGGCTTCCCGCTCCGCCCACAACCAGCAGTCGTTTAACGCCTGCCTGCTCAGTGCCTTTCTCGATTGCTTCGCAGCCAGCCAGAAAATCGGTATACAGGTTCGGGTTTGTCCAGCCTGCGTTGAATGAGTTGATAACGGCATCGTGGCCCGCTACCAGTGTCGCCACCGTATCGGCCTGCTGCGCATCGCCCGGCTGAACGCTCAGGTTAGGGTGGGTAGTGGTGATTTTATCAGGATGGCGAACAATGGCCGTGACCGAATGACCGCGTTCCAGCGCTTCGGTAAGTACGGCAGATCCGACAAAGCCAGATGCGCCAATAAGGGCAATTTTCATACGTATAACCGATTTATGTAAAAAAAATGTAATAAAAATTGTTACAGTTATGGGTAAAAAAATTAATCGAACCGGTGGCTGAAGTCGGCCAGTGTGCTGTCGCCCAGTTTCTGAACGAGCGCTTCTTCAGCCTCCTGATAGAGCTCTTCCAGGTGCCGGTTGATTTCTTTGCCGACGGGGCAATTGGGGTTGGGTTTGTTACGGGACGTACCCAGAAATGGGCCCTGGCGGGTGGCCAGAAAGATATCCGACACCCGCACCTGATCAGCCGGTTTGGCCAGCCTGCTCCCCCCGTTCTTGCCTTCGCGGCTGACTACCAGCCCATTTCGACGGAGGTTGCCAATCTCCTTACGAACCAGAACCGGGTTTATGTTGATGCTGCCCGCAATCAGATCCGACGACACCCATTCACCCTCAGCCGCTTTGGCCAACAGGGTAAGAATGTGCATCGATATCGTGAATTGTCCGGTCATTACTGTAGTTAATAATGTTACAGTTTGTAATGAATAATAATTCCCTTTATCGCTGAAATTTTTTGTAGACTGCATGTACCAACTGCATACAGGCAGCGGGCAGACGAATACGTGGCAACCAATCAGACCGCAACTACAGACCGGCAGGAATCCGTGTCGATTCAGCGTAACCGGCTGGCGTACGTGGGTTTTGTTGCTCTTGCGTTGCTGGCAGGGCTGGCTTCCCGTCGTTTTTTCGGCGACATCCCGTTTATCAGGCTTTATGCGGGTGATGTTCTCTGGGCGCTGATGGTTTTTTTTGGCTTTTGTACCCTCCTCCCCGGTTGGCCTGCCGGCTGGCTGGCGCTGGTGACGCTGTTGTTTTCATTTGGAATAGAAGCCAGCCAGCTGATTCACGAACCCTGGCTTGAGGCTATCCGGGCAACCCGGCTGGGCGGGCTTATACTGGGCTTTTCATTTGTGTGGAGCGACCTGCTTTGCTATAGCCTCGGCGCGCTGATCGGGTATCTGATGGACGCGTACCTGATGCCAGGCCGATATCGGCGTATACTAAAGCGGTAACGTCGCGGAGAAAGCAAAAAAGGCCTTCGCTCAGGAAGGCCTTCTGTTCATTAACTGGCTACCACAATGACCGGCGCCACTTCTTCGGGGTCGTTGTCGGGCGAGGCCTTTTTCTGCTTTAGTGCTTTCTTAGCGGCCTTTTTCAGCGTAACATCGTAGAGGTCGGTTCGCCGGTCTTTCAACACCTGTACCGACCCGTGTTCGTGCAGCTCTTTCAGCAGGCTCAGGTCGACGTCGGCGATCAGCACCATTTCCGTATTTGGGGTCGCTTCTGCCTTCACCGCGTTGGTCGGAAACTGGAAGTCAGACGGGGTAAACACCGCCGACTGCGCAAAATTGATGTCCATGTTGTGCACCTTCGGCAGATTGCCGACGCAACCCGAAATTGCCACGTAACATTCGTTTTCGATTGCCCGGGCCTGGGCGCAGTGCCGTACCCGTGAATAGCCGTTCTGGGTATCGGTCAGGAACGGAACGAACAGAATCTGCATGCCCTGCTGAGCCAGAATCCGACCCAGTTCGGGGAACTCAACGTCGTAGCAGATCAGCATCCCGATCTTGCCGCAGTCGGTGTCGAAGGCGCGGATCTCGTAGCCCCCCACCATGCCGTAGTGACGCACCTCGTTGGGGGTGATATGGATCTTTCGGTACTCTTCGTAGGAACCATCGCGCCGGCAGAGGTAAGCCACGTTGTACAGCTTGCCATCACTGTCGACCAGGGGCATACTGCCGCCAACGATGTTCACATTATACGAAATGGCCAATTCGCAGAGTTTGTCGCGCACCTCTTCGGTAAAGTCGGCCAGTTTACGAATGGCTACCGGCTCGGGCAGGTCGTTGAAGTCGGCCATGAGCGGGGTGTTGAAAAACTCCGGCAGCACCATAAAGTCGGCCCGGTAATCACTAACCGCGTTGGCAAAAAACTCAACCTGATCCAGGAAAGCGTTCAGGTTTTTGAACAGCCGCATCTGCCACTGGATAACGCCCAGCCGGATAATGGAGTCGGTATGGGGGCGTTTGTCTTTCTCGACAACGTAATAAATGTTGATCCACTCCAGCAGGGTGGCGTACTCCTTCGACTCCGTATCGCCGGGCAGGTAGCCGCGCAGGACCTTCCGAACGTGGAAATCGTTCGAGATCTGGAAGGTCAGCGTGGGGTCGTAAATTTCTTTCTGCTTTACCTTGGCGATGTATTCGCGCGGGCTCAGCTCGTCAGCGTATTTATTGTAGTTCGGGATACGTCCACCCGCCAGAATCCCTTTCAGGTTGAGGGTTTCGCAGAGTTCTTTTCGGGCGTCGTAGAGCCGTCGGCCCAGGCGCAGGTCGCGGTAGTCGGGGTGCACGAATACCTCGATACCATACATGTAGTCGCCCTCGTCGCTATGCGTTTTGAAGGTATAGCCACCAGTAATTTCGTGGTAGGTGTGGTTGTCGCCAAACTGGTCGTACTTCACCCGAATGGCGAGCGCACAGGCCACCACTTTCCCGTCGACTTCAACGCAGAACTGGCCTTCGGGGAAAATCGTGAGCAGCTTGTTGATCTTACTTTTCTGCCAGTAATCTCCGCCAATGCCGCTGTATACCTCAATCATGGCCTCCTTGAGGTCATCGTAATCATCTTTCTGTAGTGTTCTGGTCTGAATATGCATCAGTAGGTAGTCTCTAAAGTCAATTGCTGGAGTGCCCCGGCCATCTGGTCAATGTGCTCGTCGGTCAGGTGCAGATGGGTAACAAACCGAACCAGGTGCTTACCGAAGGTGATCCCCCGGATACCAATTTGCTCTAGTTTCTGAACATAATCAGCCGCTAAAAGGGTTTCGGATAGTCTGAAAATGACAATATTCGTGTCGATCGGATAGATTTCCTCTACCTCGGGCCGGTTGCTGAACAGCGTCCCGATCCGGCGGGCGCGGGCATGGTCCTGCCGAAGCCGTTCAACGTGGTGGTCGAGGGCGTAAATACCCGCAGCCGCCAGAAAGCCAGCCTGGCGCCAGCCCCCGCCCATGAGTTTTCGGTACCGGCGGGCCTGCCCGATGAAAGAGGCCTTCCCCAGCAGTAGCGAACCGACCGGACAGCCTAAGCCTTTCGAGAGGCAGATACTGATCGAGTCGAACAGTTGCCCATAGGCCTGGGTTGGGTCGCCGGTTTCGACGAGGGCGTTGAAAAGCCGGGCCCCGTCGAGGTGCAGCAGCAGGCCGTGTTCGTCGCAGACCTTGCGGATAGCCGCTATTTCGGGAATGGTATAGTAACAGCCCCCGCCCTTGTTGACGGTATTTTCCAGCACCACCAGCCGCGACAGGGGTTTGTGCGGATCGGCCGGACTGTAGATGTAGTCGCGGATGAGGTCGGGGGTTAGCTTCCCCCGTTTTCCCTGGGGCAGACTGACCGAAGCCAGCGCATTGGCCATGATACCCCCGCCTTCGTACAGATACACGTGCGAGAGCTGATCGCAGATCACATCGTCGCCGGGGCGGCAGTGGGTCCGGATCGCCAGCTGATTGGTCATGGTGCCGCTGGCGCAGAAAAGAGCCGCTTCCATACCGAATATATGAGCAGCTTTAGCTTCCAGGGCATTTACAGTGGGGTCGTCGCCGAGTACATCGTCGCCCAAGGGGGCGTTAAACATAGCCTCGCGCATGGCGGGCGTGGGTTGAGTAATGGTATCGCTACGAAGGTCAATCAGCATAATCAGGTTGTCCGTTACCCGACAAATTTAAGGGATATTGGCGGACATGAACGGTTGGATAAAACAAGCTGGTATCGGCCAGCAGCCGGATGGAGGCCAAACCGGGCAGATGCTGATCCCGCCGTTGCAGAAAATGGCTCATGTTGGTCAGGTTGCGGGGATGAGGTCCAATCAGTAGGCCGCCTTTTAGCAGGGGAATGGCCGTTCGGAAGGTATCGCGCTGGCCAGACCGGTACGTCAGCTCGACATGAAGCGACGGGGGTTGAAAAAGCAGCCGCTGGAGCGCCCCCATGGGGCGATACCGGCAGTCGATCTGCCAGCGTTGCCAGCAACCGTCGGCCGGCCGTACCGGAACAGAATGACCTATCTGGGCAACCTGAGTACGGAACGGGGCCTTGTAGTCGGTTTGACGGATCGGTTTCTTCCCCAGCAGCAGCCAGTCGCCCTGCTGATCAACAACGGCGTAGTGCGTACGAAGGGCCAGCTTGGTGGCGGGTTCGTCGTTAAACGGATCGCGGCCATCGATGGCATCCCAGGCGATCACCACATAGTCGGCCGCGCGGGCTGAGCCGTAGTAAGCCGCGTTGAGCGAGTCCAGGTAAGCATCGGTAACCTGGTAGGTCTGCATAATGGGACGGGGCGTATACCGCAGTTTATGGTGATAAAGCAGGGCCACATCGGCGGGCATAATGTCAACCCGCTTCTGGTTCAGCCGGTTTAGCCAGGATACGGGGAAGCCCATCCGGTTGGTTACCAGCGAGGGCCTGACGGGGTTCCATACATCCTGTCCGTAGCTAAAGGCCTGGCTGACCCAGCGGTACGGAAAACTACTGTCCCAGTTATACGCAACCAGCTTCGGCGCGGCCAGGGCCAGTAGGATCATGGGCAGCACCGCCCACCGGCGAACAGACGAATGAGCCGAAAACAACGCCAAAATCGTGAACGGCAGCAGCCCGTACTTATAAAAGAAACCAATGTGCCCGGCGTCGGCCCGGACAAAGGATTCCTTGAAAAGAACGAAGAGCTGCAACGCTACCAGCCCGAACAGGACGCCTTCCCGGCGGAGGAACCCGGGAAGCTGCCCCCGCTTCAGGAGCTGGTACAACGGCCAGCTCAGCGCGCCGATGGATAGGCCCAGGATCAGGAGGCTTACCAGTATAGCCCGTTTGTTCTGAACCAGGTACATGACGTCGTTGTAAGAATCGATCAGGTGCCACTGGGCAACGAGGTAGGGGCCCAGCTGAACAGGCAGCAGCACCACGCTCAGGGCCAGCAGACCTGCCATGCTGCTCATGCTGATCAGGAGGTGACGGGAGGTCATCTCACCCGTCAGCCGCTGAATCAGGGCGTAGATAACCAGGCTGCCCAGGCTGACAAGGCCCACATTCGCTTTCATGTAGAAGGAAAGGATGGCGATGACCGACGCCCCCACCAGTAACCAGGCCCGACGGGTACGCTGATAGTAACCCAGATAGGCCAGCACGAAGAAGTAGAAGACAAAAGGAATCTCAGTCCCCGCGGCCAGCGTATGCAGGGTGACCAGCCCGGCTACGATTCCGTACCGCAGCCAGGAGAATTGGTTGCCAAGAACAAACCATATGATTATGTATACATGAAAAACGTAAACCAGGTCCAGGAGAACAATTTCCCAGCTCTCTACCGCAATCGGGAGTCGGGTCGTGTACCAGCCCAGGGGGCCATAGGTGAATATGAAGTCGGTACCGTAGTCCAGCCCGGCCGCCCGGGCCAGATGCAGGGCAATGGCCCAGGATCCGTCAAGGCCATCGAGTGGGGTATTATAAACGACCCATCGGTTGAAAACGAGGAGGGTGAATACGAAGCTTACCAGCAGCCTGTATAGCCGCTGACCTGACGCGTGCGTGCCAGTCATGAGTGAATCTGTATGGTGTGGAAGAAAAAAAGCCCTAAAACAGCACAGGTATCTATTGCCCCGGATCGTGCGTGCCGAAATAGCGGAGCGTCAGCACTTCGCCGGGTGCGACAAAAGCCGGACTGTAGTTGTGCGCAATCTCGAACTGCTGCACTACATCTTTCCAGGCAGGATGACCCGTCATGGTTAGTTTGTAGGTGTGCATCTGTCCGTCATTTTGAACGACCAGGGGGACGTACTGATCGTCAGGCCCCCGAATGCCCCTGGGAAACCGGGTTCGGTTCTGGTCCGGATACTGACTGTTGAAGCCGTTGGGTTCCTGCCCGTTCAGCAGCCAGGCCAACCGCAGAGGAACCTGAGCCGGAGCACCGGGCGGGCCGGTATATGCCATACGGATGTACAGGGTTCCGGATTGACTGGCGGGCCAGCTGCCCGTCGTTGAGATGAGTTTAGTACCCCGGGCGTTGGTGACGCCATTTTCGGTTTTGCCGGTGAACATAACCCGCCAGTCGTCGGACGAGAACGGTTCCTGCTGATCATAGCCGCCATCCTGGATGAACCAGCCGTTACGGCCACCGGCTTTGTTGAACGTAAAATCGGGCACCATCTGCCGGGGCTGCGCGTATACGTACTGACGTATATCCTGCTCACTGCCAAGTATATACGTGTAATCTTTGTGCCAGATATTGTCGCTGTCTAAATGAACCATGGGCCGGTTGCCTACATAGGTCAGCGTCAGGCTTCCTTCGCTGTTGTCGGGCGAGGGGGTCAGGGCGGCTACGTTGTAGTTGGCCCGGAAGAAACCGGGGCTATATAACCCAATCAGCCGGTCTGGCGCAATCTCGACGCCTTCCCAGGGTTCGGTCAGGTAGAAAGGCGTGCTTTGCTGGGTAGCCATGCTGCCGATACTCCGTTCAATGCCGTCGCTTACGGTAGTCAGGTCGTGCTGGTAGGGGCGTGAGCCGGTATAGAAATGAACCCTGCGGTGCCCGCTGATCATCATCATGGGCCATTCCTGCTCTTCGACGTTGTAGAACGTTTTGTCGGGTCGCTGGTGGGTTAGTCTGACCTTGACGTGCACTTTGTTGCTGTCGACGCCAACCCACTGTTCGTAGAAAAAAGGCAGTCGGCGGGCATCCTGATGGGCCCAGGACAAACACTGGGCTTTCGTATAGATCCAGCCGTTCACAATGCCGTGAACCAGGATGGGAGATGGGTTAAATCCATCGTCGCCAGCCTGTAGTGGATTATAACCGATGTTTTTCCAGCGGGGCGAGTCGTCGGCGAAGCTTCGGGGCCCACCGTACGAGGCCATGCCTGACTCGCGGCCCATATCGTAGAAGTTGATGAGGGCCTGGTTGCTGACTTTGTCGTAGATCTGAATGCTCCCTCCGTAATCCCGCCGAACCTCGACCCGTAGTATTGACGATTCGGCCGCCGATACCGGTCCAATGGGTCGGCCGTTGATGGAGTTGGGGTTGGTACCCATCCAGGCGCTCGACTCGGTCGGCGTTTCGTACGTAAAAGGGCGGGTAGGGGGCGGGAGGGGCGGCAGCGCTACCGTTTTGGGAATGTCGGGTGGTTCGGCTGTCTGGTCTACGGCGGTGACGCCGTTTTGACAACGGCTCAGCAGGGCGAACACCATTAACAGCAGTCCCGCACGGAGCAAAGCCGGAAGGATATGGGTCATGATAAGATGGTATGGATGTTAGTTCTATAGAACTACTTACAAAACTAGTCTTTTTCGGTTATGGATAGGTGATGTCGGTAACTAATTGACAGACTGGCCGGGGTTCGTGCTACTATGGGTGGAGACAGCATATTGAGATTCCCTGACAGTCTTGTATTTATACTGCTTGCATGTATTTTTGAGCAACCTTTTCCGGGATCGCCGTCTAATAGCCGCACTCGAAACCGAGAGGTACTTTCTAACCCCACTATCGCTATGTTCACCAATAAAACCCCTTGGATTATCCTGCTGGTGCTTTGGATGATCGGTTCAACCTGGTGGCATGTCTGCAAAATCAAGCAGTTGTGCGTTGACGATCTGCCATCGTCCACCACCTTGCCGACCGTTGCCATGCCCTCGCTAATCATTGCCGACGGTGACCGGTTCAGGCTCGATATGGCTGGCAACTTCAGCTTTGCCAAGTCGGGAGCCAATGCCAATATGAGTGCGCTGGGCGGATCGCTCGATTCATTAACGGCTTATCTCAAAACTACCGGCCGAACCATGGAGATCAGAGGGTATTACGCATCGACGGAAGCGAATACCAGTTCGTTCCCCAATCTGGGCCTTGCCCGCGCCGAGGGCATCAAACAGTATCTGGTGCAGCAGGGCGTTCCGGCGGCATCGCTGACTACGAAAGGCGTATTGCAGGATGATCTGACGTTCACGGCTGCCGGTGACTCGCTGTATGGTGGGCTAAACTTTGTCTTCGACGGAGCCGACAGCGCGTCGCCTGTCGATACGACTCTGACCGATCTGACCACCGATACGACGTCGACCGCTACTGCTCCGGCTACCGAAACCGTGGCTGCGGGCATCACCGAAGCGGGGTTGGCTGCCAAAGAAAAATTCACGACGGTTTTTGAGCCCATCGATCTGTACTTCCCGCTGGGCGAGGCCAACTACATCAAAACTCCCGAAACCGCTAAATTCTTTAAAGAAGCCGTTGCGTACCTGTCAACGCATAAAGATAAGAAGCTCGTACTTACCGGCTATACCGATAACTCCGGTCCGGACGACGTAAACCTGCGACTCTCACGTGACCGCGCCAACCAGGTCAAGGCCAGACTGCGCCAGTCGGGCATCTCGCCCGATCAGATCGTGACCGACGCCAAAGGGGAAGCCAATCCTAAAGCCTCTAACGACACTCGCGAAGGCCGTAAAGCCAATCGCCGGGTTATGGTCGTAGTCAAGTAATACATCCTCTCATCTGCTCGGGCCGACCAGCCGGTCGGCCCGCAGTCGTACTTTTAACTCCAACAGTCGTATGTTTGACATGAACCCCCTCAACCTGCCCGAGGCCCAGATGCAGCAGTGGATAATGCTGTTTGTGGCCGGAATGCTGGGTTTTATCATTGGTTATGTATCGCGGAAGAGTACGGTCCGTCAGCTCGAAAGCGAGCTGGCTACAACCGAACGGGCCGTTGATGACTGTCAGCGCATGCCCACGGCGTCGGCCAGTAGCAGCACCGAGGAAGCCATCGTGCTGAATCGGATAGCAGCCCGCGCGGGTGAGCTGAATTTTAACCGGATCGGTCTGGCCTCTCTGGACGAAGCCGACGATCTGAAAATCATTGTTGGTATTGGGCCTTTTCTGGAGAAAAAGCTGCACGCTGTGGGCATCTACACGTTTCGGCAGATTGCTAACTTCAACCGGGAAGATATCGATCAGGTAAACGATGTGATCGAGTTCTTCCCCGGTCGTATCGAGCGTGACAACTGGGTGGGGCAGGCAACGGACCTGATTAAAAAACAATAAAACGCGATTTGATGCACAGGTAGGCCTTCATGAGGTCCTACGTACCGAATACTGAAACCTAAAAACAGACAAAATCATGTTTGGATTAGATCCATTGAGTCGCCCGGTTGCCATAGCCGAAATACTATTGCTGCTGGCATTTGCCGCGCTGGTTGGCTGGTTGCTGGGACGGTTAATCCTGGCCGGCCGCATCCGGACACTGCGGACCGCACTCACAAACAAAGAAGCCGAGCTGGACGAATGCCGCCGGACCAAGTTTATGTCGACCTCGGGGCGGATGCCGGCTGCTTCCGTGCCCGCCCGGCCCGCGCCCATAGCGGAGATGCCGCCTACCTATGTTCATGCCGACCCGCTCGAGCCGGCCCTGAGTTTCGATACGACCCCGGACCCAATCGATGCCGATCCGCTGGTACCGGTCGTCGCTACCCGGGAGGCCGAGGCCGTTGGGCTGGCCGGTACCGATGCCGGCGCAGTAGCCGAGAACTCGGAAGTGGCCGTGCTGAGCCGGATTGCGGCCCGCGCCGGTGAACTGAACTTCGACCGGATCGGTCGGGCTACAGCCGCCGAAGCTGATGACCTGAAGGACATCGTGGGCGTAGGTCCGTTTCTGGAGCGTAAATTACACAGTCTCGGTATCTACACGTTCCGGCAGGTGGCCAACTTCACCAAGGAAGACATCGATCAGGTAAACGAAATCATCGAGTTCTTCCCCGGCCGCATCGAACGCGACAACTGGGTCGATCAGTCAAAGTCGTTTTACGAAAAGAAATACGGAGCCACCTCCTGATCCGGCTCGTTCCTCTCTTGTAGCCGTCGTGCCAGTTGCTGGTACGGCGGCTATTTGTTTTTACGGCTGGGCGTACTGCTGAGAGCCAGGGTCAGGCCAGACTGGAAGTAAACACACTGGTCGCGAAGGACGCATTCGCCACAGCGGGGATTGTACCAGGTACACACCCGCTGGCCATGCCAGTAGAAGTGTTTGTGGAAGTTGAACAAGACGAGAGGATCGGCAGGCAGGCGTTCCAGCAGGAGCGTATGGGCTTTTTCGGCGCTGACTTTAGGACCGATCAGACCGAGTCGCTGGGTTACCCGATGGACGTGGGTATCAACGGGCAGTACCGGTTTCTGAAAGTTGAACAGCAGCAAGAGGGTGGCCGTTTTCAGCCCGATACCCGGCAGGTCGGTTAGCCATTTCATGGCCTCGTCGGTAGACAGGTCGCGCAGAAAGTCGATGTTGGCCACACCGGTTTCGCGGATGAGGTGAGCCAGCAGATTCTGAATATACGGGGCTTTAACCTCGGGATAATTAGCCGTTTTGATGGCGTCGATCAGGTCCGGCAAGGGCGCATCCCGCACAGACTCCCAGCTTGGAAACCGCTCGCGCAGGGTTCGATAGGCTACCACTTCGTTATGGTGGGTAGTCCGGTGCGACAGGATGGTGCCGACGAGTTCATGCATCGGGTCCGCCCGGCCATAGATAGCCTGAACCCCGTAGAACTCATTGAGCCGCTGGTGGGCGTCCAGGGTTTTGGTTGTCTCGTCAGATTGGGATGTCATGGAACAGAAACGTTGAGCGTTTCTGATGAACCCGGTTTGGCTGATACTGTTTACGTCGTGCCCGACAGCAGCTGGTCTGCCAGCTGAGTCAGCCCCACCGTTGCGGGCTCCTGAATAAAGGTTACCTCCGACGTTTTGCGCATACTGGGTGTGTGTGGGTCGACCACGTAAACAGGAACGCCCTTCCGTACACCATAGACCAGGCCAGCGGCCGGATAAACGTTCAGGGAGGTACCGACCACAATAAAAATGTCTGCCTCCCCGGCAATATCCATGGCCATGTCCATCATCGGTACGGCCTCCCCGAACCAGACGATATGCGGCCTCAGCTGAGAGCCTTTCTCACAAAGGTCGCCTTCTTTGAGCTCCCAGCCGTCCATCGAATAAACGAGCGATTCATCGACGGTGGATCGGGCTTTGAACAGTTCGCCGTGCAGGTGTACAACGGTAGATGAACCGGCTTTTTCGTGCAGGTTGTCAACGTTCTGCGTAACGATGGTAACGTCGTACTGCTCCTCCAGCCTGACCAGCGCATAATGGCCCGCATTGGGTTGAACCTGGAGGGCCTGTTTCCGACGCTGATTATAAAAATCCTGAACCAAGGCCCGGTTTCGGCGCCAGGCATCGGGGGTGGCTACGTCTTCGATCCGGTGGTTTTCCCACAGCCCATCCGACGCCCGGAACGTGGGGATACCGCTTTCGGCGCTGACCCCCGCCCCCGACAAAACAACAATCTTTTTGCGTGTGTCCATGAAATAAGGCAAGCAGCCGGGCGGAGCAGGTTGGATTTTACCCGGCTGCTTGGCTCCTTAAAGATACCTATTCGACCACGATTTCGTCGGTGGCAAACCAGGTTTTTTTGCCTTCACTGGGGTGCCCGGCTGGGCAGACACCGGCGTTTTTAGCGCGTATACGCACGTAACGAGCCCGACCCGTCCGGAAATCGGCCACCACAGGCAGGATCGACCAGGGGCCGTTCAACTCGTAGGTTACGGGTTGGGCAATAGCCTCTTTGAAGTCCTGCCCATCGCGCGAGAGAGCCACCTCTACGGAGGTCGGCGGGAAGCCTCCTTCCAGAATGATCTTCAGGAAATTGAGCGACACTTTCGAGACACTCGTAACCTCGCCCAGATCCAGCGTCAGGTCCAGGTCGGTGCCGTAGACACTGACCCACTGGCGCCGGTCGCGGGGTGTTTCGCCCCGTACGCCATCGGTCAGTTTCAGGTTGTTGGCGGTAGCATCGCCCTGCGGAGCAGTGGCGTAGGTGTAAGGCTTATTCTTAGCCTTATGCAGGGTGAAGGTTTGGGTGAGCCGGCCCCCCGTCTGGGTGATAGCGCGCAGGGTTGTTGTCTTGGTCAGGGTGATAGGGCCGCTGTATTCGCTGCTCTTCTCGCTGGGTTCTTTGCCATTGGTCGTAAAGAAAATGCGGCTGTCGGCATCGAGCTTGGTTAACTTCACCTGAACCTGCCCCTGCTCATTGGCCTGCGTTTGCGCCGATATATCGAACAGTCGTTTGGCGTAGTTGACCCGGCTGGCGTCCAGTTTGGGAAGGTGATTCTTTAGCCGCATCGCAAAGTCCTCGAAGTTGCGCGGGCCAGCGGGCATCCAGCCGATCTCGGCCAGCGCCAGCGCCCGGGGCCAGACCATATACTCGACCGACTCCGGGGTTGGCATGTACTCGGTCCAGATATTACCCTGCACACCCAGAATATACTTCTGCTGCTCGGCCGTTAGCTCAGCGGGCATGGGTTCGTAGGCATAGACCTTGTCTAGCGGCAGGTAGCCGCCAATGGCCAGGGGTTCGGTGGCGGGGTTGCCCTGGTAATAATCCAGGTAGCAGTTATCGGTAGGGGTCATGATGACCGTATGCTTCTGTTTGGCAGCAGCGATGCCACCCGCTGTACCGCGCCAGCTCATGATCGTTGCGTTGGGGGCGACACCGCCCTCCAGAATTTCGTCCCAGCCAATAATACTCCGGCCTTTGCTGTTCAGGAATTTCTCCATCCGCCGGATGAAGTAGCTCTGCAGTTCGTTTTCGTCTCTGAGCTTGTTCTTCTTCATAAGCTCCTGGCAGAACGCGCTTTGTTTCCAGGCCGTTTTCAGGCACTCGTCACCCCCGATATGCACATACTTACCCGGAAAGAGAGCCACAACTTCGGTCAGTACGTCCTGCAAAAAAGTAAACGTTTTCTCCGACGGGCAAAATACGTCGTCAAAGACACCCCAGTGGGTAGCCACCGTATAGCCTTTGGTGGGTTCGCAGCCCAGCTCGGGATAGGCAGCCAGAGCGGCTCGCGCGTGACCCGGCATCTCGATTTCGGGAACGATCGTGACGAAGCGGCTCTGCGCGTACCGGACTACCTCCCGAATGTCGTTCTGCGTGTAGAACCCGCCGTGCGGTTTGCCGTCGTACTGCATGGGGTAGTTCTGGTAAAACTGACCAACGAGGGTTTCGGGGCGCTGGCTGCCGATCTGGGTCAGCTTCGGGTATTTCTTAATCTCGATCCGCCAGCCCTGATCGTCGGTCAGGTGCCAGTGGAAGGTGTTCTGTTTATGCATGGCCATCAGATCGATGAACTTCTTCACGAACGATACCGGCATAAAATGGCGGCTGACGTCCAGCATCAGACCCCGATGGCCGAAGCGTGGTTTATCGGTAATCTGGCAGGCGGGCAGTCGGTTGTCCGTCAGGAGTTGCCGCAGGGTCTGGGTGGCGTAGAACAGGCCCCGTGGGGTTGCGGCTTCGGCGGTTACTTTATTAGGTGCGATGGTCAGTTTGTAGCCCTCGTCGCCCAGGGTTAACTTTTTGTTGATGGTCAGGAAAATATGCGCGCCTTTGGCCAGGGCCGGGCTGGCAGCCGCCAGGCTAAGGGTGGGTCCATTAGCTGCTTTGACCTGGCTCGCAAAGGTCTGGGCTACGGCCCGTACGCCCGCATCGGTACCGGGCGCGGTAACCAGTCGGGTGGTGCTGGTAATGGAAAACTGGCCATCCTGACCAGCAAAGCGGGCAGGAAACGGAATGAGATTATACTGGTTTTCGGGTTGTTGACCGATAGCTGCAAAAGAGAGGAGTAACAGACCAATCAGGTACTTCATACGAAAGATGGGGCAAGAATGAACGGGCAAGGTAAGCACGATCGACCGTATGAAAAAGCAACCCCCCATCCAGACGGTCTGGATGGGGGGTTGAGGCTAGCCATTTTCGTTGGCTTATTTAGACTTGGCCGCGGGCTTCTTGGCCGTCGTTTTTTTCGCCGTCGGTGCTTTGGCTGTAGCCTTGGTTTTACCGGTTGAACCGGCCTTTTTCGCCGTCGGTTTACCGGCGGACTCTTCGCCCTCGCCGGCCAGTTTCAAACAGTCGTCCAGGGTCAGCGAGGCCGCGTCTACATCCTTCGGGATGCGTACGTTTCGTTTGCCCACGGCCAGATAAGGGCCGTACTGACCGTTTACAATCTTGATCTCGGGCCGCTCGGCAAACTCTTTTATGTACTTGTTGGCTTCTGCCTGGCGCTTCTGCTGGATGAGCTCGATAGCCCGCTCCAGGCTGAGCTCGGCCAGCGACTCATTGCGCGGGATGGAAATGTATTTGTCGAGATGCTTCACGTACGGACCAAACCGGCCTTTGCCCGTGGTAACCAGTGTGCCCTCAAACTCGCCCAGCGATTCGCTGACCGATTCCGCCCGTTTCTGCTGAATCAGCTCAATAGCCCGTTCGGCTGAGATCGTATAAGGGTCGTCGTCGCGGGTGAGCGATACGTATTTGCCGTCATGCTTGACGTAGGGGCCAAACTTACCGATACCGATGGTCATGGCCTGGTCTTCGAAGAAACCAACCTCACGGGGAAGGGCGAAGAGGTTCATGGCCTCGTCGAGGGTAATGGTTTCGATCAGCTGGCCGTCGCGCAGGTTGGCATAGCGGGGCTTCTCTTCGTCGCTGGCTTCACCGATCTGCACGTAGGCCCCGTATTTGCCCAGTCGGGCCGAAACGGGTTTGCCGGTAGCCGGATCTGCGCCCAGCACGCGTTCGCCGGTTTTGAACGACACGCCCGATGAACCCTGTATATCTTCGATGTTCTTGTGGAAATCAACGTAGAAGTCGCCAAGCATGGTTTGCCAGTTAACCTTACCATCGGCAATTTCATCGAACTCTTTCTCGACCGTAGCCGTGAATTTGTAATCGACAATGTCCGGGAAGTACTCGACCAGAAAATCATTTACTACAATGCCCGTGTTGGTCGGGAAGAGCTTGGCTTTTTCGGAACCGAACGTTTCCTTTCCGCTCGTCTCGCTGATCTGATTCTGCTGCAGGGTGTATTCGACGTACTTACGCTCCTGGCCGGGCTTATCCTGCTTGACAACATAGCCGCGGTTGATAATCGTTGATATGGTTGGCGCATAGGTGGAAGGACGGCCAATGCCCATTTCTTCGAGTTTCTTCACCAGCGAGGCTTCGGCGTAGCGGGGCTGCGGCCGGGTAAACTTCTCGGTAGCTTTCATCTGACCGAGGGTCAGGTCCTGTCCGATGCGGAGGGGCGGGAGCATGCCTTTGGCATCTTCATCATCCTCGTCATCTTTCGATTCCATATATACCCGCAGAAAGCCGTCGAACTTGATGACCTCACCCTGCGCAACCAGTTCTTTAGGGAAGCCGGCCGAGTTCGATTTGCCGCTGGCAACGGGCGCATCGAACGGGCTGTCGTCCAGGTTAGCCTGTACCGAAACTGACTGGCCATTGGCAAAACCAATGGCAATCGTCACGGTGGTGCGCTCCAGCTGGGCGTCGGCCATCTGCGAGGCAATGGCGCGTTTCCAGATCAGTTCGTAGAGTCGTTTCTGATCGCGGTCGGCGCCGGCGTTGCGGTCGTTGAAGTTCGTGGGCCGAATGGCTTCGTGGGCTTCCTGGGCCGACTCGTTTTTGGTCTTGAACTGCCGGGTCTGCACGTACTTGTCGCCGAATTCGCTTTCAATTTCGGCTTTCGCTTTGCCGATGGCTTCCTGCGAGAGGCTGGTCGAGTCGGTACGCATGTAGGAAATCTTACCGGCTTCGTACAGATTCTGCGCGATGCGCATGGTTCGGTCTACCGAGTAGCCCAGTTTACGCGACGCTTCCTGTTGCAGGGTAGAGGTCGTAAAGGGGGGCGCGGGCGACTTCTTGGCGGGTTTGGTCTCCAGGTTCCGGATCGTAAACGAAGCGCCAATGCAGGCATCCAGGAATGCCCGGGCATCGCCGGCGGTGGGGAAGTTCTTCGGCAGCTCGGCGTTCAGTACCTTATTGCCGTCGACAATGAACTGGGCAGTAACTTTAAACGACGATTTCGACGAGTGAGCATCGATTTCGCGCTCGCGCTCTACGACGAGCCGCAACGCAACCGATTGCACACGCCCGGCCGATAAACTCTGTCCACCTTTGATCTTGCGCCATAAAACGGGCGAAAGTTCGTAACCAACCAGCCGGTCCAGCACACGCCGGGCCTGCTGAGCATTCACCAGATCGACGTCGATGGTACGGGGCGACTGGATGGCGTTCAGGATCGCGTTTTTGGTGATTTCCCGAAAAACGATGCGTTTGGTGTTGTCGCGCAGGCCGAGGGCTTCTTTCAGATGCCAGGAGATAGCTTCGCCCTCGCGGTCATCGTCCGTTGCCAGCCATACCTCTTCGGCCGACTTAGCCAGCGATTTCAGTTCACTCACCAGTTTTTTCTTGTCGGGCGATATTTCGTACGAGGGCCGGAATCCGTTCGCGACATCGACGGCCAGTCCGTCTTTGGGCAGATCACGGACGTGGCCGAAGCTCGACTTCACGGTAAAGTCTTTGCCTAAGTAGCCTTCAATGGTCTTGGCCTTCGCTGGCGACTCCACAATGACTAAGTTCTTCGACATGTTGTGTGTTCAGGTTGATAATGGCTCCGGGACATTTATCCCGCGGTAGATTACATCAGCATTTCAGTCCAGACCGGGTCAATCTGGCCGACGTCCATACTGGCTGACCTTATGCAGGTCGAGCCAAATATAGGCGCAAACAAATTGACTTATGCAAATGCACAAAATGCGTACGGCGGGAAAAGATCGGAGAATGGCTCCCTTTTATAACGCCATACGGTTGGTCAACGTTCGTTTACTGGGTCGTAAGGCGTGTATAAATCAACGTTTAATTACTTTGTTTTAGTTACTACCAAAATACATGCCTGATTCGGGCTAAATAGCTCCTGATCGGTTGCCTGGTTGAACCCGGAGGGGCCCAAAAAAGGGTATCCCATACTATAGGATACCCTTTTTTGGGGTAGGCTGTAGTCCGTTTATGGCTTGATGTCGCCCCGAATCTCACCAGCCGGGTAGGCTGCGGTATGGAGGTTGGCATAGTAAAATCCGTTCAGCAGGCTGTCGACCCGGCCAGGCGTTGCCAGGGTCGTAGTGCCGGAGATGGGTGAGCTCAGACTGGTGAAAGGAATCTCAACGGGCCCATTACCAATGGTCGAGTAGGGGGTAATGCGGTGCAGGTGCCCCATAACCGGCGTCAGGCCCGAATAGGTAACGGTATAGCTGAGCACCCGGGTAACCGGATCGACCAGCCCCGTAAAGGTCCCTGACCCCGATGACGTAACGGGCGTGGGTTTTTCCGACGCTCCGTTGAGTGTGGCTTTTAGCCGAATTATCCCTTTAGGCCGAATGTTACCCCGGATCTCACCGGCGGGGTAGGCTACCGTATGGAGGTTGGCGTAATAGAATCCGTTGATCAGGCTATCGACTCGGCTGGTCGTTGCCAGGGTTGTTGTACCAATAATAGGCGAATCGAGGGTAGTAAAGGGGATCTCAACCGGTCCGTTGCCAACCGCTGAGTTGGGCGTGATGCGGTGCAAATGGCCCATGGTGGGCCGCAAACCGGTGTAGGTAACGGTATAGCTGAGCACCCGGGTCGAGCGATCAAGCACGCCAACGAACGAGCCAGTGGCGGCTGTTGTTACCGAGACTGGCCGTTCGGCGGCCCCACTCAGGGTGGCTACCAGCTCAATTCTGGCGTCGGGAGGAGCAGCCTGATGATCGTTACAGGCATAGAAGGTGGCGGCCAGACAGACGAGTAACGCCACGGCCAGCAGGGTAGCTAGTTTGTTCATAAAGGTGAAAGAGTAAGGGGTATAAGTAGAGTTTTGTCAAAGCTACTGATACTTATGTAATTACCACTAGAGCCAGCAGGAGATATACGTAAGATTGTGCCGACCGGGTACGGTCTGTTAAGGCTACCGGACAAAAAAAGGGTCTTCACAAAAGTTAGCCCACATAAGAGGTTGTTTGGGGAAGCTATTGGCTGAGGTTAGTCGGCTCGAAGGGCGGGCCTTTTCTACCCCCCCAGCCCCCTAAAGGAACGGTTGGCCGCTGCCGGAGCCCATTCGGCGAGGCTGGGGGTGAGAAATCCGGATATGAATCTTCGGGTTATGATGAGTCAACAGCCCCTGTCGCCGGGAATCTGGGCCGGCTCGGGCAAGCTAGCCGTGAGAATATTTCCAAAACGAAATAGAATCCTCTAATTTTGACCCGCTAACTGGAATCCATTTACTGAATTTGCTGGTTAGCTTACTAGATACCCTATTCAGTACCTTATAATCCGTTATTATCATGGCTTTTGATGTCGACATGATTCAACGCGTGTATGCCGGTTTGGGCGAGCGCATTGAAGCAGCCCGGCAGGTAGTGGGCCGCCCACTGACCCTGTCGGAAAAAATCTTATACAGTCACCTCTTTGCCGGTGCCGGTACCTCGGCCCAACCCACGCAGGCATATGAGCGGGGTAAAGCATACGTAGACTTCGCGCCTGACCGGGTAGCTATGCAGGATGCAACGGCCCAGATGGCCCTGCTGCAGTTTATGCAGGCCGGTCGGCCGCAGGTGGCTGTTCCATCGACGGTGCACTGCGACCACCTGATCCAGGCTGAAGTAGGTGCCGATAAAGACCTCGACATTGCGAAAAGCAAAAACAAAGAAGTATATGACTTCCTGGCGTCGATCTCGAATAAATACGGCATTGGTTTCTGGAAGCCGGGCGCCGGCATCATTCACCAGGTGGTGATCGAGAACTATGCATTTCCGGGGGGCATGATGATCGGTACCGATTCGCACACGCCCAATGCCGGTGGTCTGGGTATGATTGCGATCGGTGTTGGTGGGGCCGATGCCTGCGACGTGATGGCGGGCCTGGCCTGGGAGCTTAAAATGCCCAAGCTGATTGGCGTAAAACTAACGGGTAAACTGAGCGGCTGGGCATCAGCCAAGGATGTGATCCTGCGGGTGGCGGGTATCCTGACCGTAAAAGGCGGTACGGGCTGCATCGTCGAATACTTCGGCGAAGGGGCCGAAAGTCTGTCGGCTACCGGCAAAGGTACGATCTGTAACATGGGTGCTGAGATCGGCGCTACCACGTCGATTTTTGCCTATGATGAGGCCATGGCCAACTACCTGCGGGCTACCAGCCGCGCCGATATTGCCGATGCGGCTGAAGCCGTAAAAGCGCATCTGCGTTCCGACGACGAGGTCTATGCCGACCCGGCAACGTACTACGATCAGCTGATCGAGATTGATCTGAACACCCTGGAGCCGCACATCAACGGCCCGTTCACGCCCGATCTGGCCTGGCCGCTGTCGAACTTTGCCAAAGCGGTGAAAGAAAACGGCTGGCCCGAAAAACTGGAGGTAGGCCTGATCGGTTCCTGCACCAACTCGAGCTACGAAGACCTGACCCGGTCGGCGTCGGTAGCGGCTCAGGCGGTTAGCAAAAACCTGAAAGTCCGGTCGGAGTTCACCGTTACCCCTGGCTCGGAGCTGGTGCGGTTTACGGCCGAGCGCGACGGGCTGCTGGGTACGTTTGAAGACATGGGGGGCGTAGTGCTGGCCAACGCCTGCGGACCCTGCATCGGGCAGTGGGCGCGTCACATGGACGATCCGACCCGCAAGAACTCGATCATCACGTCGTTCAACCGCAACTTCGCCAAGCGGAACGATGGCAACGCCAGCACCCACGCCTTCGTGGCGTCGCCCGAAATCGTGACGGCTCTGGCCATTGCCGGTGACCTGACCTTCAACCCGATGACCGATACGCTGACCAACGAAAATGGGGAGCAGGTGAAACTCGATGAGCCGCAGGGTATCGAGCAGCCCGTTAAAGGCTATGCCGTCGACGACGCCGGTTATCAGGCTCCTGCCGAAGACGGATCGGGGGTTCAGGTAATCGTATCGCCCACCTCGGATCGTCTGCAGTTGCTGGCTCCGTTTGCTGCCTGGGAAGGTACCGACCTGGCCGGTCTCAAGCTGCTCATCAAAGCCAAAGGCAAGTGTACTACCGACCATATTTCGATGGCCGGTCCGTGGCTGAAATACCGCGGGCACCTCGACAATATCTCGAACAACATGCTGATCGGCGCTGTCAACTTCTACAATGAGAAGACCAACAGCGTGAAAAACCAGCTCACGGGCGAGTACGGCGAAGTACCGGCGGTGCAGCGGGCGTATAAAGCGGCTGGCATCGGATCGGTCGTGGTAGGCGACGAGAACTATGGCGAAGGCTCATCGCGTGAGCACGCGGCTATGGAACCCCGCTTCCTGGGCGTTCGGGCCATTCTGGTGCGGTCGTTTGCCCGTATCCACGAAACCAACCTGAAAAAGCAGGGTATGCTGGCGCTGACGTTTGCCAACCCAGCCGACTATGACAAAATTCAGGAAGATGACAGCATCGATATCACCGGCCTGACCGAGTTCGCTCCGGGTCGTCCGCTGGGTATTGTGCTTCACCATGCCGACGGTACCACCGATGAGTTCCAGGCGAATCATACCTACAACCAGGGACAGATCGAGTGGTTCAAGGCGGGTGCTGCGCTGAACATCATCCGGATGAAGCAAAACGCGTAAATCCGATGACGGACCTGCTGTCTGTCATTGACTATAAAAAAACCGGCTGGCGGTCCTTACGGATTGCCAGCCGGTTTTTTTGCATCTCACCCGGACATGAGTAGCTGTTGGATTCGGTTACTTCAATTTTTCAACGGCTTCTTTCAGGCCGGCAAACTGACGTTTCTTCTGAAGAATCGTCGGGGCGGCCACCCGTTCGCGGCAGTCGAAGATCCCGCAGCGTTCGCAGGCTTCGTTCACAATCCGAAAGGGGATGTCGTTGTTGGTCGTCGTCAGGAATTTCATCTTGGCCCGCAGTGCATCGTTGATCGCGAAACACATCGACACGCTCATATTCTGCTGGGCGGTCTGGCCACCCACGCGGGCCTGGAACGGGTGGGCTACCGAAACAATCAGGTACTGTTGCCGGGTGTCGAAATACTCCGATACCTGCGCCCGGCAGAGCGTACCGTCGAAGCCTTTGTTCTGTTGCAGAAGCGATAGCTCCTGCAGGATGGTCAGCGCGATCCACCGGCGGCAGTAGTGCTCATCGACCATGCCGCGGGGCCCCTGTTGCCGCGACAGGTGCATCTCTTTGGTCAGATGGAAGGTCGTTTGGCCCGCCGTATGGTTGAACCGGTAAAAGAAAAGCTGATCGATGCCGAACGCACTCGGCAGCACGTTGCTGAGCCGGTAGAAGAACCGCTCGGGCGTAGCGCCAAAGTCGGTGATGAGCTGTAGAAAATCGTCATTGCTCCAGGTGTCGCGGGCAAACAGCGCGCTCAGCCGCTCCACCAGCTGGTCGCGCCGGATCAGGATGGCGCCGGCAAAATAAGACGCTTTGTAGTTATTCAGAATCTGCTCGAACGACTCGGCCTCAACCCACGAATAGGTGTAGGGCCGGTTTTTGAGGCTCATGAACTGAAACCCCACTTCGCGGGCCAGAATGAACGACCGCTGCTCGAGCGTAAGGCCCGCGTTGAGGTGCAGGGTTCGCTTTTCGGCCGGGGCGTTTGCGGACGATACCGCCCGGCCGGGCCTGAAAATAGACCGCAGGGCCGTCAGTTCGGGCTGCGTGAGCGGGTCGAAGTACTCGATATGAATATTGTACTGGGTCTTGAGCAGGTTGGTCAGCAGGGCTTCGTCGACGGCCTGACCCGAGGGCGCAAACTGATTGAGGAACCGTTCGGCATCAGCTTCGATATCCGGAAAAAAATTGTCGTGCATTTCCTGATACGAGCGCAGCATGGTCAGGTACAGCCGCTCCACACTCATGTTGTAGGTGAGGGCGATATCCATGAACGTACGGATCATGGCACTCACTTTGGCGGGGGCTTCGGCCAGCAGCTCGAGCAGGTCAGACGGATCGATGCCGAAGAGCTCGAGCGGTACCTCGGTCAGGAATTTTGACCGCAGCAGGTCCGAGATCGGTTCCAGTTTCTTGCTCAGCTTCAGGGAAACCAGCGTGTCATAGTCGACCTGCATGGCATTGGCAAGCGCCGAGATCTTGTCGGCTTTCGGGTATTTCCGGCCTTTCTCTATCTCGGTCACGTACGAGACAGACAGGCCGGCCTGCTGGGCCAGCTCACTGACCGACAGCCCCCGGTCAAGGCGGAGCTGGCGGAGTTTGAGGCCGAATAACAGGCGAATATGGTCAGCGGGTAGGTTCAATGGAATGAAGAACGATAAATGGTCAGAACCAGGTGATGGCAGGCTACTGGCAAACGGGCCAGTGCTGGTCCCGTCAGTAAAAGTACGAAAAGTGCACGGGAACCGGTGTCATGTTCTGAAAAGGCTGCGGCTGTTCGGATGGCGTTGAAAAATACAACCCCGGTTCCAACCCTGTGCGGATCGACAGACTCTTCGGTACAACCTGATTGTTCCCGCCACAATGACCTTCATAAACCTAACGACGCTGGTTGTATGCCTGCTGACGCTCGGCGCCTGCCAGTTTACCCATCCTGAACACGAAATTCATTTTCGGGTAACCAACCAAACCGCTTCGGCCCTTGATCAGCTCCGGTTCTCGACAGCCGACGGACAGGGCCAAACGGCGGCTTACCGGCTACCGGCCGGTGCTTCCCTGACGGTTCCTTTTAGGTTCGCGAATATCGACAAAACGGATGGCAGCTACCACATGACCTATGTGCATGGCGCTACGGCCGATACCGTAACCAGGGAATTCGGATACTACACCAACGGCCACCCACTCGACAAAGAACTGGTGCTCGACGTGTTCGCCGGCACGGTGCGGATAGGCCGGGTTGCGCATTCGTACTAAGCCAGTATATGACTGCCTGACCGGGAGAAAATAGCTCGTCTATACTTGTCTAGACAAGTTGGGGTGCCTACATTTGTCTATGCTTACCCGCCCGCGTCAGTACCAGCTTATCTACGAGTCGCTGAAGACCCAGCTGACGGCTGGTGTCTACCCCAAGGGGTCGTTGCTGCCGTCGGAGAACGAGCTGGCGGGTCAGTTTCAGACCACGCGAACAACCGTCCGGCAGGCGCTTACCGAACTGGTCCGGGACGGCTATATTGAACGACAGCACGGGCGGGGGAGTATTGTTCGGTCCGAACGGCAGACCCTGGGTTTGCTGTCGTTCCAGGGGTTTTCGGAGGTGGTAGCCGGTGACCATGCGGTTCGGACTACCTTTCTGAAGCCCATCACCCTACAGGACTGGCCGTCGGCCTTCGTTTTTCCGCTGACCGATACCGAACGGGCTCTGACTTGTCTGGCGCTGGAACGGATCCGGTACGCGGATGAGCACCCGGTCATGCTCGAGTACACCTTCGTGCCCAACGTCGGTCTCGACGATATGCTGACCAACGACCTGCTGAACGGCTCCCTGTTTCGAACCCTGCACCAGCGCTACCAGCTTGCCATCATCGACATGCAGCAGCGGCTCTATGCTGTGGGTGCAACGGCCCGGCAGGCGGCTGTGTTCGGGTGTGCGCTGCATACCCCTTTGCTGTATATGGAGCGCCGGTATCTGACCAGCCGGCCGGGACTGCACGTGTATAGCCAGTTATACTGCCATACCGATAAGTACGCCATCAGCAATGGTCTGTAACCCTTAAACCCTGTATAAACCACGTAATCATGACGCCTAATCAGACTTTGATCCGCGAGATCGCCAAGATGATCGATCATTCGCTGTTGCACCCCACCCTGACCGACGCCGAACTGCGCGAAGGCTGCCAGCTGGCGCTGCGCTATGAGGTAGCGTCGGTCTGTATCAAGCCCTATGCCGTACCCCTGGCCAGTGAGCTGCTGGCCGGCTCTGACGTGCTGGTGGGTACGGTCATCGGTTTCCCGGCCGGTAACAGTGCCGTTTCCATCAAGGTGGCCGAAACCATTCAGGCCTGCCTCGACGGCGCCGTCGAGATCGATATGGTCGTCAATCTGGGTAAGGTGCTGGCCGAAGACTGGGACTACGTGACCAGCGAAATTCGGGCAGTCAATACCGCCAGTACAGACCATGGCGCTATTCTGAAGGTTATTTTCGAAAATGACTATCTGCCCGAAGATCGCTACAAGGTCCGTCTGTGTAACATCTGTACCGAAGTAGGGGTCGCGTTTGTCAAGACATCGACAGGGTATGGCTTCGTGAAGGGAAGCGATGGCAAGTACAGCTACGAAGGCGCTACCCTGCCTGACCTGCGCCTGATGCTCGACCACGTTGGCCCCGGTGTGCGCGTTAAGGCGGCCGGTGGTGTACGAACGCTCGATGGGCTGCTGACCGTCAAAGACATGGGCGTATCGCGGCTGGGCGCTTCGGCTACGGCAGCTATTCTGGAGGAAGCGTACCGGCGGTTCGGTGCTGTAGCGGCCGACACGCCCGTAGCGCCCATAACCGAAGGTAAAGGCTATTGATCAGTGGGCCGTAGGCTGGCCACCGGGCTGCTCGCAAAGTATTCGTTCCGGTGAGCCAGACTACGCCCGGTTGCTTTACCGTCGTCAGGAGCGGTCGAAGCGGCTTAGCTGAAACGGGCTGATGTTGAACCCGGTCCGGCCCTCCAGGGCCAGCTCGGCCAGCACCTGCCCAACCGCGGCTGAGTGTTTGAAGCCATGTCCCGAGCAGGCCGAAGCCAATAGGACGTCGCGATGCTCGGGGTGCTGATCAATGATAAAGTCGCCGTCGGGCGTCATGGTGTAGAGGCAAACGACCGACTTCACGCACCGTGGCCCAATCCCGACGAAATTAGGCGCAACGTACTGCTCGTACATCTGCCGGGTTTCCGACTCGCTGACGGTCCGGTCTACCGTGTGCGGACTGGTGGCGTGCTCGTAGGTTTCTGTGGCCAGCTTGATCCCTCCCTCTGGGCCACCCACCGCCGGAAACCCGTATACATTCCGTTCGTTCAGGATAAACACCGGCAGGGCATCGGGTGTGTAGCGGGTATAGTCGCCTTCGATGCCGAACCAGTACAGCACCTGCCGGTTCACCGTCAGCAACTCGCGATACGGGGTCTGGCGCAGCGATTCGGTGATCCAGGAACCAGTTGTCAGGATTAGCTTCCGGCCGTGGTAGACCCCCTGATCCGTCTGTACCCGAATGCCGCCATCGGTGGCCGTAAACCCGAGCAGACGCTCCTGCGTACGAACGGTAGCGCCCTGCTGCCGGGCCTGTTCCAGCTGGGCAGTCACGCAGCGTTCCGGCCGCAGAAAACCGGCTTCTTCTTCAAAATACCCAATGTCGCCCGGTCGGTATCGGAACTGGGGAAACTGCTGCCGGAGCGACTTGGTATCCAGTACCTGGTGGGGAATGCCAAACTGCTCGGCGGCCCGGATGGTAGTGTCGAGCCAGCCCGGCTTATGATGCATAGCCACCGTTGAGTTCGGCTGCCCCACGAACAGCCCACCCGTACTGGTCAGCAGCTGATGACCGGTACGTTGCTCGAGGTCGCGCCAGATGGCATAGGAGCGCAGCGCCAGCGGTACAAAATGGGCACCTTCGCCAATGGCCTGCCGCGTTATTCGGGTATCGCCGTGGGTCGACCCCATCGTATGCGGGGGCGAAAACTGGTCAAAGCCCAGCACTCTAGGCGTATGGGCCGAGAGCTGGTAGAGGGCGGCACTGCCCATGGCGCCAAGCCCAACAACAATAGCATCGAAGATCATAGACTGTACTTAGGTGTGGGGGTGAGGTCATGGCCGCAGGGGCACAGGCCAGCCTGCCGGGCAAAAGTAGGGGTATGGGTTTGGTTGGGACGGTCTGTAGCCATAAAAATCAGCGGCTGGAGGACGCCCAACCGGTTCGTCTGGTATCCATTCTCAAAAGTAACAGGGATTGACTCATTTGTGACAGGCGCTCCGCCCGGTCTGGCCGACCTTTGATCTATCCAAAACGGACAAACCGATTCAACTCCATACAATCATGAAAACGCTCATCAAACCCCTGCTCGTTGCCTTTTCGCTGATCCTGATCAGCCTGACTGTTTCGCTGGCCGCTGGTAACCCCGGCCGTCGCCCCGCCCGCATCGCTACCTTCCAGAGCGGTGTCTATATCACCGCCGAAGGGAAAGTTAAAGTGGCTCTCGATAAACAAACCGGTGGCGCCGTTACGCTTCGACTGATGACCGCTGCCGGCCAGGAGCTATTTGCTCAACAGGTTGGCAAGAATCAGACGATGACCCGTATGCAGCTGGATGTGAGCAACCTGCCCGACGGTGCCTATCAGCTGGTTGTTTCCAACGGCGTAGACACCACGACTCACGAGCTGACGCTCGCTACCAAACAGCCGGTAGCCAGCCCCCGACGCGTTGTGCTGAACTAAACAGATAATCCGTCTGTAGCCTTTCCTCAGTAACCCGATTAACTACCTCAATCAAGACGGCACGGTCAGGGATCGTGCCGTCTGTGTATAAACCAGTCCGATGGTATAGCTATAGCTGGTCAAACGATTTTTGTGTAGTACATTGGCTCCGGGTTGGGCTTGTACACGCAGGACCGGCTTACCTTTCCCAACGAGCTTATTACGTGCTGCTAGCTGATCGATGAAGACCAAATTACTTCTGGTGGACGATGAAGCCGATCTGGCGGCTCTGTTTCGCCAGCGTTTCCGCCAGGCTATTCAAAAAGGAACCTACGAATTTGTCTTTAGCCAGGATGCGGAGGAGGCTCTGTCGATTCTGGAACAGCAGCCCGATATCGATCTGGTGCTGACGGATATCAACATGCCCGGCATGGATGGACTGACCCTGCTGGATCGCATAACCCGAACCAACCCGCTGCTGTGTACGGTCATGATCACCGCCTATGGCAACATGAATACCATCCGGACGGCGATGAACAGGGGGGCCTTCGACTTTATTACCAAACCCATCGACTTCGAAGACCTCGAAGCAACCCTCGTCAAAGCCACCCACCACGTTCGGCAGATGCGGGAGGCCCGGGAGCTGAAGCTCATGGACGAGGTGAAGACGCGCTTCTTTACCAACATCACCCATGAGCTGCGAACCCCACTGTCGCTGATCGTTTCCCCGGTCGATAAACTGCTGGAGACGGCAGACCTGCCCGACGGTTTGCGCGAGCAGCTGCTTACGGTGCGTCGGAATGCCCGCCAGAGCCTGCGCCTGATTGATCAGTTGCTGGCCATCGACCAGCTCGAAGCCCGGCAGGTAGAGCTGGTCGACCAGATCGGGGATCTGCCCGAATTTGTGGGGCAGGTCGTCGAGCTGTTCCGCCCCTCAACGGCGACAAAAAATCTGCAGCTAGTGTACGAGACCGACCTGCCCGCGGGGAGCTACCGGTTCGACGCCGGCAAATGGGAAACGATCCTGTTCAACCTGCTGACCAACGCCATTCGATTCACCGACGTTGGCTCGATAACCGTTTCGCTCCGGCAAACGACCACGGGCGTTCGCCTGACGGTTCGCGATACCGGCATCGGCATCACGGCGCATAAGCTGCCCCATATCTTCGACCGTTTTTATCAGGGCGATAATCTGCGCATCCGGTCCAACGACAGTACCGGGATCAGCCTGGCGCTGGTACGCGAACTGACCCTGCGGCTGGGCGGGGCCATTGAAGTCGACAGCCAGATTGATGGGCCTAACGGCGAGTCGGGTACGGTGTTCGTGCTGGATTTACCCGTTCAGCGCACGAGCGAAGCGCTGGCAACTCCGGCGGCCATAGTCCCCGACCTGGTGATCGACCTGCCGGCCCTACCCGGCAGCGCAGCTAAAAAACCGGCCACCAGCGGTGCTGAGTCGACCCCGCTGGTCCTGGTCGTTGAAGACAATGCCGAACTGCGCGAATTCATGACGACCGAACTGGCTACGAGCTACCGCGTACGGTCGGCGGCTAACGGCTACGATGGCTGGGTTCTGGCCAAAGAAGAGCTACCGGCGATCGTGATTACCGATCTGATGATGCCCCGGCTGGACGGCTACGACCTGATTGAGCGGCTGAAGTCCGATCCGGCCACGGATCATATTGCGGTTGTGTTGCTTACGGCCAGCGTCGGCGAGGAGCAGCGACTGCGGGGACTGAGCCTGGGCGCCGACGATTTCCTGGCCAAACCGTTTCACCTGGGCGAACTGCGGCTGCGGCTGCGGAACCTGCTAAACAGCCAGCAACGCCTGCGGGAACATTACCGGCAGCAGCTGGCCCAACCCGATAGCGCCACGCCACTGGATACCGTCGGCGATCAGTTTCTCAAAAAGGTATACACGCTCATCGAAGAACATCTGGACGACTCTACCCTGAGTGTGGAATGGCTGGCCGACAAACTGGCCATGAGCCGGAAAGCGCTGTACCTGAAAATACATAACCTCACCCACCTCTCGCCCGTGGAGCTGATTCGGCAATACCGACTCCGCAAAGCCATCGACCTGCTGCGGCTGGGCCATAGCGCGGCCGAAACGGCGTATCTGGTGGGCTTTGAAACCCCGTCTTATTTCACGAAAGTGTTCCGGGAGTTTTATAAGCAGACGCCAACCGCTTACGTCAAAGGCTAACCGGAGGAGTTGAGCCCGCGGCACCGGTACGGCCCGGAGCGTTCTGATCGGTTACAGGGGCCTGGTGGCAAACGAGCGCTGGTACTGGAGGGGGCTCTTGCCGGTAATGTGCTTAAACTTTTTGTAGAAGCAGGTAAAATTATTAAACCCGCTTTCGTAACAAATTTGCTTGATACTCATGTTCGTGTTGATGAGGAGCTTGCAGGCATTGCCGATGCGGATCTCCAGCAGGAACTGCGTATACTGCTTGCCGGTTCGGGACCTGAAATAGCGGCAGAACGAATTCGGAACCAGGCCCGCCAGCGACGCTACATCGTCGAGCCGGATCTTTTCCTGAAAATGGTTGAGCGTGTAAGCGTAGATGGTGTTTATCCGCTCATGTTCCACCTCCGAGGCTTCGTGCTGGAAGCCCATCGACGCCAGCAGGCAGCTTTCGTCGGCCTGGCTGGCCGACAGCAGACACTCCATCAGCGCAATCAGCTGGTACGTTCCTTCGGCTTTATACAGCGTTTCCATCAGGCCGGCCACCCGCTGACCGGCCTCACCCGTGAGCCGGATGCCCCGCCGGGCCCGGTCCAGTACGGCTTTCAGCACCGCGTTCTCGGGAAGACTCAGAAACCGGTCGCCCCAGAAGTTTTCGGTGAAATGGATAACGGTCGAATAAGGTTGCTGGCTGGCTTCGGCCGCGTCGTCCCGGTCGTAGTGCCAGTAGTGAGGCAGGTTAGTGCCAACCAGCACCACATCTCCGGGGTGGAACCGGCGAATGTTATCGCCGACAAACTGGGTGCCACTTCCGCGGTGAAAGTGAATCAGCTCCACTTCAGTATGGCAGTGCCAGCGGCTGTTGATGTTGGGCAGGTGGTCACGCCGAACGCTGAACGATCGGTTGGGGGCTGTAGCGACCTGTAAACGTTGAGGCTTCATTACATTAGTACACGTAAAAACGGGTCTTAATGTTGTAAACAGGTTAAAATAGCTTACTATGTTGGTAATTTACTAATTAATCGGAAAAAAGAAATAGTAGTCCTTTGCGCTGGGGATCACAGCGCCCTTCTGTATGAAAACACTTACCTGCACCGCACCTGGTCAACTGGATTATCGAACCGACTTGCTGCCAGCGCTCCAGCCTGGGCGTGCGATCATCCGGATCACCCGAATCGGTATCTGCGGCACCGACCTGCATGCCTATGAGGGTACGCAGCCGTATTTCAGCTATCCGCGCGTGCTGGGACACGAACTGGCGGGCGAACTGGTCGATATCGACGGCGATACGGGCTTCGTTCCCGGCGAGGCCGTTACCATTATGCCGTACTTTCACTGCGGCCGCTGCATAGCCTGCCGGGTTGGCAAGACCAATTGCTGCGAACGGATGCAGGTTTGCGGGGTCCACATAGACGGCGGTATGACCGAATACCTGATGGTACCAGCTTACGCGCTGCTTCATGGCCACGGCCTGACCTACGACGAGCTGGCGCTGGTTGAGCCACTGGCTATCGGGGTGCATGGGCTTCGGCGGGCGGGCGTACAGGCGGGTGAGCATGTGCTGGTGGTCGGCGCGGGGCCCATCGGCCTGGGCATCATCGCGTTTGCGCAACTGGCCGGCGCGCAGGTAACAGCGCTGGACGTTAACGACAGCCGGCTTGGTTTTTGTCGGCAGCAGTTCGGACTAACCCGTACCGTTAACCCCCGCACCGAAGACGCTTTTCAGGCGATCAGTGCCTATACCGGCGGAGACATGCCCACGGTGATCATCGACGCTACCGGTAATCTGAAAGCCATTGAGCAGAGTTTCAGCTACATGGCCCACGGTGGTCGCTACGTACTGGTCGGTCTCCAGCGGCAACCCATCAGCTTCAGCCACCCTGAATTTCACAAACGGGAAGCCACCCTCATGAGCAGCCGCAACGCCACCCGCGCCGATTTCGATCAGGTCATCGACGCCATCCGGGCCGGTCATATCGATGCCTCCAGCTACATTACCCATCGGGTTCTGTTCGATCAGGTTGGTGACCAGTTCAGCAGCTGGCTCGATCCCGACACGGGCGTGATCAAAGCCATGGTGAGCCTACCCTGATCAATACAAACTGATTATTCGTAAACCCTTAATCCAGTATTTTAATGAACAGACGACACATCCTGAAGGGGATAGGGGGCCTGGTACCCAGCTGGTATTTGTCACAGCTGCCCGCCTGGGCACGCCCCGCTGCCTGGTCTGGCCCTGGCGAGCCAATGGCAACGGGAAAGTTCAAGCCCACCTGGGAGTCGCTCCGGCAGTATAGCGTACCCGACTGGTACCGCGATGCGAAGTTTGGTATATGGGCCCACTGGGGCGCCCAATGCCAGCCCGAACATGGCGACTGGTACGCACGATCGATGTACGACGAAGGCAGCAACGACTACAAGTTCCACATCGAGAAATACGGCCATCCCTCCAAAGCTGGTTTTAAGGACGTTATTCATCAGTGGAAAGCCGAAAACTGGAATCCTGATCAGTTACTGAGCCTCTACAAACGGGCCGGGGCGCAGTATTTCATGGCAATGGCGAATCACCACGACAATTTCGACAACTATGACAGCAAGTACCAGTCCTGGAACTCGACCCGGCTGGGGCCCAAGAAAGATATCATCGGGGGCTGGGCCCGGGCTGCGCGTCAGCATGGGCTTCGGTTTGGGGTCAGTATACACGCTGCCCATGCCTGGACCTGGTACGAAACCGCCCAGCGCGCCGACAAAAACGGGCCGCTGGCGGGCGTACCCTATGACGGGAAACTGACCAAAGCCGACGGAAAAGGTACCTGGTGGGAAGGCTACGACCCTCAGGAACTGTATGCCCAGAACCACGCCCTGAGCGAGGGAAGTGAAAAAACCAATACCATCCACCGGCAGTGGGAGTGGGGGAACGGCGCCAATGTACCGACGAGCGAGTACATCGAAAAATTCTACAACCGCACCGTTGACCTGATCAACAAGTACGAACCCGAGGTGGTCTATTTCGATGATACGGCGCTACCACTCTGGCCGGTCAGCGATGCGGGGCTGCGGATTGCGGCCCACCTGTACAACAGCAACATGAAGCGCCACGGTGGTAAGCTGGAAGCCGTTGTGAATGGTAAAATTCTGACGCCCGACCAGCAGAAATGCATGGTCTGGGACATTGAGCGCGGCCAGTCGAACCAGATCGAGCCCTTTGTCTGGCAAACCGACACCTGCATCGGGAGCTGGCACTACGACCGGCGCGTCTACGAGGGTAACCGGTACAAGACGCCCCAGACGGTGATTCATACCCTGGCCGATGTGGTCAGCAAAAACGGTAACCTCCTCCTGAGCGTACCTGTCCGCGCCGATGGCAGCATCGACGAAAAAGAAACGGCGGTGGTAGAAGGCATAGCCAGCTGGATGGCTGTCAATAAGGAAAGCATTTTCGGGACCCGTCCGTGGCGGGTATTTGGCGAAGGCCCCGCTCTCGAATCGGCCGCTCCGCTCAGTGCTCAGGGCTTTAACGAAGGAAAAGGAAAACCGTTTGGCCCCGAAGATATTCGGTTTACCCAGAAAGGAAACACCCTGTATGCGATTGTGATGGGATGGCCGGCCAGTGGTGTCGTGCGTATTAAAAACCTGGGCACCAACGCAGCCGCGGCCCGGGACCAATCCGTAAAACAGGTTGAACTGATGGGACATACCGGCCCATTGTCTATAAACCGAACGGCCGAAGCGCTGGAAGTAACGCTGCCAGCCCGTAAAACCGGCGACTATGCCCACTGCCTCCGGATCGTGTAAGTAAGGCGTAAATCATAAGTGGTTGAAAGCCGGCGAACAGTCTTGTTTGCTGGCTTTTTGTTTTGCTCAGGTATCGAAGGGCTTGTAGTGGGCGACTGACGAAGCTATGGGTAAGGTTTATAAGATTATTCCTACTTAACAAGGGTTAAATACTGTAAAAGGTTAAAATAACTTACTAATCAGATAATATATAAACCCTATAAATTAAGAAATACTTTTCCTTTGTATCGTTCTATTTAGAATTGACTTGTCTGGCCGGACTTTCTGATTATCAGTGTATTTCTTTCATGTGTTCTGTCCTGCCCAGGGGCGGATACTGCTTTCTATTTCAGGCCTTTTTTCACCTATCAACTTATGAAACAGCACGTTTTACGCGCCTGGAAATTGTCCGCGCTTCCGGCCTGTATACTATTCTTCGGAACAGGCAACGGTCTGTCGGTCTATGCCGCTTCTAACCATTCGGTCATGATAAACTCATCAACCTTGCAGGCTGACCGGCCTGTTACGGGGAAAATAACCGGTGATAACGGGGAAGCGTTGCCGGGGGTCAACATTCAGATCAAAGGCACTACCCGCGGTACTTCCAGCGATGCCAATGGCGCCTTTCGGCTGAGTATCCCCGACGAGACAGGGACGGTGCTGGTGTTCTCTTTTATCGGCTATGTGTCCCAGGAAATACCCATCGGCAATCAGTCTACGGTCGATGTAACCCTCAGGACCGACAGCAAATCACTCAATGAAGTGGTCGTCGTGGGCTACGGAACCCAGCGCAAAGCCGACCTGACGGGAGCCGTGTCGGCCATTTCAGCCGGTGATTTCGATAATACCATCAATACGAACGTGGGCCAGGCGCTGCAGGGTCGGGCTGCCGGAGTACAGGTTACCCAGAACACCGGCAAACCTGGCGACAATGCCATCATTCGCGTACGGGGCGTTGGCACGACTGGTAACAGCAATGCGTTGTACGTTATCGACGGCGTTATTACCGATGGCGGCATTGCCAATATCAACCCCGATGATATCGAGTCGATGACGGTACTGAAAGACGCGGCCTCGTCGGCTATTTACGGCGCCCGGGCCGCTAACGGAGTGGTGCTGATCACGACCAAACGAGGCAAAGCCGGGGTTGGGCGGGTTAGCTTTTCCATGTATTACGGCACCCAGAAAGCCTGGCGGTTGCCAAAGATGGCTAACGCACGCGAGTTTGCGACGTTACAGAACGAAGCCCGTCGAAACGCCGGTCTGGCTCCCTACTGGAATAACCCGGATTCGCTGGGAGTGGGTAACGATAAAATCGGGGAGATTTTCCAGACGGCTCCCATTCAGAACTACCATCTGTCGGTATCGGGTGGGTCCGAGAAATCGCAGTATTCCGTATCGCTGGGCTACTTCAATCAGGTCGGTATCGGCATTGGCGTGGGCTACGACCGGTACTCGCTGAACGTCACCTCAGACCATCAGGTGCTTAAAAAACTGCGATTCGGCAACAGCCTGTCGCTGACGCGCGGTAACCAGACCAGCGGCCAGTGGAACGAGACCTTCGTGAACGCCATTCGGTTCTCGCCCACGATTCCGAAATATATGCCCGATGGGAACTATGGCTATGCTACCCTGCCCGGCGAACAGATCGGATACCTTTCGTCGCTCGGGAGCGCCTACCTGTTTCAGAACGACCTGGCCCGCTACCGGTTGCTCGGCAATGTGTACGGCGAATATCAGTTTACTCCTGAACTGAAGTTTCGGGCTACCATCGGTACTGACATCATCTTTGAGAACGGCACCAATTTCGTACCTACCTACGCGTTCGGCGGTCGAACCAATACGGTCAATTCGCTCGACCGGTCCAATGTCATCAACCTGACGTGGCTCAACGAAAACCTCCTCTCGTACGATAAGAAAATCGGTAAACACGGTATTTCGGCGCTGGCCGGTATCACTCAGCAGTCTAACCGCTTCGAGAATTTCACGGCCCACCGCGAGAGTTTCCCCAATAATGACATTCGGGTGCTGGACGCGGGTGCGCTGAACGACCGGGCCCGGGGAAGCGCATCCGAATGGTCGATTCGGTCGTTTCTGAGCCGGGTTAATTACAACTATGACGAGAAGTACCTGCTCTCAGCCAACCTCCGGGTCGATGGGTCGTCGCGCTTTGGGGCGGGTAATCGGTATGGGGTGTTCCCGTCTTTCGCGGCCGGCTGGCGTATTTCGGGTGAGCCGTTTATGGAAAATGTGCGGCTGATTAACGACCTGAAGCTGCGGGCCAGCTGGGGCCAGCTCGGTAACCAGGAGATCGGGCTGTACTCGTTCACGACGGGTCTGAACCTGGGTCAGAACTACGTGCTCGGCAGCGGCCAGACGGTGGCGCCGGGGGTAGCTCCCACGGCACTGGGAAACCCGGATATCCGGTGGGAAACTACTACGATGCAGGATATTGGTGTTGACCTGGCCCTGCTCAACAACCGGGTGTCGGTAACGGCCGACTACTTCATTAAGGATACCCGCGACATGCTGGTGCAGGTGCCTATTCCGGGGACTACGGGGGTTACCACCGCGCCGTACCAGAACGTGGGGGCCGTGCGTAACTCGGGCTTCGAGCTGGCCGTCACCTACCGGCAAAACGCAGGTCCGTTTCGCTGGGACGTGAGCGCCAATATGGGAGCCATTAAGAACCGGGTGATCTCGCTGGCGGGTCTGCCCATTATCTCGGGCGTGTTCAAAACCGCCGAGGGGCAGCCGATCAACTCCATATTCGGCTATGTGCAGGAGGGTATTTTCCAGAATCAGGCCGAGATTGACGGTCACGCCCGGCAGCAGAATGCCCAGCCCGGCGACATCAAATGGAAAGATATAAACGGTGATGGCATCATCAATGACCTTGACCGTGACTATATCGGTAATACCATTCCGCGCCTGTCGTACGGTCTGACGGCCAATGCCAGCTACAAAGGGTTCGACCTGAGCATTTTTGTGCAGGGCATTCAGGGGCGTGAACTCTACCTCGACGGAACCGGTGGTCGACGGCTCATGGACAACTTCGACAACACAACCGCCGATTACCTGAGCCGCTGGACCGGACCGGGAACCAGTAACCGCGTGCCCCGGCTGGTTTGGGGCGACCCCAGCAACAACCGGCGTACGTCTAGTTTCTGGGTATATGACGCCAGTTACATGCGGATACGTAACCTGCAGCTGGGATATACCCTGCCGAAAGGGACGCTGGGATTGGGTCGGCTGCGGGTGTACGCCAGCTGCCAGAACCTGCTGACACTTACGCCTTATCCCTGGTTCGACCCGGAAGTGGGGGCGGGTATCGATAATAACTTCACCGACCTGATGACCTATCCGCAGCCCCGTACCATCCTGGGCGGTATCAACATCGATTTTTAACGGGTTCCCCAACCATAATCTCTATGAAAAAGATACTCGTAGCAGCCGCACTCTGCCTGGCCGGTTGCCAGAATGATTTCCTGGAAAAACAACCGCTGAATGCGGTGACGGCCGATAACTTTTACCAGACTGCCGACGATGCAGTCCGGGCCATCAACGCGGCTTACAAGCCACTGATGTACAATGGCGTTGGTCAGTTTGGTCTTGCCTATTACGGCAATAACCAGGCGGGCGATTCAAATACCTATGGCGATGATGCCAACTGGGTAGCGATCGAGAATTTTACCGTAAATGCCGATAATCCGGCCGTCAGAAGCTCCTGGACATCGTTGTATCAGGTCGTATTCCGGGCCAACCTGGTGCTCGAACGGGTGCCTGCCATCGCGATGGACGCCAGCCTGAAAGCGCGGATTCTGGCCGAAGCGTCGTTTTTGCGGGGGCTGTCGTATCACTACCTGGTGCTGCTTTTCGGCGACGTACCGCTGATTACCAAACCGCAGTTCAACGCCAGCGAATTTCTGGTGTCGAGAACCCCCGCCGATCAGGTATATGCGCAGATCGTCGCCGATTTTCAGGCAGCCGAGAAAAGCCTGCCGCTTACCTACGCTGCCGCTGATCTGGGGCGGGCTACGCAGGGAGCAGCCAGGGCGTTTCTGGCCAAAGTTTACCTGTACCGGAAGCAATGGGCCGAAGCCGCCAGCAAGGTGAAAGAAGTTGTCGATTCACGCGCCTATAGCCTAACAGATCGTTACTTCGACAATTTCGAACTGGCTACGGAAAACAACCGGGAGTCTATTTTCGAGATTCAGTATGCCTCGTTTCTGGGCGGTCTGGGCAACGCGACCAACAACTACGACGCGCCCCGTGGCTCGGGCTTCACGCTGGACGGCGGCTACGGCTGGGCACAGCCTACCCAGAACTTTGTAAGCTCGTTTGCGGCTAACGATCCCCGGAAAGGCTTCACAATTTTTCAGGCGGGCGATGTGTTTCAGGGAATTACGTTCAATCCGGCTTCGTCATCGACTGGCTACGGCTCGCGTAAGTACGTAGTGGGTAAAGGAGCGAACATCGGCCGAAGCGACGACCCGAAAAATTTCATCCTGATGCGGTATGCCGATTTGTTGCTGATGTATGCCGAAGCCCTGAATGAGTCGGGCAAAACGGCAGAAGCGCTGGCGCCTATCAATCAGGTACGGGCCCGTCCGGACGTCAGGCTGCCGGCCCTGAGTTCGTCACTTTCGCAGGTCCAGCTTCGGCAGGCAATCAAAGATGAACGCCGGGTAGAGTTGGGTATGGAAGGTCACCGCTGGTTCGATCTGGTACGGTGGGGCGATGCTGCGGCTTTCATGCGCTCGATTGGCAAAACTAACTTCCGGGAAGGAATCAGCGAGCGCTTCCCCATTCCTCAGGCCGAGCGGGATGTCAACCCTAATCTGACCCAAAATACAGGCTATTAACCCCCGCGCCGGTTGATGACCAGGTGATCGGCCTCTTCGGTTCAAAATAGTATTACTTACAGCATTGATACTACTGCTGAATTGGTTAGTAATCAGTATGTTGTATAAACATGTAAACTTTTTTTCACATAAAAAACCGCCTTATTTTCGAAAATAAGGCGGTTTTTTATGTTTTGTAAATTTATTTTGTGACTCTTAAAAACTACTTTATGGATCCATTCGTAAGTATTGAGTAACAAAATAAGTTTATTGAAGACCTATACCTATCTGCACCATGGCAACACGTCCAACGATCTTTGTTAACCACAAACCTGGTGATCTCTACTTTACTGTTAGCTTCCGCAACGACCCTCATTTAACCACTCAGATCGGCAACCTCGAAGGCGCTTTGTGGAACGGCGCCTACTGGGAAGTGCCCGTTTTTGCCCCAACCAAACGCCTGCTCGACGGCAAAATGATGCCGGTCAATCAACTAAAAATGGTTGTCGATCGTCGCCGTCTGCCGGGGCTCATGAGCTACCCCGTCGATTTCACAAAACTGTAACTACTGGAGCTCAAACAGCAACAGCACCTCTCCGCCCAGTTCGATCTGGTCGCCCGACTGAAGCGGGTAAACCAGGGTGGCGATATCTGCCCGCTCGATGGTATCATCCGGGTGAATAATCTTGGTTTTATTACCACTGGCGGGCAAGCCGCCCGGATCGACCAGCAGGGCGTAGCGCCGTTGAACGCTATCGTAGCGGATCGACGCGTGGGCCCGGCTAACGGCGCCATTGCCCTTTCCTCGCTGCGCGTCGAAATCGGGATCGTCGTCATTGACGATAACGATATCGTTGGTGCGAACCCGGCCCGAGTTAGTCTGGGTAGTCTGTCCGCGTCCAATACAGAAGCTGGTTTGCCGGGTGGGATCGAGGAGGTATTCAGGCTGCCTTGTCTGGCCCACCAGGGTGATGAGTTTGCCCAGTACGGGCGAATCGTCAGGTTTCGAGCTATCGACGATGAACAGGCTGATGTTGCCGTCGCGGTAGGTGCTGGCAGGCAGCTCGTCGGCGAAGAAGGTATAATCGAACAGCCAGTTTTTGGGCAGTGTGATGTAGTTGTCGGCCAGTTGTCGGCTCAGTTCCTGCTGAAATTTCCCCGGCTGGCTGGCCCATAATGCCACCTTGTACAAGGCCTGTTCTTCCGGATCGCTGCTCAGGATACCCAGCCGAATGCCGACGGGAACCGTATCCGGCTCGTTCTGATAGATCCGTAGTTTGCTGACAATAAACCGGATCAGCTGCTCCCGACGCTGAGCTGCGGGCGGAGGCCCGGCAGGTGCGGGCACAGGGTGGGCAGCAACCGGTTTGTCCGGCAATGGAGACTCCGTTGTTAGGGTAGCCGTGGGGCGCGACCCGGGGGAGCCGAACCCGAACCAGTTTTTTAGGTTTTCCAGTAGACTCATCGCAGTAAGGTATCGTTGGCCCGGCCCGCCGGATTGGTCGGGGAGCTGTTAGTCAGGTTTATAGGTTAAAAACTCCCCAGGTAATTCCGCTGGTTCAGGATCGGTGCCACTACCTCGTTGGCTAGCTGCACGGCATCGGCCGACGACTCACCCAGCTCGATCCGTATGGCCGTGACGGTATGCGAACGGCCGTTGGGAGTCGGGGCAAAAAAAACGTACCAGCCGTCGTTCTGCTGCTCGCCCTGCACGATGCGTTCGGGGGTGCCAGTCTTACCGGCTACCCGGGCCACACTGATTTTAGCCCGTCCGCCCGGATTCGATTGTTCGATCATGAACGAGGTCAGTTGCTGAGCATAGTCGGCCTGTCGGGCCAGGGGTTTGGCGGGGAGCAGGGGTTGTGACTTGCCGGCCCGTTTCAGCACGTAGCGCGAGGGTTGCATGCGCCCGTTGTTGGCGATAGCCGCTGCCATCCGGGCCAGCGACGCGGGCGTTGAGGTCAGTTTTCCCTGTCCCCAGGCCAGCCCCGAAAACTCGCTGCGGTACCGGCGGGGGTACCGGGTGCTCTGGTATAAGTTACGCCGAACGACAAACGACGAGTCGCGCCAGTGCTGCCGTATCTGTTGCTGCTCGGCTTCGGTATGCGTATCCGCGAACGAATAGCCCCCCATCAGGTCGACATTCATCCCCGTAGCCAGGTAAAGGTCGGCGAGTTCGCTGTCGAGGGCGTTGTCGTTGGCGGCCCGGATAAAGTAAACGTTGCTTGACCGGACAATAGCCCGGCGCATGTCGACGGTTTCACCGCAGGGTTCCGATTCCCGCGTGCCGCGCCGGATGATCTCCGCGCACGAAATGGGGTAACTGACTTCAGACGCCGACGTGCCCAGCTTGTTGAACGCGGCCATTGCCGTCAGGATCTTGGCGGTTGAGCCGGGGGCGGTAGCGTAGGTCATACCCAGGTCGCGTTCGGTGACCAGATAGGGCAGTTTGAGCCGATCCCGATCGGGTAACAGCATCGTTTCGGGCGTTTTCAGGTTCGGCAGCGGGTACATGGCCGATGCCAGCACATCGCCCGATGCCGCATCCATCACCACAACCGACAGCCGTTTGGTCGTAAAGGCCGACTGGGCGAGGGCCTTTTGCAGACTAACCTGTAATTCGGCGTTGACACTCAGGTGCAAGTCGCGATTGCGGGCTTTGCGCTGCGCCACCTCGCGGCTGTCGATACCTGCCCTCAGGGCCGGGGCCAGCTCCCGATAGTCATATACCGATAGCGTGCGGGTTTGCTGGACCGATGGGCTGAACCGGTCGGCGCGGTAGCGGGTGGCGACCAGGGTTGTTTTGCGGGGTCGGCTGTTGAAGCCGCGCAACTCGCTGAAGTGGGTCGCTTCGGCATAGTAGCCGTTGCTCTGACCCCAGAAAAGCTGGGTATTGAGGTCGCCGGTCCAGAAAAAAAGCTGCTCGCCAAACGGGTAATAGCGTTGCAGCCGTTTCTGGGTCAGGCGGGACAGCTCCTCGGGGGCCAGCCCGCTCTGCCGCAGCCGGGCGCGCTGCTGGTTGATCAGTTGCGGTGAGCTGGTGGCCAGGACCAGCCCATTCCGGTCGTAGAGCGTACCTGAAGCCAGCACGCGCGTTAGCCGCTCGATTCGGGGGTTGTAGCTATAGACCGGATCGCCGGTGCGGGTAACGACCCGGGCGGGCCGCACAATGTACTCGTCGCCCCGCCAGCCGATAACCGGCATTAGCCTGCCGATCAGGATGACTACTCCCAGCAAAAAACCGGCGATACCGGCCATCAGTACTACGTCATACTGTTTCTCCAGATACTGCCGCTGTTCGGCCTGGCCGGGTCGGTTGGCCACGCTGAAAACGACCCCCATGGCCAGCAGGTTGATAATCAGGGATATTTTGCCATAACTCAGAAACGGTACGCTAATGCCGGTCAGGGGCAGTAGCCCGAGCGATCCGCTGGCGATGATCAGAAACTGGATGCCGGTCGAGATGGCGATACCAGCTACCAGGAAAAAGCTGAACGGCTGACCAGCCCGACGGGCGTGCAGAAAGAGTCGATGGAGCAGCAGCCCCATCAGCAGAAATACGGCAATGACGCCCAGCCCGCCCAGCTCTTCGCCTACGCTGGGCAGTATCATATCGGTATGGGCGGCTGGCATGGCATTGGCAAATCCTTTGCCGAGACCCTGCCCGGTCCAGCCACCCGATGCCAGGGTCCAGAAGCTATGGGCCAGATGATCGCCCCCGTACACGTCGTTGTCCCAGGGGTTGAGCCACATGGCTTTTCGGTCGGCCAGCCGGTCGCCCACGAAAGGCAGCTGATCGCCGAAGGTGAACATGGCCATGACGAGCAGCAGCAATACCGGGGCCTCAGTCAGCAAAGCGCCCCAGCCCAGTGCCGTCCGCGACCGCGCTTCGCCCTGCCAGACCATGTAGACCACCAGAGCCGCCAGGGTCAAGAGCGTTGCCAGACTGCCCGGTAAAAACCATAGCGCGACGCCGTAGCCCAGCCCGGTGGCCAGGGTCAGGGGGAGGTTACCGCGGGCAATGCTGTAGAAAAGCAGAAAGGTAAAGCACACAACCAGCGCTGGCCCCATGTCGCCCAGCAGCAGGTACAGCAGCATAAGAATCCCGGCTCCGGCCAGCGCGCCGGCGCTCACGGCAAATCGCCAGCGCAGGTCGGGCAGTTGCCGAAGCTGCTGCTCATGGGCTGCGAAGAACCCGGCAAAAAACAGCAGGAGCAGGTATTTGGTGATTTCGCTGGGCTGAAACGTCAACCCCAGCACCGACAGGTTAACCCGAACGCCACTGCCTTCTGGCCCCGACCCGATCAGCAGGGTAAGGAACGCCAGCCCCAGCGCCAGAACCAGCCAGGTCCAGCCCGACAGCCGCACCGACGACCGGCTTCGGAACGTAACCAGCCAGTCAAACCGCCAGTCGGCGTAAAAACGACCCACATTCAGCTGCGACAGAACCGCCATGCCGGCCAGTCCGGCGGCTACGCCCTGTAGCGTTTGCCAGGCGTAGAGCATATCCTGCACCGGGTCCTGAATGGCCAGCAGCGTCAGTATCGAAATGCCCGTCAGCAGCATCAGCACGGGTAGCAGCAGCGGGTCGGGCGCAAACCGCCGGAGCGACCAGAACCCCTGAACGGCCCAGAACGCCAGCAGAAACAGGCCGGCTATGGCCCAGAACTGAGCGGTGAAGGCCGAGGGCGTTCGTACCGTAAAGGCATGATCGGTCTTGAGCTGGCCGTAAACGATAGAGCCAATGAGCCGGAGCTGATGTGGTCGGCCGGTAAACGAAAACTGCGGATCGCGGCTGAGCCGGCTGGTTCCTTTGCGGCTCCCGAACTCAAACCCGGGTTTCATCGGCACCACGCTGTAGCCCGATCCGTCGGTCAGACCCGTGAAGGAAAACTGGCCGTCGGTATCGGTTCGGGCGTAGGTGAAGCGGTCGGGCAGGGTATCGGGGCGGGCCGTGGCGGGGTGTTGCCTGAGCTGCACCAGTACGCCGGCCATCGGCTGGTCGTCGCGCAGAACCCGGCCCGACAGGCCTACCGTGCCTGTACCGGCACTGACGCTAGCTGCATACGGGCGCGGACTGGTTTGTTCCTGCCGGTATAATACCGAATCGAACCCCATCTGCTGGCGGGATGCCTGGAGCCGACTCTGAAAATCGACCCCGCCAATCCGGCTGCGCCAGGCCACGGGAGCCAGCACGGCGAACTGTCGTTTGTTGATCGCTCCCAGATTCTCGGGCGCACCGTACTGGTTGAGTTTGGTAGCCAGCGAATCGGCAACCAGCGCTCTGTCTTTTGGATCGGTATAGTAGTTGCCGCTATTGAGCAACCGCTGGATAGCGGCCGGTTTCAGGCCGGGCGTCAGGGTGAGGGCCTGCCCGCTGGCCAGGGCGTCGGTGGCGTGGTTCAGGTCAGGGTACAGGTTCAGATACAGCCGGGCAAACAGCAGCAGGAGCATGCCGGAAGCACCGAGCAGATACAAACGTCCTGACGAAGGGGAAGCTGGGGTCATACAGTCAAACGGTGGTGCTTGTGCGCATCAGATGAAGGGAGCAGGTCCGGGACGATCAATCGAGGGAGTCAGACTCGTCGGATTCGTCATCGTCGGGGCTTTCCATAATCGTCATCAACGAATCCAGGTCGGGCGCAAATTGGTGATTAATCACTTTGCAGGTAACCCGAACGCCCCGGTCGCTGTTGGGGGCCGTACGGGTCAGGGTCATGTTGGGGCCAACGGGGCTGAAAAATACGTTTTCTGACTTGTACAGGCCGCCATTGTCCTTGTAGTAATTGACCCGTACCGCCACCGACGCAAAGTCAACCGAGCTGGGGTTGCGCAGCTGAATCTTCACGTTTTTGATGCCCCCGAAGAAGCCAACCTTAAAATCGGTCACCTCGGCGCTCAGTTCACCAACGGCGGCTTTTGCCTGCTGTTTGCGCAGAGCGAGCTGCCGTTCGGCTTCCTCCTGTTGCTGCCGGAGGGTCTCTTCATCCAGCGCAGCGGAGTCGGTGGTGATACCGTCGAGGCCCGTACTTACTGGCGCTTCGGTGCTGGTCTCTGGCCGGTTGCCGTTTTGTTTCGGGAGCAGGAAGAAGTAATACACACCGGCGCCCGCCAGTAACACGGTCAACGCCAGTATCCCCCACGACAGTCCACCCGATACCGACTGACGCGGCCGACGGGGCTGCGGAGCCGGTGTGGCAGCCGCTGCATTCGTGGCCGGGGGCTCGGCTGGCGGTTGAGAAGGGCGCGTTGCGGTGGGTGTTGTAGCTGGTACCCCGGCTCCCGGGGTGGCGGGGGCGGGCGAAGGCGTGTAGGCGGGACCCGCTACCGTCACCGTTGGCGGAATAGGAACGGGTCGGGCGTTGCTGGCCCGGTTGGCCTGCAGGTAGTTCAGCTCGGCCTGTTTGAGCAGCCACGTCAGCTCGTCGGGGTCACTGATCCGGTCGGAGGCTTTTTTCTGCAGCAGCCCCCGCAACAAATCGTTGAAATGGCTGAGCGGCTGACTGACCGCATCAACCGTTAGCACGGGGGGCGCTTCGGTCAGTACCTTGTTCATGAACGTGACAATTCCCGAATGATCGTCGAGCGCAAAAGGTACGCTGCCGTGCAAACATTCGTACAGCACGACCCCCAGCGAGTAATAATCCGTAGCGATGCCTACCCCCTTGGGATCATTGAATTGCTCGGGCGATGCGTATTCATAGGTCATCAGCGACTGGCCGGTCAGGGTGGTCGACTGTTCATGCAGCCGCGCCACGCCGAAGTCGGTGAGGAGAAAATGCAGCTCACCGCTTGGCAGGGGCCGGTACAGGATATTTTCCGGTTTTATATCGCGGTGGATGATGCCCTGCGGGTGGATGGCTTTGAACGCGCTGGCCATCTGTAACCCCAGCCGAATCGTCGTGGGTACGTCGATGCGTTGCTGACCGGCAAAGAGGTTCTTCAGGCTACCGCCTTCGATCAGCTCCATAACGATGTAAGGCAGCTCGGCTTCGACCTGCACCTCCCGCACTTTGACAATATTTGGATGGGCAATGCTGGTCATAATGGCCGACTCCCGCTGGAACCGGCGAATGGTCTCGGCATCGGTGTTGAGCGCGAAGTGCTTGATGGCCACCAGCTCGCCCGTGGCCAGATGACGGGCTTTGAGGATACGGGCGTTGCTGCGCCCCAGCTCACTCAGCACCTCATAGCCAGGAAATCGGGTGTCGAATCGTATGGTGGACATTAGGGACGTACGGGTTTGGGTGAATCGGTCTGGCTTTGTACGCTAACCTGAATAACGGCATTCTGGAAGCTGTCTTGCCGGATTTCTGCGCGAATGGGCAGGTCTACCTGCTGAAAATGGACCTTGACGAGCTGTAGCTTCGTTTCGCGGCTGGTTTCGATGCCTGTCTTAAAGCCACTGATTACTATATTTTCTAAACGAGTCGGTCCCGCACGCAGTATACGTAACGCTACGGCCGACCGCATCGTATCCGCGGGCACCAGTACCGTTAACCGCTCCGTGCCGACAATGCTCTGCAGCGAATCGGCGAGGAGCAGGGGCGAGTTGAGCCGGATGGTGTCGGGGGGCAGCACCAGGCGTTTGTCGGCACTCCGGTACGCCACCCGAAGCAGGGAGTCGAGCGGACTGGCCGGTCGTAGTTCGGTTGCCGGCGCACCGCTGGCCAGGCTGTCGGCTGGAGCGCTTGCATTTTCGGCCGTACCGGTCGGGTCTGCTGCCTGATGTTGGTACCATACAAACCCGGCCACCCCCGCAGCCAGCAGGCCGAGCACCAGCCAGCGTCCCGCCCGGTTGCCGGATTGTTGCCGGGCTGATGCGGAGGGTGCCGGAGCGGGCGCCGTTGCGGGGGGCGGCAGTGGGGTGGGTGCCACCACCCGGTCCGACTGGGGCTGGTCGGCCATGGGCGGGCGGGCTGGTTGGGCGGTGTTGGTAGCCAGCACGACCGTAATATTATCGTTGCCGCCCGCGTCGTTGGCCAGCTGCACCAGATCGGCCGCTTTTTCAGGAAGGGCTTTTTTCGGGTCCAGCACCGATCGGATCTGGGCCTGGGTAATCATATCGGTCAGCCCATCGCTGCAGAGTAAGAGCTGATCGCCCGGCCGGAAATCGGATTCGCCCGATTCGAGGAAATCGGGATCGTCGACCCGGTGGGCGGCCGACCCGACTTCGCGCAGAATCTCGTTTCGGCGGGGGTGCTGCATGGCCTCGGCTTCGGTCAGCTCGCTGGCATCTTCCCGAACCCCAACCAGCGAGTGGTCGTGGGTCAGCTTGGTGAGGGTACCCTGCCGGTAGCGGTACAGGCGGGTGTCGCCCACATGCGCAAAAAAAAGTTTCCCGGACTGGCTATCGACTACGGCAACCGTCAGCACGCAGCACATCTGCGCCAGCGCGCGATCCTGCTGCCGCCGGGTGTTGATCTGGTTATTGGCAAAAACGACCGCTTCGCGCAGCATCGACAGCGGGTTTCCGGTTGGGGTGGTCATGTACTGGGAAATCGACTCCTGCGCAATGGCCGCAGCCTGATCTCCGCCCGCATAACCCCCTACGCCATCGATCACCGCCAGCAGCGCACTGCCTTCCGCCCAGATCGGGGCGCAGATAAACGTATCCTGGTTATCGGTTCGGCGCTGGCCGACATCGGTCTGACCGGTAATTTCTAACGACATCGAATTCGGTTACTGGTTAATAACTGTATAGGTACCTCGTTTACCCCCAGGCACTACTCCCGAAGGAATTGTTTGGGTCGGGCATTTTCTGACTTCTGTTGGCTACCTGCACACCCCCCAACCCGCTAAGAGGTTGTTTGGGGAAGATAGTTGCTGACTTTAGTCGGCTCGAAAGGCTGCCGTTTCGCCCCCAGCCCCTGAAGGGGGAGTTAGCTCCGCCGAATGGGCTCCCCCTTCAGGGGCTGGGGGTGAAAATCCGGTCTTTTCACGGCTTTACCTTTTTATCAACACTTCCCCAAACAACCCCTTTATGGGGCCGGGGGTAAACGAAAGGGTAAAACTACCAGGAGCAAACCATACCTCCACAGCCCCCACTCAATCGCCATCCACAAATCACTCAATCACAAATCATCACTTACCGGGGCAGGTTTCGGAAGTGCTGAACGACGAGGGCGACGACAAACAGGAGCAGCAGCACCGCAAGCAGGGCATCGAGCATAGGGTCAGACGGTACGTTGAAAATGAAGGGTAACCATGTTGTTGAGCAACACCTGCGCCGTATCGGGCAGTGGGTGCCACTGCGGACTGGCGGGTTCGCTTCGCGCAATCAGCTGCTCGTTGACCCGGGTTTCGTTGCGGCTGAACGAGGCTATCTGAAACGAATCGGAAGCGTCGTGGTAGCGAATCCGGGCGTGGGGATTCGAGACGTAGGCCGATTCGAGCAGCAGGTAGTTCGGGAAATGCTGGTTGTCGGGTTCTTTGCGGGCTATCACGATTTCGCGGTCTCGCATCCGGCAGCTGCCTTCCTTATTCAGTTCGGCCAGATAATACGATATCTCGGCCAGCACATCGCCGGGTTTCTGGGGCTGGCTGGGAGCCATGCGGGTGCCGCTGCCTACCGCCGGCCGGGCCGGGGACGCGGGCGTGTCGAACCCAAAATGAACCACAAACGCGCCCGGCTCGCGGAAGTCGATATGCTGGAACATGTTCAGGTCCACGTCTACCTTTTCGTAGCGGTTGGTTTGCCGAACCCGGCGCGTCACGTTGAGCCGGTCGGGCGTCTGGCTCTGTGCGTTGCCGGGCAGAATACCGGTCAGCGCCCCCACCACGAACACATCGGTCGGGCTGACGGGCTCACCACCGAACTCGCGCCCGCCCCCGAACTTGAAGAACCAGCTGGACGCTACCGGCACCACCCGTTCATAGGACGACTGCTGCGCGTCGATACTAGCCCTGAAGGCGTTGACGGCTTCGTTGACAATGACCGGAAACGCATTTTGCCGTTCTTCGTAGGTGTCGGGGTGCAGAATGATCAGAAAATGGGCGTTGAAAAGCAGGCTGGAACCGACGGACTCGCGCCGGATGGAATCCTCGAACGAGGCTGCCAGTTCGTGCAGAATCCGCGTGTTGGTAACGGTAGCGGTCGGGTTGGACTGGGCGTCGCTGGTCGGGACCAGGAGCTTGCCCAGTTTACTAAGCCAGGTCGTTGGCTGATTGGCCATGGATGAATACAAGAAGGATGCTTGCTACAGGGTTAACGGTGTGGGTGAAAAAATCTGTCAGACCAGGTCGGTTTTTTGAAATCCGGCACGTCTACAGGGTAAAACGAAAACCGCGAAAGATAGTCGGCCTTCGCCAGTTTCGTCGCTAATCTTTGTAAGCGGTGGTTAAAACCGGCAGGCAGCAGTCCTCAGCTGCCCGGCAGTGACGGGGCCTCGACCGTTGGTGAACTGCAATGGGGCCCGTCTATCGGGTTAGTTTCGTAGGTTTGCCACCAACAGGCCGGTTAGTGGCTGCGAGCCCGGCTCCGCAAGCGCCTGCCCATCTTCACGTCTTATTGTCTGTTCATCTGTGAAAACCACCGCACTCCGCGAAGGGCTGTTTACGGTAAATGCCGACAAGGTATTTACGCCCATCGACGATCAAACCGACGTATCATCGCCCGAGCTGGCCGGCAGGGTGGTGGTGGCGGTACAGCCGTTTCTGGTCTGTACGCAGACCGACTTCATCCTGCTCGATACCGGACTCGGCTACAGTCGCGATGGCCAGCTGCAGATTCTGACGGCCCTGGAGCGGGAGGGGGTTACGCCCGGTCAGATCAGTAAGGTGATTCTGTCGCATCTGCACAAAGACCATACGGGCGGCATCGGCCACTGGCTGAGCGACGACCAGTTTGCACTAAACTTCCCGAACGCGACCTACTACGTGCAGGAGCGGGAGCTGGCGTTTGCCCGTCAGCAAACCGGTAACCCGTCGTACCACGACCCCACACTACGGGTGCTGGAGAATCACCCTCAGGTCGAGTGGCTGCACACGGACGAAGGCCAGCTGAACGACCAGATATGGTACGCCGTGAGCGGGGGGCACACGCCTTTTCATCAGACTATAACCATTCGGGAAGGCAGCGAAACCCTGTTTTACGGAGCCGACGAGGTGCCCCAGTTCGGGTATCTTCGGCGAAACGTTGCTTACAAGAACGACTACGACGGTAAACGCGCCCGGGATTCGCGCAAACGGTGGGTCGAGCAGGGCGAAGCCGGGAACTGGACGTTTCTGCTCTATCACAACCGCCAGCTACCCTTCGCCACCTTACCGATCAACACAGGCACAACATAGTTGACCAGCATAAAATGGCCCAGCTGGCCGGTGGTAAATGCAGTGCAGAATGTGTGAGCCATCAACAATTCATTCATACTCAATAAATATTCCTAGAAAAAGCCCTCTTAGGCTGTTACTTTTCTCACCCTGTTCGGAATATATCAGAGAGCCTGGGAAAGCAACGGATTTTTATACAATCATTAAACGGTCTTACCATCGCAATGGTGAGCCTCAGGCTCTTCACCACAGTCCGCAGCTAAAGAACCAAAGCCTGTACAGGAAGCAATAGTACAGGCCATTGCAGGAACCCAGGGTACCGACTCAACGAGTAAGACAGAAGAGCCAATAACTGATCAGTCTATACTGCGCCCAGCGGTAGCGCAGAACATGCTGTCAGATTTACTTCGACACCAATAGGGGTATATACACCATACCGAACGTGGATTGTGGTTTCCAGAGAAAGCTTTCTTTCTGGCTCCGTATCGGCGGGCGCCGGGGGAAGTTTGCCCTGGAGTGCATTGGGTATCTGCCGGGAAGAGTACGCCAACAAACAACAGTAAACGACCTGCCATAAACGACTGAGCCGACTGGAAAACACAGTCGGCTAACCGATTTTGAGCAAATCGTGACGGTACTGACGTTCAGCGCTGTACAAATCACCTACTTTTTCAAACAAGGCTCTGTCTCACCTAACCGGGCCACACTTCGCATCGAGTTTTAACCTGTTCTATAAACGTGTCGTAACCCCTGCCAAACGCTAATTACTATGAAAATCTCGATCTACGGTTTGCTTCTTCTGTTTGCTCTTTCGGTAAAGGTATCGGCCCAACCGGCTGCTGGTTTGGCTCAGGCGTTACGCTACATTAAGGCTGGCAACACGCTGAGGGAAGCTAACCAGTTTACGCAGGCCGCTAAGTATCTGAACCTGGGACTTGCCGGAGCCAAAAATGCCAAAGATGCCTACTGGATGGCGGCAGCCTACGAAAATCTGGGGTGGCTGTACCGGGATATGAATGATGCAACACAGGCTACCTTTTACCTGAACAAAGCGTTTGACCTGTATAAAGGAAAGTACAGCGTCAGCGCATTGGCCCTGCAGAAGTTCGTAGGTGGTCTTAAGAAACAGGAGGAGATTTACGGCGGTATCGACATCGGGGCCAGAGGGGTAAAAGTTTCGGTAATTGCGCTCCAGTACGCATCCAATGGCCGTCCGAATTTTAGAATTATCAAGGCGGAGTCGATTAACACGGGGGCGGCCGAGGGGACGCCTGCTGCTTTTGCCGCCACCGCCAAAGCCGTTCGCAGCTACCTCGATACACTCCTCAACCGACGGAGCATCGTCCGGAATCGTGTTTTTGTCGTAGGCAGTAGCGGACTGAAAACCGTGCTGGAAAATGCCAGCAAACTGCCCGACCTCAACAAAGCCCTCAAATCGGAACTAAGTTCGGTATGGCCCAACGACATCCCTTTTATCGACGCGGCTACGGAGGCTGAACTAACCGTCCGGGGAACCATTGCCCAGAATGAATGGCTCACAACGGCCACCCTCGATATTGGCAGCGGCAACACCAAGGGCGGCTACTTCACGGCGGATAATCAGTTCGAATATGTTGACTTTCCGGGTACGTCGGCCATGACCCGCAAAATTCAGGACAGTGGTAAACCCGTTGCCCAGTCTGCCCAGCAGGTATATACGGACGAGATGCAATCGGTGGTGGGGCGGGAACTGGGGCGCAAGCCGGAGTTTGAAAACCGCCGTAAAATATACGTGTTCGGCGGGATAGTCTATGCCCTGATTACCTACCTGCACCCCCAGGAGACCAACAAAACGGTCGTTCAGTTCAGCTACAAGGATGCGCTGAAGTTTCAGGACCTGGCCATCCGCAATTACGAAGCGCTCACGAATCCTGATATGAGCGGCATCGACAGCGACGACGTTTTCAAAAAAGCACAGGCCGATGTAAAGACCGTTCGGGAAAAAATCTTTAAACGCGACGAAATCATTGCCGGCGCCACCCTGCTACGAGGCATCCTGGAAGAATGTCGTCGGAATAATCCTGAAACCAAAGAGTTTCATTTTCACCGGAACGGTCAGATTGGGTGGATTTCGGGCTTCATCATGAAGATGATCGAAACCGAATATCAGCAGCAGAAAGAACAGTAAATCAGCCCGAACCAGTACATGGGCCGGCGGCCTGAAAAGCTGGTGTTCAGACCGCCGGCAAGACGTTTTCTGTTGAGAACAAACCAACTCGTTAACCTCTCCGATACTCATGAAAAAAGTGCTGGTATTAGGCTGCGCCCTGCTGATGTTGAGCGGTGTAGCTTCGGCTCTTAGGGCTCAGTCAACCGATAAAAAACGCGGCTCTCAGGCGGCTGCGGAAGAAACCTCATCGACCTTTAAAAACATTTACGCGCTGATTGTTGGGGTCAGCACCTACGGCAACCGGGATATTCGGGATTTGGAATTTGCCGATGATGATGCCCAGCTGTTTTACACCTACCTCCTGGCCGCTTACCCCAACCAGGCTAAGCCGGGAAACATTCATCGGTTACTCAACGAGCAGGCTACTGGGGCTGAAATCGAACGAAAGCTGGCCTGGCTCCGGGACCAGGCCAACGAAAACGACCTGGTCATCTTCTTCTTTGCGGGGCATGGCGGCATTGACAACGTCGGCATCAACCGGGGGCAGGCTTACCTGATTCCCTACAAAAGCTCGCTGGCCTCGTTGAACGATTCCAGAGCCATCAAAATGACTGACGTCGATGACTTGATGAATAATCAGATCTCGGTTACTAAAAAAGCGACCACCATCTGTATCCTGGATGCCTGCCATGCGGGGAATAGTACCAATAACCAGCAGATGGCTACCATCATCAACGAACGGCTCAGTCAGCAACAGGGAAACGTTATCAAGATTCTCGCATCACGGTCCAATCAACTGGCCGCTGAAGATCCGTCGCTCTGCGGAGGACACGGGGTGTTTACCTATTTTCTGATAAAAGGGCTGCTCAAAGAAGCCGACAAGGATGGAGATAATCGGATAAGCCTGGCCGACATGAATGATTTCCTGCCGGGCAAGGTGCGCGAGAAAACAAAGGGCAGCCAGGACCCGGTGGTGCAATATCAGAACAATCTGCTGCTCAATGGCTGGCAGGGGGGCAGCAAAACCGAATTCGACTGCCTGCTCGACCAAAAAACGGGAGCCTCCCAGCCCATCGCCTACGCCGAGTATGATGAGAAAAAATTAATTGGTGACCAGCTCAACCCCACCCAGATGCGGCACTATGAGCAGTTCACGAAAGCCCTGGCCGCCCGTCGGTACTTAGAACCGGCAGGTGATAACGTACTACACTACTTCGACATCCTGCGCGACGACCGCGTGGCCCCGGCTTTGCTGAACCAGATTCGGGGACAGTGGAAAGCTGCGTTTCAGGATTATGCCCAGGAACTGGTGTTGGTTTATCTGAACGAACGCCCCATACAGGACCCCACCGAGTATGAGCGGGCTGCCCGGATGATGCGGCACGTGCTGGACGCATCGCAGCCCAACGACGATGAGTACAAGCGCCTGCAGGCCCAGCAAATCTGGCTGGCCAGCTTCAACGAATCCCAAAAAATAACCCTGGGTATCTACCGAAACTCGCAGAACGAGCAACGGAAACAGCGCCAGGCCATTGTAAATGATCTCAAACGGGCCGTTCAGCTAGATCCTGAAGCGGCTTATCTGTTTAATACATTAGGCCGCAACTTTGAAAAGCTGGGCCAGACCGAGGAAGCCAGAAAAGCATATCGAAAAGCAATTGAACTGGCCCCCCGCTGGACCTACCCCCGTAATAATCTGGCTGTCACCATCAACGACCGGGAAGAAAAGATCAAACTTTATGAGGAGTGTATTCAGCTTAATCCCAAATTAGATGTGGCGTACACCAACGTGGCTCAGCAATACCTGGCCAAAGGCGATACGCTGAAGTGCCGGCAGATGCTGGAACAGGCGCTGGTGCTGTGTAATGCAACAAAAGACGCTTACTACCGATACAGTCTGACCTGGGTGTATCAGCAATACGCGGCCCTATACCGCAAACGGGAGAATCGTCAGTTGGCTGAGTACTATTATAAGCTGGCGGTTGACAACAGTGACCCCAACGACATCGATAGCCGCATGACCCTGGCCAACTACTACAGCGAAATTTATGAGACCAATAAAGTAGATGCGCTCCTCAGCGGCATAATGACCCAATGGGCCAACGATGCCCGTCCGTATGCTGAGTTGGGGTATAAATACATGCAGATTTCGGATTGGGTAAACTCGGAACGTTATTATCTGGAAGCGATCAACCGGGACAGCCTGAATGCCAACTACTACGCCAATTTAGGAGACATATACAGAAGCACAAAGCGATATGACAAAGCCCTGGAAGCGGCTAACAAAGCTATCCGGCTTGACCCCGAAGAAGATACGTATGTGAGTGCCCGGGGGAATGTGTTTCTGGAGCAGGGCGATTACGACAAAGCCATCAGGGATCATGAACAAGCGCTGCGCCTGAACCCGAATTCAGCGTTTGCGCTCGGTAACTTGGGGCATGTCTATACCATTAAAAAAGACTATGCTAAAGCGGAAACGTACTTCCGGCAGGCGCAGACGTTACGCAGCCAGGCCGAGTATTACTACAGAGGGATGGGATACGCGATGTATCAACAAAAAAAGTACCCGGAAGCCCTGGCCGAGTACCAGAAAGCGTTGAAAATTAGCCCATCCAACAATGATACCTGGTTGAACCTAGCCGATGTGTACCGGGTAACAAACCGGCTCGATAGTGCCGTCACAATGCTTAATCAAGGAGTTGAGCTAAGTGGATACGTTAAGGAGCGCAAGTACAAGGAAGCAAAACAGCAGTTTTTGCGGACGGTTAGCCAGAATGAAAATATATTCTCTTATTACGCCTTAGGTTATCTGGCTGAGAAAGGCTACGGCGAGCCGACCAATCTGTCGGCTGCGGCCCGATGGTATAGTTTTGCCGCTGAAATGGGAAATGTCATTGCGGCTCAACGGCTTATTCAGCTGTACCAATCGCGTCAGATTCGCATCGACGATGTGAAGGCAGAAATTGAAAGACTCCGGAAAAATACCGAAAAAGGCCGTAAGAAGTTTACAATCCCCGCAACGCTGGCCGATGGAAACAAAGCGCCGGTAGACCTGTACATCGAAGATTTTCCGCCCGATCCCAACGAGCCGATCCAGCACGAACTCCGGCGAATCAAAGAAACCCGCAAAGCCTCCATAGGGCAGGAGGTAATCGACGCTTTTGGGAAGTTATATGCCCTGGCCGTGAAAAACGGAGTTTCGTTTCAGGACCTTTGCGTATATGCGCTCAATGCTGCCAATGAAGATAAGCAGAAGACGACCGCACGGCTGACGAACTATCCGGCCAAAGCGCAGGCCGCTATCCAGAATAACCAGCTAGACAGCCTGAACGCCTACATGCGGCAATCGGTGGTTACCTACCTGGGTGTCGATCTGAACGATACCGAGAAGTCGACCAAACAGCTGGTAGACTCGCTGCGGGCAGGAACCAGCCAGCCCGGTTTGTTCTATTATGCGCTCGGTTATCTGTTTGAACACACGCCGGCTGGCCGGTCGTGGGCAAAAGCGGAAACCTATTACCGCTACTCGTTTCAAACGGGGTATGATCCAGCTTATTACCGGCTTCTGACGCGCTTCACCCGGGAGATCCCGTCTACCTCGCAAGCCAACTGGCTGCGGGATAACTTTAACCGGAAAATTCAGGGATACACAGTAACCGGTAGTCTGGCCGACAGTTCGAGCCGTAAACTGACCATCTATATCCATGATTTTCCGCAGGATGCCCGAGATCCAATCGCCGATGAGCGCCGGCGGTTGCAGGACGTTTTTGGGGCTACACTCTCGCCCGTACTGGTTAAAAATTTCAAAGAGCTGTATGCCCAGTCGCAGAAGAACCGACGGTCGTTTCAGGAGCAGGTCCAGTTGGCTGTTGCGTCGAAGCCAGCTGAGACCAACGCAGAAGGATCAGCCGAAAAACTGGTCAAACAGGGGGATGTGCTTTTCGAACAGGGCAAGTACAAAGAAGCCGCACTGGCTTATATGGCAGCGGTAAAACAAACGGACAGTAAAACGCAGCGGGCTGAGTACTGGGTCAAAATCGGCAATAGCATGATGTTGCTGAAAGATCATACTATGGCGCAGGGAAGCTATCAACTGAGCGCTTCCCTGCATCCAACGGCCTGGGCGTACTACTGCTCCGGCTACGATTACGCCCTTCAGACAAAATACGATTCAGCCGCAATCCGCTACCAACAAGCCATCGAGTTGAATCCGGGCCGGGCGTCGTATCACCGGGAACTGGGGCGGTTATACTATGATCAAAAGAAGTATACGGCAGCGATCAGCGCACTCCGGCGCGCTCAGCAACTAGACTCAACCAACACGCAAACGTTAAACACCCTGGGTATCAGCCTGACCTATGCCAAACGTTTCGAGGAGGGATTAGCCTGTTTTCGAAAAGCGATTGAGTTGAACCCGTCCGAGTCCAGCGTTTACCTGTATAATATGGCGTGTAATTATGCGCTACAGGATAAACGTGTTGATGCATTGAACTACCTCGAAGAAGCCCTGAAAAAGAAATACGCCGATTATGAGGGAATCAATAAAGACCCCGACTTTGCTACCCTTCGCACTACCGATGCGTTCCGGCAGCTCATGGCCAGGTATTTTCCTAACCGGAAGTAAACTCCGCCCAATGCCCGGGTACTAACAGCATAAAAGCCAGGATACCCAATACCCGTTGTCAGCCCATCAGGCTGGACAAGCTGTTGCGTTGATGCGTGAAAAAGGGTAGGGTCATCCGGCTCCGAAGCGTGAGGCCCGCCCCCATTGTCTTTCCTTTGGGATGAGACGTATTGACCTTCACATGCCGTCAAAAAATGGTTGCGTACGCCATTTCTTGACGGCATGGAGGTACGCGCTGGGGCTGGAGTAGCCCAGTACATAGGCAATGTCCTGGGTACGGAGCGAGCGACCCTGCTCCAGGTAGTGCGACAACTGCCGTTTGAGATCGTCGGCTATGGCCCGAAACGACGTGTTTTCCTGGGTGAGCCTGCGCTGAAACGTTCGGTGGCTCAGGGAAAACTGGGCCACGACCTGGTCCAGCGTTGGCAGTTCGGGGGCGCATAGACTGAGCGTCATGGTACGCACCTGCTGGGCAAATGGCGTTTGGGGGTTGGGCGACTGGTCGAGCAGCTGAAGAAAAATCGGGAGCAGGGTTTCGATTTGCCGGAGGTGTCGGCGGTTGATCGGACCGGCCACCTGCCCTGTCGTCAGCCGGAGCCGGTGCGCGTCGGCCCTCACCACCGAACTCTGACACAGGCGCCGGTACTCGCTCAGGTCGTCGTGGGGAAGCTGCACCTCCGAAACCGGCCCTTCAATCAGTACGCCCAGCTCGCGATACATCAGAAACAGCACCGAATCCAGGATATGCCGCCGAACGGGCCCCTCGGGCAGGTCGCTCCGCAGGGTAATGACCAGATGCTCCGGACCGACATCGCTGGTCAGGCTCACCACCGAAAATGTCTGGTTAAGGTAATCGTCCAGCAGCCGCATGGCCTGCCCGATGCTGGAGGCCGCCAGCGAAATCTGGTAGATCAGGCCCAGGGCTTTCAGATTCAGGAAACAACCATAATGCAGGCCGAGGTGCGGATCCCGGCTTAGCTGCAGCATCTGCTCCCAGACCTGGCAGTACTCGCTACGACTGACGCGGCCCTGCCCGTCGGTTCGGTCGGCGTCGGGGGTATAGAGCAGGCGTTGCAGGGCTGACCGGTCTATGCCCTTGCAGGCGGCATAGTCCAGCAGGTTGGCCAGATGAAGGGAAGACAGCGTCGTTGCCATAGTCGGTTGCCGTTGAGCGTTGGCGCAAAATACGGCGAATTTGGCGTAAACTATCAATACTCCCCGCAGCGGTCCGCCGACCTTTGTGCTGTTCAGTTACGCAAACCGAAAAAGAGTATGAGCCAAAACCATGTCGCCCTCCGATGGATCTCCCTAAGCCTGCTGTCACTGCTTGCGGTTGGTCGGCCCGCATCCGCACAGGTCTATCCGTCACATCAACCTAATCAGTCCGCAAACGCCATGACAAATCAACCCTCCGACGTCGTTACCCGTTTTCTGACCGCCGTTCAGCGCGGGGACCAGGCCCAGCTGGCCGCGCTGGTAGCCCCCAACATCCACTGGTCGCAGCCGGGCCGCCACCGCTTCGCCGGACTGAAAAAAACCAGTCAGGAGGTCTTCCAGATGGTTGGTGTTATGATGGAAGCGTCGGCGGGTACGTTGCGATTAACCGACGTTAAACCGCTGACGGTTAACGGCAATCAGGTAGCCTGCCTGATGCACTGGCAGGCGGTGCAGCCGGGCGGGGGCACCCTGGACGTCAACAATATTGACGTCTATACGGTCGAGGACGGGAAGCTGGTGGCAGCTACCATTTTTTCGGCCGACCTCAGGCAGGAAGACGAGTTCTGGGGCCGCTAAGCCAACGACGGATATAGCCCATTTTTTTCACTCAATCGATTATTCCAATGATTTCTCTAAAAACAACCCTGCTGATCAATGGCGTAAGCTCGGCCGCAACGGGCCTATTGCTGGTACTACTGGCCGACCCTATAGCTACCCTGTTCGGCGTGGCGGCCACCGATCCGTTCATCGGCGTCGGTCTGTTTCTGCTTGTATTCGGCGTGTTTGTGCTAATCACCAGCCTCAGAACCCCTATTAATCCCCGCGCGGTTAGACTGATTAGTACGCTGGATATGCTCTGGGTGGTAGCCAGTATCGTTGTCGTTGTCTGGCTGGCGGCTACGATCAGTCTGTTTGGTCTGATTGCTATTGCCGCCGTTGCAATATGGGTAGCGGCCATGGCTTACTTACAAACCAAAGGACTGAGCGCTTTTCCCTGAACCACCCGGCTGTACGATACCAGGCCGGTCAGCTATTGCCCATGTTTCCAGTGTCTACAGTCTTCGCCGTAACCCATCCGGCGAAGAGCTTGTGAATCAAAAGCTGTTGACCGGCTTAGTCGGTCCTCGGTTGACCGTGAATACCGATCGATCAGTCTATATGAATGACTTCCCTGGTATCCGGTTAGTAAGATACCAGGGAAGTAGCCGGCTTAATAACTTTCGTATTCATACCGCAGCACAACACCCGGCGAAACCGCCCGGGTTGGTAGTCCCTGCTCGTTGAATTCGTACTGGATGGTGTAAACATCCCTCGGCTGAGCCTGCGTGGGTGAACCAAAATTATCAATCATCGACAGCTTGAGTACATTGTTGCGGCTAAACCGACGCATGTCGCCTATGCCGGGTCCAATTAATCCGAAAAACGGATTTGACCGGTTATCGTAGGTAAAATCAGAGGCCACCCGGCTCGAACTGCCTGACTGACTGATCGTGCGGCTTAGATTGCCACCGGCGAAGGTTTGCTCATAAGCCGAACTGGCCCCCGACTGGGGCGAGGTGTCTGTGAAACCAATGGGCTGGTTTTGACCATCCATTCTATAAACCGATGTTTTTATGGCTCGGAGTGGTGCATATTGACCATTGATCATTGTCAGCAGCGAAAGCGTGGCCCGCACCTCCCGCTGGGCGTCGTCATAGGCAAAAATAGTCTGCTCCCCGGTGACATTCTCTCGGGTGGTGTACGAATACAGGATGCTCGTTATGCGGTCATTGGCATCGTAGGTAAATGTAGCCGTATCCCCCAGATAAACATATCCGGATTGGCGACCCTGCTGATCATACAGGAATTCCGTTATGCCGGGAAGGCCCGGCGAGGTGCTGACGGTTCGTTTGAGCCGTAAGCGAGGCTGGCCGGGATCGTTCGTGCGGGTGGCTCCCAGTCGCAGTAGCTGTGGCGGTTCCGGCTCTACAAGGGATTGATTTTGGGTGCAGGCACTTAGGCCCAGAAACAGGATTATTGTCAGGCCCGTTAAACTACGTGTGATGTGTACCATGGTTGTAACGATTTGGTTGAGTGAAAAAACAAACCCATTCGACAGGGCGGCCAAAACGGTTGCGGATTAGTCAACTGAAACCCATCACGCTGCCGTCGGGACGATAGACACCCCAAAAGACACAAAGTGTTGCATAGCCCGACAAACGGGCAGGGCAGGCGGGGTGTCAGGAAAAAAAATAGGATTGGTTGCAACAGCGTACCCTAGGTTTCGTGTCTGTGAAGAGGGGACGTAAAGCCCAGGGGGAATGCACAACACGATACCAACCTATGAACCCGCTCACTCGATTCGTCTGGATAGGCCTGTTGCTTGGCGTAAGCAGCTGTAACCAGTTTGTAGACCAGCAGCCCGAACCTGACGGCGGACCACCGGCAGAAACGGTGCAGGCGCTGCTCCACCGTTTTTCCCAGGCCGAGGAGGTGCGCTTCAGCACCCTACTGAACAACAAACTGTGGCAGGTCGACTTCAGCCAGCATCGGTTGCGCTACCAGGGTCTGATGGGGCCCGGTCAGCTTTTGACAGCGGATCAGCTCCTGGACGGTAACCTGCCCGACTCGCTTACCCGCGTCCTGCACGCAACGGTATTTGCTGGAGGAACGATTGCCCGGCCTCGTCTTCACCTGTACGAGAGAGGCTGGTCTGGTCCCGTGGGGGCGGCTGAGCCAACGGCGTTTGTTTTGGCGGATTACACCTGGCAGCAGCAACCGTATACGGCTTTTTGGCGTGTTTCCGGGCGCAACACTGATCGATCGTGGTATAATGTCACGATAACCCCGTTTCAGCGGGCTTCTTATTCGGCCGAGGGCCAGCAGGAGATTCCGGAACTCATTCAGGCGCAGCTGCGCAACGACAACATGACCTTCCTGTTCGCCCAGGTGCAGGTAGATGCCGCCGGCCAATCCACGTACATCGTATCCGCGTCTCAGCAGGGGCAATTCTGGAACCTTACCTTTACGAGTGACGGACAGTTGATCGCCGTTCGGAATCAGGCAACGGTGCATTTCTTTCAGGAGACGAATCAACTGCCCCCGGCGGCACAAGCGTATCTCCGCCGACCTGAGCTGGCGGGCTTTGCGCTGGCCCGTGGCGGCTCCTACGCCCGCCATTCGTATGGCTCGCTGAACACCTACGAATTTACCGTCGAAAAAGGCACAGAAGCCTGGGATCTGAGGTTTTCGGACTCCGGACAGCTGATCAGTCGTAGCTACCGCCTTTACGGGACTTTTTGAGTCGCGTCTCCTGAGCCCTCTACTCCCCAGTCTTCCTGCATGGCATTTTTTGGTCGTAAGTCCTACAAAACCCTTACCGAACTGGTAGCGGGCTGCCAACGGCAGGAGCCCAGGGCGCAGCGGGCTTTCTATGAACGCTACCAGGAGCGCATGTTAGGGGTTTGCGTCCGATACGCCCGGACCGTGGCCGAAGCGGAAGATATTTTTCAGGAGGCGTTCCTTAAAGTTTTCACCCACATTAACGACATAACGAAGCCCGAATCGGCCGATAGCTGGGTCAAATCAGTCGTGGTGCGTACGGCCATCAACTATTATCACCGCACCACGCTACCCCAGGAACACCTGACCAGCTACGAGTCCAGCCACGAATCATTGGCCAGTGATGAGCACCTGCATATACTGGCCGGTTATAATCTGGAGGTTTTGTTGGGTTTGCTGGCCCGCCTGCCCGATACGTACCGGCTGGTGGTGAATCTATATTTGATTGAGGGCTATTCTCACGCCGAAATAGCCCTTTTACTCACGATTCCAGAAGCCACGGTCCGGTCGCGCTTTAGCCGGGGCCGACAGCTACTACTAACCGATATCGAACAACATGGCATCCAACGACACGAACTCCTGGGATGAGGACCCCCATGAGCTGATGCGCCAGCGCTGGCAACAGGCGTTTGCGGATCACCGCATGCCGGCCCGGCCTGATTTGACCCGGCGGATCTTTGATTCGCTAAACGCCGGACGTAGACGCAGATGGGCCTACCGGACGGTGAAGCTACTCGGCAGCCTGTTGCTGTTACTGGGGGGCGGAGTTGGTCTAAACCCTTCGGTAGAGCGCCCCATGTGGGCAAATAGTACTATCCATAGGGTAATGCCCGCAGCCCAACCTGTTAGTATGACCGGGCAGGATTCACCCCAGCCACGGGCCATCGACGCCCGGGCAGATCAAGGCATCGAACAGCAGCGTACAGCGGCTACGACCCTAGCCGACCGGAAAGATATCCATCCCGTTTTACCCACTGAGGGAGTGACTCGCCCAGGCATCACCCGACCAACTCGATTTGGCGGTAAGCCGACACCTGTTTATCGGGTAGCGGCAAAAGAGACTTCCTCGAAGCGCTCCACGCGTTTTGATCTGCCCGGTAAACGACCTTCCGTACAGGACAACTCTGTTCCTGATGAGTACCTGATCAACCCAAACGCACAGCTGACCGATCAGTCGCAGCCAGATATCCTCGGGGCAGCCGTTTCGGGACCGATGGACAGAGTGGTTTGGGAGCGGCTCAAACCACTGAGCCTGCTCCCGCCAACGGGTACATTCGATAACCATCTTCGGCTGCCATCCGCACTCGACGTTACGGTTCAACACCTGACCAGGCCGGTAACCGCCCGACGAAGCGGCCGATGGTTTGCCGAGATTACCCAATTGAGTCATTTTCAACTGATGACCGCCCCGCCCAATGCTACAGCTTATCTGTCGTCAGTAGGCTCTCCGGCCGCTTTTTCGCCCACTACCTGGGGCGTGCAGATGGCCGGCGGGCTACGCTGGTCCCGCTGGCAGCTTCACGGGTCGATTGGTTATCTTCGCCGATGGGCCTATTACACCGTCAGCGAGAACAGCTACCACCTGAGGTCGGCGCCGGACAACGCCTACCAGCTCGTCCGGGAGACATACGCTGTAGCGGAGAATAAGCGATTACCCCTGGTTGGTCTTGGCGTAAGTCAGCAGCAGCTTCTGTTCCGGGGGCGCTATGCGGCCGAGCTGGGGGGGCAGATCTCTTACCTGCCCACTATCAACCAGTCACTACTGGCTTTGCGGGGCGGCATTGCCCGACAGCTTCCGCTCGTTCGGGGGGTGGAGCTTAGGGTGAAGCTGAAGGTCGACTATGGCCTCAATCAGCTCCGGGACGAAGCTAACCAGCTTACCCTGCGTCCACTCATGGTAGGCATTGGCATACAGGTACAACCCCGGCCGAAGTAGCCGATCAACTAAGGCCGTCAGTTTGGGCGTGGGGAAGAAATCGACCAGCAGTCAACAGGCGGTGCTGATAGCCTGGTAAAACGCAGCCGGGCAACAAGAGCAGAAAGGACAATAGCGTTGCCCGGAGAGCCTCTGCTAATGAACTTTCAGAATGTCGTTCCAGCGGGTGGTGTAACACGGACTCAACAACTCCTGTGTCCCCAGTCGGGGGTAAACGACTGACTGGCCAGCCGCACCCGATCCCGGCCGTGGCGTGCGTTGAGCCGGTCTATTACGCCCGACAACGTCAGCAGCCGCTCGTTTGGCCCCTCTACGAAAATGCCCTGTTGCCGATGATCGGCCGGAACGAAGTTCGACAGGATGATGCCGATTTTCTGGTAGTTGTAGCCGAATCGGTATACGGCCCCGCGTGCTGACTCGGTATAGCGCAGCAGCTCAACGGTACTTGAGGTGGGGCAGGCTAACCGTCTGACTGCCGCAATACGGCCGGGCGGTTCGTGGGAACTTAGGCGGCAGGCCTAGTGCTAGTGCGTGTTATACCGCTATATTTGAACTGATCGAAATCGGTATGTCCCCCTATTGTATGAAGCCTTATTCCCGTAGCGGTCATTCGAAAACTCGATGTCCAACTTTGTCATTCTATATAGTATGAAACTGTTTACCTACTCCTCTCGATGGCTGACGAGCCTGTTTTTCGTGGTAGCCTTCCAGGCTCAGGGCCAGCCTGTTCAGCCCTATACCTATCCACCCAGTGAGGTGGTGAAAATTCACTCCAGGCTGTTAAACGAAGAGCGAAAAGTGTATGTGCATTGCCCTAAAGTAGACTCTGCCTATGCAAACAGTCGATTTCCAGTCTTATACGTTTTGGATGGGGACAATCATTTTGAACTCTTTGCTCAGTATGTTGACTATCTGAGTCGGCCCGATGTGTTGGCCATGCCCAAGATGATTGTCATCGGCATCCCAAATACCAAGCGGACCCGAGACCTTACGCCAACAAACAGCATCCTTAACTACGAGGGCAAACCTGATAGTAGCTCGTATCGAGGCAGTGGAGGAAACGAAAAGTTTTTACAATTTATGGCGACCGAGTTGATGCCCGTGATCGAGAAAAAGTACCCAACAGCGCCCTGTAAAATTTTGGCCGGCCACTCCTTTGGGGGCCTTGCGTCGCTTCATTGTCTGTTGACCCATCCCGATCTGTTCGATGCGTATGTTGCCGTAAGTCCATCCCTGTGGTGGGACAAGGAGTATGTATTGAGAATGACCGATGAGAAACTGAAGAGTGGTTCAACCTTACACAAAACGCTTTTTCTTAGTGATGGTAATGAAGGCGGAGCGGATTCGTTTTTTCATAAACATCTATTAAAACTGGAGGCAACACTCGCCGGAAAAAAGCTGAAAAAACTTGATTATCGCTATAAGCATTATCCCACCGAAACCCACATGACCGAACCTGTTGTGGCTTATTTCGATGCGCTGCGCTTTATTTTTAAGGACTGGGAAAAGCAGCACTGAGGACTGAAGCGTCGCTATCGGGCATACGCTGAGAACAGGTAATGAGACAAGAGAAGCCGGAAGCTACAGCCAGCGGCCGTTTTGACGAAGATGCCATACAGATGTCTTTCTGACAACCGGTACTTTGCTTCAACTCCCCCGTTTTTTAGGGTCGCTGAAATCTGCGGTTTAGGCAGGGCACAAAAAAAGCCCGAAACAGTTTTCGTCTCGGGCTTCTGGCATTATGTAAGGTCTTTCTGCAGAGAGAGAGGGATTCCTCAAAATCTGCCATACATGCAGTCACTGCCGTGTTCTCGTGGTTTGAGAACGGGGTGCCACCAACTTTTGTTCCGCCATAGCCGTGAACAGTGGCGAGGAGGGCAGGATCTGGCCTGCATAGGGCAGGTCAAACTGCTGGGCTACCTCAGCCGTATATTTTTTATACATCTCTGTAAACGTCATCTGGCCGGACAAAAGCGGCTGCTCGATAGCACCCTCAAGCTTTCCCAAAAGGTCCAGCAACTTCTCGATCTGGCGATCCTTTGCTCTTAATTGATCTTCGAACACCTTTCTCAAGGTTTCAAGATCATCGGCCATTCTGGTTAAAACTTCTTCCCCAAACGAGTTTTTGTTATCACTTTTCTTGGTATAGGATGCTTCCTCACCGTAAAAGTATGATACTGGTACATCGAAGAATTGTGATATCTCCGCCAATCTACTAGCCGTAATAGAGTTGTTTTTGACCATCCCATCAAAACCGTTAGCGGTCATCTTTAAGTGGTCGTATAAACTCTTTTTCGTATTTCCTCGCTCGGTTAGCAGTTTTTCTATCTTTTTTCCAAAGTCATATTCCATTGAATGATAGCGGTTTGTGTGTGATAAGGTATTTATAGGAAAAATATTTTCTAACTATTGTTGGATATAATTCCAACTGTACTTAGAATTGCATCGGGTTTTCGTATTTGATAGTACGAAAAGTAGCAATAAGATGTGCAAAAGAATGTAGTAAGTACTACAAAATCAAGTACAAGCAGACTTCTGGACGGTAATTCTATGCGAACGGTCAATAAAGTTATACCCGGCAAAAATGCCCTATGGGTAGCGTATCGAGAGGCTGCTCCCCTGGTACGCGACGAAATTGTACTGGAGCTAAAGAAGATCGAGCTGTTCAGGTATTGGCAGGAGACGGCGAGTAAGGAAGGGTACGACCTAAGAAAGAAGGTGAAGGCTCCTCTGCGGGACATCTTTTTAAGGCTGATGCCAGAAACCGCCCCCCTCTTTGGTCTACCGGCTCCCCGAGGAGCTGGTAAGAAGAAAGAGACCGCCATCGTCAACGACGGTACACTACCCCTTTTCTCATAGTACTATGAAGATCACTAAAGAAGAAGGTCTCCGGTTGATGGAGGTAGCCGCGAAAATCAATGTAAACCTCGGTTACTGCCAACTTGAGTCGGACTATAAAGACCTCTACCAGCTACTACTGGACAGCACGGTTGAGAATAAGCCAACTGGCGATGAGACTATTCATCCCAAGGGGGCTTACCCGCTATGTCTGCATTGCCAAACTGGAAATGCTGGGGTGGTTTCTGGGCAGTCGGCTGTTGAGCCGCCTGTTGTCGAGCTGCCTGTTCCAGCAGGGACTCCAGGGCTGACAGAACTTCCGGAGACAGGCGGTCTTTTCGATCCACTACTTGAAATATCCGAAGAGTCTCGGGTAAGAAATCATGATGCCGATACTCCCCCTGCACCGTAAACCAGCTACACCTAACCGTGCCCTGGCCGTTTGTTGATTTGTTGTTGATCGCAATGACGGTCATTACGGGGCCACCGGACAGGAGTTGTGTCAGGTCGCCTATGGTAAACTGAGTGGATAGGTACATGGATCATTTTTATGTCAAACTACAAATACCGCATCGAATAATCAATTCACTATCCCAGAATTGATTTGAGCGTTCGACCGGAACACCTTTTATAACGCGTCAGGCTATGGAGTTGCTACTAGAAGGAGAATACGATATGCTCTCGGCAAAGGTCACGCTCAGACTGTTGGCTGTGGCCAGAGAGCTCAGCGGGGGCATTGAAGAACGTGAGCGCCAGAACTTCGTTGAGCTGATCCGCTGTGCTATCGGGCAGTATAACCGGATGGTTGCGGCAGCCGTCAAGGCCAGCTCTACCGAGAGCGACGACCACAGAGCCCCTAACCTGCCTTAGTGCCCAAGTAAAGAGCTAAGAGAATACGTTGTCCAAAAGTCTCACAGCAGGGGGCAATACTATAGACGGGGCGCCCGTCAGGACCGTCCACAAAGCGGACAATAGTAGGCTGATTAGGATGCTTGGGGCATTGAATGCCTTCCAGGGCTGGTTTGAGAATCATGTCACGCTCCTGCTGGGCTTCAAGGTCAACGCTTGTAGAGTTGGTTTCGATAAGGTATTCAAACATGATTAAGATGGGGCTTAAACAGATCTGTTTAACTGGACAAATGATCCCCACTACCAACAACTGAGAAATAAGTAAGCAGTTTCAACGATGCAACTATGGCCACATTAGAAACCGAACAAGCCTGGCTGGAACAGATCGAAGCCAGTAAGCTGGTGGGCATCTGCCTACTTGACGCCGACGGTCGGCTCGTGCAGCGGCTCGATGACGATCCGACCCTGAAAGAAGCCATTGCAGACTGGCAGGCTCAGCGCATCCGCGAGCTGAACCGATCGGCCTTTCGGAACCAAACACCAAGCTACGAGCTGCCTGATGAGAGCTATCAACCCCAAACCGCTTGAGCCATGAGTTACCTGTTTGAATTTGGCTCGTTCATCCTGCTGATTGTCCTAGCCGCGCTGCTGGGGATCGTAGGTATATGGACGGTGCTGTTAGCGTGGCGTGACAACAGGCGTGTCGACCAGGCGATCAACTCGATGAAACCGCACCGCCATGTATAACAACCTCGCTGATTTCTTCGTGGCCCACCAGGTCGATCACCTGCTGGAGACAGATCACCAAGCTCTCACCAAAGCCGAGCGCTGGCAGCTTATTGATCAGCTCGATCAGGCGACTGACCAGTACCAACGCTGGAAGCAGCGACTCCAGCCGAGTCAGATCGCTCACAAGCTGCTTACCCAAAAGCTGCGCGCGATTCGCTTGAAACGGTTTCAGGTCTGGAATTCCTTCTACCCGGCGATGTCAACCGCCATAAAGATCGGCCTCCATGCAGCTTGACTTCGACAACTTGGCCAGCCTCCTGAAGCCAGGTAAGCAGGAGATGGTTCTCGACCATTTCGGGATGGGGCCAGAGTTTATGGTTCGTTTCGACCAGCTATCAGCGGCCTTTAGTGTGCACGTCACGAGACTGCTTCGGGGTGCTGAACACTCGGGTGATGCGGAGCAGCTTCACGAGAGCCTGCTGCTAAAAACACTCTTCGGCATGGCTGATCAATACATCAAGCCCGAGTCGGCTCGTGAACTAGCCTGCGTCGCTTATATGGCCAGTAACCTGCTGGCAAGCACGCACCCCATTATCTGCTCGTTTTTGGCCATTCTTCAGATGCGTAAGACCGCATCTCAAACCACTACATTTTATGGAGGCACAGCAACAGCTTGACGAGTTGGTCAGGGCGACGCGTACCATGCGCCAGGCTCAGAAGAAGTATTTCAGGAGCAGGACCACTACGGCCCTGTCCGAATCCAAAAACGCGGAGGCAGCCGTCGACCGGCTCCTCCAGCAGCTACCCGAACCGGCCGGGCCGGTGCAGGGAGAATTGGGTTTCAGTACATCACATAAGTAATGCGGATTGGCCACTTGGCTTCCGGGTGGCCAATTTAAAACAAGATCAGAAGAAAAACCTAGCGGGGCAGAGCAGTAGGTAGCAATAACTAATTACGCATTTCCATGCCTTACAAAGACAAAGAAGTTCGAAGGGAAAAACAGAGGGAATATGCGGCTCGTCACTACGAGGCCAATAAGACTAATGTCAAGAAGCGAGCCGTAGCTAGCAAGACGGATGTCAGGAAACGTAATGTTGAATATATACAACAGTATAAGGCTGAACATCCGTGTGTCGACTGTGGCAATACCAACCCAATTGTATTAGAGTTTGACCATTTGGGGTACTCGATTAAGCTTGGTGATATTGCTCACATGGCACGCTGTCACAGCTTAAATACAATAAAGGCGGAAATTGAAAAGTGTGAGGTTGTTTGTGCTAACTGCCACAGGATTAGAACGCACAACCGAAGAAAGCAAGCGGGCTTGGAGGTCATAGTTAATTAGTCGCCGGTTCGAGTCCGGCCCCCGCTACATGGGTGGTTGACGATTGGTTGGAAGGCATGCAGAATGCCTGACGAGCGTGGAATAGACACCTCGACCCTGGAACGGCCAGGGCCGGGCTGAGCCGGCAATCATTCTTGAAACGAGGTCACAGGGGTGACTGGGTAGGAGCGACCCTACGCAAGCGGTTCGAATCCGACGTTTCAACTACTGGTCCCCTTCTGGGGGCTGGTATGCTTACCTCAAGAGGTAGAGGTAAGTAATGGTGTGGATAGAACGAGTGAATACCGGGGCCGCTGGCTCCGGTGTTCCTTTTCTGCTCCACAGCAAAACTGACCCGTTAACACACAGGACCATGCTTCACCCGTACACGCCCCCTTAATTTCCCCTGACCATATCGTCCTTGTGCATTGCACGTCCGAAACTCGCGATTTCGGAACGCGGTAATGTATTTTTTATGCCTCCACGCCTATGCGTATAGGGGTAAAAGGTATCTCCATGCCCGTTGCGCAAGCAGCGTTTTTTCGCCACCGACTTTGCAGTTATTCGGTTAGGATAGCTATATAAGAAAAGTTAACAACGGTTAGTCCTAGGTTCCACCGTTGTCAACTGTAGTTAACCTGTACTGAAGTTAACTTAGTTAGGGCGCGAAAAAAAATCGAAAACGAGCGGGCCCCACCCGCTTGGCCCAGTATAACCTAGTCTCTCCAATCGCGCCAGATGGGCGCCTGTGATTACCGAAAACCATGACAATACAACCAGCCGCCTACAACCGTAAGCCCAATACCGGTACGCCCAAATTTGAAGCCGACCCGATCAACAGCACCTTCCGCTGGGAGTTCTATCTCACACCCGGCAACGCCCGCAACCGCATCAGCCTGATGGATGGCTACAGCAAGGGCATGGGCTTCGAAAATCCCAACAAGGTGCTGCTCCTGTACCGCAAGCTGATTAACCCGCTGTTGCCCTATTTGTCGCGCTGTGACGCCATCGTGATTTACGAGCAAGCACCAGGCCTGCCCAAAGAGCTGCATACGAAAGTGCTGGAGATTTACAGTAACCAGTACCGGGCGCATGGCTGGGTCAAGGATACGGCCGTCATTACCGAATATCTGGACAACTACTTCAACCACTATGTCAAGACCGGTACCATGCCGCCCCTGGAGGATCGGCGCAAAAATGTGCGGCAGCCCGTGTATATGCAGGAGCTGGACCACACCAGGCATCACTTTGCCACGCTCGATGAGCTGCGAGTGTTCTGCCGCAGTCGATCAGAAAAATACTCCGAGATCTGCATGCGGGGATGGTACTACCGGCACGCGGAGTATCAACCTGAACTGTTCGAGAATGAAGTGACGGATATGATAACCGACGCACTCGCTCACCAGGTACATACAGCCACGACGTACGAAGAGGCCGAGCGGGCTCAGAATAGCTTGACTAATCTGCTCACCAAGCACAAATCGAATCGTTGATCTCTGATCACAACGCTCATGAACACACCATTGCATACCATCCCCTATACCGTTGCCGTCTGGCTGGGTGACCGTTTCGTTATCCGTCTGACTATTTGGGCCGCAAACCGATATACTGCCGAGCAGCTGGCCGGCGTGGATCTGCACGCGGCTGGCAAAGTCTACGATACCATCACTGCTATTGCTGTTTAGCCATGATCTCACTGAAGCTGACCCCCAACGAGTTCAAGGCGCTGATCCTGTTTGTCCGGGGTGTGGTGGACATGCAGAGCCGCCTGCCGATCAGGAATCAGCAGCTGTCGGGTCTGGTGCTCGAGCAGTATCTCGGGAAGTGGCGACCACATCAGCTGCTGGCCTGGGGGCAGCGCACTGCCGGCAAGGAGTTCAAACTGAATCTGTCCCTTCCGGTGGCTAAGGCTTTGCATCAGGAAATGCAGCATTCGGTGCTGATGGGCTGGCAGCAGCTGCTGCTGGGTAAGCTGGACCAGGCGCTGATCAACTACCAAATCCCGCTACTGGAAAGCGTACCAGTTATCACATTCCGGTACGGCTCAAACTGAAGCCGTACCGGAATGTCAGTCTAAAACCGTCAGACGGGTTAGTTCCCCACTAATTTCGTCAAGCCCTTTTTGGAGCTGTCTGATTTTAACTTCCAGAAATAGTTTCTTTTGCTGGAGTAATTCGACGCGCCGACGGGTGCGCTCGGCCGGGGAGAGTCTTGGCATGAAGTAAAGTAGGCTACCGGCAGTCAATGGGCGGTGCTGCCTGTCCCGCTGCTAAGTTCTCGCCGTGGGTCAAACTACCTGCATCATTACAATACAGGAACGGGGGTGCAGCACCGCCTATTGACAGGCGGTGCTGACCCACGACAACAAAAGAACTTAGCAAGGCAAAAGTAGTAAAAAGGACGATAGGCCTGGTCGATTCATTCATTGCGAGCCCGGTATTTCGCGCGTAGCAGACCGAAGAGTAACAACAGATCCGTGTTAGCAACAGGCTGCTTTCCAGTAGTATATATTTTGGTTAGTGTGACGCGGAGGCCCGGCCAATACACCTCACAGAAACAATAGATTAATAGCTGCGAAACTCCCAAGCTGGCCAGGGCAACCTATAGGCGCGGCACTGCCCCGAACTAGGCCGGCTTTAGCCCGGGCTGGTTTCGTCGGTGGCTGGCCCTTTGAATATGATTATGCCCGGCTCTGTTTCGTGTTTGCGCCAGGCGCGTAGTAAGGAAGAGACGTCTTCGTAGTTCGCAACAATCAAATTCGTTGACTCTTCTGAGGAGAGGGCCAGTTCGTGCTGCTCCGCCAGCGAGTGAATCCGCAGCGGATAGCGGGACAGGAGATCGGTTTGGTCCGCTGAGCGCTGATCCATACTTTATGAGGTTTAGCTCAAAGGTGACCTGCTAATTTGAACGGACTATCTGTATACGTTGTAAATACTTAGTTTATTTATTAAATGCTAGTGGTTTACACTTACGTATATCTACTATATATGCTTTAATTGTATACGTAACTTTTTGAACGAGTCCGGGACATGTGGATGTACAGCGAGAGAATCTTGTCGGTGTGACCAAAAGCCAGCACCTGCTGGATTGGGTACACCCTGGTTTCCAATTGAACAAATTCATAGCCGAATGACCAGGTGGCACTTTGCTGTAGGAGCGCCACTGACCCCGTAGCTGGCTCCGGGTCGACGCGGTAAATGCGGATCAAATTAATCCGCTGGAGGGTGATGACCTCCTGCAAAGTAAGGACGAGTGGCTCAGCCGAGTTGTTCATTGCTTATTGTATAGTCGCACGTCTATAAATGGGCTGCCTGATTGGTAATGAATTGTTTATAGAAGCGTTTGCAAGAAGGTAATACCCTTACGCGCTAAATAAAGTTTGGCAGTAGCTGTACACTACCCGCCGGCAGTGGATCATCTGATGCGTCAAAAAGCTGACAGGCAACCTAGGCTGAACCGGGGGCGGACTGGGAGGGAGTGGCCGTGGAATTGACTGGGGTTCTTCGGGCTGATTCAGATCCAGTTGATCCAGTCGGTCCAAGGCCAATCCAATGGCTAAGATACCGTCCTGCCAGGGCTTGAGCAGGGAGTAGTACTCCCGCCCGGTGGTGGGCGAGTGATAAATCTCTTCCTGAGCGAGGCCTGATGAGAGAACTTGGCTGTAGGCTTGGAATAGGCCTTGCCGGGCATCCTCGCGAAACAACTCCCAAAAGGAAGCTCCCTGATACCAGTTTTGTAAAGCCGGGATGTCAAGGGTAGCATGGTGGTTGAACGAACACACCTCAAAATTGACGAGCTCTCCCTGCTGGTTACGAATGGCCCGCGAGTGCATAACCCCAAATGGGAGGACGTATGGTTGGTCTTGCCAGATAAACGATGACGCAGGTGCAGCCATTAAGACACGTACAGGATGAAGAGAGGTATAAAGTTATAAGAAAGTAAACAAGTAGTAGACATAGATGCTATTAATTATACGTAATATAAGCTATAGGTAAGTGCCATAGAATGATATTAGTAGTAAGGTCTATAGATTAAGGCTATTTTTGTGCATTGATAAAGTCTCTGCTGGTTTTACTCTACGTCCCGTGAAACGTCAATTTGCTTTGCCTGCCCAACCTCGTTTTGAGGAACTTGTCGCGCGCTACGTGGAGCGTATCCGCAGGGCGTATGAGTTACCTGCTGATTATCCAGGATTCGAAAAACTCCATGAGTTGGCTTCACCACAGGTAACGGGGCCTTCACCAGACGTTGACGAACCACCCCATTCCTGAACTGCGGTCTTATTAAATGATTAAGCGGCAGGTAAAGCGTATGGGTTGATGTCTAGATAAACCATACAAAATGACAGTTGAAGAGGCCGGGATCGGCTGTCTATAGAGCCGCTGGCAGTTCCCTTGTCACTGGCACGTGTTATGGGCTAATTTTCCTGGCTACAGGAATTGTGTATTCATGAGGCTGCTCCACAGCCCAAAGTAGCCTACCGGTTGCAGTAGTATTGTAAGCAATTGATTGAGCAACTTTTTTCAAACGCTCACGACCCGAGACTTTTTTTACTACCGGTTAGTATATACCCCTTTATTTCAAGACGATCATTCATTCATAAAAACGTGAATGCTTTATATTTCGGCTAGGAACGCAGGAGTGCCACTGCGGACCGCTCAGCGAAGCAGCGGTAAATTATCGACAGCCAACCCGCCGTTTCCCGGATTGGCATTACTGGTTTGTTTCTGTCCGTAGGCTTACGGCTTAGATTGACGAGTTAACCGAGATTATACTTGTTCTATATCCACTAACCAACGCTTACTCATGCCCCAAAAACTACGTAGCTATCTGGCGCTATCAGGCTTTCTGTTTTTGATTCTTGGTTGCTCCAAAAAAGAGATCAGTAACCCGGTACCACCGGCGCAGACGGCTTACTTCGTAGCGCTCACAGACCCCCAAGTCAACAAAAATGTAAAGGTTTTTGCCAGTGGTCCCATTGTCGACGAGATAAGCAACGTATCGCCTACGCAGCTTACCTTCAAAAAAGGGAGCCCGGCCGCTCAACCCCTTATTGTGGGTGATATCATTGTCTCGGATACCTCGAAGGTATTTCCCTACGGCACCCTGAGAAAAATTGTGAGCCGCAGCGAAAACGCCACTGGTATCACCTTTACAACCGAAGCGGCTTCCCTGAATGATGTGTTCGCCAGTGGGTCTATACACATTGAGCATGAACTGTCCAATCAGTCGGTGAAAGCGGTCAGAGGCGGCCGGCCGGGAGCCATCGAGCCCGTGGATATGTCTCTTTCGTACAAGTTCACCGATAACATCATCCTGAAAGGCTCGGGGTCGGCGAAGCCTAAATTTACCTTTGATTGGCAAAAGCAACCCAATTCGCTGGAACCCAGTTACGCCAAGATGACTCTTGATTTGGATACAGAATACTACGTTGGGTTGTCGTTTGCGGCCGACACCTATGACGACGAAAAGTTGCTAAAGGGGTTTGACTTCGGGGTGCAACGAACCATCGCCTTTGGGGTGCCCATTGCCTTCCGGCTGGAGCTGAATTTATACGGCCGAATCAAAGTGACCAATCCGGTTGATCTGAGCTTTGGATTTGAGGGAACCAAGAACTTTCACATGGCCGGAATATACAAGGATGGCGATTGGAAAAGTGAAACCAGCTCTACCGATTTGACCGTCAACTTTAAACCGCCGTTCCAGGTCAAGCAGGCCGGGGAAGTGAAACTGAGCTTTTTAAAGCCTGTCGTTGAGATTCATCCCTATGACATTGACGGCATAGCGCTATATCTGGGGGTAGATCTGGGGTCAGAGGCAAAATTTGATTGCCAAACCAAACGCTACAATGGAGATGTCTATTTGAAGGGAATATTGGGAGCGAAAACTAACTTCAATTATTTCCTGGGGGCCTTCAAGTTTAAGCAGAATTCTGATACGTATTTAGACGTTGATATAGCCAAGAAAAGCCTGGGGAGCGGAACTATCCTTTGTGATCAGCCGCAAATATCAGGCAAAATAGATTTAACTAGGGAGAAAATACAGTACAGCGATGACTATCAGTACGTTTTGACGTTTAATGTAGTGGGCCTTCCTAGACTGGAAGATGATAGATTTTATTATTATGCTCAGATAAAGGGGCCTAAGGGAACCGTGCAGAATGTGTATTTATCAAAGCCTCCCTTTGAAATTACCGTAAGCAACAAAATAGAAATATCCCCGCTTATGGGGTCGGGCAACTATACAGTGCAGTTACAGGTATTTCCCAAGAGCGTCGCGGGCTTTCTTCCAGGGTCTTATGGGGGAGGTTACGGAGGCAGTTGTTGTGGCCCCTGTTATCAGAACGAGTTTGCACTCGGTACCATATCATTCGACGAAAAAGGACAGCCCCTGCCCAATTTCTCAACCTCGGTAGTGATCCCCAAGACCAACTACTATATCTGCAATCCCTAGCCGTGGCCAGGGCCGTTGCCGCGCCAACGCACCAAACCCGTTATGGTAAGGTCAGTGCTGGTTTACCAGGAAGAATTGCCTGAGAAAAAAGTAACCGTAGGAAAGGGTAGCTGAGCAACCCAACCAGGCTACTTTATCCAACGCGAAAGCCGGTCAAACTGATCGGCTTTCGCGTTGGATAAAGAATGATGCTTTCTAGCCGATGCAGAATTTCCCAGCGTTCAACTAAGCTCTTTACAGTCGATTGGAGGTTTTGATATAGTCGATAAGTTCGGTTTCCTGCTTGAAGAGGTGATAGTTCAGTTCAACCGGGCGGCTGGAGAGGTTGTTTATATCCTGCCGTAGCGTTTGTAGCTCCGCGACCAGGGCGCTCAATTCCAGCCCCTGATGGTCCCTGCTCCCCCGACTATTATCGGCCGCTGGCGGGATAGCCCCCTGAGTAGGTGACAAAGCCGCATAATTGCCCGTTCGCTGCATGGCATCCAGCATCCGGGCAAAATCGGCCACCACCGGATGCTGCAGGGCGCGGTTGCTAATCACAAACTCGCGGCCGGCTTCACCGGCTATATAGGACCTACGGCCCATGTTGAATAGGGTAGGCCCATCGGTAAAACCCGCTGGTCCGGCCGATCCCGGATACAGTTCCTCTAGGCCGGTATAACCGCCATCCGCTTTCGCGGCAATTTCAGTGGCGCCCTGGGCGGCAATGGCCGCAATGGCCGAGCCGGCCTGAATTTTAGCCGTCAGGATCGATTTGGCTAGGTAAGCTTCCCGGACACCGGGGGGCATGGCCATCACCGAGGGGCTGGCGGCCAGGCCCACAATCTGCCGCTGCATGTCGATTATAACCTGCGCAATGGCGAAGGCTTTCTGAGCCGCCAGGGCCACCTTGTAGGCCCGGGTGCCTTCTTTCAAAAAGGCTTTTAGCAACGTAGTACCCTGCAGATAGGCGTCGCGCTTGGCGTCGGCGAGGGCCCACTCGGCCTGCTTCATGCGCTCGGCGGCATCGTATTCGGTCTGGGCCCGCAGGTGCACCTGGGCATTCCAGTTCTCGGTCAGCTGGCGCTGGGTGTCAGTGACCTCCTGAGCGAAGGTTTGCTGGAGAAGGAGTTTCTGCTCCAGAAAGCGCTGCTCGCTTTCAAGCTCGAGCTGGCGGGCTTCGGCTTCCCCGATTTTTTTGGTGGCCAGATCCAGGCCAATCCGGGTTTGATCCCCCGCCCGGGTTTGCTCGGCTTCGCCCAGGGCTGCGGTATAGCCCAGCTTATTGTCCCGCTCGGCCTGCCTACGGGCCGACTCGTCGAGAAGCTCCTGCCGGCGCCGTTCGATCTCGGCGAACTCGACCAGGCTCAGCCGCTGAATCTCGTCGATTTTATCCTGATGATCTTTGGCCAGCTCATACATCCGGGTGTACTTCTCGGCGAAGGCGGCTACCTCCCGTTCGTAGTCGGACGCTTCGCCTTCGGCGATTCGCTGCCGGCTGTCGCCGAGTAGTTTCTCCAGTTCGTCGGCATCGCGTTTGGCATCGGCTTTCTGTTTAGAAGCCGCAGCCCGGCGGTCGTCCTCGCTGACAATCGTCGTGCTTGCCCCGCCATCCCGGCCCGGAGCAGGTCGCTCGTAGCGCTGGATTTGATTCAGGATGGTATCGTACTGTTTAAGCTCGTTGGTTAGGCCCGAGATGCCTCCTTCGAACTGCTGGCGAACGGCCAGCACGTTGGCCAGTCCCTGCTCCATAAGGTTCTTGGGAACGGCGGCCATGTTGCCCCCGGCTTTAATGACTGCCCATAGCTTTTGCCACAGACTGGGCTCCAGGGCGAGCATCTCCATTTCTTTCGCGCGCGCCTTCATCCGGCTCAGGCGGGCCTCCAGATCCAGGCGGGCGATAGCCACGTTTTTGACGTACTCGGCCCGCTCGGCCTGGCTCATGGCCGTGTAGTCCTGCAGCTGCTCGTTGAGTTTATCCAGGGTCCGGGTTTGTACCTCGGTCAGCAGCGTCATATCCCGCTGCAGGCGCAGCTTCTCCCGTTCCAGCCGCAAGGCCTGCTCGGTATTGTCCGAATAGGTTTTTACGGCGTAGGCCAGGGCGGCCAGCCCGGTCAGAACGACCCCGATTGGATTGGCAATCAGGATCGCGTTAAACGCCGTCCAGGCGGTGCGGGCGAGCGTTACGGCCGCCGTTTGCAGGGTAATCTGGCCGGTGAGTACCTGGGTGGTCAGGGCATACGCTTTAGTAGCCGTTTCGGTGATTACCAGCCAGCGAAACCCCAGTTCATAAGCAGCCCGCCGGTAGAGCTCGGCGGTCGTGTGGGCGACGGTGGCTGCGGTGGCTTTCAGGGTGGCCCCGTAGTAAGCTACCGTGGCTAGCATCAGTCCGTAGAAATAGTCCTTCATGCCGCTCAGAAAGGCCCCGGCCTGGGGCAACGCCCGGGTAAAGAGGACCAAATTGTGCAGGGCCGATACCAGAAACTGCTGCAGGGCTTCGCTGGTCAGCAGGCTGTTGAACCACTCGTTGAGTTCCTTTAAGTCCCGGGCCAGCTGGTGGTTCTTTTTTGTGAACTCCTCGGTCAGACTGGTGCCTTCGGCCATCGCTTTGGCCGCCAGATCCTGCTTCTCTTTAACGAAGCCCGTCTGATCAGCCAGCAGACTCATCACTTTGATGCTTTCCTGGCTTTCGACCTTGAGTTCTTTCAGCCGCTGGGCGACGGCGGCTGGTGCCATGCCTTCAAAACTGCGGGCCAGCGTCATCAAAAACTCGTTCGGGCTGGTGTTGATCAGCTGCTCGAGGGCGACTTTGCTCAGGCCCAGGTGCTGGGCAAACAACTCACTTCGATTGGCGGCCGTGAGCATAAGCCCTGTCAGACCGGACGAGGCAATCTCGGCCGACAGACCCAGCTCCTGCAGGGCGGCTCCCAGTCCCATGGTTTCGGCGAGTTTGGGCGCCAGCGCGCCCAGCTGGCCCATGCGGGTGGTGAACTCGGCGACGACGGCGGAGGTGGCCGATCCGGCGGCACCGAGTTCGTTGAGAGCCGAACCAACATCGTTGATCACCTGACCGGCGGGTAGATTGCGGGTTTCGGCAAAGAGTTTACCAATGCCCCCCAGCGATTTGGCCACCTCGTCGACGCCCCCCGAAAACTCGTCGCCGAGCGCGACGACGGCCTGGTCGACGTTCTCGACAAACTCGACCAGTTCGGCGTTGGGCACGCCCAGCTGACCGCCGGCAATGGCTATTTCGCGCAGCTCCTGGTTGGTCGTGCGGGTGTCGATGGCCTTGAGCTCCTGGTTGAGTTTCTGCACGCCTGCCGCGCTCAGGTTGGTTGCCTTTTCGATGTCGGCAAACGTATCCTTGAGCTTTAGGGTCCGATCGATCGTCGAGGGAATCAGGGCCACTAGCGATTGCAGGGCGGCCGTGATCACGTTGCCGCCCACGACACCGACGGCGACCTGGGCCATTTCTTTCTTAAAGCGGCCCCAGGCGGTGGTCGTGTCGTCGATGCGCTGGCGCATCTGCTTCTGGGCGGCCAGCATCTTATGATACTCGGCCAGTTTGGCTTTGTAGAATTCGGGGTTGTCGGCTTCCTTGAGCTTGAGCAGGGCCGACCGCTGGCGGGTGACCTCCAGGGTAATTTCTTTGAGGTTGGTTTTAGCCTGCTGGCCGTTGATCACCAGATCAATGACGGCCCGCTCGGTCTGGGTTTTTGCCACGGCAGTTGCGGGTTAAGCGTTGCCGCGGGTGACGTGTCGCGTGTAAGGCGTGTGTTAGAGTCGGAGCTCAATGCGCGTACTGAGGGCGCTTTCCAGAGTCTCCAGGGGAATATCAATATGGTGCTGCACCAGCAGCTCGCGGAGCCGGTGCGTTTCGTAGCCTTTCCGGCGGCTGTACCAGCGCACCGGGATCCGGGTTCGTTTCTCGCCGTTGGCCCGAACCCGCTGGTAGGTAGCCAGGGCGGAATCGGTTCCCTTGCCCACGCCCATGTCGACAAAGCGGCCGTACTGCAGAAAGCTGATCTGACTGCCCCGTACGTCGTCACCGGCCCCGATCAGGGCCATGTGCCAGTTGTTGCGCAGCTGATACGTCCGGCTGAGTGTTCGGCGCCAGCGGGCCCGTTTTCGCCCGTAGAGTTTTTGGTTTAGATCCTCGCGGAATCGGTCGACGGTAATGCGCTGCCATGCCTGCACCAGTCCTTTCAGATTGATCCGTTTGTTGATATCAAGATCGTCGTAGCTCATAGCAGGGTATAGCCGTCGCCCGGATCGAGCTGGATGGTTCGTTCGAAAATGCTGATGCGCCGATCGGGTCCGTACACATTCTGGGTCGCTACAAAATCAGTCGTGACTATCGTCTGGTGGGTATTGACGACATAGGTCGTCACGTATTCTTCCCCTTCCAGCACGCCGGCCATCCCCGGCATCCGCTGACGCAGGTTAACGGGTAGACCCGACGGAATAAAGGGCTGCGTGCGGCCCGAATCGCTCCAGCAGCGCACGGTGACCGATTGTTTCCAGACGGGGTAGGTGCCGCTGGCGGGGGAAGGTACCGGCAGCGGCTGGGCTACCTTGGGGCCCAGAACGATGTCTACCCAGACAACCGGATCATCAAACTCGCCCGGCAAATCCAGACCGCTGGGCAGGCTTAACACCTCCAGCTTGACAATGGCCAGCCCGTCGGGGCCTGGACTCTCGGCCTGGACCTTACTGATTAAGTAGGACCGCCGAATGTGATCGTCCAGGCTCAGACTGACCGTGCCGTGCAGGGGGAGCGCGCTGAGCACACTTACCGGCAGGAGCAGTTTCTGGGTGATTGGCCGGGTCTGGTTGCGGAAATAAACGTAGTTCCGCAGCGCCCGGCGCCACAGCCCGTACCGGCCGGACAGCATACAGGCGTCCGTCCCGACGATCTGCTGCCGGCCGTCCCGCACGTCGGGCGTGCCCAGCGGGTGGGGGCGACCGGTCGAGTCCTGGGTCATACCCCGGTAGCTGAGCAGCTTTAGCCCCACCGGGTTCCGTATCTTCCCGGTCTCATCGAGGTAGTGCTCACTGGCCTTGTAGGCCTCGTCGAGCAGGTTGCCGGGCTGACGGACGATGGGCACAAACCAGCGACCGGCCGCGCTGGCGGGGCTGTTTTTAGGGGCTAGTGTGGAGGCTTCGTAGCTGAGCTGGGTAGTGCCCACGCGCAGGTTGAGCAGCTGCTGGCCATCCCCGATTGTCAGGGGGGCGGGCTGCAAGAGTTCCCCTTTCTCCGTTTTGTAGAGGGAATCGGCGGAGTCTACATAGTCAATCACCCGGTAGCCTTTGCCAAACGGGTCAGTACAGTCGTAAGGTCCCGACTGATAGGGGGTCAGATCCAGCAGGGGCGGCTGGGCTACGCTGTCGACAAAGCGAACCAGGCGGCAAATTCGATCATTGGCATTAAAGGTGAACGCCAGCCCAAATCGTCCCTTGATCGCTTTCAAAAAATCTGAAACGCTCATGTCGGGCATGTGCTGGCCGGCCGTTACGGTATGGCCCACCAGCAGGGTGTTGATGCCGCCCGTCAGCAGCTGGCCACCCGTCCAGATGGGTAGGGCGGTCATGTTGACAATGACTAGCCGCTGCGCTTCCGGACTGGCCAGCCAGTCGGATTCCAGGCGAAAGCCGGCCAGGGCCATGATGCGCTCGAGTACCCAGCTCAAGTAAAAGAACGGCACCACGGGATACCCCCGGGTGAGGGCGAGCTGACCGGATTTTAGGGTATCGGTGCGGAAGCCGTACCCACCGCCCGTCAGCGCTTCCCAGGCATTGACGTAAGGTTGACGAACAAAACCCGGGACCTTGACTGCATCCAGCGCGCTCTCGAAAAAGCCGTCATTCCGAATGGGGAAAAACGTGAGCGGAAATTGACCCGGCGGCATCTCGGCGATCTGCCGCAGGCGGGTGGCAATCGGTATGGTTTGGCCACTAATCAGCCCGTCGCCCAAATTGATGCGGTCGGGTAGGGCCTCCAGCAGGGTGAGATTGCGGATTCGGTCGTAAAACTCGGCGGAGTCGAGTTTGAGAAAACCCGTCAGCTTGCCACCCTGCAGCCGGTAGCCGAACCGGCAGCGCCGGTACAGCACCCCCTGCATTTCAACACGGACCGCCAGCTCGCCGAGGGGCCGGGCTGCGTCAGGTCGATACCCAAACCGGACGAATCGCCGGTTGTGGTCGTTCAAGGGAGCCTGGATCGGGTACGAGAATTCCGCCGGCAGTTCATCATCACTGAGCCAGGCAACGGCCTGCTCCGTGATGACTTCCTGACCGGGATCGAGTTGCAGGGCTTCACCCTGATCGTTGGTGATGGCGATCATGGGTTAGAATTGAATGTTGAGGGCGTTCAGGTCATCCCGCACCGCCTGAAATATTTTCAGGTTGCCACCGTCATTCGGATGGATGCCGTCCGTAGTGTCAAGCGCAGGATTGAAACAGGTGCGCGTGGAGCCAATCCAGATAATGTTCGGATCACCCACGCTGGCCACGGCGGCTGCCATTTGTGGACTGAGCGTGGCCAGGCCAGCTTCGAGGGCCGCATTCGTAACCGGGAAGGGGGCCAGCACCAGCATTTTCGCCGTGGGCGCCTTTCGCTGTTTGTGGCGGATCATGTCGACCAGATCCGCCACGGTTTTGCTGTCGGGAACGTTGGTAGATTTATTATTTACCCCGTGCTCGTAGACCCATACCCCGGTTTTGGTGTCAAAATCATAGCGGTTATCGAACAGGCGGAAATTATCATGGTCGGTAGTTGTCGAGCCACTGACCGACTTGTTGATCCGCCGGATGTGGTAACCCCGTTCGTTGCGGAGCCAGTTGCGAAACAACATGGACCACATCGTTTTGTAGTTCGACGCCCCCGAGCCCGCACTAATAGAGGTGCCGATGATCGGCATGATATGCGGGGCGGAGTAATCGTTATCGCAATCGATCAGCCAGCCATTACCGCTCCCCGATATGTGGGCATTAATCGTTGGCGCAACGGTTACCGACAGCGGAGCCGAGTTAGTGCCTGGCGCTAGGATGGCCGTGGTCGTTGCGGTTATTGTGCCGCTCGCCACCGAGGTAGACCAGCCCGATCCGCTGACGGCCACCAGCCGGACCCCGGTCGGCAGTACGTCAGTCAGCGTCGTCGTCCCAGTCAGTGAGGTACTGGTCGAGTTGGTAACGCTGACCGAATAGCTGAACGCCTGATTGGCCAGGGGCGTGAGGGTTGGATTTTTCGTTGTGACCAGCCCGGTCGAGCCATTCACGGCTGATGCCACCATCAGCAGCGGGTCGGCCTCGCTCATGGAGATGATATTAACCCCATAGGGGCCCATACCCGGCCGTATTACCGATCCGACGTTGATAACGACCGAACCCGATGGCCCACCTACAACCTGGCTGTTGAACTGCACGGCCGTGTTGCCCACGGCATAATAACCAAACCCGCCCTTCAGCCGCACCTGTCGGGTAGCCGACAGCGTTACACTTTTTAGATAGTACGCGTAACCGGGCGGAATCGGCTGAATGGTGCCCACGGACTGCCCGCCTTGCGTATTGAGCCCCGACCAGACAAAGCCGGTCGCTTCAAAACCAGTCGGGCCCGGGACGCCTTCGCGGTAGCAGCGCTGCTCAAAATCGTCGTTAGCCTGGTTAACCGATCCGGCTACCTGCAGCGATGAATTGGTAATTTTGGTGGGAAACCCCTCGATAGTCTGCGCGTGAGCGGTGTACGAAAGAAACGTGAGTAAACTGAGGATAAGCGTTTTCATTATCTGGAGATTAAAGGAGATACAGAGTAGGTGGAGCCGTCCCAATAGGTGACACTACGGCCAAAGCGCTCGTCGTTGGTGATCAGATAGATGGTGGGCCTGCCGGCGACTGATAGCGCCTGCGCGGCCTCGAACGTGGTCACCGCGACGATATCTGGCTTTTTGGCATCAGCCTGGGCCTTCGTATACACGTCGCCCGTATTCGCTTTCAGGCCGATCGACAACATCATATTCGACTTGTCGACGTTGTAGCTGCTCAGATCCACCTTGCCGGCCGACAGAGAGCTGATCTTCGTGGTCTGTCCGGCATCGATGCTGGCCTGACTGGCCAGGAAAGCGCTGTAGATATCCGAATCCAATTTGGTAGGCAGCGTGGCGCTGACGGCCGCGATCGAGGTGCTGAGGGGCAACAGATCCGCCCGGGTCAGGTTGCTAACGTTGACGGGCTGGATCTGCCCCTGGGTAGCAACGTTCCGGTTAGCCGCAACGAACTGAATGTAATCGGCCCAGACTACCGTCTGCTCGACGCGAATCTCCAGCCAGATCTGAGAAGGCTGCTGTTGCGTTTGTGAACTTGTCCAATTAATTGAGAAGGTCTGTCCGTTTCGCGTGATACCGGGCTGCAAATAGTCTGGTAATACTGTGCCAACCGGAAAGTTCTTAGCCCGGACGGTTACGGCAACCGGATCACCCTGGAGGGTGCCCGTCAGGCTGGCCGGCGAACTCGGGTAGAGCTGGATGGGTCTGGCTGCCAGGGTCAGCGGCAGGTTACTCTGGGCCAGCGTCGAGCCAGCCCAGAGCAGCATGAGAAGCGTTACGTAGGTACGCATTATTGATTGTCTAAATTGCGGTAGCTGATCCATTTGATGTGCCACTGATCGTTCTGCAGCGGGATGAGGCCACTCCCGTAGTTGCCGCGCTTGATACTGACCTCCATGCCCAGATCCCCCGACCAGTTCGGCACATTCGTCAGGTCGATATCGATCGTCCGCAGCTGCCCGTCGGCATTGATCGAGAGCGGATGGGTGAACTCCTGGGCGCCTTTCTTCCAGCGCAGGTAGATCGAGTTCGAGCCCTGAAACGACGCCCGGAGGTAGACGTGCTTGTGCACATCCGCGTTGATCCAGCGTTCGGGCAGGGTGATATCGAAGTCGCGCCCCCCGTTTTCGTTGTCGGTCGCCGGGGTCACCGTAATGCCGTCGACGATGTTTTTTTCGAGCTGATCGTAGGCGTTGTACAGCGTGCAGCCAAACCGGCTCTTTTTGCCCTGATCGAAGCGAACTTCGAAGGTGCCGGGCCAGCGCGGCTGGTTGTAGAGCCAGATCCGGGCGGCCGCTTCGCTCGGAAATTCGCCCAGCGCCACGTCGAAATCATACACCCCATCGCGATCGCACGACAGCATCGGGGCTGACGCGATATAAGCGGCCGGGAAGGTCGCGTTCGGCCCGTTGGGGTGCTCAGCCGCCACCACCCGGCCCGAGTGGGGCGTGTAGAGAATGATGACCCGGCCTGTACCCGGATTTTTGGCCAGGATAAAGGGCTCGGTCGAGAAGCGAGGGGGTTCGGCCGCCCCCGAGCTGGTAATGGGGTACGGAACCAGCGAGGCATTGGTGTAGGGCTTACCGGCGCAGTACCAGAACTCGGAATAGCTCGGGTGGACGTACGCGCAGGGCAGCTCCTGCTGGCGGGGGGTCGGGTAGTGACTGGCCTGAGGATCGTCGCGGAACATCGTCCAGCGCGAATGCCGCCGGACGGCCCGCGGTTCAGCCGGATCGAACTGCTGCCAGGTCTCCATGTACATTTTTCCCAGCACGCCGGTGCCATCCCCCCGGGGCGACGGTCTAAGCTCCCACTGCACCGGCTGCGTTTTGCTATACATCAGCCCGTTTTGTACCGAATGAATCAGCGTTTCCCCGTACTTGGGGTAATCGTCGATGTTGCCCCCCTGGACGGGGTTATAGCCGATGCCCACCGGGCTGAACGAGCTCAGCCCGGCTTCCGAGTACAGGCCTTCGCTCCAGGGGTGCAGGGCGACCCCGTTTGGAAAACCGTACATGGCATCCATCACCTGCCGACCGGCATCCTCCCGGCCGCTGTTCCACACCGGTGAGTTGATCAAATTGAGGTTGCTGCCGGCCACCGATAGCCAGTCGAGCACCGACCCCACGCGCACGTTGATGCCCGCCTTGATCACTCCATTATCAATAAAACTGCGCCAGGGCGACGCACTGGGGCGGGCCGTTTCGGGCTGGGCCGTATAGCTGCTGTTGGCTGCGTAAATCCCCCCGTACCCCTCAAAGCCGGCTGTCGTTGCCGTTCCCGAGTTACAGGTCGTGCAGACCGGGGCGCTGGGCGTCGAGGCAATGGCGACCAGCGTGCGCCGGGCCAGCTCGCGGTGGCCCGCATCGTTGGGATGGCGCTGCACCCCGTTGCCCGTCTGATCGACGTAGTACCCTGGATTACTCCAGAAATCAGCCACGTCGACCAGCGACAGGCCCAGCTCACTGGCCACCCCGTTGATGACGCTCGTCACCGCAGCCTGATTCCAGACCGAATTGGTCAGAACGACCCGCGCGGAGGGGTTGCCCGAGCGCAGTTTAGCCAGCAGCGCTTGGTAGTCCGCGCTGAGGTTGGTCAGATCGGCAATATTTTCGGCCAGGTGCACGACGATGAGGTTCGCGCCCCAGGCCGCTACTTTGTTGAAGCGATCCAGATTGAACGTCCGGTGGTTCTGCTCCCAGTCCGAGCCGGTGGAGCCCGTGACCGAACCTCCGTCCCCTTCGAAGTCGACCAGGGTGCGCGCCTGCAGATTGGTGTTGACCGTTTTAAGCTCCCGGACCACCTGGGCCATAAAGGTTTTGTCGGGCGCAGACGCGGCCATCGCCCAGGCGTATTCCCACACCCCCGGCAGGTAGGGATGGTAGGTAATGCTGTTGCCCACAAACAACACCTTGGCGTAGGCCGGATAGGTGCAGCTGGGGCACAGCCGCTCGGGAGCCGTGTCGAGGTTGGTGGCCCCGATGTACTGGATCTCCAGCTGCTGGCCTTTCTGAATCAGCCCGCAGCAGCCCCGGTCGTTACCAATCTCGAAGCGGTGAATGATCCCCGTCCAGCCGGGGGCGCTGGCCAGGTTGACGGCGTAGGTGTGAAACTGACCATCATCCTGCACGTCGAAGTAGACCGTCTGGGCGGCATCATCGCGCTGACCCAGGGGATACTGCACCGAATTGCCGGCGTTGTTGGGATCAAAGCCCGACGGTTTCTGTCCCACCCGCAGCCAGGTTACCCGCAGCCGGTTGGGGGCGTTGGAGGCCCCCTTGGCGTACTTCATCCGGATGTAGAGGGTCGTAAAGTCAGCCGCCTTCCAGGCACCGGCCGGCGACTGCAGCGTCACCGTCGAGGCATGCGTGGTCGGGACGCCCCCGATCAGTTCGGTTTTTCCTTCAAACTTCGGATTCCAGTAATCGGAGTTGAAGGGCTCGCCTTTATCCGAAATACCGTCCAGGCCCACCCACCCGGCCCGGCCCGCGGCCCGGCTGAAGGTCCAGCTCGGCAGCGCCTGCCGGGGCAGGGCGTAGGCTGCTTCCCGGATGTCGGCCTCCGAGCCGATGACATAGCTATACTCGTGGTAGAAGGTCTGGTCGGCATCCAGGTGACTGTAGGGCCGGGCACCCATGTACATGAACCGATCACTGTACTCGCCGGACTCTCCGCCCAAATTTGTGTAATTCAGGTTGGCGTTGTACAGATCCGGCGAGACTAGCCCGATGTAGCCCCCCTCGGGTAGGTTAGCCGCTATCCAGGGTTCGCTGAGGGGAAAACTGGATATGGTCCAGCCAACGGCATCGGTGCTTGTCGTCGAGGCATTGGTAAAGGGTTGATTACCGTTGTAAAAGCGCGCTTCCGTCGCCGGCCAGATCATGGTGAACGGCGTCTCCTGCTCCCGGGCATCATAGAGCGTTTTATCGCCCCGGAAGTGGGTCACTTTCAGCCGGACGTCGACGCGCTTGTTGGTCACTTTCGCCCACCGCTCGACGTACATAGGCAGCAGCTGCAGCTGGTTGTGGGGCCAGCTGACGTACTGGGTTTTGGCGTAGAGCCAGCCGTCCGGGGTGATGCCCTTGACGAGCACCGGCCCCGCTTCCCCACTCACCCCACCCCCCAGGGGGTTATAGCCAATCTGCGCCCAGAAATTACCCTGATCAGCTGCGTAGTTGAGGGGCCCTGCGTAGCCGCAGTACGACTCGCACCGACCCTGATCGCGCCGGTTGATGGTGCTCACCCACTGGGTACCCACTTTGCGCTGGATCTGCAGGGTGGCCCCGAAGCCTTCGGCCAGCTCAATGCGGAGGTTACCCGACTCCTGGCGCAGAATCCCCTTGACGGGTATGTTGTAGGGGGGCACGATTTCCGTGCTGACCTCCGTCCAGTCGCTTGGCTGAGCGGGGGCCTGGTAGGCGAACGTACCCGAGCCGCAGGTGGTGCAGGCCGGTGGAGTGGTGGTGCCCCCCCCGCTAGAACCGGCCGCCGTAAACAGCGGAACCGGCGTGGCCGTCAGCGCGGGCGTAAAGACGTGCACGAAATCAGCCTGACCCGGTTTTTTAAAGGTCAGCCGAATCGGCACCGTAGGCACCGGCCCCAGCGTCCACTCGATGACAAAGGGAGCCTGGTTATTGAGTTGCCCCCAGGGGTAGTCGACGCCCGAGCTGAGGCTGGGGTTGTTGTCATTCTGCAGGGCCATCGCCACGCCATCGACGCGCTCGATGCGCAGGGTGATGCCGTTGCCGTCATCGCTCGGATCGCCCTGCACCTGCAGGTACTGACTCGACTGGGTGTACCGCGCGGCCAGCCAGCTGGGGCCGGTGGTCGTGCCGGTGCCGCAGGTGGTGCAGGTGGGCGGGCTGGTGTTGCTGCCCGACAGCACGATCCGCTGCGCGCCGGTACTGGGCGTAAACGTATAGGCGTAGGTAGCCGATCCACCCGCCTGCTCGGCCGTAATCCGGAGCGGTACCTGGGGCAGATTGACCGCCCACTGCCGGTCGTAGGGAGCCTGATTGTTGAGGGGTCCGTAGACGTAAAAGGTATTCGAGTTGATGGTAACGCCGTCCGGATTGGTGGTCGTGAAGGCCTGGTTATCCTGCCGCTCGAATTTCAGCCGGCCGATCTGGCCCGCCCCTTCCATGGTCAACAGCCCCCCGGTGTAGGAGTAGCGCATGCCGGTGATCCAGGAAGGAGCCGATACGCAGGTGCCACTGACGGGTATGGTGCCCCCGTGGGTGTAGGAAAAGGCGGTGCAGCCGCTGTTGACGGCCACAAAGAAGGCGTCTCTACCCGCTGGGTTGTCCGGGTAGACACTCATGTCGCGCCAGAGCTTGAACTTTTCGGTCGAGCCGTCCGCCCGCTCCCGTTTTACCTTCTGTTTCTTGAAGGACTGCGCCGAGCCGGTGAGCGTCAGGATCGACAGCAGCAGAATAAGTACTTTTTTCATGGTTCGTACAAGTGGGGTGGTAAGCAGGTTAGTCGATCAGATCCGGACCGTCGTCGGTGTCGGGTACGTAGGGGCCATCGGCCGTGGCCGCGCAGTTGCGGACCTGCCAGACCTTGCCCGAAGCCGGGGCGGGAGCGGCCAGCGTGGTCTGGGCCACCTGCTGGGCGTCGGTAAGCGCCCGAAACGCCGCTTCGGCCTGGGCGCAGGTGCCCTGACTGTAGGGCCAGTAGCGTTTCTGGCCCACCGGCCAGCCGGTCTTGGCGGCTACCGTGTTGGTTACTTCGAGGTAAAAAGCCATGGTTACGGAGCGGTATAGATGACCCGTACTTCACCGATGGCGAGGTTGGGCGCAGTGAACTGGAATTCGAGCAGATTGGTCGTTGTATCAGCTTTGCGGAGCCGGAAGGTGGTCGTGCCATTCAGGGCGGTGAGGTAATCGCCGGCCGACGCCCCGTATTCGTACTGGTACTGGAAGTTCTCAAAGCCATCCGGTCGTTCGTCGATGATATTGGACTCACCACTGTAACCGACCGGAAGCCACAGACCCAGGGACGACCACCAGCCTTCCATACCCAGATTGCCGCTGGTCGAGGCCGACCGCACCAAAAACATGGGGGTATCGTCCGGGGTGCGCCAAATGGCCACGCTGGTTATGCCGGGCGGTGTAGCCGCGGGCACGTAGCGCTCGGACAGGTTGGGAGCCGCTTCGAGCTGTATACCGGGCAGGGCGGTCTGGTTGGTCAGAAAGCCCCCACCCGTTCCCAGGTTGTCGTCGATCGGCGAATACACGATCAGCGCCTGCCGGGGCATCGCGTTGGGCAGGTTACTGATCTGCCCGTCGCTGAGCGTCGTTTGCCAGACCTGGATGTTGCGGAAGGCGTAGCCCTGGGCCGTCGATGGGGTGCCGTTGGTGCGGCCACCCCAGCTGAGAAAGGGCACCTCGATGCCCGCCGTCAGCGTACCGCTGCCGATGGCCACCTCATTGACGAACAGGCTGGCCACCCCGGAAATCGCGTTATAGCGCACGACGATCCGGTGCCAGGTGCCGATCGAGAGCGGAGTCTGGGTCGAGGCCAGCAGGGTTCCCGTCGCGTAGATCAGCTCCAGTCGCCGGTCGGCCTGGGCGATGCGCAGGCGCACACCCGGCTGGTCGTTATCGATCGAGTGCTGGGAGAACAGCGAGCGGAACAGCGTGGCCTGCTCACTATCGAAGCGCAGCTCGAAGGCGGTCGTGAAGGAGGCCATCGGCCGGGTCAGCTTGAAGGGTATCCCCTCCGAAACGGTCACCATACGACCAGCCTCGGTCGAGCGGTTCAGGGCGGGCATCATCGCGCTGACCTGCAGGTACTCCCGGGGCATGGTTTTGACGGCCTGCTGGTGGCCCAGATCGTTCCAGTGGATGTTGTCGGCGTTGATGGCCGGCAGGTAGCCGCCGGTACCGTCGTCGCCCAGGGCACCCACCCCCAGCACGTAGGCGGGCAGGGTGTTGATCTGCGCCCACTCCTGTTTGACCAGGCTGTACTGGGCGGGCGACAGGCCGGGCCGGGTAAGCGAGTCAATCATAATCGGAATGGCGCCCACCGCGCGGATCTTGTTGACCAGCTGCCCGTAATTGACAGTAAACGTGTCGTAGCCTACTACGTCGCCCTGCAGCGCATTGCTCCATTCGTTGCCCAGCGTGAGCCAGACGATGACGTAGTGGGGGTTGACCTCTTGCAGATCCTGATCGATGCGGTTGATCCACTGGCTGCTGTAGGAGCCGCCCACGGCGCGGTTGACGAACGAATGGGTGGCGCTGAGCGCGGTGGCCAGCTGCTGCATGGCTCCGTTGTTGCCAGGGGCGCTGTTCCCCACCGCGCTGGAGGAGCCCACCACCAGCACCCGTTTACGGGTATCGGCACCGGGGCGGTTCAGGGTGATCAGCACGTCGTCGGGCGTCGAGCCGTAGGCGTTGCTGCCCACCACGCGGATCGCGATGGTGTCGACGAAGGTGCTGGCCACGGTTAGTTTTCGGGTGGCGGGGTCATAGCTTAGCCCGTTGGGCAGCACCGCATTGGTGTTCTGGTCGATGATGCGGTATACATTCATACTGGTCGCATGGAGGAAATAATCGACCGGCAGCGTGTACTCATGGGCGTCGTTGTCACTGATGAGGATGTCGGCGATGGGGTTATGAAGAATAGGCGGAGCGCCACCGGGTTGTTCGGTGGGGCACGCGTCGGTGGTCTTGGGGCTATAGGTCAGGGCCGTGGCCGTACCGGCCACGCGCACGGTGATGGTCAGGGCCACGCCTGTGCGGAACTCGGCCGGGATGGTCCACTCGAAACCGTACTGGTTGAAGGAGCCGGTCTGTCCCAGGGCGGTGGCCACGTCGGGCCGGGGCTTGGTGGTGGACACGGTCGCCTGCTTGGTATCGCCCAGGTAGATATCGACGGACTGGGCCGCGTTGCGGTCGCTGTCGCGGCTCAGCCAGCCGGTTACCAGGTAACAGGTGTTGGTCTCGTGACTACCCCGGTAGCCGCCCGCCAGCAGGGGCGGACCGATCGGGTCAGGATCAGGGTCCGGATCGGGGTCAGTCGGCAGATCGACGTAGACGAATGCATCGACGAAGTGAGTACCGAATACCAGCACCGGTACCGGGGTGGTCGTGCCCCCATCGCCGGCCAGCGCCTGGTCGATATCGACGTAGTGGTTACCGAACACCAGGACCGAAACGGGGTCGGGATCGGGGTCAGTACCGCTGCCGCACCCCTGGGCCGTCAGTTTGGCGCACAGGGCCTGGATGGTGGCGGCATCGGCCGCGGCAATGAGCTGACCCAGCAGGCCGTTGAAGCCCGCAGCGCCCAGCACCTCGAGGGTTTTGGTCTGGGGATTGAAAACGACCAGGCGAAGCTCGGGAGCGCTTGCGGGCTCCAGTCCGGAAAAGACGACGCTTCCCGCCAGCTCGATATCGGCGTCGGTGTAGCCGTCCCGGCTGGCCACCTCATCGAGGGTATCACCAGCCCGGGGCATAGTCACGAACCGACGGCCCCGTTTGGCTTCGCCCACGTTACGGATCTCGATGAGGTACTCCTGACCCGGCACGAAGGGCTCCCCGTTCAGCTGGGCCGTAAAAAGAGGTTCGGTCTGCCAGGTCACTCCGTCGAGGCTGTACTCCCAACCGTCACCGAGTGGGCCTAAAATGCGTATACCGCCCATAGTTAAGCAGGTTCTAGGGCCGTGATCCAGGTTTTGACCCGGATCACGACGTCGTTATTGGTGAGGGTAGATTCAGCCAGCGCCCGCACCTCGTCAAGGGTCGGTACGTCTGACAAGCCGATGCCATCCCGGGTGTTGGGGATATTTTGCAGTTCGGCAAACTGTATGGGAATACTGGAGGGTCGGAAAATCATCCGGGCCGTCTGCTCGTTGAGAAAGCCCAGCGTGCGCGGATCGGGCCTGGCAGCCGCGATATCAAAGGTGTTGATTCGCTCGGGGGTCAGGCCACGCACCGCATTCGGTACGGTGTCATCGACCGATCGGATTAGGGTAGTCTGCTCGACGACTACCGTACCGCCCCCGGCCACGAAGCCGATGGGCGGGGCACCGTCGCCGGCTTCTTCTTCAGCTTCCGCCGTAAAAAAGTCATCCCGAAATAGGTAGGTGTACTCGAAGGTGTGGGCAAACAACGTGTCGCCATCCTTACCCTGTTTAATGGATTTGCTCAGGATTCCGATGGGCAGGGCCCGGCCGGTTTGCAGGCGAAACCGGTACGCCGACCGGTAGAAATCCGTCCACAACAGCAATTCGGCGGCCGGCCGAAACCCGGTAGTTACTTCAACCTGCTGCTGCAGCCCGACGTTGTAGTCGACAAACTGCCCGTCCTGTACAGTGTAGGCGTGCGGCAGGTAGCGTTCGGCCTGCTCATAGAACCGGGTTAATTCGGCCGATCCCTTGCCGGTGGTCGCCAGCGTGTCGACGACGCCCAGGCTGGTCAGGTAGGCGAAATAGCGCGTGTAGGGCTGATAATCGTAGTTGAGTACGTAGCGGTAGGTGACGCTGAGTGCGCTGCCGTTCCCGGCTGTACGGCGAACGCTGTATTCGGTCAGGTGTTTACCGGCTGGTACCAGCGCGAGCAGCTCCAGCTGCCGGGGGCCGACCGGGTAGGTAAGCTTTTCGCCTTTGGGCAGAGCGAGCTGAGTCGGCAACAGGTTGTCACGGCTTAGTGACGAGCCGTCGTCAAAGGTCAGCTCAACCGTTAAACGAGACTGATCCTGCTGCGGGCGGGTATTAACAAATGTCAGGTATTGCGGTTCATCAGGCCGGATATACCGCGTCAGCGAACCGAACCGCAGGGCCGTATCGAGGGCGGGGGTGCTACCGGTAAACTTGTAGAGTTCAAAGCCACTGCCGGCCCGGCCCGCAAAGTCAGCCCCGCCCAGATAAACGGTGCGGATGTCGTCGGCCTGCATGCGGCCGATCTGCAGCGGACTCCCCCAGGCTTCACCGTAAGCTAGAAAATACTTTCGTACCGAATAAACCGATCCAGACGGGTTTTGAAACGACCAGGTAGGCCAGTCGGGCGTTAGCAGGCTATGCAACACGCTGCCGGCGTCAAATTGGCACTCACCGGTTTCGTTGGTTTCGACGGGCGCGGAAAATACGCGGTCGAAATCCGCCGGACTGTCACCCGCCGAACCCGGCCGCAGCGCCCAGAGTTCAACGTACACGCCGTAGCGATCCCGCCGGATGGGGTCAGCCCCGGCTAGAATGGGCTCAAAACCGAGCTGAGCTGGCGCGGTGGGGGTTGGGGGGGCGACCAGTGACAGGGTATACGCTTCTCCGTGCTGGCGGGCGTTGAAGACGATACCCCGGTGGCTGCCGAAATCACTGGCTGTTGCGACAAAATCCTCGCGGAAGGGAAAGTACTCCTGGAAAAAGGGAGCCAGCACGTCGCGGGCGTAGTCGGCCGACCCGTCGCCGGCGGGGGCTTCATTAGGCAGCTGGGGGTTGTTGCGAAAGGTGATGGTTTGATTTTGCCCCCGCCAGCGCAGCTGGATGCGGGTGCCATCCGCCAGGGGCCCGCTGAAGCGTAGTACACCCCGGGCCGTGGCACCCCGGGTGAGGTACTGGCCTGATCCGAGAAAGTGAAAGGTGGTGCGCCCGCCCCGGGAAAAAGCCAGTGGATCGGGCGCGCTGATCAGGGTAACGGGCATAGCTCCGCGAAACTGCCCGCCCGGCTACGAATCGGCCGCGACAACCTCGGTGACGGCCCGGGGCTAATCAGGGAAGGTCGAGCCAGGTGCCCGGCTGGGTGGCCACGCGGGTGGGCAGTACCCATTCAAAGGAATAGCCCCAGCCGGTGGCTACGCCCGAGCCAATGACCGGGGTTGGTTCGCCATTGGTTTCTTTGGCTGCTACGACGCGTTTCTGCCCCAGCAGGCTGGTGGGGCGCCGGCAATCGTCAAACATCCGATTCACGAATTGGAGGGCGATCGTGCGGGCTTCGGTGCGCGCCCGGCGTTTGTCGGCCGGGTCGGCCGGATTGCATTTGACCAGCACGGCCAGGCCGCCCAGAATGCGCAGCCGGTGGTTGTCGGCGGTGCGGTCCTGATCGTCATAATACTGATCGAGCAGCAGACAAGGAAGATAGAGTTTATTCCGAAGGGCCAGCTCGAGTTCGGTCCGGTTGTCATCGTGCACAACGTAGAAGCGAGGTTCGGCCGCCGAGTGCCGAATGGCCGTATGCTGACTGGCCAGTCGGGCAAAATAATCGATGTAGTCCTGTTCCGTCATCGTTTTTTTACGGCTTCGAGTTGCTGTTTCATCTCGTCGGCCTGGCGGATCTGCTCGTTGAGTACCTTCAGCGCCAGGTACAGATTGGTCTGTTCGATGTCCCGGATTTTGGTTACGTCCAGTTTGGCCATGTTAATGGCCACGTCAAGCCAGCTGCCGCTAGTCGGTTTACCGCTGTTGGTTGAGGAACCGCCCGGCGGATCGAAGACCTGGGGGAAGTGACGTTTGAGTACGAGCAGGGACGAGCCAAAACCAAAGTAGAATCGCTCCAGCAGCGCCGGATCGAGCCGGGCAAAGCGGCTGACGTAGTTGGCTACCCTATCCTTATCCAGGGCGGGCCGGCCTTTCCCGAGCGGCCGGCACAGGACGGCCGCCAGCAGGGGGCGGTTGTTGCTGCGGAAGGCTTTCTCGGCGAACATAAAGTCCTCGAATGTGCAGTCCGACAGGGCCTCGGCGGGACCGCTGAAGATCTGACGGTTTCCCAGTCGGCCCAGCCAGACGCGGGGGGTTCCGAACTGAAAATCATAAACCCGAAACCGCCTGGGGAACCGGGCGTCGGGTTCGCCGATCCAGGCCAGCGTATCCAGCAGCTGCCCGCCAATCGACAGGGTCAGATCGATAGCTTCCGGAGAAAGCCCCTGCCGACGCAGAAAGGCCGCGTCGAACAGCCACCGCTGATCCCGGGGCTTCATGCCGTAGAGCACCCGTAACGCCACAAACACGCGTTCCTGGTGATCCTGAATGCTTAGCCGCACCCGGGTCATCTGAATGGCCTGCTGCTCGCTGAGTTCCGCCCAGCCCGACGGCCCACTAAACAGGCGGGCTTTACCCTTAATCCAGAGTTCGATAGTGTTCATACAGGGCTAAGAGGTCCGGTCCGTAGTTGTTGGCGGCACTGTCGGTACCGTTATAGGCATCGGCAAAGGCTTGCAGCCGTCGTTCGCGTAGCGCATCGGCCAGCCCCTGCTTTTGGATGTAGCGCACGAAGGCGTCGAGCTGGGTCCCTTCGCCCTGATTGAAGGCCTGCACCAGGTCGTAGGCACTTTTGTAGCCCAGTAGGGCATAATGAAAGCCCATAATCTGAAACATGCCGTAACTGGCGCACTCGAACGCCACATCCCCCGCCAGCTGGCGAGCCTGCTCGAGCCGTCGCCAGTCGCTGATCGTTCCCTTGTTGAAGGGGCATTTTCGCATGTAGGCATGGGACAGCGTGGGGTGCGTTTTGTTAAACTTACCCCGGGTGAGTCGCTGGAAAATATGGCCCTCGAAGCGAACGACCAGGAGCTGACGCTTCAAAAAACCGCCCCCATCAGACTCTTTTTCGGCAACCGCCCGGATGATGGCAACCTCGCAACCAAGCGCAGCCGCGGCCCGCTTGTAATCAGCTGGGGTGAGTATAGCTTTCATAGGTTCGCTCAGGCCTGGGCCGGTTCGGTGGGTTTGGCGACCGGTTTGCGGGGGTTCAGCGGGCGCAGGCCTGCTTTGCGGGGGTCGAGATCATCGATACGGGACAAAATCAGGCGGGTGTTGTCTTCGTTGACATCGTTCATGCGCTGGATAGCGTTGGCCAGCGCGTTGTAGGCCGCCGATATCTGGCCGTTCGAGCTCATCATTTTTTCGAAAAACTCTTTTTGAATGGCCAGCGTCATTGCCCGCTCGGCCGTCAGATCGGCATCTTTTTTCTGGACGTATTTCCAGACGACGTACAAACAGAAAAACAGGACAAGCGCAATGGGCGTCACTTTGAGCGCTTCCATCACAACGGGCATAAATTCCATAGCGAAAAGGGTCTAGCCCCTGGCAACCAGGGGCGGGTTTGGATACAGGCGTTAGCTTACAAAAGCAGGGTAAGACCCAGCACGAATCCGAGGGCGCACCCAGCCCCCCCGAACGTCCACTTTCGCACCCGGAGTGTATCCAGGTAGGTGACAAGGGTCGAGTACGTTTGGTCGGGATCCGCCGATCGAGCCAGCAGGCGCCGTAAACGCCGGGGTAGAGTAGCTACGACCCGGGCAATGGTGCCATTGGCCCGCTCCAGCTCCTGTTTAACCACCCCGAGTTCGGTTTCGACCTGGCGGAGCCGGCCCCGAAGCCGGGCCGTTTGCAGGGAATCGTGCCGGCTAAGCCGGTCGCGATCCGCCAGGGCACCGCGGGTAGCGGTGATCTCCAGGGTGAGCGCCTGGATGCGGGCCTCGGCGTGCGTGCGCAGGGAGTCGGCGGCCCGCACTTTAGCCTTGACGGCCGCGTAGGTGCTGTTGTCCAGGGCCACACCGGTTGGGTACGGGAACGGCTGCTGGTTGACCATGGGGAGAACCGGCGGTAGCACCTGGGCGTCAGCTGGGGTAAAAAGCGCACCCAGGGTGGCCAGGGCTAGGGCAACCAGCAGGAGCAGGGCTTTACGGCAGCGTAACCCGAATCGAGTCGTAGCGTTGACGAAATTGTTCATAGGGCGTTTGGGTTTGGGAAGCTCGGTGGCGCACGATCAGCAGTTCGCCGGCCGACTCGTCGGCGCGGTGCTGAAGATGAATGCGGGTAGTGTCGACGTATAGCGTAGTTTGGTCAGTGGGGGTGGGGGGAGCGGGCCGCGAGCCGCAGCCACAGAAAAGAACGATTAACCCCAGTGTCAAGAGAAACAGGGATACGTGCCGCATTAGGGGTGTCCCAGGGGTTAGGAAGAGTCGCCAGGCTAAAAAAACTGCGGGTGTAGCTCGTTGACTGGACGGGGGGAAGGTAATTGGCCAGACAACTCGGGTGAGTACATGAATGGCTAAAACGATCAAACTGGAAGACAGGGTCGGGAGCATGTCAAAGCAGGGTTACAGCGCCGGTCGAATAGACCAGGCTGGTTGAATCGGAAAAAGCATTGGGGGCTAAGACGGCCGTAAGGCTATCTTCGTAGGTGCGCCAGGCTAGATCGGCCTGGCGCGTCAGGTTGTCGAGCAGCCAGCTCAGCTGTTCCTTGCCCGGCGCGTTGTAGTACTGGGTGTTGCCGTACTGGCTCGAGTAATTCACCTGCAGGTTCACGCCCTGAATCTCAACGCTCAGGTTAGGTAGGGCCTCGATGACGCTCTGGTAGGCCAGCGCCCGCTGAAGCTTTCGGCGGATCAGCGCCCGCGTCGCTTCCGGTACGGCAGGGGCCAGCTCGTCGATGCGCGCCACAGCCGCCACGCCCCGGTCTTCTTCGACGGCCCGGATAAACGGTCGCAGCGCCCAGAAGGTGAGCCAGCGGTCCTGGATCGGGTAATACCGCGAGAACTCGGCGGGCGTTTTGAATAAGGCGTCTTGATGCTCCTGAAAATAAGGCGAGTCTGGCCAGGTGGGGAAAATCTCGGTCTGACTGGCGACGAGCGTAATCAGCGCATCCAGCTCACTCCAGCCCCGCTCCAGCAGGGTCTGAGTGAGCTTGTTGGTCTGGTATTCGAAAGCCGCTTTTCGACCCTCCATGGCCGGCACGGTGATGCCAATGTCGTCGATCTGAACTTCGGCAAACGGTACGTGCTCGGCAAACGCAATGCGGGCTACGGCGGAGCGGGCCAGGTGCAACGCCTGCCGTTCGACGGTTGACAACGCCTGGCTGGCCGTGTTGACCAACTCCTCGAACTGGCTGGCTATGGCGGGCCCAAAAAACCGGTCCAGCAACCGGGCCTGGGTGGCTTCCAGCGTGGGCAGCAGCGCTTCCGCCGTATACGTGATTGTGACGGGTACGTACTGGCGTAGCTGGTCCGTCGAGCCATTGAGCAGGGGCATAGCGTTAGGTTAAGCGATCTTGGGTGCCAGCCCCGGTGTCCAGGGTGGTCAGCAGCGTATCCCGCCAGCAGAAGCGCAGTCTGGGGAAACGGGCTTTCCAGCCGTTGTAATCCGCCACGAAGGAAAGCGGCTCGATGAGCATCTGGCGAAAGGGAGCCAGCATCTGCAGGGCGATCAGGTAAGCCTCCCGCTTGTCGGAGCCGCCCGAACGGGCGCCCATCTTCTCACCCCCTGCGAAGCCGACCAGGGTCGGATCGATGTTGAGGGCGTAAAAGATGTTGGCCGCGGCCTCGAGATTGTCTTCGATGTACTTGCCGTCCTTCATGGCGTCCGTCAGGGGCACCAGCTGTACGTAATCCTTGGTTGATTTGCCGTCGAGCTGCTGTTCAATTTCGGTCATCAGCATGGCGCCCGCGTTCTCGACGTTGGTCAGCATTTTGGTGATCTTGTCGACCCAGCCTTTTTTAAGGGCCTGCTTCTTGGCGTTATCGGCCGCCGTGTAGTCGTTGCCCCACAGCGTTGACCAGTAATTTTTATCGACCTTCAAGTGATACTTTAAACTCATCTGGTTTTTGAGCAGGTACTTCTTGAAGGCTGGTACGGCCAGGTGCACGTCGAGCCAGCCTGATTCGACCAGGCTGTAGTGGTGAGCCAGGCTATAGAACCGTTTGCCCGGGGTGGGATACGAGATGGGGTATACGCAGTTATAAAATGAGCTTTCCCGCAGCCAGTCGACAGCATCCCATCGGTAGGGGTCGAGCGCGTTGATTTTGACCGTACGGCCGTCGTCGACGGTGCAGTGGGGCCAGTTGGCATTCAGATACACATGGGGCATATTGCCCCGCTCATCCATGCGGCACCAGCGGATTTCCTCGGCATTGAGCGGGTGGAGCTGCACGATTTTTTTGCGATCCTTGCTGAGCAGCAGTTCCGGAAACCCGTTAAAAAACCAGGCCGCATCGGCCGCCATCTCCCGGAGATACGTCTCAAACCGGATGTTGCTGATGAAGGCGGTAATCTCAGCCGTTACTGGATCGCCCGCCGGCAGCGGGCGGGTGAGTTCCTCGCCGTTCTGGTCAATATCCTCCAGCACCGCCTTAATGCCCCGGCCGATGAGCATAGAGGCTACTTTGCCCAGGGTAGGAGGAATGATGGGGTCACGGTTGTAGAGCTCAGTAATGCGCTGGGGAAAATCGTTGCTCTCACCCCAGGGCATGATATCGCCACTACCGGCAAACCGGGCCAGATCGGGCTGAACGACCGACGGGCGGGTCCCCGGCCCAGGTAAGCTACTGGCTCCGGCAATTAGCCGAGCAGGCTGATCATTCTCCAGGGCCAGGCTGACGCCGGCACCGGGCAACAAGACGACGTCGTAGGCATCCCCCGGGAAAAAATGCTCGTTCATGCGACCGGGATCTGATTAAAGTACAGGATCAGATCAAGGTGGACGCAAATACAATCTTTCGTGCCCAGGGGTTGCAGATTCACCGTGCGGTTCTCAGTTCGCTGTTTCGTCAGCAGCACGGCCTTGTGCAGTTCACGAATCTGGCCCCCCCGGCCACGTCGGCGATCGCCGGTCACGAAAACAAGTGAGAACGGTCGGGGCTGATGCAGGCCCACCGTGCGTCTCATTTCCTTCACCATGTCGCCCACCTTGATGATCATGTCAGTTGATAGCGCTACCCATTGGCAGCAATGGGCGGAAAATTGGGGGAGTGGGGTGCTCGATACCGCGACAACCTCGGTGACGGCCCCGAAGGAGTCGTACCAACGGACTTACATCCATTCGTTGTCCATAGAGGAGAGGGAGCGGTCGGTCGTGAAAAATAGGTGATCTGGATAGCCTGACGATGGAAGCAGGAAACTACAATGGCGTTAGGAATTCCTGACGATTTTTTCTAGATTTGTGGTATGTCAAAGCCCGAAAACACCACAAACGCCATGTTTGACATCTTGGTCAACTCACCCTACTACTGGAGCTTGACCGGACGAAACAACGGCCTGCGCCGTCAATACGTGCATACGCTAGGCCGGGGCGAAGGCATTAGTCTGGATAAGAAAGAGCAACTGCTGGCCGAAGCCGGTTTCACCGTAGCTCAGGAGAAGCTGTGGAATCTGCCGTCAGATAAGAGTATTGAATGAAGAATTAATTTGATTGAAAGTGTGAACACCCCCGGAGCTATGCATTGGGGGTGTTTTGTTTTTTTAAGGCAGTCTACTGTTAAGTGGATCAAGGCTGAATATTAGCCAGCGTTAGTTCGACAGTTCCTAGGCTTTAATGCACAAAAAGATTTTGGATGATGCTCTTCAGTTTGACGACGGGCTGTTGACTGGCCAGTGTAATTCTACTACACCGCTTGGGAAGGTTTAAGGATTAAGATACATGAAAACCAATCTGGAATAATAGGGAGCTTATAGATATGCCACCAACGTCCTGTTGTCCGAATAATATAGGTGGCAAATACTAGTAAATCGAGTTGGTAATGAATGAATAACAGACATTAAAATTATAATTTTTAAAGAATTTTTATTGACAAATACCAGTACTTCAAAATCATGTAAGTACATATATTAATTCAATTGTTCGATTTAAAAACAGTATTTGAGTAATGAGCAGGGGTGTAACTGCATCCCACAATGAATAAAATAAGTTCAAATAAATTTATAATTAATCCTATAAATTGTATAATAAGTTAATCAAATAGTCGATTCGGTTGTAGTTTAGCAGGGAAACAGCCTGGTAATATTTTGACGATCAGAGATGGGGTTCAACGTTTCACTGCTAAATCATCAACATATGTAAAAATTAGAGATTGGCTTTTTGAGACTTTAAGTCATCTCTCGCCTACAGGTACCCTCCTAAAAGCTGTTCTAGCTATTCATTGATCTGGTCTGCGCTACTAAGCCTGGAAAGCATCACCTGCGATGCTTAGAAATTAGTGTCAAGTACTCAATTCTAAACTCATCAAGATCATGAAAAATTTGTCTCTAATGTCAATGGTATGGGTATTGTTATGTATCCTGTTACCGCTCTCCTGTAATACGGAAATAAATTCACTCGCTCCTAGTAAAATCAAGCAGGGGCCAGCACCCCTAAATCTCAATGGATCTACTACGTTAGATGATATCCTGGCTAGAAATAACGCCTACGCCCGGGCTAGAGATACAACTGGCTTTAATTTCAATACCCACGGTCAGGTACTGTTGAGGCACATTAAATATTACTCCGCAACTATTGATCCATTGACCTACTTGCCGGCCAATCAACGAGCAGGGTTCAAGGCTAAGTTTGACGCCTATCAGGCGAAGATAAAGGCCAACCATTGGACTCATGACCAAATTATTGATGATTTGGTTGCTCAGAAAAGCTATACCCAGCGACAGGGTCAGATCATCAAAGACCAGCAGCGTTCGCTCCTTGAGCTGCTAGCTACGCAACCAGATATGCAAACTGCCTGGGACTGGTTTGCGCAGCGCGAGAAGGAGATCATGCAGGATAACGTCTTGACTCCATCCGAGAAAAGTGACGTCCTGAATCAGCGGTCAACTGTCAAATATGCCCTGCTTTATCGATTGGAACAGGCGCCTGCATCAGAAGGCGTTTCTGAACCAAAAGCACGTTCCACGTCCGCTTGCGGATTTTGGGCTAAACTGTATTGCTACGTGGGCACGATCAGTGGGTTGTCCTCCACGGGCAGTGCCATTGGTGGCGTGGAAGCCATTGTAAAATCGGGGGCGACAATATTGGTGAAAGGCTCAGCGATCGGCGCCATCATTGGCGCTGCCTACGGAACCATACAGGCCTTTACCTCTTGTCAGTGCGATCAGCAGGAGTTAGCCAAATGTGACGCGCCTGCAACCGTTTCTTTCCCTTACCGCTGCTACGTACCGGGAGCTGGGCTACGATATACAGCTGTTGGTTATGGTACGAATGGGCCTACTCAGTTCATCTGGAAAATATCGGCCAACAATGATTTAAATAACGTCATCTATGAGAACATAGGTAGTGGTAACTACTTTGATATACCTGGTAATTTAATAACTCAAAACAACGTCAGTACGCTCGGCATGCGTGTCACAAGCCAGTGCCATGATACCGGTGTCACCGAGTCCAGACAGTCTGATGCGTTCGGCTGGTTTGATCTAAGTAAGTTGGGCAAGCCTTATTTTACGATATCAGGAGCTGATAACGTGTCACCGGGTCAGTATGCTATGTACGGAGTAGCTGGCTCGTACGAGAATATTGAGGGTAGTGTTACAATAACCTGGCAAGTCATTCCTTCGGGTTATCCTAACTACTCACTATCAGGAACATTTTCTAACGGGCAAACGACGATAACAGGGGGGACCTATGTGGGGGTTCAGTGGAGTTCGAACCAGGGTTATGGGACCATCAAGGTTACGATCACCAGCTATTGTGATGGTGGTCAAATCAGTGAAGTCCAGTATTTGAATGTCCGGGCCCAATAATAAAGCCGGACAGTAAGAGCGCAATTAGATGAAGCTAGAAAGGCAGCCCCAATAGGCTGCCTTTCTAGCTTCATCTAATTCATATTAACTCAAAATACGTCCATAGTTGCTAGAAGGGAGCATAGGTAAATCGGCTGTGGAAGCTGCATCAATCCAGAAAAGCAGGCGTCAGCAACGTGCCGAGGGTGGGGTAGATCCGGGCGGTTTTCTTTGTTACTTTCTTACCAAGAAAAAAGAAAGTAAAAATTTTGCTTGTCGAAACTATATTTTTAGTTGCATAGGTCAAAAAAAAGGTCTGTAACGAACGTTACAGACCTTGCCAGGATGGACATATCTTTTGGGCAGATCGGCGCTAAAATGGGCAGAAGAGGGGCCCAAAACAAGGGACTAGGGGCGGGCATGTTGTTTGGCTCCTCCATATTCTTCGGCAAACGGAATGCCTAAAATGTTCTCGTAGACTTTCCAAACCTTATCCGCTATGAGTAATTTTTGCACCTCAGGGGTAAAGTAGTCGAGTGGCTGAAGTGAGCTGATCTTCTCACTGTCGCGGCCGTCGAAAATGGCAAACCGTTTGTAGACTATATCCGGCGCTGGTTCCGGCTCGGGTACTGGCGTTGGCTCGGAGACTGGTGCTGACTCGTGGAGCGTTCGGGCAACCTTGTAAAGGTGGAAAGCAAATAAGCCTCCTGCTGAAATGCTTCTAATTTCCTTGGTCGTATGATCCCGGTTAACCCCCAACGTCTGCGGACTGCAACGGCGATAGGTATAGTTTGCCGTATCGGTACATTTTTGCAGGATGGCGAGTAAGCTGTCTGGGTCATGTAGCAGGGTGTGATTGTAGGTTTCTACCTGCCTGAGTAGATAGTGCTGTAGCTGGTTGGCTGGCCGTAACTGGCTACTGATCCGGGCGAAATAGGGCATAGTCGTAGGGATTAAATGCCTTCGTCAGCAAATGAAAAATACCGGTCTTGATCAGGCCCAAGAATCAAATGATCGAGTACGACGCAATCAAGCAACCGGCCAATTTCCCTAAACTTTTTGGTTAACTCCTTATCCTGCGCGCTAGGACTCATATTACCGCTTGGGTGATTATGCGCCAAAATGATGCTGGACGAGTGACAGCCTAAAGCAACCTGAAAAATAACTTTCGCGTCTACGTAGGTGGCGGCGGTTCCACCCGTTGACACGAGGTAGATACCTACTACCTCGTTGGCTCGGTTTAAACAAAGTATATAAAACTCTTCCAGTCGGTTAATTTGGTCGGTCCAGTGCTGACGGAACATATAAAAAGCATCCCGACTACTGGTTACCCGTTCGCGTTTGATAGAACGGTCCTCTTGATACGTTACTTTAATTTCAGCCACACAAAAGCGGGGCGTAACGGAATCGTTTAAAATAGTCATACGTCTAAGATCTCGACGAGGTCGAATTGGGTATGGTGATGACAGAAAGAAGTAGGATGCACTAAACCCGACGGATACCAAAAAATGCGGTAGCCGATGCGGTGCGGTTCGGTCAGTCGAAAAATGCCGGCGGTATAGTTGTTGAGGATGGCTTTTGCCGGGGGACGAGTGCGCCGAAACTCCCGGCGCAACTCGTCCACAATCAGCCAATCAAAGTCACTCACGATCTGGACACCCGTAAAAATTCGGTTTCTTTCTCGTCAATTTTCTGCAAGAATACCCCTTTCAGGTAGTCCACCACCAGAGCGGCCAAGCCGTGATTTTTACAGACAAACTCCCGGTTGGCATCATCGTAAATGACCAGACGTCCAAACCGGCTATCCTCGCTCTGATCTACGGTATAGGAAAATGCTTTTAGTTCGTCGTGTTTGCCTTTCAGGTTAACCAGTTGTGTATTGACCAGTTGTAGCCGGTTGGCTTTGTCCACCTGAAACTGAATTTCTTCGGACCGACTACGTACAGGCATCAGGGCCATTGGTTGGGGGGCTGGCTCCGGCTCGGGGGCTGCTGCTGACTCCGGTTTTGTTGCTGGTACTGGCTCGGGTTTAGCGGCTGGCTCTATCTGCGGGGCTACCTCTGGTTTAGTAGTTGGGATCGGGTAGGTAGTTGGCGTTTTGACGTCTTCGGGGTTAATTTTTTCTTTAGCCTGGGCGATTAGTTGAGAAACGGCTACGGGTTCGGTTGGCTTGATGCCAAATGCCGGTTTACCGCTGTTGATGGTGCTGGTTGTTGCGTTGGTCGTTTTCATCTGATTGAAAGTGATTAAACTGATTTGAAAAAATTGAACTTGGGTAAAGTGATCGGGTAAGTAATCAGGCGGTTACGGCTTGCTCTGAACAATCCATTAGGAACGTAAAAGCGGCCTGTGCCTCGCTGGCCGCGTCCCAGACAAACCGCTTATCCTTTCGTAACTTGGTTAACCAGCCCTGTATATAGCTGGCCGCGTTATCTTCGACGGAGGCCGTATTGATGCCGTGGCGATTGCACAGAAAACAGGCGCCCAACTCGGCCACTAATTCTTCTTTGCTGTAATTGGTATCGCCAAACTTAAGCGCGTCGGTTAGCGTGGCCCGATTTAACCGGCTGGCGTGGCCCGTAAAATGGGTTAATTCATGGTACAATGTGGCGTAATAATGTTCCGACGACTCAAAGCGGGAAAGTTCAGGCATGAGAATTCGATCTTTCGATTTGCTGTAATAGGCCTGTCCGCTGGTGGGACTGTTTAGCAACTTTTCCCCTAGGTTTAAGCCCGTGACGAAGTCAGCGCAAACGGCTATTTCCTGATTTTCGCTGTTTCCCTTGTGGCTGACTGGCTTAACGGGGCACCCTTCCACATCCTGCATATTAAAAACCGGAAACAGGCGGATATAAGGGTATTTACTGACGTTTTTATCACCCGCTTTCAGTCGCGCCCGGGCTTCTTCCTCGTTTAGTCGGGCACCCGTTTTGGCGTCTTTATAAATGCAATCGTGAAAGTAAACGGCGGAGCTTTTGGCTCCCTTCTTTACCCGCCCTCCGGCCTCGTTGATCTGGCGAATGGTGGCGAAATAGGGCGTTTCATAATTGGTAATTAGCATTAACAGCTGATTGATACCTCGGTATTTGTGGCCCGTGAAATGATTCTGTGCGGGTTCAATAAACCCCCAGGGTTGATGCCAGGGTACAACCCCATGTTCAAGGCTCTTGATAATGCGCTCGGTTACTTCGGCGAAATGATCGCGTTTGGCAGTGGTTTCCATGTCTTTTTTTGATTGAAAGTGTGTAACTGACTTTAAAATTTGGGCCGTGTAGGCCCGTTCGTCGGTGGTGCCGACTAGCATTGATCTGTCCAGAAATCAAAGAACGAACCCCTTACCCGCCCGATACCGGCCTACCTGGTATCACCCGCCAACCCATTCAAAATCCTGTAGGTCTCCCTGCCCAAAATCCCCTGATTTTTCCCCTTAACTCCTTCACTATCACTATATAAAGGTAATACAAAGTGTTAGGAATTCCTAACGATTTGTGACTTATTTTTGCAATTTAGAAAAGGTCTAACTAATTGTCTTTCAGGCGCTTAAGTCGATTATTTGGTGCACGCTTCGCGTTTGGGACGAAGTGCCCCCCAATGCCACGCACTGAGCCGAAATGCAATTGCAGGGGTGGGGGTAGGGGCGGTATATGAAGGGGGGCAGACTGTGCTACTATGGGCGGTTACGCCCTACACAAACAGGTCCGCTTAATAGGCCTGGGCCTCTCAAAGTGCCCTACTTGAACAGGTCCGCTAGCTAGGTATCGACAACTCGAGTGGTATATATAATCGTAGGGATCAGTGTGTTTTGCGAATTGCTGAGCAAGTAGGGGAGTTGCATCACTGTCAATAACCTACTACGTAGAAGGGATAATTTTGGTCACTTTCGGCTAAAATACCTATTCCGTTTACTATGGAATCGTGTGATCAATACATCTGAGATTACCGATCCATTGAAGAGGTATGTTAGTCGAGCTACACTGCTTCAGTACCGATTGACCCACAGGGTAAAACAATTGGCAGAAACCTACGAGGTAATGCTTTGTGCAAGAAGACAGAGATATAATTTATGAATACGTTTGTTAATAGATTATACAATAGGCTTCCAACGTTTAAACCCTTTTCCTGGTCTCTATAAGATGGAAACTATAAAAGCGGTGAAGTATAGCCTGCTAGTGGCCATACTCACCACTAGCCTAAGCTGTGGCATCAAGGCCGTTGAAAAAGGAACGGTCATCACAGGAACGGTTCAACTCAACACGGGAGAACCCGTTGAGGGTTACCCCTTAAGTGTAGTCGGCAAAAAAGGGACAGGCTTTGGCGTTACTAATCCAGTATCTCGTCAAGATATTCGCACTGATAAGAACGGGACTTTTTCCTATCAAGGCTTGTTAAAATCGGGGGGATTGGATGGCCTGGGTTATGAACTGCAATGGGCTTACTACTTTGACGTTCAGGGGCAGTCCTATTCAGTCGATACAATTCAAGCTTCCATTCCCGACACAGGGATTAACAATACGCCGGGTTACCAATATGACGGCTATTTATTTCCAGGGAAGCAGCATGAAATCAAGATCATCTTGAAGAAGAATTGAGTTGCGCTTTCCTTTAGATTAACATAGTGTTTGATTATACAACAGAAAATAATGGAAGTAACTATAAGTCGTAATGACTTGCAGACGCTACTCACTCAAGTTGTTGCTGTTTATGTAGAGCAACTCTATTCTGGCCAAGAGATTTTGATAAGCCAAGACTACTTTTGGAACATTGAGCAGGAAGCTCTTTATAACGTATCAACTGAGCCAAGCCATCATGATATGGGTTCATTACATGATGCAGTAATTGAGCTAAAGATGCTAGTTGAAGCCGATGATGACTACATACCGTCAAACATTGATATTCGTCGGATCTCGTATCTTCTTCGATACTTGTCAGGTATATAAAAGCTTACTTAGCAAATATATTGCCACTTATATAGTGGCTATTCTAAGCGAGGTGAAGGTATCAAAAAAATATCAACTTGGCATTGGGCTAATGTGAGCCGCAAAAATTTGCCAACCTCTGCCCTGATTATGCCAAACACGAGTGTAGCGATAACGACCACTAAAGGCATGATCTTGGTAGATTCCTTGCATTTTCATAAGTGCAAAGACAATAGCCACTCCTTCAGAGATAAGTTGAATAGTTACCTCTTGGGGTTCCATTGTAAGAATACGAAGTAAACCATCCCGATGAGCAGCTACATCGTCAATCTTATTTGATAATCGTCCATCTGGTCCAACAACAACAGCTTGGTCCGATATAAGTGAATCAAGTTCACTCACATCACTGGCAAGCATGGCTTTGAGGAGTCTTCTCTCCATCTCCTGAATCTGCTTCGACGGGTTCATACATAACTATTTGTTAGTTTCTCCCACAAAAATGGACTTGTATCACCCTTAAGCATAATCGGCGTGACTTGATAATTAATTAGTATATGTTGAGGTTAAGCGAGTAGTGACAGTCTTTCACATTTCCAATAGTATGACTGGTATATCGTGCGAACTTATCTTTATCTACTACCTCTACATAGCATCAGTTATAGAACGGGTCTTGGGAAAATACAACCTCCTGCCTCACAGTGAGTTTACACTTATCGCAGACCCCTTCTATAACTACACACATGTAAAGAGAATTTTCCGAGGGGTGAGCCGCACACAAGCTCTGAAAACAAGCCCGATTGTACGTTTGAAAGGGAAAGAAAACGCATTATTATGTTGATCAATTATTCATCGATTATTCTATTCTTCTAAAAGAGCGTTTATTGAGAATGTGCATTTTGAGCACCAGGCTGCCCTTTTACTATCTGTCAACACTGATCCGTAGTCATCGAAAAATGATATGGAAAAGCAAGTCGACTACATCCGTCAGCTGTTCGATAGTATGTGAGCAAAGGACAACCCATTCTTTCGGTAACGGTAGAGCGTTCAGTCCAATACGCGGCTGCTATAGAATTTCTTCAGATTTCAGGTTCATCTTTGATCAAACGTTTAAACCATGAAAATTCTGCTGGTCGAAGATGAACCCGCCCTGCTGATCGCCATGCGGCAATTTCTGGAAGAGGAAGGGTACGTGGTGACGACGGCCGCCAGTTTTGTTAAAGCTACCCAGGCCCTCAACGATTATGATTATGACTGCCTGGTAGTCGATATTAGCCTGCCCGATGGGAATGGTCTGAACCTGATTCGACAACTAAAGGGCAACGACCGGTCTGCAAAGGCAACTACTGCGCAAATGGCCCAGCCCGGACTAATTATTATTTCCGCTAAAGATTCGCTCGACGATAAATTAGTAGGGCTGGAACTGGGGTCGGACGATTACATCACCAAACCCTTTCACCTGCCCGAACTCAACGCCCGCATCAAATCCGTGCTGCGCCGACGTTTTTTCGGGGGAAACAACCTCATTAGTTACGGCGACATCACAGTCGATCCGCTCGCGCACCGGGTGAATGTCCAGGAGCGCAGCCTCGACCTGACAGAAAAGGAATACCACCTGCTACTGTTTTTTCTGGCCAATACAAACCGGCTGCTCACGAAAGCGGCCATTGCCGAGTACGTCTGGGGCGACCACATGGACGGGGCCGATTCCCACGATTTTCTTTATACCCACATCAAAAATCTGCGTCGTAAACTCATAGACGCCGGATGCCCCGATTATGTCCGAACCCGGTACGGGGCGGGGTATATGTTCTCCACAGCACCATGAGTTTGCTCCGTAAAACCCTGCTGTATCTGGTGCTGGTGGCCGTTCCGGTGGCCATCGGGGGCGGTTGGTTGTTTCACACCCTCATCAGCCGAGTGGTCCGCTACGAGATTGATGAGCAGCTCACCAGCGATTTGCTCTTTGTCCAGGAGCAATTGAGTACAACTGATCGGCCAATGCCCGAGGGGCAGCATTTGCTGGACAATCCCCACGTGGAAGAAATAGCCCCTGGTTATACTCTGAAGCCCCTATTTTCGGATACGCTGGAATACGACCGGCGCGAGAAGCAGTTGGTTCCGGTCCGCCGACTAACGGCCACCGTACAGGTGGCGGACCGCTCGTACCTGGTGGTGGTAAAGCAGGTGATTGGGGAGTTTATCGAAATTACCCAGTTGTTGTCAGTGGCTATCATCGTCGGCTTCCTGGGCCTGCTGGGGGTATTGCTGGGATTGACTAGCTGGGTATCCCGTCGACTGTGGCAGCCTTTTTACCAACTGATCGATCAACTTCGTAACTACCGGCTCGATGCCCAAACTCCGGCTACGTTTCCCGACAGCACAATTACCGAGTTTAGTCAATTAGGCCGTACCCTCAACGATATGAGCCGGAATCTGCACGGGCAATACGTCGCTCAGAAAGAGTTTACCGACCACGCCGCCCACGAGATGCAAACGCCCCTGTCCATCGTCACCACGCTGCTGGATCGGCTCTTAGCGACCGAACCGTTGACCCAGCAGCAGGTCGAGTATATGGAACAGGCCCAGGGGGCCATTGGTCGACTCGTTCACCTCAACAAAAGTTTGTTGTTGCTCTCCAAGATCGACAACAACCAGTTTTTGGATCAGCAACCCGTCGACCTGAGCGCCCTCGCCCAAAAACTGCACCATAACTTCTCCTCCTACGCCCACCACCGGCAGTTAGGTTGGGTAAGCCGAATCACCCCGGATGTTATTCGGCCGATGAATCCGTATCTGGCCGAGGTGTTATTCAGCAATCTGATTAAAAATGCGACCATCCACGCCCTGCCTGCCACCTGTGCAGAAATGACCTTGACGAAGACCTTTTTCAATATCGTCAATGTCGGTCTGCCGTTGCCGTTTCCGTCCGACCAACTCTTTGACCGGTTTGTCAAGAACCCCAATCGACCCGAATCGACCGGCTTAGGGTTAGCCCTGGTTCGCCAGATCGCCGAACGCCACGGCATGACCGTGCAGTATCAATTTGATGAGTTAGCGCAAATACACAGCTTCTCGGTTTATTTTCCTCATTAGTAAAACTGACTATGCCTACCTGGGTCATTTACAGTCTTATTTCAATGCTCTTTGCCGGTTTAACGGCCGTTGTCGCCAAGTTGGGCCTCAAGGACATTAGTTCGGACCTGGGATTAGCCGTCCGGACGACGGTCGTCTTCGGGCTGGTACTACTAAACTTTCTCTGTTTCCAGAACGTGCGGGAAGTTGGTCAGCTCGACAGCCGCATCGTCGGCTTTCTGGCCATATCGGGCCTGACGACCACGCTGTCGTGGGTTTTTTACCGCGTCGGCGGTCCGATATAAAGCCATCCAGATTGGCCGCGTGTCAGATGTCGCCCTGATCGATAAAGGAAGCATCGTCATGACGATCCTGCTGTCGGTTACGTTGCTTGGCGAACCCGTTACACCCAAGTTGCTGATCGGTGGTGGGCTGATTTTGATCGGGTTGCTGGTACTGGTATGGCCGACATAAAGCAAGACTTCCGGCTACGGTTCCGCTACATCTGGTACGCCGGAGCGGTCCCGTGCCGCGGTGGTCCGGTTAAAAAATCTGCCCGATGCCAAAGTAGAATAGCCGGTCTTCTTTCGATAAGCCATAATCGAAGAACAGGATAGTCGAGAGGTTCCAGGCCACCCGGGCGCCAGCCCCGTAGGATGTCTTGATGTTGCTAAAATCCAGGTCCTGCCAGCGGTCACGCACGGTGCCCGCGTCGAAAAAGGGAGCCACCCCTAACCCAAAATTTTGTCGGCCAACTTTCAGGTCGGCCAGCCGAACCCGAAGCTCCACGTTGGTGAAGGCGAGCGAGCGGGCCAGGAACCGGTTGGCCCGGTAGCCCCGCAGGGATTGTCGCCCCCCCAGCGCATTAATACTGCCGTCGGGACTCCACTGATCCTGATACTCGAAGAAGGGAGCCTGTCGGCCAAAGATGGTTCCCGCCCCAATCCGACCCGCCAGCACCGTTCGCGACCCGACAGGCAGTTGGTGGTAGATACGCCCCTGGAGGAACAGTTTATCAAAATTGAACTGGGAGCCGATAGCACGGTGAGAAAACTCATTGGCCACTTCGATATATATACCCCGCGTTGGATCGGGTTCAAAGTTACGGGTATCGTAAATCAGCGCCCCCTGCACGATGGAAACCCGCCCCCCATCGAGGCCGAAAATCAGTCCCTGCTGCGCATCACGGGCCAGCAAGGACGTGCCGTTGGGCGCTTTGGTCTCCGCCCCCGAGACGGGATCGATAGCATCCGTTTCGGTCCCCTGAAACGTTTTGTACGCTAAAGATTGGATCTCGTAGCCGCCCATCACCCGCCATTTGCCCTTACCTAAGGCATAATCGGCTTTAAGATTGAGCATGAATTCGGTTTCCCGAAACCGGTTCGATAAGGCATCGCTCACGAAGGGGGCTTCGCCCGCCTGACCAGGCCGCAGGGTGCTGCGCGCCCGGTCGTAGGCGGCATAGGTCGCGAACGTTTTGTTCGGATCGGAGGGCAAACGAAGGGGCCCCAGCGTGCTTTGGCTTGATCCGAAATAGAGATTCGACGGGTTTTGCTGCGCCTTGAAATCCACGCGAAACCGCCAGCGCGATCCTTTATAGTACGGCACATCCACCGAAAAGGTCAATTCGCGGGCGTTGGTGGTATAGTACGATGCATTGGCGCGCAGCCTCACCAGGTAGGGCGTATAGGCGAAGAGCGGGTTGGCGCGGGTGCCATTCCAGTAGGTGTTGGTTCGGATACCGATGCCAAACCCCGTTACCGGGTCCGACGATAAATCGGGCAGACCCGTCGTAAAGCGTCCTTCCCTCTTCTTGGCCAGATCGACCTCCGACATGCGCTTCGAGCGAATAAACGAAAGGCTATCAATCACCAAGGTGTCGGTCTTTTGGGCCAGTGTCGGTGGGGTAAAACCACCCAGCAAACCGAAAAAGCAAAGCATTCTTTTCATTGAGTAAGTTGATTAATGAATTTATGAAAGTTGTATAGACCCACTGGTCACTGCTTACAGACTTGTGCAGACAGCAGCTAACCCGCTATTGGGGTACATTATCAGATCGGCGAAATCGCTTGACGAGGAGCGTTCCGAGTACCAGTACCACTACGCCCAGAAAGATGTATTCCACGTATTGGCCGATCCCGGGAAACCGCCCACCCAGCCAATATCCAGCCAGCACCAGGGTGGTGATATAGGCTATACAGCCCGTAGAGGTCAGGAGTAAAAACCGGGTCCAGGGCATGCCGCTGTTGGCCGCCAGTAGCGGATTGAAGGTGCGAATGATCGGGAAGAAACGACCGATCAGTAAGGCCCGCTTCGGGTGTTTGCGGTAAAATTGGTCGGACTCTTCCAGGTCGGCTCGTTTGAAGAGGAACGTGTCGGGCTGGTGACGGAGTCGGTCACCGAGTTGGCGGCCAATCCAAAAACCCGTCAGATCGCCAGCCACGGCAGCTACGACCAGCACGCCGACAAGTCCTAAAACCGGCAAATGCAGCGTACCGACGCCCGTCAGCAGCCCCGCCGTGAACAAAAGCGTTTCGCCACCGGGTACGATCAGGCCCAGCAGAAAACCCGTTTCGATGAACACCAGCGCGGCAATCAGGGTCGTACCGCCCCACTCGATCCAGGCCGTGTTCAGGCCCAGTATACTCATGACGTTAGCTTCCATAGCGTTGTGTTGATGCGGACAAAAAAAGAGGGCGAATCTGAAGTTTTTCTGAAGTTCTTCCGGTAACAACTCAATTCGGGATAGCCCGTCGGCTGCTACAGAATTGCTCCCGAATTGGTCGTTAGGTTTGAGTAATCAATTACCTTAAGCGGATGAAGTCGATTCTCTCTTCTGTTTACCGGACGCTGTTTATCGTCGGCACGACGGCCGTTGTCGCTCTGGCGCAAACGACCAACGTAACCCTATCGGGGACTGTCAAAGAAGCCAAAAACAAAGTCTTCCTGCCCTTCGTGAACGTAACCCTGCTGACCCCGAGCGACAGCGCCTTCGTGACGGGAGCCATCACCAGTGAAGAAGGGCTATTTACCCTCGCGGGCGTTAAACCGGGCAACTACCTGCTGAAAACGACTTACATCGGTTACCGGACCCGCCTTCAGCCCGTACTGGTGGGGCAGTTGAGCGAATTTTTGAACGTGGGTACGCTGGAGCTGACCGAAGAAGTGGCTCAGTTGAGCGAAGTGGTCGTGACCGCCGGGCCCGAAGCCGTTGCGGGCACGATGGACAAGAAAACCTTTACGGTGGGCGAGAACATCAGCCAGGCAGGCGGCTCGGCCCTGGAAGCGATGAAAAATCTGCCGGGCGTGACCGTGGGTGAGGATGGCCAGATCCAACTGCGGGGCAGTAAGCAGGTGATGGTGCTAATCGACGGGAAACAGACCGCCCTGACGGGTTTTGGCGGTCAATCCGGCTTGGAAAACATTCCGGCTTCAGCCATCGACCGGGTCGAAATCATCAACAATCCATCGGCTAAATTCGACGCCAACGGGAACGCGGGCATCATCAACATCATCTACAAAAAAGAAAAGAAAGAAGGCTTCAACGGTAAAGTAGGCCTGGCTGCGGCCGTGGGTGCCCTCTGGGAGAAACAGGCAAACTACCCGACCATCCGGCCCCAGTACCGGAACACGCCCAAAATCAATCCGTCGCTCTCGCTCAACTACCGCAAAAACAAGGTCAACCTGTTTTTTCAGGGCGACAACCTCTACACACAAACGCTGAACAAAAACGAGTTTGCCGACCGGTTTTATAACGACGGCACCGTCGTTCGCCAGCAACTCAAACGAAACCGCAACACCAACATCGTAACGGGCAAGGCCGGCATCGACTGGTTTGTCGACGCGGCCAATACGGTGACGGTATCGGGATTATTCAGCAGCGAGAAAATCACCGACCGGGGCGACCAACCGTTCTTCGACGGCACGCTCTCGGAGCGGCTGCGGCTGTGGCAGTTTCTGGAAGATGAACTGAAAACGACCGTTACGGCATCGGCGAACTGGCAGCACAAGTTCAAACAACCGGGCCGGTTACTCAACGCGGGTTTCAACTACACATTCCACCGGGAAGACGAGAAATACTTTTTCACCAACATACTGCCCACCTACACGGGCCAGGATTCGTTTAAACTCCTGTCGGATGAAAACGTAGCCGACCTGACCGTCGATTATGTGCAGCCGCTGCCTTACGGCCGACTTGAAACCGGGGTTAAGTTTCGTCGCCGGTGGATTCCCACCAATATGCAGTTTTTTCCGGGTCTGAACTCCCCGCTGGATGTCGACGCCGGAGGAGCGGCCACCTACCGCGAATGGATACCGGCTCTGTACGGCAACTACCTGATCGAAACGAAGAGAGTAGAGGTAGAAGCCGGTTTGCGCGTCGAATACGTGGATTTGCAGTACGAGGTAAACCCGAACCACAACACGTACAAGAGCGACGGCTACCGGTATGGGCAACCCTTCCCGACATTGCGACTGGCCTACAAGCTCAATGACAATAACCGACTGTCTCTTTTCTACACGCGCCGGGTCGACCGGCCCAACGAAGTGGACATCCGAATTTTTCCCAAGTACGACGATGCCGAAATCATCAAAGTAGGGAATCCAGGCCTGCGTCCGCAATTCACCAGTTCGTACGAGCTGGGCTACAAGACCAACTGGAACGGTGGGTATCTGTATTCGGCGGCCTACCACAAAGCCATGCAGGCCACCATTACCCGTATCAGCAGTATAGTCCCTGGCAGCACCCTGATCTACAATATTTTTCAGAATGCCGGTCGCAGTCGCCTGAGTGGGGTCGAATTGATCCTATCCCAACGCTTTGCAAAATGGGCCACGGTCAATCTGAACCTGAATGGCTACCGGAATACCATCGATGCCTTCTCGGTGGTCAATCTATATCCGGTCCGAAACACGTTTTCGGCGGAGCGGCAACAGTTGTTTTCGGGGAACGTGAAAGTCAACGGCCTGTTTCACTTAGGAGGAAAGCTCGATGCGCAGTTCACGGCCATCTATTTAGCCCCTGACCTGGTGCCGCAGGGCCGCATCGACTCCCGTTTCTCCATCGATGTAGGCTTGAAAAAAGCAATCCAAAAGGGCAAAGGCGAGTTGTTTATCAACGCGACGGATATTGCCAACACACTGCGTATCCGACGCGAGGTGCAGGGCGACGGCTTCCGATACGTCAGCACCGACTATTACGAAACGCAGGTGGTGAGGGTTGGCTATGGGTATAAGTTTTAACCTAAAACGGACCAGCCTCACCAGTGACGCGGTTCGACGTAAACTAGTGCTTCAATTGGCCAAGTTGTTATTTCAGGCTTGGTACTCTGGCATCGGTTACCGGTAAATACTTCAGCAGAGACGCTATTCACATAAAATAGGGTTAACGCAATGCTTTTGAAAAGCACAACTTCGTCCCATAGGTTACTGGTAATTTTTGCCATACCCTTCGATATTCATCATTTTAAACGCCAGTTTATCCAATATCACAAAACTTATTACCAGCCGCCGTTCTTTTCTCAGGTCTATTTTCTCAACTTGTTATCCGAAAGAGGGGCTACTTCCAAAAATCAACATCTCGTTTCAACAAAGGGTTTGAGTTTGTAATCCGAATATTCCTAAACAACGAATTATCGCCCTTTCCGCCGAAAAACCAAAGATGCCCTAAAGAGGCAAGCTAAAAAGGAGGGCTGACCGGTTAGGTCGGCCTGCGCACCGCAAGGGTTGGGACGATTAACTCATAAACACGCCATCGAAGGAACGGCTATCCGATTCGAAGCGGTGAAGCAGGTGCGCCCCGTACAGTAGGGTATCGGCTGCATCCGAGAAGTGGGTGGTTTCCCGTTGGTCGAGGTTATGGTTCTTCTCATCTTTTTTATCCTTCCGGAAGCCGGTACTGCCCTGGGCAATCTGGGCCTGCTGCATCGAGATCCGCACGAACTCGGTATTATTCCGGTTGAAGCCAACCCGAAACAGCCTGGCATCCCCACCCCTCAAGGCCCGGCCCCACAGTTCATAGCGCTGGGCGGGTTCAGGAGTGTGACCGACGTAGCGGTCTTCCACAGTCCAGCCTTCACTCATGAGGTATTCGGCGAAAACGTCCTTGGGACTGGTGGCGCTGGTGGCACTGGTGCCGATGGCGGTATGGTCAAAAAAGTAATTAATGACCTTAACCGGGTGGTGTTTATAATAGCGGCAGAACGCTCGGGCCACGTCAACGACCCGGTCCGGGTGGCGCACGTACATTTCCTTCAATACCCGATAGTCCCGGCCGTGGGGTTGCCCTACCAGGAGCGGGTTTATATGAGCCCCATAATCGAGCGCCACGTCCAGCGGACGGTATTTGTCGACATCGGCGTCTTTTCGGCTATCCTCAAAGAGACCCTTCCCAAATTGGTCGAAGTCAAAGCTATCGATGAAACCATAGTCAATCTCGTCGTAAAAGTGATGTTCGTCCAGATCCGGGTAAAACGCGTTTTCCGTTAAGAATGGACGCCGGTTCAGAATCGCCGTTTCAAAGATGAAGGGGGGCAGTTTCTCCCGCAGACGGGCGATGTTTTTGGCACCGAAGCCGTGGATATTGTCCAGCGTGGAGGCCTCCGAGAAATAAACCGTGTTGCTCCGGATCGCATCCCAGCGGGTTTGGTAGGTCTGGATCTTTTTCAGGATTGAGGCCCGCTTGCCCGGGTAGGCAATCAAGCCTTCGTAGAGCGCGTAAATCTTGGTCCGAAGGTCTAAAATCGCTTTGATCCGGTCGAAACCCAACTCTTTAGACTGGGCAATCATGCGCTTTTCTTCCTCCAGGATCCACATGGCCGCTTTCGAGGTCGGCATATCGGTACAAAACAGCAGACTATGAAACTCGGGGATGCCGCCAAAATACCGTTCGTCGCCCCGGTTGGTGAGTAGCAGCTCATTGTCAAGTTTGGCTTTATCGAGGAATTTGGCTTCGTCGCCGGCGATCCAGTGCACGGTTTTGCCGTTGGCTGAGCCGGGTCGGTCCTGACTGACCATGCTCGCCACGGCCCCGTTGCGAAAAAAGATGCAATGCTCGGTAGTGATTGGGCCAACGATCGGCTGGGGCACATTGAGTTTTTTGGGTGGGCGTTCCCGTACCCAGAAGTCACGACCCCTGACCCAGCCCATCTGTTCCCAGCCTTTGATGACGGGCGGCAGGGTGCGTTCGAGCAATTGCAGGTAGGTAGAGCCCACAAAGCAGCCATGCCCCCGAGGCATGACTTCCACGTTTCGAAACGTTCGGGGTGCAATCAACCCTTCTGATTTACCGGTGCCCCGCCCCCAGACGGCGTATTCCTCGTTAGCCCCGACCAGCATCGAGCGCAGCTGCGGCTTGTTGAAGTGCCGGTGAACCGCCTGGACATCGTCGGCGAGACTGTGGGCGTCGTGGCCCACGTGAGCCAGGCGAACGGCGATCTGCAGATCGGACGTCACCAACTCATCGAGCTTATAGCGATCAGGCAGGTGTTTGGGGGGAGCTGACATCTTCGAAATCGTCGAACAGTTCTTCCGTTTTTTTCTTGTCCAAGGCCAGCATCTTATCAATCATCCGGGTCAGCTGCTCGTCGCTGATCTGCTGGCCACCCAGCTGCTCGGGGTTAAAGTTGATAATGTTGATGACCGTTTTATTCTCGACAGGGTCCTCCGGCTTGTCGGCGCCGATTAGCTTGATATAGATCTGACGCAGGGCGGCCAGACTTCGTAAATCCCCCTTCTTTTTAGCCAGCCGCATATCATCCCGCATCTCGTCAATGAGCATGACCCGCTCGTAGGCCAGGTTCGGCTGGTCCTGAATCGCAAAAAAACGGCGGGTATCGTCCAGGTAGTTGCGCGCCGTGCGGGCCGAAATGCCGGGGATAGCCTTCAGAATGGCGTTGAGCTGCTGGCTGGTTTTTGGATACCGGCCCGTCGACAGTAGGGCGTGAATGGTAATCCAGTGGCTCAGCTGCTCGGCGAGATCGCGGGAGAGTTTGACCTTTTTAGGATCGGTGTCGGGTAACTGGCACCGGTAATACTTGACGATCCGGTCAAATTTATCCTCGAAGCGGGACGGTAAGTTGGTCAGGGCGAGATCGTTGTTCATGGCTGGCGGGCCTCCAAATCATCCAGAAGCCGAATGGCCAGCGTTTGGGCCGGGCCCGAGCCTTGTTTGGCCAGCGTCAGGATGGACTTGCGGAGTTCAAGTTTTGATTTCAGCTTGCCCCGCTGGTAGGCGCGGTACGCGGGACTGGTTTCATCGTCCAGGGCGTCCTCGAGCGCAACGGCGTCGACGCCCAGGACAATGGCGATTTCGTCGGGTACGAAAAAAAAGCCGGCCATGCTTTCCAGCTCGGTAAGTTGATCAGCGGTTAGTGTCATGAGGAAGGGCGCGAATCTGGTACTCCCAGACCGGTCGTTCGGTTGAGTCGGTGTAATGGCGAACCAGGTGAAGCTCAATGCCCTGGCGGTGAATCTGGCGCAGCAGCTTGCCCAGCAGTTTCTGATCGAGGGTGGTATCGGTCTCGCTATGGGTAAACTCGAGCACCGGCTCGTCCTGCTCGTCGAGGGTAATACTGATCAGGTCGGCTTTAGAAGACATCAGGCGGGGCGTTTGCGGGTTAGGGATTAAACGGTTTGGCTTTGCTCATCTCGGCTTCGATCCAGCCGATATGAAACTGAGCCACCAGGGGACTGACAGTAACGACGCCCGATTCAATCCGGGGGTTGTTGGTGTAATTGGGCGAGCCGTTGACGGCCATCGACCAGGCCTCGTTTCGAATGACGGTTACTTTGGCGTGACAGACCGATACGGCCGTTTTTTCGGCGTGGGCTTTGACAAAGGCGTAAGCGCTGGGGTTACGCCGGGTGACCCGCCCATCGATGAGCAGCCGCAGCCGGCGGATCACACCCGCTTCCAGGCCCTGCACCAGCATGCGTACGGCGTCCTCGGTCATCGACCAGGTAGCAATCCAGACGTCGGCGGGTCCGGTCTGGCGCAGGAGGTGGAACAGCAGGTCGTGCATACTCCAGAGGCCGGCGCTAGCGTAATGGTAGCTGTGGCCGGCCTCCAGGGGCGGCCACACCGCATCGACAGCATCCGAAACGCGGCCGACGAGTGTATGGGTGTGTTCAGGTGGCTCAGCAGCCGGGCACAGGGCGGCCTGCCGGTGCTGGGGTAAACAAAAGTCTTGGACATCGTCAGCGTGAAATAGCATCGTCAGTCGGGGTTAGCGTATCCAGCTGTTGCTGGATCTGGAAAAGTTCGCTGTGATACTGGGCGAGGAGCGTCTGGCATTTCAGCCGCTCGGGTTCGGTGCCAGCCGCCACCAGCCGTTTTTTATAGCGCGAAACGAACGTACGCAGGGTGTTGCGCCGGGTCAGCAGCGCCTGGGCCGAGCGGACCACCGGCTCCGACTCATCGGGCAAATAGCCGTGCTCGGCGAAAAAATGCCGCCGGCCGTAAATCATCGTCAGTTCGTCGCCGATGTCCAGAATGCGAAACGACCAGGTGCGCAGCTCATCGCCTTCCCTGGTTCCCCCGTTATAAGCCATCCGGAGTCGTTCTTTCAGGATGGTTCGTTCGTCCATCAATCGCTTGCCGTCCTCCAGGGCATCGACCAACGGCTGTGGGTAGCTGGCTTGCTGGAGTAGCAGCCGTTCGCCCAGCTGCTCGTGCAAGCTGGACAGGGCCGTATGTAGGATCTGGCGGTTGTAGTCATCAGCGCCCGCTTTCAGCATGCCCAGCACGAAGGTCGAACCGGCTGGCGTGGGCAAAATCAGTTTTTCGTACAGTAGCACGCCCTGCTCGTAGAGGGGGGCATCCAGCCAGGCGCTGAGCTGCTCGATCGATTCGTTTATCATTGGAAAGGAGCGGGTGAAACAAAGAAGCCCGGCAAAACCGGGCTCTTTCGCCGTTCACACACATTACACGGGCACGTCGCCCACGTTGTCAGTCTGGAGATAGGGTACCTGCTGGGGAAACTGCAGCAGGTAGCTCAGCTCCGATTCGGTTAGGTTGGCCAGGTCGTAGCGTTGTCCCTCGAAGTCGATGGGCATCGTGGCGGCCGGCGTCAGACCGATGATGGAATAGGGCCGGGGCGGAGGAGGAGCCAGCCCGACTTTGGACAGTTTAGCCATCGCTCGATCTCGGGGTTAAGGGGCCGGCGTTAAGGGTACGGCTGCGCTATAGAAGAGAATATTGGGCACGAAGCCCGAAATCTCAATGAACGTGCCCAGCCCGCGCCCCGATACCGTACCGGTTTTCATTTCAGGCGACACGGTCATAAAGTGTTTACCACTCCCCAACTGGATGATTTTGCCGTTGTTGAGCGGGACGAGCATGTTCACCTTATCGTTTTTAACGTCGTTGATGAACTGAATCGCGTCTTCGTCGATACCAGGATAAAACAGCTTGAGCATGGGTTTGAAGCTCTTGCCATCGGCCTCACCGTTGCTGCCTAGATCCAGTTCGGACATGTCCTCGGTGGTATAGAGCTGCATGGCTTTCTTCCCCGTGTTGAGCACGTAGGGCGTGTTCATAACGTATTTGTTGGCCGGTGCCGCGGCCGGGGCGGGATACGTCTTGACGTCCGACTTGCGGATCAGGTAAACGATCTGCTCGGTGCCCCCCATGTTGTTTTCCTCCCCGTTGGGACCCAGGAGGTCTTTGTATTCGATAGCCATGGCTAATTGAGTAGTCTATGATGGAGAAAAGGCCCGACGGCGGGCAACGTAACGGGGCTACTTGACGACCTTACGCAGGGTAGCGACGCCCTCCCGGATCAGTTCGGCCACCAGTTTGGCGTCGTCGCGCAGCGTGGCCACGGTTACCACCTGGCCCTTCCAGCTGAACTCGGTGAGCAGCTCATAGCTGTCTTTACCGTGGCTGATCGTGGGTAGCGCGTCGCTATCGGCCTGTTGACTGGCGAGGGTTTGCTTGAGCTCCGTAACGATCCGGGCGGCCGACTGCAGCTCGCTGTCTTTAGCGGCCAGCTGATTGGTCTGCTGGATGAGCGTCTTTTTGGCTGTTTCCAGGTCAACGACAACTTTAGCCAGATCCTGCCGGGCCTGGTCACGTTCCGTTTTATACGTAGTACGCTCGGTTTTCAGCCCCTCAATATCTTTCAAGGCGGCTTCGAGTTTTTGTTCGGCGGTTAGTTCAGCCATGGTTGGCAGTGCGGGTTGGAAAAGTTGGTAACCTGCCCAGGCAGGTTACCAACGGGTAAAGGGAAGGAAGAAATCGAAAGCCAGTTAATTACGCCTGGTCGTTGACGAACAGGATGTCCAGATCGGCGATCTGGAAGGCGAGCACCAGCTGCATTTTGCAGGTGTAGCCATGGACGAAGGGGATCATCTGGCCGATCGAGGTGAAATCGCTTGTCAGATCGGTACCGAAGTAGAGGTTCTTATCGACGTCGGCCACCAGCCGCTTCGAGCCGGACATCCAGCTGGCGGGCTGCAGGATCCACTTACCATCCGAGCCAAAAATAGACTTGCCGATGACTTTCCCATTGGCGCCAGCGATGTCCAGAAATGAAGTACCATTGGTGAATTTGGCCAGCGCGCTCATGTTGTAGTTATCGTAGGTCGAGCGCGAGCAGCGGATGATGCCACCTAGATTCCGGATTTCTTCCGGGATCGCCAGGTAGAAGTTCGTAACCTTGTCGAAGGCGTTAGTCGCGTCAATCGTGCCGATGGCGATTTTGTTGCGGGCCGGCAGCGCTGCGTATTCGTCGGCAATGATGGTGCCCAGCCCTTTGTTGATCGAGCTGTTGTTAACCTTTTGCCACTTGGCGGGGTGCGATTCAGGTGACTGACCCGCGGTGGTGATGGCCAGACACTTGAAATAGGAATTGGCGTAGCGAACCCGGGCATCGACCGCGTAGACGGTACCGCCATCGTAAACGGGTATCAGTTGGCCATCCACCCCGAAATAACTGTTGTTGTTGATTTCGGCGCGCTGCTTTTTAATCTGCTCGTCCCAAAAGTACTGAGCAAAGCCCTGCGGATAGTCGGGCGCGTTCGCTTTGAGCATCTCGGAGAGATACGTCTTACGCAGTTCCTCGGGAACAACGCGCAAAATCTTCATGGCCGTGCGCGGCACAATGGTGCGCTGGCTGAAGGTACCAGCCTGACCGTCGGGGTCGACCACGTCGACGTCGTAGGGGCGAAGCCCTTCGTTTGCCTTGTACTTAGGCATGATACGCGGGGCGGTCAGGTTGGTGATCAGGTTCAGATCGGTAGCGATGTCGAGGCCGTTAAAAATCGACGTCCGGATGCGCTGTTCGTACTGACCCGCGTAGTTGTTGATCGCGGTCAGATCTTGTTGAGGGGTTGTGGCCACAGGGTTTGGCTGGCTAAGGGTTTAGAGTAGGTAGGCTGAAGGACAGACAAGCGCTGGCCTTGCTCAGGCTCGCTGGCCTTTGAGCCGGGCGACTTCGGCGTCGGTCTCCGAGAAAAAAGGGTTGGTGGATGATCCACCGGCCGTTATCTCGGTTTCTTTGGGGCTTTTCGAGCCCAGGTGGCCCGGCTGGCTGCCGAACTTGTCGAGCTCACTGGTCAAGCGGGTGATTTCGGCGGTGGCCGTCCGGCCGGCGTCTTCAGCGGCCTGGAGCCGCTGCTGAAGGTCCTGAGCCTGGGTGAACTGGGTTTGATTGACGGTCGCGATGTTGAAGCCATTGGCCTCCAGCTCGGCATTGATGGCACTGATGTGGGCGTCGGTAACGTCGGCCGCAGCCAGACCTTTTACTGCCGCCAGGGCGGGCAGTTTGGTAAATCCAAACATGGGATCGGTAGGGGTTGGGTTTGTCGGAGTAAGGGCTGATTCAGAGCTGCTGGCGGTTTTGTCAGGGGCTGACGCAGCGGCACCAGCCAGAGCAGATGCCTGGCTATCGGTAGCAGACGCCGAGTGCATCGTAGAATCAGGTGTTGGCTGGGCTGCCGCCAGCTCGATAACCTTGTCGACCGCAGCCTGCAGATTGCCGAAGCCGTCGATGAGTCCCAGTGATAAGGCTATCTGGGCGCTGTAGAGCTTGCCGGTGAAGGGCTCATCCGTTTTCGGGGTGGGCTTGAGCCGATCGCCCCGGCCGGCCCGAATAGCGGCTTCGAATTGATCGACCGCTTCGTCCAGTTCATCTTCGAGGGCGGTCGTGTCACCCGCCAGGGCGTCCCGAAAGGTTTTGTTTTTATCCGTTGAGCGCCGACTATACACCGAAATGTCCCGGATACCATCCTGCTCGAGGGCTTTACTGTAATCGCGCAGGCGGCAGAATACGCCAATCGAGCCGATTTGATCGGTCGGCTGGGAGGCCAGAATCCAGTCGGCACCGCAGGCCAGCCAGTAGGCAGCCGAGGCCATGATGCCGTCGTTAACCAGCACTACCGTAGGCTTAATGGGGTTGCGGATGGCGTCGTAAAACGTGGGGGTGCCGCTCAGCTGGCCCCCCCCCGAATCCACCAGGATTACGGCCCCGATGAACTGCTGATTATCGTAAAGTGCGTTGAGCTCAGTCGTGTAGTCTTCCGTGCCGTACGCGCCACAGAAGCCTTCTTTCATGATGGGGCCCCGTACATCAATGACGCCAACGCTACCGGCGGGTAAGTCCGGGTTGGACAGGCTCGTCTCGACGCGCCGGTAGGATGAAGCTGATGAACTAGCGGACGAGGGAGCCAGGGCAAAGCCGATCGGCTTTTTATCGTCGTCGTCGTCGTCGAAGAGACTAGCCATGCGACCACCCAGGAAAGCATTGACCAGCCCTATATGCTGGTTAGCATAGCCCGGATCAATCATCCAGGTATGCCGCATCAAGGCCGAAATGGTCCGAAAGGAACGATTCATGCCCCGAAACTGCCTGGCCAGCCAGCCCACAGCCGCGACAAGCCCGGTGACGGCCTGCTTAAAAACAACCAGCACGTAACCAGTCGGCTACGGGCTGGTTGTTATCTATACGTTTAATTAGGTGAGTACCGACAAATCTAAATAGGTTTATAAAACAAATTCAAGTATAAGTCACTATTATGCGATAAAAAAACACGCAGCCAACCGGCCGCGTGCTTTCTGATTCTATCCACACCAAAATTATTCTTGGTACGTAAAGCTACAAAATTGGAACACTGGGCTTAGTAAGCTGGCCAGAAAAAGTTAGCTGGGTTCCCCGGCGATCACCTAGCTGCTTACCCGTTGAGAACTGATAGCGAAATGACAATGCTTGCTCGAGTGTGCCGGCCCGGCGTACCAGTCCGGCGTAATCCTCCACCTCGACCATAAACCGGTACCGGACCAGGTCGGCTAGCAGCTGCCGGCGCTGGGGAGAGTCACCGGGAAGCCAGCCGTCGATCGATACATTCCAAATCGGCCCGTTATCGGTTTCTTCCTGGTCTTCCTCAAAGCCAATTGTACCGTCAGTTCCGTAACAGGTTAACCACCGGTAGCCGGAGCGAAAGCTAACCGGCCCATTGACAGTAGAAATGGCGGATACGCCGATAACGGGCACAAAGCGGACCAGGCAATTGCCGCCTGGATTGTCGACAGGCTCAAATAACAGATCACTGAGGGAAGGGCCGTAGGCAATCAAGGGGGGCGTCGTGCTCGCCGGCGTAAGGCGGTCAATACGTTGCACGGCTGCTCCTTTCTAAATAGTTCCTCTCGTCGAGCCAGTGAAGCCAGGCGATACCGGACCAGCGTCCACAGCGTTCCCCAACCGACACGGTCGAACCATTATCGATTTGGAAATAGCGGTAGGGATCGACCGATACCGTGACAGAGTGCGAGGGGTACTGGCAGTCAACGAGCAACCTCCACTGGGCGGGGTGGTAGACGGAATGACAGGTATTGACCCCCTTCGTCACAGCGTGGCAGTCCACCGTGGTATAGGGGGCCTGGTATTGATGATCCAGCACCAGGCCAGGGCAGTGTCGGGTTTGGCCCGCCGAGCAGTCGACCATGACGGCGGTCATGAATAGTAGGAAGAGCAGTCCCAGCAGACCTCGGGAATCGAAACGATTAGTCACAGGGCAGAAGTTTGGTTCCGGTTCATTGGATCAAACTTCTGCCCTGTGAGCGCACCGAGTGCGACAAGCCCGGTGACGGCTTATTGGGCTACAAGCAGAACAAAGCCCGTGGCTTTTGACAAAAGGGCCAATTTTACCATAATGATTACGCAGCCAGCTCCAGGGGGTGGAAGTGCAACTGGCGACCTACATGCACACTAAAAGATGATGCCTTGGTGTCGCGTCGATGGCGGAGATAGGTCTGCCGCAGGGTCTGCTCATTACAGTCTTCGTCGGAAAAGTCGTATTGGTCGACAAAGAGCTTAATCCGACGCATGGGCTCGATGTCGGGCGCGGCTTCGCAAAAGAGCACCATCTCGTTGCGGATGATGTAGTCGACAAAATTGCTGAAGGCTACTAGCTCGGCGGCATTTAGCAGGTACTGATGCCGGCTTTGGTGAAACTCCTGGATGCCTACCCCCATTCGCTGGGTCATGTCGTCCGGAATCAGATTTCGGCCCCCGCCCTGGCGATTCATATGCCCTGGGCGGGGCTTTCGCTCGTACTGCAGCAGGACTTTTTGGGATTGGGACAAGGCCCACAAAAAAAGAGAGGCCCCTTCTGATTGCGGGCCTACCAGCATAGGACGAGGGGCCCCCTGGGCATCCTGTAACTTGATGGATACATACTTTTTAATCCGCGGCAGTACCGGGATGTCGAAAAGTACAGGTTCAGTAAAGTACATGTTGTTCCGGTGAGTTAAAAACAGGATAAAAATAAATATTATCCATCCTAAAATATACCTACAGGTACCAATGTGATGAAATATTTACTGGTAGGTGTCAACTGTTCAAATTTATTGCTGGCTTGTAACTGATAGCAGAAGCAAAGCCTTCTGCTGACAAGAATTTGAAATAGCCCCACTGAAACGGCAATATGCCGCGAATCGCCCGGGGCATGTGGTCTGTCCACCAAAACGCTTGTTTTACTGGACACAGTTAGAAAGCTATGTTTCTTGCAAGGGTTTGCGGGTATTGTGTCCAAAATACTTGTCTAGTATTGCTTGTCCAGCTATTCGCTATTACTAGTGTTATTTTGGACAAATCAGCTAACTTACCAGCCGGTTATTTACCTACTTCCGTAACTGTACTTACTATGATTATTTATCTTCTAAATGGGGCCTTTAGACAGGAGCGGTATGCCTACTGGTCTGATGTCAGCGATAGAGTGAGAGAATTATTAAGCCAGTCAGACATCCTGCTGCTAACTTGCCATCATGTAGAGATGAACTTTACGAAATGGTACGTCGAGGGCGAGGTATATGCTAAATGTAAGGATATGGTTGACGCTATGATTAAAGCCTACCGTACCCAACTTGGACTAGTATGAAAATAGGTTACGCCCGCGTATCAACCCAGGACCAAAACCTGGATCTACAAGTCAATGCGCTGATTGAAGCCGGGTGTCATGTGGTGCATAAGGGAAAGATCACGGGTGCCCACGCCGATCGGCCGGAGCTGTAGAAAATGCTGGAGTTTATGCGGCCAGGAGACGAGATTGTCGTCTGGAAACTGGACCGGCTGGGCCGATCACTGTCTCATCTGATCGAGCTGGTCAATTTGTTTTCTGAGAGAGGAGTGACTTTTACCAGTCTCCAGGACAAAATTGATACCAGTACACCCTCAGGTAAATTAATCTTTCACATCTTTTGTAGCCTGGCCGAGTTTGAACGGGCGCAGATCCGGGAGCGGACTATGGCTGGTTTAGCTGCGGCCAAACTAAAGGGAAAGACGGGGGGGAAGCCCCCGGGCCTCTCCGAAGAGGCCAAGCAGAAAGCGCGGGTAGTTGAATCCCTTTATCGAGATGGGTACGGGATCAAGCAAATCGGGCAGCAGCTCAACTTAGCCCGGACAACCGTTTATAAGTATCTCCAGGAAAGGGGAGTGAACTTGCATTAATCTATAGCAGAAGAGCCAGGCAAGAAAGCCTGGCTCTTCTAGCTCTAAGCTGATTCTCGTTTCTGCATTACTTTACTTTGCTTCAACTCCGCAGATACCCGTCTCTCATCAGGACGGCCGTACACCTCCAGCCCTTTATCGGACTTTCTACCCAGTAGCACCTTCACCGAATCGGTTGTCAAGTGGAGCGTGTTAAAGCACCAATCGGTAAAGGTCTTCCGGCCTGCTTTGCTGGAAAGGTCGGGGTGTAATTTTAACTCACCAGCGATCAGCTTCAACCAATAATTGAATTTCGGGAGGGAGATAACGGGTAGTTTCTCCCAGCCTCCGTATTTGGCTACGATTTGCTTAACCTCTTCAAACTGGGGCACCTTGGCCGATACCTCGGTTTTGATGCGCTCTTTGATGATCCAGATTTCCCCATCGACACCCCTACGCACGGCCGTTTGGTGCTTTCGAATCAGATCGAGTAAATCTCCGTAATGAAAACCCGTTCGGCACAGCAAAATGAAGATATCAGCTACGTGCTGCATGTGCGGGTTGGTAAAGTGGTGGTTACGTAACCGGTCAAACTCATCCTCGCTGAGAAAGACCGGATCGCTATACTCGGCGTTTTTGATTCTGAGTCCCTCCAGGGGGTTGGAGTCCGCCAGCTTGTGCAGTTTCGCCCAGACCAGCACGTTCTTAATCGTCTGGGTGTGCTTGACAATATAACTGTCGGCATGGCCCGTTTTGCCGCCTTCCAGGGGCACCTGCTTCATCCACCGGCGGTACTTCTTGACCCAGTTTAGATCGAAGTCCTCAACAAGCAGATCCTGCGCCTTTTCGCTAATGAGGAAGTCTACCAGCTTCTTTCTGACGTTATCATAGACCTCTAAACTGGAGGCTGTCAGTTTGCGCTCGGGATCGGCCTGGCTGTCGGTCAGGTACATGCTGAAAGCGGACAACAGGGAGACATTTACACTCTGGCCCAAAAACGCCCTTTTGATTTTTTCCGGCGTGATCTTTTCCCGCTTTCGGAACAGATCATTGAAGATGGCCCGAAGCTGGTTGCGGAGGATATCGAGCTGCTCGTTTTTAAAAAACGCTTCCGGGTCTTGATCACTGATGCGCTGGCCGTCCCAGTGATCATCGTAGATCGTCAGGCCGGTACTGCCAATTTCGGCCCGCCCGCCCTCCATGGTGATGCGGCAGTAGAGTTGGGACTTGTCCGGCGTCTTACTCTTGTGACGCCAAAAGCTGATTTCCATGCGGAATAGATTCATTGCACGACTCATTTTGGTGAGCGGGCGCAACTGAATTTTTATATGGTGTGTGTGTCATGTGTATATTAAGCGGCTCAATTATTACCAAAAGGTATGCTATGGTAACGGAGGGTAATTTATCGGTCACTACAAATACAGGCAGTGCCACCTGGCATATTGGAGTGCCACCTGTAATGCCACCAGATCTGAAATTGTGAGCTTATTGCCCAAAAAAGGGCATAAAAAAAGCCCGAAACGGGATTTGTTTCGGGCACCTGACAGTGAGTACAGCTATTAAGCAGAGAGAGAGGGATTCGAACCCCCGGACCTGTTACAGTCTTCGGTTTTCAAGACCGACGCAATCGACCACTCTGCCATCTCTCTGTGGTGGTGCAAATATACGAACGTTTGCAGATTTGTCAACCCACCCTCGGACTCTTTGGGCCGAAAACCGTAGTTTTGTGGCGTATTTACTGCGTGAACGGGTCAGCAGACCGGCCATCTCATATCACCCGGCATCTGCCAGCCCCCACGCTCCGTCTTACTTTTTCGCACGAATGGATACCCTCGAAGCTCTCCCCACTGTCGAAACAGCCCGCAAACTGGGCCTGCTGCCCGATGAATACGACCGCATCGTCCAGATTCTGGGTCGCCAGCCCAATTTTACGGAACTAAGTATCTTCTCCGTCATGTGGTCGGAGCACTGCTCCTACAAAAACTCCATCGTCTGGCTCAAAACCCTGCCCCGCGACTCGGATCGGATGCTGGCCAAAGCCGGCGAAGAAAATGCGGGCCTGGTCGACATCGGCGATGGGCTGGCCTGCTCCTTTAAAATCGAATCGCACAACCACCCCTCGGCGCTCGAACCCTACCAGGGTGCAGCAACGGGCGTGGGCGGCATCAACCGGGATATTTTTACGATGGGTGCCCGGCCCATCGCCCAGCTCAACTCCCTGCGCTTCGGTGATCTGAGCCTGCCCAAAACCCGGCGGCTGCTGCGGGGCGTGGTCAAAGGCATCGGCGACTACGGTAACGCCTTCGGGATTCCGACGGTGGGTGGTGAGCTATTCTTCGACGAGTGCTACAACACCAACCCGCTCGTTAATGCGTTCTCGGCGGGTATCGTAGCCGCGGGCAAGGTAGCCAAAGCGACCAGCTACGGCGTGGGCAACCCGGTCTTTATCGTAGGCTCGGCCACGGGTAAAGATGGTATTCACGGCGCTACCTTCGCGTCGGAAGATATCAGCGCGGCTTCGACCGATAAGCTGCCTGCCGTACAGGTGGGGGATCCGTTTATGGAGAAGCTGCTGCTCGAGGCTACGCTGGAGATCATCGCAACGGGCTACGTAATCGGTATTCAGGACATGGGCGCGGCCGGTATCATCTGCTCGACCTCCGAGATGAGTGCGAAAGGGGAACACGGGATGCGCATCGACCTGGATCTCGTACCTACCCGGCAGCCGAATATGGCGCCGTTCGAGATTCTGCTGTCGGAGTCGCAGGAGCGGATGCTGGTGGTGATCGAAAAAGGAAAGGAACACATCATTCAGGGCATCTTCGACAAGTGGGACCTGAACTGCGCCCAGATCGGGGAGGTGACACCCCCGGCCCCGGAAGGTGGAGGCCGACTGCATTTCTACCGCCATGGCGAGTTGGTAGCCGACGTACCGGCCCATGACCTCGTGCTGGGTGGGGGCGCCCCGCAGTACCAGCGCGAATACCGCGAACCCGCCTATATAAAGGAATACGAAGCCTTCGACGCCGACGACGTTGACGATATCGACACCGACGAGATCCGGAAGGTAGCCGAGCACCTGCTGAGCCACCCCAATATCTGCTCGCGCCGGTGGGTGTACGAGCAGTACGACTCGATGGTCGGCACCGCCAACCGCAGCACCAACGCCCCGTCCGATGCGGCTGTGGTACGGGTAAAAACCCCCGAAACCGGCTTGAGCAACAAATCCATCGTGATTACGGTCGACTGCAACAGCCGGTACGTGAACGCCAGCCCGCGCCGGGGCGCTATGATCGCCGTGGCCGAAGCCGCCCGCAACATCGTTTGTACGGGTGGTGAGCCGCTGGCCGTTACCAACAACCTGAACTTCGGCAATCCCTACGTACCGGAGGTCTACTGGCAGTTTGTGGAAGCCGTTCAGGGCATGGGCGAAGCCTGCCGCCGGTTCAGTACCCCCGTAACGGGCGGTAACGTAAGCTTCTACAACCAGTCGTCGGACGACGGGCCGGTTTTCCCGACGCCAACCATTGGGATGCTCGGTCTGATGGAAGACCCATCGAACCAGATGACGCTGAACTTCAAAAACGAGGGTGACGTCATCTTCCTGATCGGGCCGTCGACCAACGACATTGCGTCGTCGGAGTACCTGTATTCGTACCGCGGTATCAAAGCCGCTCCAGCCCCTTATTTTGAGTTCGACACCGAGTGGCGCGTGCAGGAAGCGACCAAGACCATGATCCGCAACGGCTGGCTGCAATCGGCCCACGACGTATCGGACGGTGGTCTGTTCGTGGCGCTGGCGGAGTCGGCCATGACCGGCAACAAAGGCTTTACTATCGAAACCGACGACCGGCACCGGACCGATGCTTTCCTGTTTGGCGAAGGCCAGAGCCGGGTGGTGGTATCGGTATCGGCCGAGCAACAGCAGCAGGTAGAAGCTTACCTGGAAGATACGATTCTGCCTTTCGTGAAGCTGGGCCTGGTAACGGCAACCGGTGAGTATATCATCGACGGCAATACCGTAATGACCAGTGCCGATGCCAAAGGTCTTTACGAACCTGCGTTAAGTACTATCATGGCCTGATACCTTAACGGCCTGCCGACTAATCAAACGGACCCATGCGCTATAATCTGGCTGAACTGACCGATCAAATTGTGGTTATAGCCCGCTCAGCTGGCGCGTTTCTGCTACAGGAGCGCGCTCAGTTTCAGCGTGAAGCCATCGAGTATAAAGGGTTGAACAACCTCGTTTCGTACGTCGACAAGGAAACCGAGAAGCAACTCGTTGAGCAGCTGCACGCGCTGCTGCCCGAAGCCGGCTTTATCACCGAAGAAGGCACAACGGGGCAGATCGCCGACCAGACAGCCCTCAACTGGATCATCGACCCCCTCGACGGAACTGCCAACTTCATCCACGGCCTGCCCGTTTTTTCGGTCAGCATCGGTCTGGCTGAAGGCAGCACCCCCATTGCGGGAGTCGTGTATGATCCAAACCGCGACGAGTGTTTCTCGGCCTGGCAGGGTGGGGGCGCCTACTGCAACGGCAGCCCCATTCGCGTATCGGCGGCCCCGACGCTGGGCGAGAGCCTGATTGCAACGGGGTTCCCGTACTACCGCTTCGAGCAGATGCAGACATACCTGCAAATTCTGGAGTCGCTGATGCAGCAGACGCACGGCCTGCGCCGGATGGGTTCGGCGGCTATCGACCTGGCCTATGTGGCAGCGGGTCGGTTCGAGGCCTTTTACGAGTACAACCTGAATTCCTGGGATATGGCTGCGGGGGTTTTGCTGGTGCGCGAAGCCGGCGGTACCGTCAGCGACTTTGCGGGTGGTGAGGAGTACCTGTTCCGGGGCGATGTCATTGCTGGGGGCGGGGTACATCCCGAGCTGTTGCGGGTTATCCAGGAACACTGGAATGCTGCGACCAGCCCACTATAAAGGGGTACTGCTCACGCACGATAAGGTACAAGCTCAATGAATTCAGGGACGGCCCAATCGATGGCGTATCGATTGGGCCGTCCCTGTTTGATGAATGATGAATGATGAATACGTAGGGGCCTACCGCTTTCACCGTGGTCCCCACGGTAGGATAAAGTGACGCGGCTCATCGATCGCTGTGGGCTGGACGGGCGGTTTAGGGTTGAGAATTGACCGCTTGCTCAATCGGGTTTATCGATGAGCTGGTTGGAACGACTAACAGGACAGTTGTTTCCGAACCAAAATCATGAAAAAGCTACTGTATCTGCTCCCACTGCTAGTGGTGCTCCACCTGTCTGCAAACGCCCAGCGGACCGAAGTGAAAAATGTAACGGCCCGCGAGTATCAACGCCAGTTTGACCGGCTGGTGGCTCAAGGCTACCGACCCATCAGCGTATCGGCCAACACCCTGCAGGTCATCGATTACCAGCCCGGCGAGCGACCTCAGCTGGGGTACTGGGGCATCTTCCAGAAACGGCCTGACACGACGCCCTGGGCGGCCCGGCACGCCCTAAGCCACGAGGCCTACCAACGCGAGTTTAACACCTGGACCCGCCAGGGGTATATGCCGACCAGTATCAACGTGGCGTTCATGGATGGGCATACCAGCTACTGCGTGATTTATGACAAGATTCCCAACCCACCGGCCTGGGTGGCCCGGCACGGGATAGGCTACGCTGAATTTGCCAGAACCAATGAAGACCTGCTTCGGCAAGGCTACCGGCGTACCATCACCAGCCAATGCCAAACGCCGACGGGACGGGTGATGGCTGGCCTGTGGGTGAAGCGGTAGGCGGGTAAACGGCCTGCGCGTTGGGGTTGGGTAAGTCATTGCGCGCTGGTTTCCCGCGATGCAAACGTTTGCTCTGACTGGCTGGGCCAACTCGGATAGGGGATACGCCCCTGTACGCCATCTGGGTACCGAAGCCAGAGAAGGAAAGCTACTTTCTTCTGCACCGCTGCCATGTACGGCTGGATGCGTACATTCCTATGAACCTTGTCGCCAACGGCTGCCGGCTCGTAAGCCAGGAGCCAAGAGTTCCCCGAAATCATGACAGGCGTTTGCCAAAACTGGACAATTGTCTGTACAGAAATGGACAGACAATTGTCCAGTTTTGGACAATATATAGCTGGTCAAAGACTCATAATGGCTCCGTATGGCTTGTTAAGCCACTTTTTGACGTTTGGCTTAGTATTTGTTCGACAAAAACTATACTAATATCTACGACACCGGCGAACCGGCAGTTTTTGCTATGAAACGAGCTTTTTTAGGGGAGTTAGAGGAAATAGTCCTGCTCACGGTAGCCGCTTTGCAGGAACTGGCTTATTGTGCTTCGATCACCCAAACGATCGATCAGGAAATGGGCCGAAGCATCAGCTTTCCGACGGTCCACACCACGTTACAGCGGTTGGAAGAAAAAGGCTTTGTGGCTTCTCATATGGGCGGGGCAACCGCTGAGCGGGGCGGTCGCCAAAAGCGCCTGTTCACGGTTACAGCGGCTGGCCAGCAGGCATTGATAGAGAGTCGCCAGGTTCGGGCCCACCTCTGGGATCAGATTCCAACCCCAATCTTACAGTTATGGGGCGCTTAAACAGCCGGGAAGAAAGAGCCGCTGGCCCGTTGCAGCGGCACCGAATGGCGGCCAGGCGACCACCACGCTGGGCTGACTGGCTATTGAGTCGGTTCTGTCCGGTCGGTATGGAAGATGAACTACTGGGTGATTTGCTGGAGATGTACGCCTATTGGGTCAGCACTGTTGGCCCCTCAAAAGCACGCTGGCGATATGCCCTGGCCGTCATACGGCTGATTCGCCCCTTTTCAGGGACAACCGTCAAACAAAGTACTGAATACCCTCAACCCTTTTTCTTACACCCTGTCATGATACGTAATTATATCAAGATTGCCTTTCGAAACCTCGTTAAGAACAAGGTGTATTCGTTCATCAACGTGGCCGGCCTGGCAACCGGCATGGCCGTAGCTATGCTGATTGGTTTGTGGATTTGGGATGAACTGTCGGTCAATACGTATCACCAAAACCACGACCGCATAGCTCAGGTGATGCAACACCAAATCATTAACGGTGGGATTGAAACCTGGGACAGTCAGGCCCTGCAGCTCGGCCATGAGCTGCACCATACGTACGGCAGCAACTTCAAACATGTTGTTATGACCAGTGGCGCCGTGTTTCCTATTTTATCCGTTGGTGACAGAAAGTTTGCCAAAGGTGGCCGGTTCATGGAGCCGGCAGCGCCCGACATGCTAACGTTGACCATGCTGAAAGGGACACGGGCTGGCTTGAGGGACCCTAACTCCATTCTGCTCTCCGAATCGGTCGCGAGAAGCTTCTTCGACGATGCCGATCCGATTGGTAAACTCATGAAGATCGACAACGATTGGGCCGTTAAAGTAGCCGGCGTTTACAAAGACCTGCCCCCAGGCTCGTCTTTCGCCGAGCTGGCGTTTATTGCTCCGTGGGACTTACTGATCAAAGGCGAAGGATACGACAAAAAGTTGGGTTGGGGTAACAATTGGTTTCAGACTTTTGTCCAAATCGCCGATCGGGCCGATATGAACAAGGTTTCGGCGGCCATCAGGCTGGCCAAGTGGGAACGCGTTAAGAACCTGACTTCTGAAGCGCCTTTCAGGGCGGAACTGTTTCTCCACCCAATGAATCGCTGGCATCTATACGGCGACTTCAGGAATGGCGTAAACGTGGGCGGGCGTATTCAGTTTGTGTGGATGTACGGCATCATTGGCGCCTTCGTGCTCTTGCTGGCGTGTATCAACTTCATGAACCTGAGCACGGCGCGCTCCGAAAAACGAGCGAAGGAAGTTGGGATTCGCAAAGCCGTTGGTTCGGTACGGAGTCAGCTTATCAGTCAGTTCTACAGCGAATCGTTGCTGGTGGCTTTCGTTGCTTTTGCGCTGGCGATCCTGTTGGTTAGCCTCACGCTGCCTCTTTTCAACGACGTGGCGGGCAAGAAAATGGCGATACAGTGGGCTAATCCTCTGTTCTGGTTAGCCGGTATTGGCTTTACCCTGCTGACGGGCTTGATTGCGGGCAGTTACCCGGCGCTTTACCTGTCGTCGTTTGCGCCGGTTAAGGTGCTCAAGGGCACTTTCAAAGCCGGTCGTTTAGCGGCCGTTCCCCGCAAAGCGCTGGTCGTGATTCAATTTGCGGTGTCGATTACGCTCATTATCGGCACAATTATCGTTTTCCGGCAGATCCAGTATACCAAAAACCGCCCCATTGGCTTCAGTCGCGCCGGTCTGTTGAGTATTCCGATGAAAACAGACGAGGTTCGCAACGGGTACGAAGCCCTGCGCAATGAGCTGCTATCGACGCGCACCGCCGTTGAAGTCTCCCAGTCGGAAACGCAGGCTACCAGCGCCGGTATCACCAACGGCGGTTTACAGTGGCGAGGCAAGCCGGAGGGTATGCAGGATGAACAGGTGACTGTTGCGGTCACTCACGAGTTCGGCAAAACCATCGATTGGGAAATCAAAGCCGGTCGCGATTTCTCGCGGGCGTTCGGTACGGATTCGGCCGGGTTTATTCTCAACGAAGAAGCGGTTAAATACATGGGGTTCAAAGCGCCGGTAGGCGAACAGATCAACGCGTTTGGACGTACCTATACGGTCATTGGCGTGGTTAAAAATATGGTGATGGAATCGCCCTATAACCCGATACGCCCTACCATTTTCTACATTGACACCTTCAACCGGACTTTCTATAGCAATATCAGAATCAACCCGAACGTCAGCGCCAGCGAAGCATTATCAAGCATCGAAGCCACGTTTAGGAAGTACAATCCAAACACGCCGTTCGAGTACAAGTTTGCCGACGACGATTATGATGCCAAGTTCAGAGCCGAGGAACGCATTGGTAAGCTGGCCAGCTGCTTTGCGGTGCTTGCGATCTTGATTTCGTGCTTAGGGTTATTTGGTTTGGCGTCGTTCGTTGCCCAGCAGCGTACCAAAGAGATCGGTATTCGAAAGGTGCTTGGCGCATCGGTGTCCAGCCTGTGGCAGTTACTCTCGAAAGACTTTGTGGCGCTCGTCCTTATCGCCTGCCTGATTGCCATTCCCCTGGCTTATTACCTGATGGGCAGCTGGCTGCAGAACTACACCTACCGCGTCAATCTCTCGTGGTGGATTTTCGCAGCGGCCGGTTTGGGCGCGCTGGTCGTTACGTTGCTGACCGTTAGTTATCAAAGTATAAAAGCCGCCCTGATCAACCCGGTGAAAAGTCTACGCGCCGAATAAGCGTTGTTTTAATTTATCTCAGCTCCAGCCCATTACCGGGAGGTGTTGTTTTTGCAACCCAACGCGCCGTTTGAACAGTAAAAATGCCACGTAACGGACGTCTGCTGATCGCAAAAAAGGCTTCGCTGTGAGACGGACGAGTCGTCATATGCTGGCTTGCCGGGCTGGAACCGGGTATCATTTTTTTTTCGGGCCGCGTAGTCGGTTAACCTGCCTGCTGATGGGGGCAGTCTTTACCTGTAAGCCTTGTTTGGCTTCTTCTGGTAACAGTACTTTTGTTGGCAACCGTTCAGAAAAGGCAAGGATTGAGTGTCGGGTGCACTGCGTCAGCAAGGCGCCGGCCGCCGGTTGAGTTGCCCCAAACCTCGCTGATTGGTTGGCTGGTCGGCATACACTATCCTTACGGGCTCCCGACCGGGCTTTCGCGACAGTGTGAATGTAGAGTTGACACATAACATATTGATCATGCAGCGGTTGCGCCAGTTTATTAACCAGATAGCCCCACTGACCGACTCTACCTGGGAAGTGGTCTCGGCCCTCTTTACGCCGACCACCCTGCGTAAGAACGAGTACTTCGCGCTAGCCGGACGGGTTGAAACAACGGCCGCCTACGTGACGCAGGGCGTACTGCGGGGCTTTTATCGACATGCGAATGGGCTGGAGTACAATAAAACGTTTTTTGTCGATAACGACTTTGTGGGGGCCTACAGCTCGCTGGTAACGGGTCAACCCAATCAGATTTACATTCAGGCCCTGACCGACTGTGAACTCTTCAGCGCCGATTATTCAGCCCTGACCCGCCTTTACCAGACCCATCCTGACTGGGAACGGTTTGCCCGCTGCCTGGCCGAAGGCTATTTTGTGTACAAGGAAAAGCGGGAACTGGAACTGGTCCTCTTTAAGGCCGACGAGCGGTATGTTCGCTTTCGGGAAGAGTACCCGATGCTCGAGCAGGTGGTTGCCCAGTATCATGTGGCCTCTTATCTGGGCATTACCCCCACGCAGTTGTCGCGGATCCGGGCAAAAGTATTTCACCGCAGTTGATTTCCTCAACCTATGTAAATGACCCGCTACTGGCAGACGCCCACCTTTGTGTTTCAATCAAACAAGGTACGGTATGCTTTATGAATTCATAAGTTGTTTGCGGGTAGCGCCTGCTTCTACAAACGTCTACGACCCTGGCCCTATCGGTTGACACCACTGGTCGGGTGCCCGGCTCGGGTGCGGTTGGACTGCTCACATCACTACTGCCATTTTCAAGCGCTTTCCAACGAGCATACCGGAGTTAGTTCGACCGAAAGTGTGAGTGGGTAGATTGTCTGCTTACTCACCAAACAACTTGAGCGGAGCCGACCGGAAGCGTCTCCCAATGGCTCGGACCGTTAAAATACGACTAAGCAACTTTTCAATGAACCTATCAGATAACACCGTATTGGTTACCGGAGCCAGTTCAGGCATCGGCTATGCCCTGGCCCTGCGGCTGGCTCAACTCAACAACACAGTCATTGCGGTTGGCCGCCATCAGGCCAGGCTCAACGAACTCCAGTCGCGTTCGGCCCGCATTCATTCGTTTTGTGCTGATTTGGCCGATAAACAGCAACTCGAACAACTGGCACTTTGGGTTGAAGAGAACCACCCCGGTTTGAACGTACTCATCAATAACGCCGGTATACAATACAATTATACGTTTGCCGAGAGCCGTGCTTATTTGTACCAGATCGAGCACGAGATTAACGTGAACCTGACTGCCCCTCTGCAACTCACGGCGTTATTATTACCTACGTTGGTAGGTAAGCAGGCAGCTGCCATTGTAAACATTTCATCTGGCCTGGCGCTAGCCCCCAAGCAGTCGGCTCCTGTTTACTGCGGCACCAAAGCGGGGCTGCACATCTTTACAAAAGCATTACGCTACCAGTTGGAAACAACGGCGGTTCGGGTGATCGAAGTCATTCCGCCACTGGTCGATACGCCCATGACTGCCGGTCGGGGGAAGAACAAAGTAAGTCCGGAACGGCTGGTCGATGAGTTTCTAAGCGGCTTTGCCCGAAATCAGCCCGAAATTAATATCGGTAAGGTTGGACTGCTGCGAACCCTACTGCGGCTGAGCCCATCGCTGGCCGACAGCCTGTTGAAAAATGGTTAATTCGTTCCATTCCATTGGCACCAACGCTACTACTCCGCCTGGCAGGGTGTGCAGTACCTGCGGGATAGGCAGGATGGGCAGGGTAAGGCTACCTCGCTGGACAATGACCGCTACGCGGGTATAGGCTGCCATACGGTGAAGGACGTGCTCACCGGGTTCTTAACCGATGGTGTACCGGCCAGGGGTTGACGTAGCGATTTGTTTATGGGTCATTAGGTCAGAATGCCTTTCACAAGTTTACCCTCCACATCGGTCAGGCGAAATCGGCGTCCCTGGTATTTGTAGGTAAGTTGTTCATGGTCGATGCCCATCAGGTGTAGCAACGTAGCCTGAAAGTCATGAACGTGTACCGGGTCTCTAACGACGTTGTAGCTGAAATCGTCGGTTTGGCCGTAGGAGAACCCGGCTTTCACGCCCGCCCCGGCCATCCACATGGTGAAACAGCGCGGATGGTGATCGCGGCCGTAATCGGCGGTCGTCAGCCTGCCCTGAGAATAAACCGTCCGGCCAAACTCACCGCCCCAGACGACCAGCGTATCGTCCAGCAGTCCCCGGCGTTTTAAGTCCACGATCAGTCCGGCCGTGGCCTGATCGATCTGCTGGCACTGGTTCTTCATGCCTTTGGGCAGAGAGCCGTGGTGATCCCAGCCCTGGTGGTAAAGCTGCACAAACCGCACGTCTTTCTCCAGTAGCTTCCGGGCCAGCAGGCAGTTGGCTGCGTAGGTGCCTTTGTCGCGGCTGTCGGGTCCGTACAGCTCAAATACCTCATCGGGCTCGGTCGAGGTGTCCATCACCTCCGGTACCGATGTCTGCATCCGAAAGGCCATTTCGTACTGCGAAATGCGGGCATTCACTTCGGGGTCGCCCCAGCTTTCGTTCTGCAGCTGGTTGAGCTGGGTCAGATAAGTGAGCATCTCCTCCCGATCGGCACCGTCGTAGCCTTCGGGATTGTTGAGAAACAGCACGGGGTCTTTACCGGCGCGGAACTGCACGCCCTGATATTCTGACGGCAAAAAACCATTGCCCCACAGCCGGGCGTAAAGCGGCTGATCTTTCGATGCGTTTTTCGACACCAGGACAATGAAAGCCGGCAGGTTCTGATTCTCCGACCCCAATCCGTAACTCACCCACGAACCAATCGACGGCCGGCCGGGCAGTTGATGGCCCGTCTGAAAAAACGTAATGGCCGGGTCGTGGTTGATCTGCTCGGTGTACAGCGATTTGACCAGACACAGCTCATCCACCACCTGCGCCGTATACGGCAGCAGCTCGCTTACCCACGTCCTGGTTTTGCCGTGCTGGGCAAATTTGTAAAGGGATGGTGCAATGGGCAGGGCCGCCTGGTTGGCGCTCATACCCGTTAGCCGCTGCCCCTGGCGCACCGAATCGGGCAGACTTTTACCCAGCATGTTTATCAGCCTGGGCTTATAGTCGAAGGTTTCGAATTGCGATGGTCCCCCCGCCATGAACAGATAAACGACCCGTTTGGCCCGGGGCGCTACGCGCTGGCGAAAGGCGTCGAGGGCCTGCTCGTTCGCGGGTGCGCCAGCGGCCTGGTTGCCTAGCAGGGTACCCAGCGCCAGCCCTCCCAGACCCGAGGCCGTACGGCGCAGAAAATTCCGGCGGTCGAGCGTCTGGTTCAGCGCGGCCAGATCGGGCGTTTGCAGCCGGGCTGCGAAAGGCCGCCCGGGGTCGTCGTGATGCGGTGAAGAGGTCATTAGCGTTTGGTTAACGTTGCATCCGAATTCATAATCGTACTGGCAACCACCGCATTGGCCGCGATCAGCGCCGGGTCCAGGTTGCCATTGGGGCGGTGTAACCCGGCTTTAAGCCAGCCAGCTGCTTTGGCCGGATGGGTCCTGAATTTCTCGTACTCAGTCTGTTGCAGCTTTGTCAGCAGCGTCAGCTCCCGTTCCAGGGGCCTCCGACCCGTTAGCCGGCGGTAGGCCTGGGTTATGGCCTGCTCTGTATCGGTCTGGCCCGCCATATGTTCGCCCAGTACGCAGGCCGCTTCGACAAACGTGGGGTCGTTAAGTGTTACGAGCGCCTGTAGGGGCGTGTTTGTCCGTTGCCGACGTACCAGGCAGCTATTCCGCGCCGGGGCGTCGAAGGTGGCCAGCGTCGGGTTGGGCACAGACCGTTTAACCACTACGTATAAACTCCGGCGGTACACAGCGTCGGTCGAGTCGGCCTTGTAGGTCATGCTGTTGATCTCCCACAGGCCGTCGGGCTGGTAGGGCTTCACGCTCTTGCCACCAATGGCGGGGTTGAGCAGGCCGCTGGCCAGCAAGGCATTGTCACGCATCATCTCGGCAGAGAGCCGCGTGGCCGGTCCTCGGGCCAGGAGCCGGTTCTCCGCATCCCGCTCCCGTAGCGCAGGGCTGGTATGTGAATCCTGCCGGTACGTTGCTGACATCACCATCAGCTTCACCAACCGCTTCAGGTCCCAGTTATAGTCCTGCTGGAATGTCACAGCCAGCCAGTCGAGTAGTTCGGGGTGGCTGGGCATCTCGCCCTGATTGCCAAAATCTTCGGCGGTTTTGACCAGGCCCGTGCCGAAGAAATGCTGCCAGTAGCGGTTCACCGCAACGCGGGCCGTCAGTGGATGGTTGGCATCCGTTAGCCACTCGGCCAGGCCCAGTCGGTTCTTTGGGCGGTTGGCCGGAAAAGGGAGGATCGCGTCCGGCGTATTGGGGAAGACTTCCTGCCCCGGCATATCGTACTGACCGCGTTGCAGCAGGAACGTCTTTTTGGGCGTCGGCATCTCCTGCATCACCATAATTTCGGCCACGTGGCGCATCGAATCGCTGAGGGCCGTCCGGCGTTTGCGTAGTTCCTGCCGGGCCGCGTTCAGCCCGGCGTCTTCGGCCGACAGGTAATAGGCCTGCAGGACAGACCTGTCGTGTTCGCTGAGGTCGGCAGGCGCTTTAGCGGCCAGCGTGGCCCAGTTTGTTTTTCGGGCTAACACACCGATTTCGAAGGAGGTCAGCGGGCGGTCATATACGACCACGTCATCTACCTTGCCGCCCTTAAAGCCCAGCCCGCGCCACCAGCCCCCCAGTTGCAGGGCCGGTTCTTTCTGCTCGAAAAAGATAATGTCTTTCTGCAACTGATCGACCACTGTTATCATGGGCTGCTCCGTTCCGTTAAGGTAGAGCCGTAAGCCATCGGCTTTCGACGAACCGTCGTAGGTCATCGTTAGCTGCACCCAGGTTTCACGGGGGATGGGCCCCTGGCTCTGCCGCGTAATGGCGTTCGAAGGGGCCGTGTGCGCCAGGCTGATCTCCAGGCGGTTGTTTTTCAACAACAAGTGATATCCTTTGAAGTTGTAGAGCCGCTCGGCATTGCCCTTGTGGAAAATAACGCCTTCCCTGAAGCTCCTCGGGAACCAGGCCCACAGACCAACAGAAAACGGGTCCGATTGCCGAAATACGCCCACATCCTTCAGGTCGGCATAGGCATCGCCGTTCAGCAGCAGCACCTGCCCCCGGTTTGTTCGTTCAAAAACAGGTTTATCCGGGTCTCCTGCGTCGCGTTTCATGACGCCTTTCTGCTTCGGGTTTACGCGGTTCGTCAGCGAATCGTCGAAGGTGTAGAAACCCTGCAGGCCCTGCTGGGGTACTGTCTGGGGAGCCAGTTTCTGGTAGGCCCTGGCCGCTATCCATTGCCCGGCGGCCGTCTTTGCGCTGGTTTCGGCCTGCGCAACGGTTGACTGCTGCTCAGAAATCTTCGACTTCATGAACCGAATCAGTTCGTCCTGCCGCTCGGTGGGTAACAGCATGGTGGGTGTGGGCAGGTCATCGTTCCAGGAAATCTGCCCCGCTTCGCGCACGTTGTTGAAGAAGCTGTAGAGCTCGTAATAATTTTTTTGCGAAATCGGGTCGTACTTATGATCGTGGCAGCGGGCGCACCCCAGCGAAATGGCCATGAACGCATCGCCCAGGGTGTTAGTCCGGTCCATAACGTACTCGGTCTGAAACTCCTCTTCCACGATACCCCCCTCCATGTTTTGCGGGTGAAGCCGGTTAAAAGCCGTGGCAATCATCATGTCGCGGGTGGGTGAGCTACCGGCAGGGCGGAGGGGCGTATCACCTTTCATCAGATCGCCCGCCAGTTGGTGGTGAATGAACGTACGGTACGGCATGTTCTGGTTGAAGGCCCGAATAACCCAGTCACGATAAGGCGACATATCGCGCAGGCGGTCAACGGTATAGCCATGTGAGTCGGCAAAGCGGGCCAGATCGAGCCAGTCGGTTGCCATCTTTTCCCCGTAATGGGGCGACCCCAGTAGCCGGTCTACCTGTTTTTCGTAGGCGTTGGGACTGGTATCGTTGACAAAGGCATCCAGCTCGGCCAGGGTGGGGGGCAAGCCAGTCAGGTCGAGCGATAACCGACGCAGCAACAGCTCTTTAGGCGCTTCGGGCGATGGTGCCAATTTCTCGCGCGCTAATCGGCTGAAGATAAACTGATCGATTTCATTGACCGCGGGGGAAGCCGTGGGCTGACTGATGGTCGGTACGGCTTTCCGGTCGGGCTTCACGAAGGCCCAGTGCGGTTTGTAAACGGCTCCGTCTTTAATCCACTTTAAAAGGGTTGCTTTTTCAACGGCCGACAGAGACAGATGCGATTTGGGGGTGGGCATCTGATAGTCCGGATCACCAGACAGGATACGCAGGGCCGCTTCGCTTTTTTGCCAGCTGCCGGGCTTGATGGCCACCTTACCCGGATTTTCGGGTAGCGGTCCGTAAGCCGCCTGCGCCCTATCGAGCCGCAGGCCAGCCTTCTGTTTGGCTTTATCCGGGCCATGACAGGCAAAACACTTATCCGACAGTATGGGCTTTACGTGCTGGTTGTAGTCCAGCTGGGCAGGCAGCTTATCATAGGCCGCCGACACGTCGGCCGGGAGTTTAACCTCGTCGGCGGGTGCCCGTACCCCTTCCGTTGGCGACTGGAGCCACCAGAAGGACAAGCTTGTACTGGTCAGAACGAAAAGGATGTATCGTATCATGCCAACTCGTCACGTTTATAGGATTTTAGTTGAATCAGGTCGGGCCACGCCTGGCCGGGCCAGCTGTACCGTTCCGGTGTCTATTTTCAGATTGGGCCGGCGCTTTTGCAGCCGTTCAATCCCTTCGGGAGTGGTTTTCGTTTGCCACAGATAGACGACTTTTAAATTCGGGCAACGGGCCAGGATAGCCAGCCCTTCATCGGTTACGGCCGTCCCGTACAGGTTTAGCTGTTCCAGATTCGGCAGGCCCGTCAGGGCAGTCAATGCCTTATCGGTTATGGACGTACGGGCCAGATTGAGCCGGGTCAGGTTCGTCAGCGAAGCCAGCGGATCCAGATCCGCATCGGTCACCGGCTGGCCGCTCAACCGCAGATGAACCACCTGTGCGCCTACTTCGCCCAGGGCTGCCAGCAGGGCCGGACTATAGGTTTTTACGTTGACGAAGTTGGCCGACAAATAGTTGGCACCATCGGTCAGTTTCGACAGCGACACCTGTTGTTGGGTCAGTCTGGCAAGTGTTGTCGGACTGGCTGCATCGACCGGCCGGGCCAACACGGTCGATTCCAGACTAATGGGCCGGGGCCCGATCTCGTCCGCTATTGAGTGGCTGGAGTCGGCTGAGCGTGCGAGGGGTAAAGATGGAATCACGTCCGCAAGGGCGACCAGCTGGTTCGGCCGGGTGGGTTGGAGGGTATCGACCTGTTCGCTGAAGGAAGCGCCTTTCTGAATCCAGTGGTATATCGTCGTAATTTGCTGGGGAGTCAGCTGCAGCTTGCCTTTCGGAGGCATGTGGTTATCGTCACCTTCGGGCAACAGCAGATACGTAAACAGCTTGCTTTTCTGCGCATTACCCGCCGTCAGGATGCTGCCATTTTTGCCGCCCTGCCTGATAAACACCTCGGTGTCGAGCCGTAAGCCGCCTTTTTTCTTGGTGGCAGAGTGGCAGCTATAGCATTTTGTTTTCAGAATCGGCACTACCTGATCCCGGTACAAAAACGTTCGTCGAATAATCGGCTTATCGCGGCTATCGACCGAGTCGGTTTGCAGGGCAGCGGGTTGAGAAACTATGGCTGGCTGAGCCGCCGGTTCCTGTTCGACCAGTTGCCTGGTATCAGGAAATAGGTAATCCTGACCGTGGGTCAGGTTACCGCCGTAATGCCCCGCCAGGGTGAGCAGCCCAACCGTGATGAAGGCCACTGGCCACCGGTACTGTTTCAACAAAAACGTCAGGGTGGCCAGTCCGGCTGTCGCTAACCCGGTCCACTGGTGCCTGGCCACCATGTCGGCATCGTAATCTCCGGACTGAGCCAGTAACCAGCCCGCCCCGCAGGCCAGCAGGGCCGATGCGGCCCCCAGGCCCCAGGCTAACGACACGGCTGCTTCGACGTCCAGCTTCTTCAGCCGACCGTAGACCATCAAGCCTACTGCAAACAGCAGGATGCCGATGGGCAGATGCACCAGCAGCGGATGAAGACGACCCCAAAGTTCGGTAGAAGGCATATAGCAGTACAATTGACTGATTCCGGGATGCAATTGACTCAAAAGTAGTGGCTAAAGTCAGCCTGTACAATGAACGCAGTTGTAATTAATTTGCACAAATCCGACTTTTGATTACTGTAAACGGGTATATATCACCAATCTGGACTGATTTGTATGGATGCACTGTTAACGCTTAAGCTCCGGTTATTGCACTGTGGCTATACGCAATTAGGAGCTGAGTGGCAGTTTGATGGCGTTATCAGCCCGTTCAGTCGACTTTACCTGGTTACGGATGGCGAAGCCTGGGTATGGCACCATCAACAGAAGTTCACGCTACGGCCAGGCTGGCTTTATCTGATTCCGAGTTTTTCACTCAGCCGCTATCACTGCGATAGCCGCATGACGCAGTTTTACGTATCCATGCTGGAGGAGACCGAAAACGGCCTGTCTGTATTTGATGTACTTCCCTTTGGCTATGAGATGCCGGCGCTGGAGATCGACCAACGGGTGTTTGAGCGGCTGCTGGCGCTTAACCCGGCACGGAGCCTTCAGAACATCGATCCGAAGGTGTACGATAACCAGCCAAACCTGCTCAGTTTCAATCAATCCGGGCCTGGGCAGTCGGCCGGTCAGCTTCTGGAAACGCAGGGCATTCTCTTACAGCTACTTTCCCGGTTTGTAGGGGTCCAGAGCGACGACCTCAGCCAGCAGGCCGGGGCTCGTATCCAGCTACGATCGGTGCTGAATTACATCCATACCCATCTGGCCGAAAAAATCAACGTGGAGCAACTCGCGGCTCTTCAGCACCTGAATACGGACTATTTTTCCCGCCAGTTTCAGAAATTATTGGGCATACGTCCCATCGATTACATCATCAACAAACGGCTGGAGCGGGCGCAGCTGCTGATGATGACAAGCTCGCTGACCTTACAGGCTATCGCTGAACAGGTGGGCATTGCCGACATCTATTATTTTTCCCGGTTGTTTAAGCGCCGGTTTGGTGTTTCACCGGGCCAGTTCCGGAAGCAGGGTCGCCAGATCTGATCATTAGGTAAGCGCGTTACCATGGCCGACCGGGTGCTCTCTGAATTGTTCGGAAGATAGGGTAACCCTGAACGAGTGGATGGCCTGATTGTCTTGAACGCCAACGGTTACTTGTTTACTGAATAACGGCGAAATCCGTTCACAAAAAAGTGGGGCAAAGACACTGAAATAAGCTGAGTTGTAGATATACATGCATAAAAACTGATAGGCTTCTACTACTGTTAGTGCCAATAAATGAACTATATCGCTTATTGATGAGCGAAGCGCAGGAGCCTACCTTTGATCCATACTAAGGCCGATATTCAGTGCACGGAAGATGCGGTCTTGGAAACCAGTACATGCTTCATCAACAAACATAGTCACAAGTAACACATGAAAAAGAAAATTCAGGAACTCGCCAATGCGCTACTGTCAAGGGAGCAGATAAAAAGTATTAAAGGAGGCAGCACCCGGTACTGCGTCTGTAATGGCTCACTCATCGGCTTCCCCAGTGGTACCCCAGGGGATTGCTCAACACTTTGTGGACCTCCAGGCGGTGGTGGTGGCGGTTCAGGCTGCAGCAACACGCTTCCGAACTTCCCTCCCTGTAATTAAAACCAACCCCAGGAACGCTCGTACTTCGTAGTACCGAGCGTTCCCTTTTTCTTAAACCCCCTTGTCATACACGTCATAGGTTGTCATCAGTATCGTGCCCCTTCGGCATACCCTGTACCGGCCGGGCGTAGAGGTGAGCGAATATGAAAAAAGCCTTATTTTTAATGTTGCCCACGCCCAGTCATTACACGCCCTGCTTCGGACTGGCCAATGACCTGCGTGATCGGGGCTTTACGATTGTCTTTGGGGGTACACCGTCTGTCGCTGACCTCGTGGTACGAAATGGCTTTGACTTCGTGCCGTTTACCTACATGCCCACCTATGAAGTAACTACGTTGACCAGTTTTCTTGGTACTTTCCTGAAGTCGGCTACTGATCCTGGCTTCCTGCGAGCCCGTTATCGTGAATTTGTACAGGGTATCGCGGCTGCACATAAGCTGTACCAATCACAACAGCCCGATGTTATCTACCTCGACGAGCACCTGAACCACTACTATGCTTATTTTAAGTCCTTTATCTCGTCTATCTATCTGATCAACACAAAATTATCTACGCGCCGGGCGGCTCACGTTCCTCCGCTGAATTCGGGATACGTGGCCAGTGGTGGCTGGGGTAGTTCGTGGTATTGCAGATACCTCTGGATTCGGCAATTTCTGACAAAAACCATTCGTCAGGGAGTCAATGCTGTTGCTTTTACGGGCCGAACTGACGACTATTTTCAGCGCCGACTTTCCAAACGTTTAGGGGTAGCCGTTCGGTCTAGTCGCCAGTCGGCTATGTATTGCTATGATGTCTTGCCTGGGGTTAAGACATTGATTCTGATGGACGATACGTTCGAGTATCCCTGGATCAGACACTCGGCCGATGAGCGGGTGCTGCATTACTGGAATCAGGATGCTCAGCCGATGGATGATACAACCAAAGCCATACTGGCACAGAAAAGACCGGGTGTCCCATTGATTTACTGCGGAATTGGTACGCTGGCGGGTAATGATGCCGCACAATACACCCAGTTTATTCATCAGCTACTAAAAGCATTGGGTGGGCTACCCACCTACCAGGTGGTGATTTCAACAGGCCGCTCCCTGGCCAGCGACGCATTTGATCCGGCTGCCATTCCGGCTAATATACAGGTGGTCAGCTACCTCAACCAGCAAGCGCTACTTCCCCATTGTGCGCTGATGATTACTCATGGTGGCCTCAACTCAATAAAAGAATGCATGGCGGCCACTGTTCCGATGCTGGGAATCGATAACCCTGCCGATATACATAAAGATACGCCCGGTAATATAGCCCGTATCGTTTACCATAAAATTGGACTGCGTTGCCAGATCAGCGATCCGGCGTCTGTAATCCGACTGCGAGTCGACCAGTTGCTGGCTGATGATACGTTTAAGACAAGGATAAGCCAGCTCAAGGCCACTATCGACAGCCAACAGCAAGTACATGCTCCCGTACAGGCAGATCTTTATTAACTAGTTCAACTATTTTTATCGCAAGAGCAACCATCAGCCCTGTATGCGCAACTCGATCGGGCGAAAGTATAACTGTCAGTTGTGATAATAATATACTCATAGTCAATTTGTTAAATCTATTTTTATTGCGAATATAATTAGGGAAATAGTTGTACTATTCTGCAACAAAAATGTAGTATTGCGATATCTCTTATTGATACTTCCTTACTCCATGCTAACTCAACCAATTCCACCTGGTGGTATCCTGATCGCGAAGCAGGATATGTTATTGTGCGAAACATTGAAAGAATCGTTACAGGCCAGGCGACTTTATGTGCGCGGCTGCATAACAGACGGGCGTGAAGCACTAAAGCTCATTCAGCAACAATACCCAAGCCTGGTCATATTAGGTGCCGAAATGCCGGGTCTTAGCGGTATTGACATTGTGCGCTACATTGAAGAACACCGGATGCCGATTAAGTGCATTATTTATGCAAAAAGCCGTCGGCCCGATTTCCTGGCGGAAGCTCTCAAGTTAAATGTGAAAGGGTATTTGTTTGTCAACTCGGGCTTTGCCGAGTTGTTCTATTGCGTACAGGAGGTTTTGGAGAACCGCGAATACGTTACTCCGCTGGCGCATCAGGTAGTTGAAGAACTGGCGGCCAAATTGCCTCCCAAACCGGCCACGATGAGTGACCTTAACCGGCTTAGTAGTCGCGAGCGGGAGATTTTGTGTCTGATTGCACAGTGTTTCACTAATAATCAGATTGCGGACCGCATATGCAGAAGTGTGGCTACTGTTAACAATCACCGGCATAACATCATGAAAAAGCTGAACCTTCAGGGCCATCACCAACTGCTGCCTTACGCGTTATCGATGTATGACACCTTGACTTAGAAATTGCTTCATCATTCGATCCCTCCCCGTAAACGTTGGTAAGCCCGCTCCAGTAGTCGCAGGTCGTTGGTAACCACTTCCGCCGAACCCGAGGCTTCCGAGTTAACCTTAAGCTGTTGGCCGTAGCTGCTGAGCAGCCCATTGGGTAAGCTCACGCTGAGCCGGTACCGACCAGGCGTCGTTGTGGGGGAAATGGCGGTTACCCGCCCCCGCAGTACGCCATACTCGCGGGCCGGGAAATCATTAAGTTTAAGAATAACCAACTGGCCAACCTCTACTTTACCGGTACCAGGGGCAGCTACTGTGACAAACCCCACAAATGGCTGCTGGATGGCCGGCAATAGAGCAAACAGTGTATCTGCCGTACGAACCGGTTGATCCTGGTTCAGTTGCTTAAGGAAAAGGACTCTGCCGTCAGCGGGGGCCGTGAGCAGGTAGGTATGCTGCCAGATCTGCAGGGCATTCTCAATGCTGCGAATGTGCTGGTCGATCTTGTCGCGGTGGGCGCGGGTCTGCTGTAAAAACTGGTGGGTTAGTTCGGAGAGTTGCTGGTGTTTATCCGTCAGGGTCAGGCGGTTTTCGACAATAATTTTCCGGAAACTTTCCCGTTCTTTCTTCTTTTGCAGATAGCTGTTTTCCATAGCCAGAAACTCCAGCCGGGCGTATAGTTTTTGTCGATACAGGGATGCATTTATCTGGTAGGTCTGGTCGGCATTCGTGTACTCTTGCTCAATGAGGGCTAGCTGTCGCTCGTTGAGGTCAATGAGCTGCTGATAGTCACCAATTTGTTGACGCAGTGTACGCGCCTGCTGACCGTAATAGGCATCGGTGAGCAGGCGTTTATAGTCCCGGTAACTTTTCACAAGCTGATTATAGTCTTCCTGCACATCGCCCAGCGTTGTGTGGTCGGCCAGTAGGGGTAACGGAAGAGTTGGGTCGTTCAGAAACTGGCGGGCGTCGGTTATGAACCGCCGTAATGCCGGTACGTTTTCCAGCCGGGTCGTATTTTCAATCTCGGCCAGTAGCGCTCCCCGCTTCACCATCGCATTGTCATGAACCAGGAGTGCCGTTAAGCGTCCATTGGCTTTGGCCAGCAGTTTGAGCGGAGGGCGTTCCGTCGTGATCAGTACCGTGCCCTGAATAACGTCTGGGTAGTGGATTAGCCAGGCCCCGGCCAGTAACAAAATCAGCGCCCCCAGGAATACGGACGTACCCCATCGTACAATGGACGACGGGGGGTGAGCGAGTACTTCGCTCAGCGCGTCTGACCGTCCGGCGGCATCATAAGTGACCCGGGCTGGCGGTTCCGGGGGCCGGGTTGATGTCTTTGCTGCGGTTCGGGGCGATGGGATCATATGCGTTTGAATCAATTTCCTAATTCGAGTTGATTTCTGACCAGATGAAAGTAGCCCTCCCGTCGGGCGGTCAATTCGGCGTGCGTACCGATTTCGGCAATACGACCCTTATCCATCAGGATGATCTGGTCGGCATGCTTTACCGTACTGAGCCGGTGGGCTACAACAATGACGGTACGCCCGCGGAAAAAGTCGTTTAAATTTTCCTGTATAATCCGTTCATTATTAGCATCCAGCGCATTGGTTGCCTCGTCGAGGAAGATGTATTGGGGATTTTTATAGACCGCCCGGGCAATCAGAATCCGTTGTTTCTGGCCCTGACTAAGCCCGTTTCCTTCTGCCCCAATTTTTGTGCTCAGCCCCAGGGGGAGTGTGTCGATAAAATCCTGCAGATTCGCAATGTGCAGGGCATGACTCACGTTTGCCGGATCGGGGTACTCGTCGCCAACCGCAATATTCCGTAGTATGGTATCCGAAAAGATGAATCCATCCTGCATGACAACACCGCACTCTCTGCGCCAGGCCCGATGACTGATCTGGCTAAGCCGTAGTCCCGAGGCATTACCCGGCCGGGCGTTGGGCGTGGGCGATGCTGGTCCCTGAGCCGAACGCGATCGGGTGGTATGGGGCAATGGTTCGCCAATCAACACCTCACCGGCGGTCGGATCATATACTTTCAGCAGCAGCTTTAGCAGCGTAGTTTTTCCGCTACCACTCGATCCGACAATGGCTGTTATTTTTCCCGGCGGAATACGCAGGCTGACTCCCTGGAGTACAGGCCCGTTGCCGGCGCCGGGATAGCTATATGTCACATCCTGTAGCCGGATACCTCCCCGGGCAGGGAGGGTGGTTACCAGCGGTGTATCGACCGGTTCCTCATCCGCTAACTGGTGAATCTCATTGAGTCGCTCTAAGCTGATCTGCGCTTCCTGCCAGGATTGAGCAAACCGGATCAGCTGCTCAATGGGGCTGTTGAGCTGACCAATGATATATTGTACGGACAGCATGCCACCTAAGGTCAGGTTGCCTTCAATAACGGCCTGAGCGGACAAAAAAGTAATGAATATGTTTTTTCCTTCGTGGATAAAAAACGCCCCGGCTTGCTGATACTGGCTCAGCGCCAGTGTTTTAATCTGCACCCGATGTTGCTTTAACTGTAGCTGCTCCCATTCCCACCGTTTGGATTTTTCGCAGTTGTGCAGCTTTATTTCCTGCATTCCCTGAATCAGTTGCACCAATGCCCCCTGGCTCCGCGCCGACATATCGAATAAGCGGTAATCGATTTTGCGGAGTTGCTTCATGAAGAGCTTTACCCAAAGGCCATACAAGACGCTGCCCACCAGGAAGACTAAGAAAATGGTCGAGTTATAGGCCGCCAGCAGCAGACCAAAAACCACCAGATTCAGGACCGAAAAAAGGGTTGACAGCGTCTGGCCCGTCAGGAAATTCTCAACCCGCTGGTGGTCGCCAACGCGCTGCATGATGTCACCCATCATCTTGACATCGAAGTAGGACATGGGGAGCTTCATCAGCTTGATGAAAAAATCGGAGAGCAGTTGCAGATTGATGCGCGCACTGACATGCAGCAGAATCCAGCTCCGGATAAAATCGACAGTGGTCCGCCCGGCAAACAGCGCCAGCTGGGCAAAAAGTACCAGATGAATGAAACCAATATTGTGGGTATTGATGCCAACATCGACAATTGACTGGGTCAGGAAGGGAAGGATTAGTTGCAGGCCACTACCAACCAGCATGCCGAGAACTAACTGAATCAACAGAGAACGATATGGCCAGAGGTACCCGTACAGACGGCTAAAGCCCACGGCTCCGGTGCGCGGTTCGTCATCCAGATCGACCAGGGCGGGCGTGGGCTCGATCAACAGGGCTACACCCGTTGCTTTCTCCGAACGGTCAGTGCCGACCCATCCATCCAGGAACTCTTCTTCTGTCAGTTCGAGTAGATCCAGCGCCGGGTCGGCCACAAACACGCGCCGTGGCGAAGCCAGCCAGCCCAATCGGCTTTTCTGGGTTCGGTAGACAACGATGAAATGATTCTGCTGCCAATGTACAATGCAGGGCAGCACAGCTTTGTAAAAAAGTTGATCGAAGGAAATCTTTACCGCCATTGTCCGAAAACCAAGCGCTTCAGCTGTCTCACTTATACCCAGCAGTGAAACGCCTTCCCGGCTCATATCTATTTTCTCCCGCAGGGATTGCAGGCTGTACTGCCGGCCATAATAGCGGGCAACCATGCGGAGGCAGGCCGGCCCGCAATCCATTAGATCGTACTGGCGAAAGAAAGGAAAAGCCATTGGTTCTTTCGATTAGTGAGTCAGAACGCCGGATGTCTCGCAACGGCTTATGACGTACCGCAGATGCACCAGTAAGTCGTTGATTGTAAACAAGTCGGGCAGCAATCGCCCGTTAACGAAAACGGATGGTGTATATTCTATTTTGGTCCTGTCACACCAAGCCATGTGCTGGTGGTGGGCCCTGGCAGTGTCAATGGTGGGATCGGCGGGATAAGCTGCCTGCAGTAGCTCAAAATCCTTATGGGTATACCACGAGTGCAAAGCCTCCTGGAGAATGGGCTGCCCGCTTAGTCCAATTAAGTGCTGCGCTATGCGATTGGAGTCGGAGTACTCCGGCCGGGTATTGCCGGCAAACCGCTCGATAACCCGTACCTCGTCGGGGTAGATAGCCAGTATCTTCTCTAGTATAGCGTGCGCATCGGCACAGGGTACACAGAAGGGATTACTGACAACTGTAATCGTAACGGGCGCATCCTGATTTCCCAACACCAGTTCGGCCGGCATTGTCTCCATGGCAACTACGGGTTGGGCGTCCAGCAAGGTAACAAACAGCGTATCGCTGCGTTTGAACCGAGCCAGCGCCCGTTCGGTCAGCCGGATGGTTCGCGTATGCTCAAGAAGTGGCTTAACAAAAACCCAGGTCAGGCTCACCAGTAGAAAAGCAGCGGCTACCAGCGGCAGACTTGCTACCGAAACGCTGGTAAAGGCCGTCCCATAGCCATTGGCTACCCAGCCGTGCAGGCCGAAAGTAAGCCAAAGGGTGATCTGCACAATCAGACAAAGTGTACACCATTTACGCAGGACGAACGCCTGATAGCTCACCGAAAAAATTGTATAGGGCAGTGCAGCAGCGTTCAGCCACGCCAGTGTGCTCACCACCAGCGCCCCACCCCAGGCCATTGCCAATAGGCAGCTACCAAAATAAACAAGCCCAATCTCGGCCATGCTGAACCAGCCAAACAGTTTTCCCGCTGGTGAATTAACGACCTGATGACAATCCGTTTTGGGACTGATACCGCATAGTTTTTTCAGGTACGAAAAAGCACTCTGGCTGGCTTCTTCGGACCAGAGGGCGACACACACGAAAAGACCGGACACGTTACCCGCAAACAGCGCTAACCAGGACCAGGAGGGAGCCTGTATGGCGATCAACATAGCCAGCAAGGTGAGGGCGGTATAAAAGAACGGGCGCCGATATGATGCCTGCACTTCTTGCCGATGCTTAGCCTCGTATTGGCTCTCTCCCGAGGTTTTGTTGGCTTCGGTCAGCAGGCTGATCCCCTGCCAGCGCCGACCAAACGTCGCGATGGGCTCGCGAACCAAACCCGCCTGGGGATGAAAATAGACAATCTCAGCTCCCTGAACCTGGGTCACTACCACGTACTCCACCTCGTCGTTGGTGTCCAGCTGGGCAATAAACGGATAACTGACTTCCAGCAGGTGGCTGTCTGACAGGCAAACGGCCATTGTTTCGATGCCCCATTCACTAAAGACGTCGGTTAAACTCGCCAGGCTCGGAAAGGCAGGATGCGACTCAAGCGCCTGGCGAACAGTTCGGCGTGTTACCCGTACGTTTAGCCCTTCCAGCAGGTGTTGGACTACCTTGATTATATGCTGTTGGTTCGTTTCCATGATGAAGTGTCAACGGTATTGTTAGTCTCCTAATGTCGTCGTGAGGAAGTGCAGCCATCCACGAAAAGCAGCTGGCTGGTCAGTACTGATACTCAGAATACATTTACACGCTTGGGCAGGGATGGATGCTGGCCGCCTGCTAACCATACGAGCACCAGCCTGAGCAACCTGTTCTGTCTGGCTCGAATCGGTATGAGCTGCGGCCACGGGACCGCTTTCTGTAAAGGCTCTTTTTGCGAAGAAGCCCATCCGTTAGCCTGCGTTTCGTTTTCATTGCCGTTTTCAGTGGAGGATGACTACAAAAGTAGACTCCGGCAAAAGTGACAGCAATGAGCGTACTGTTTCAATTATAGGCCTTATGACTAGGCAACATATACTAGTCACTGGCAGATGTCGCTCAATAGTGCAAGGGTGTATAATGGCCTTGCCTTTTGTTGAATGGATGCAGGATCAATCCTGGCTCACTCATTTTCACCGTATCCCAGGCCTGTCGGCACACCGTACTGATTTGCCAGGAGGCTATGCTGTGCGTACAGATTATCATCGTATTGTCAGATAGACTTTTATGATGCTTTAACCGGTCTTCGTTCTGGTAGATTCGCTTCACTAAGTAGGTTTGGCCAAACTACGCTTACTGTAGAAACACGGACCCTTACCCGAGAAATCTGCTATGAATGGACTACGCAACCCCTGGCTGCTGGGGGTAACTCTGGTCGCTTTATCCGCCTGCCAACCCGGTGGCTTTACCGCCTTTGCGCAGGGACCGGGTCAGCGACTTCCGCTCCCGCCCATACCGATAAAAGGCGATACGACCCATACGCTATCCCGACACTTCATACCGGCCTCTGCCGCCCAAAAAACACCGGACGCTAGGGGCTTTATTCAGCGGTGGCTGATGCTGGAACCCGTGAAGAAAGATATCGCCCGAAATAATATATTCACCGACAACTACCTCAGAACCACGTTTTCGGCCGATAACTTCTCCAGCGATTATGCCACCGTTCCCCGGTCTGGCGAAACCGTAAAGGTGGGAACTCAGGAACTAAGGTGGTACGCGCTGGACAGCAAGGCTTTCAACGTCAATTTATACCATTTTACCTACGCCCTTAACAAGCCCAAATACGGCATACTGGTCTGGCTGGTCACGGTCATCGATTGCCCCGAAGAAATGCAAAATGTCCGGATGGCGGCAGGCTGTAATTCCGGCAGCATGTGGTGGTTGAATGGTCAGGAAGCCCTGCTGCTTTCCGGCGACCGGGACATGATTGCCGATAATGGCACCTCGGCCCGACTAACGCTGAAGAAGGGACGAAACATCATCCGGGGAGCCGTCATAAACGGGCCGGGTATGGCTAATTTCTGCGTTCGCTTTTTGGACGAAAAAGGGACACCCGTGAAAAACTTCCGAATTGGATCCGAGTAATTGGCTAACTGATGGCATCCATTTTTTGTCATCCTGATAATGGAAGGATTTACTTTCTGAATTCCCAGAGACCCTTCCGTCGGTATGACAAAAGCCCTCCTGATAAAACCCCATGGTAGTAAAACGAACCGCTTCATGAAACGAATGCACGTAACTGGCCTGATAACCTTACTTGTCTTATTGATAACGCAAACCGTACTAGCCCAGATCGGAAGACCGTTTATCCACGATCCATCAACGATCGCTGCATGTGACGGTAAGTATTTCACCTTCGGCACCGGCGGTGGCGGGTTGATCTCTGACGATGGCTGGACCTGGTACGGTGGTGGGGTAAGGCCGGGTGGGGGAGCGGCCCCCGACGTTCTCAAAATTGGGGATCGTTACCTGGTTGTCTACGGAGCCACCGGTGGTTCTCCCAGCCACAAAGGCGCTATTCTGACCATGTGGAACAAGAGTCTGGACCCTAAATCCCCTGACTTCAAGTACTCCGAACCGATTGTGGTAGCGACCTCCGATGGCTACGAAGAGAATGACGCCATTGATCCCGGCCTGATGCTGGACCCGACTACCGGGCGACTATGGCTCACCTACGGTACCTATTTTGGCTATACCCGCCTGATTGAGCTAGACCCCAAAACCGGGAAACTCAAGGCCGGGAACAAACCGGTAGATGTAGCCATCGTCTGCGAAGCCAGCACACTCGTCTACCGCGACGGCTGGTACTACCTGCTGGCCACGCACGGCAGTTGCTGCGATGGGGCCAACTCGACCTACAATGTGGTAGTGGGTCGATCTAAAAAAATAACCGGCCCTTACCTCGATAACGTAGGCCGAAGCATGCTGGAAGGGGGCGGTAAACTGGTAGTGGCTACCCGGGGAGGGTTGATTGGCCCCGGGCATTTTGGCCACATCATACTGGAGCAAGGAGTTGAAAAAATGTCTCTCCATTACGAAGCCGATCTGGAGCAGGGTGGTCGAAGTGTGCTGGGCATACTGCCGGTGGTTTGGAAAGACGGGTGGCCGCTTGCCGGTGAAAAGTTCAGAGAAGGTACGTATGAAATCGAATCGGTCCGACGAGGCTATGGTCTCGAACTGGCCGTTGATTTCACCCGAATGCCCGTTGTACGCGGCTTTGGCCAGCCCAGCAACGACCCCATAAAGCCCGTTCCGGCCCAGCAATTAGCCGATGTCGTGAAAAACTGGCCAACCGGAGAGATCAAGGTAAGAATAGGCGACTATATGGCGCGCCCCCACCAGAAATGGACCATTACCGATGCGCCGGATACCACCGGCTATCTGGGTGGACCCTATTACAAGATCGTGCTGGCCGGAACCGATCGGGCCCTGGCGGCTACTGCCGATGCCGAACTAACAACGGTACCGGCGTTTACCGGTGCCCCTGAACAGTTGTGGCGAATCGATCAACTGACAGACGGCAGTTACCGGATAATGCCTAAGATCGTGCCAAATTCAAAAAAGAAGCTGGCGCTGGTCTCTTCGGGAGATAGCACCCCGACACTGGCGGAATTCGATGTCAACAGCGATAATTCCAAATGGAATTTTAGGGAACACTAAGCCCCAAAAAGTGACAGCCGGTTGTTGGTTTGGGGCCAGCCAGTTGCCGTCAGCAGGCACCGTGGCCGGGCTATTTTCTTCTACAGGCTGCAAAAACCTGTCAGCTTGTCCACATGGCTTGCCTCGTCTATCAATGTGACCGTGTGCAGTTCGTAACAAGTTGATCGTACGACCATGGTAATCCAGTGCTAGCAGATTGATAAACTCTGTTGCTACGAGCCTGCATAGACTATAGACAACTTTTGGGGTATTCTGGTTAATATGATGCGGTTTCCCGATAAAAAACGTACTTCACACCCCCAGATACATGTGTCGACCTAACCCAGTTCAATTTAAAAATGAATATCGGATCATCTACGCAGGATTTTAACGCGCTTCGGTACCCGATCGGTACATTTACCTTCGGCCAGTCCTACAGTACTGCCGAAACCAGCCAGCATATCGTCGGCCTCGACGAGTTACCCATAAAGCTAACCGAACTAGTGGGAAAGTGGGGCGACGACCGGCTCGATACGCCCTACCGCCCCGAAGGCTGGACTGTCCGTCAACTGGTACACCACGTGGCTGATAGCCACATGAACGGCTACATACGAACCAAGCTAGCCCTGACCGAAGCCAATCCAACCATAAAACCCTACGAAGAAGGCGATTGGGCCACGCTGCCCGACTCACGGCTCGATATCGCGCCGTCGCTGGTTATTCTGCGTAGTCTGCACCAGCGCTGGGTGGCTGTGCTGAGCCAGCTCGACGAAGCGGGTCTGGCCCGTACGTTTTACCATCCCGGCAGCGGCTATACCTACACCCTCGCCGAGCAGGCCGCTCATTACGCCTGGCATAGCGAGCACCACTACCAGCATATCAACCGACTCGCCGAGCGCAACGGCTGGAAATGATTTTTATGAATGATGAATGATGAATGATGAATGATGAATGATGAATGATGAATGATGAATGATGAATGATGAATGATATTGATCTCAATCGCGTTTATCGTTTATCATTCATCGTTACAATCGCGTTGTCATGCAGGAGCTGATCATACTACTTTTGTTGGGACTGGCACTGGGCTATCTGGGCTGGCGAGCTTACCGGTCGGTGGCGGTAAAACAGGCTGGTTGTGGTAAAGGATGCGGTTGCGAAACGGATTCGGCGCCTAAAGTACTTATTCGGAAATAAAGACTACTTTTTTAGTAGGCTAACATTTTGGCAATCCGATGGTTTGTTGTAGCAAATGAATGCTCAACGGATCATCGGATTTATTGTTTTTGCGCTGGCTTTTAGCCTTTCGGTTAGCTGTAACCGGGTTCGGTCCAAAGCGCCGGCCCAGCAGGATTTTGAACCAGCCATACCTGATCCTATTTCGTATGTGGCGGGAGATATTACCTTCCAGATCAAAGACCTCGAACGCAAGATCAACCAGTCGCTCAACCCGGTGCTGGTTACGGAAGAAACGTTTGAAGGCAAGAAAGGGGAGGCCTGGCGGCTGCGGGTCGAGCGGACCGGTCCGGTACAGATTCGGTATGACCGACAGCGGGTGTATCTGTCGGCTCCGCTGAAAGTCTGGTACAGCAACCCCATCGGTCTCCGCAAGCACAGGAAACGACGGACTCTGTGCGCGCTGTCGGTCAATTTTGCATCGCCCCTGACCGTTGGCGAAAACTGGCGATTGGCTACCCGCTCGCGCTTCGAGAATTACCAGTGGATACAGAAGCCCACGGTGCGGCTGCTGGGTATCAGGGTCAATATCACCAAACTGGCCGATACAATCCTGAACAAGCGCAAGGCCGAGATAGAACTCGCCATCGACAAAGCCGTTCATAACGAGCTGCGGCTCGATAAACACATCCGAAAAGTCTGGCGCGACGTACAGAAACCCCTCCGGATTACGCGCAAGCCCGAGGAGTTATGGCTGATACCGCGTCCGTTCAGTGTGGCCGCAGCCCCGGTTTATGGTAACCGGCAACGTATTACAGTGCCGTTGCAGATCGCCTTCCGGGTCGAAACGCGCGTTGGTCCCCGACCGGTTGAGCTTGAGCTGGAAAAGCTGCCCCGGCTGCAACGGCGCAACAAGCTGCCCGGCGCATCGCGGCTGCAGGTGCTGGCGTTTATTCCGTATGCCGATCTGAACCGGGTGCTGACCCGGAGTTTGCCCGAGCGCAAGCTGGAGCTGGCCGGCGGAAATATTACCGTCAAGAACGCTACCGTATACGGCAACGGACGGTCGCTGATTTTGCGGACCGACGTGCGGGGTTCCGTCAACGGTACGCTTTACTTTCGGGGCCAGCCGGCCTACGACACCCTCAACAACACGCTCAAAGTAGAATACGTTGACTTCGACGTCGATACTAAGGAACGCATTTTTGCCACGGCCGACTGGCTTCTGCACGACCGTTTGCGCGATACCCTCCAGGCCGCCATGGTCGTTCCGCTCCGGACCCAGATCGATCAGATTCCGGGCAAGATCGAAACCGCTTTTGCGCGCAGCAAAGGGGGCGAGAAAACGGCACTGGATGTAGACCAGTTTCGTATGGTACCCCAGCGCATCGTAGTCCGGCCCGACGGGGTGCAGGTCCTGATCAGTGTGCAGTCTAAGGTGCAGGTGCTGGTGAAACGGCTGTAGGGTTCCAACGCCAGAGGTAGCGGCTAGCGGTGGTTCGGTAGGGTCGCCAGGCGTCGGCAATCTGGTGAATGACCTTGTAGAGCGCCCGGCCCGTCAGCCCCTCCGTCTGTTCGGGGTACGCCCGGATAAGCCGCTGGCGGATAACCAGATCGTCGATCGGAAATACATCGGGCCGGTCCAGTACGAACATAAGCAGCATCTCTACTGTCCAGCGGCCCACGCCCCGGATCGGCAGCAGGTATTGAACGATCTCTTCATCGGTCATCGGGTCCAGGCGCGCCCGGTCAAACGCCAGTAGTTCGGCCTCTTCGGACTGACCCGCCCGGCTCAGCGAAAATTCCGCCACGCTTCGGAGGTAACTGATCTTTTGGGCCGACAGCCCTGCTCCGCGCAGCTCGTCGTTTGGTTTGGCCAGCAGCGCATCGGCATGCGGGTACCCGTCCGGAAAGAGCGCCCGAAACCGGGTGAAGATGGCGTCGGCGGCTTTTACCGAGATCTGCTGCGAAACGATGCTTTCCAGCAGCGCCAGATAAACGTCGTCGGCGTAGTCGCCAAAAATTTTCGGGCTCGGCGTTGCGGCAATGATCCGGGCCATTACCGGGTCCTGGGCGAGATGAAGAAGGGCGGGGTCAGCCATGAAAAGCAATCGTTAGGGCCGGTAAAGATAGGGCCCGGTTAGTAATCCCAATGCCGGTGTTTGCCCGATACGTCGAAGTGGACCATGCGGGGGGCCGACTTATGATAAAGTCCCAGTCCGCCTTGGCTGGCCGGGTTTGTCTGGTCCAGTTTGTCCAGCAGACGGGCTACGATCTGCACATCGGCATCGGTCCACTTCCCGTCCCGGTTGATGTCACCTACCCAAATATCGATAGCCAGACCCTGCTGATGACTGCTTTTTTTAGCTGACAGGGGCATCAGCCGGTTCAGCCAGGGGGGACGGTAGCCCGATATCAGCCAGTAACGGGGCTGGTACCCGGCTTTCCGGAGGGCGCTGGCCAGCAGCCGCTCTTTAGCCCGAACGCTGGGAGATAAGTGGGCGTAACTGATGGACAGGTAGGCCGCTACCAAGGCGGCAATGACACCGAGCAGCAGACCGGCAGTTTTTATGATACGCATGGTGAACTGGGGTGTGGATGAACGTAAACGCAGATACCAGTATCGAATTTTAAAAACTGGAAGCTATGTAAGCAGAAAGGTTGTTAGGGTTCCTCGCGGGCGTATCGGGTCCGGAGTCGGCGGGCAACATCGCTGGCCAGTTCGTCGCGCATGCTGCGGTACAGTTCCCAGCGCGACGGGGGGAATGGGTTGGCCGACAGGAGACTGCTTCCGTTAAGGGCCCGGTTGTCGCCACTGAACGATTGCCACTCGGTTACCCAGCTGCGGGTCTCCCAGACGGTGTCGTGCCAGCGTTCGCGGCCGGTCTGGGTGTCGAGGGCGCGCAGCCGGAGGGCGAGTTCAGCGCTGATCTCCAGCCGGTAGGTAGTCAGCTTACCCGACACTTTTTCCATGATGTCGACGGTGGTGGAGTCGTTGATTTTTTTCTCACCCACTTTGTACTCCTGATTGCTGTAGACCGTTGTCGTCGATGAAGAACGGTTTTCATCGTAGGAGTCGTAGTCTGTCACCTGCATCTGAACCACCTCATGAATGAGATAGCCGTCGCCCGCGGTTTCGGTGGGCGGGTAAAGTCGTACCAGAGGGGCGGGGATGTCGTTCTGCCTGAGCTCGTTAAAAATAAGTTTTTCCAGCTCGGCGTTGTCAGACGAACTGATTTCATTCGTCGGGCTGAGGGGTTCGACGACCACGCGCAGGATGGCGAACGGGAACGCATCAGCGGCCTTGCCCCGGGCCTGTCGGTAATCAGGTACCCAGTCGAGGGCTTTCTTATAGTTTGCATACGCATCCCGGGCCGCGAGCCGGTTCTCTTCCCGGTAGGCGAAAGCTTCTTCGGCCAGCTCGTAGCGATCTTCGGCAGCCAGTTGCCGAACCTCGTTCTGGCGGTCGGCATACGAGGCCGGATACGCCGAAAGCCAGTCGGCGCAGCTGCGGCACCGGGCTGCGTTATCGGTCAGGGTCTGGAGCTGCTCATACTCAGCATGAACGGCTTCCCAGCGAAACGGACCGGGCTCGCCGGGGCGGGGTTTATCGGCCGCCGACAGGCGCTGGATCGTGGTCTGGTGTTGCCGGTAGGCTCGTTCAAAAGCCTCTTTCAGAACCAGCCCGGCCAGCCGATGGCCCCGTTTGCTCAGGCCGGGGTTCTGGTTGAGCCGGAACGAAGCACGCTGCACGGCCAGATCGAACTGGCCGTGACGAAGGGCCGTCTGGCCGCTGCTACAGGCGGTAACCAGACCGGCAAGAATAACGATGAGTAAGGAAGGGCGGTGCATGGTCGTAAACTACGAATTTGTGTTCATTTGACCACCTACCAGCCGACTTGGTTTATCTTTGGGTCGTAAAAAATAAGGCAGTCACGGAGACGAGTCCGAAACGCAGGGAATCACGCGTAAACGCCCCTTTATGTCGAAACACCGACGGTACCGTTCGGCCGAGAAAATGCTCGGTACATCGCCCGGTACGCTTACCTACGTAGGCGAAGAAATTCAGCATGCCACCCGCATCAAGCGCATCGACTATAACAGCACCGATTACCACGTCGACGATAATGCGCGGCTGAGCGCGTGCCGCCTGCCCGCCGAAGAGATTCCGCACATCACCTGGATCGACGTCGACGGCATCCATGAGCCTAAAGTGGTGCAGCGACTGGGCGAGCAGTTTCAGCTGCACCCGCTGCTGCTCGAAGACGTGATGAACGTGGAGCAGAAGCCTAAGGTCGACCTCTACGACGATACGCAGGCTAACGAGAGTATTGTATACGTGACTCTCAAGATGCTGCACCACAACCGGCGGCAACAGGAGATCGAAGCCGAACACGTCAGTCTGGTGCTGGGGAAAAACTTCCTGATCACCTTTCAGGAAGAGCGATCGATGGATATTTTTCAGCCCGTCATCGAACGGATCAAGGCGTCGTCGGGTAAAACCCGGCGGAACGGTCCTGATTACCTGATGTATGCGCTCATGGACCTGATCGTTGACCACTACCTGGTCATTACCGAGCGGATCGGTGAAAAAATGGACGAGTTGGAAGATTATATCGTGCAGCAACGGGCCAACCAGCAGACGCTGGCTACGCTCTACCAGCTGAAACGGGAGCTGGCCTATATCCGGCGGGTGGTCAACCCGCTTCGCGACATGCTGGGCGTCCTGCTGCGCGAAGAGTCGGACCTGATTCAGCGATCGACCATGCCGTTCCTGCGCGACCTGGCCGACCACGTGAACCAGGTTATTGAAACCCTGGAGTCATACCGGGAGCAGATTGCGGGGCTGATGGATGTGTACTACTCCATTGTAAACAACCGCATGAATTCGGTTATGAAGACACTGACGATTATTTCGTCGATTTTTATTCCGCTGACGTTCATCGCCGGTATCTACGGCATGAACTTCGATAACATGCCTGAACTACGCACCCAGACCGGTTATTTCTGGACGCTGGCCGCTATGACCGCTATCGCCGTGGGCGAGGTGATCTACTTTAAGCGCCGGGGCTGGATGTAATCAGAAGGGCATCTGCTTATGACACCAACCCAACATTCCATCCGGCCCGTTTGGCTCACCGACTCCCGACAGCTTGCCGGTGCGGCCGACGAAGCCGTTTTTTTTGCCATCCGCGGAAGCCACCACGATGGGCACGATTACATCCATGATCTCTACCAGACCGGCGTTCGTCAGTTTGTCGTGGAGCGAGGGGCGCTCAGCCCTGACCGGCAGGCCGAACTGATCAACTACCCCGACGCGGAGTTTATCGAGGCCGACAGTAGCCTGCACCTGCTGCAAAAACTGGCGGCCGAACACCGGCGGCAGTTTCGGATTCCGGTGATCGGCATCACGGGTAGTAACGGCAAAACGATTGTGAAAGAATGGCTGGCTCAGTTGCTGGCCGACGAATACGTAATTGCCCGAAGCCCTAAAAGCTATAACTCGCAGCTGGGGGTACCACTGTCGGTACATGAACTCAACGAGCGGCATACGCTGGGCATCTTCGAAGCCGGTATCTCGCAGTCGCACGAGATGGCGGCCCTCGAAGCTATTATCCGGCCTACCCTGGGGATATTCACCAACATCGGTACCGCCCACGACGAGGGCTTCCGGACCCGCAAACAAAAAATAGCCGAGAAGCTACGGCTGTTTATTCACGCCAGCTCGCTGGTATATTGTGTCGACTACAGCGATGTCGATGAAGAAATCCGGCTCCTGCTCAAAGCGGTGAACCCCGATATGCGTTTCGTGACCTGGTCGCTGACCGGCAAAGACGCGCTCTATCAGGCTACCCTTACCGCCGATCGGTTGCTGCTGACCGGCCCGGCGGGTTCGTATGAGTTGCGGATACCGTTCACCGATCCGGCTTCGGTCGAAAATCTGATTCACTGTCTGGTGACGATGCTGACCCTGCGCCGGTTCGATGGGGACGCCCTTCAGTTGCGACTGAACCGGCTGCGGCCCGTATCGATGCGGCTGGAGCAGAAAGAAGGCATCAATAATTGCGAACTGATTGACGACTCGTACAACAACGACGTGGCGGGGCTAACGCTGGCTCTTCGGTTTCTGAACCAGCAAAGCACGCGGAGCCGTCGGGTGGTTATCCTGTCGGACGTATTACAGTCGGGCCAGCCCGAGGAGGAACTTTACGAACAGGTGGCGGGGCTGATCCGGTCGGGCGAGGTGGCCTTGTTTGTGGGCATCGGGCCGGTCATGGGTCGCTACGCCCGGTTTTTTGCCGACAACAGCCTGTTTTACGAAACTACGGAGGAGTTTCTGACCCAGTTCCGGGTTGGTGACCTGCGCGATAGTACGGTGCTGGTGAAGGGCGCCCGGCCGTTTTCGTTCGAGCGCATCGTAAACCGGCTGCAGCGGAAAGTCCACGGAACCCTGCTGGAAATCAATCTCGACGCGCTGACTCACAATCTTAACTACTACCGCGAGAAAGTAGGTGCCGATACCCGGATCATGGTTATGGTCAAAGCCTTCGCCTACGGAAGCGGAAGCGCCGAGGTAGCTCAGCTGCTCCAGTTTCATCGGGTCGACTACCTGGCCGTGGCCTATGCGGATGAGGGGGTGTCACTCCGCCAGAATGGCATTACCCTGCCGATCATGGTGATGAATCCTGCGCCCGAAACCTTTGCCACGCTACGTGAATATGGGCTGGAACCGGAAATGTACAGCCTGCGCCTGTTGCAGGAGTGGGTGCGGTTCTTGAAAGACAGATCGGGGGGCGTGCCGGCCCCATTATCCGTGCCCTCTATTCACCTCAAGGTCGATACGGGCATGCACCGGCTCGGTTTTCTGGAGAGCGAACTGCCCGGCGTCATCGACTACCTGCGCGAGCACCCCGAGCTGCGGGTGGCTACCGTATTCAGCCATCTGGTCGGGGCCGACGAGTCGCAGTTCAACGCCTTTTCGCAGCAGCAGTACGAAACCTTCCGGCGGTGTACCGACGCGCTCGAAGCCGGTCTGGGGTATATGCCCGTGCGGCATTTGCTGAATTCGGCCGGTATCGTTCGGTTTCCCGATTACAAACTGGATATGGTCCGGCTGGGCATTGGACTGTACGGGGTAGAAGCCAGCCACCTGGATACGGCCGCGCTTCGCCCCGTTGGCCGACTCAAAACGGTTATCAGCCAGATCAAAACCGTTCCGGCCGGTGAGTCCGTCGGATATAGTCGCCGGGGGGTGCTGAACCAGGAGGCCCGGATCGCCACCCTAGCCATTGGCTATGCCGATGGACTGGACAGGCGGCTGGGAAACGGCGTTGGGCAGATCGTGGTAAACGACACCCGATGCCCCATTGTCGGCAATGTATGCATGGATATGGTAATGATTGACGTGACCCGTGCATCGGCTTCGGAAGGTGATGAAGTAATTGTGTTTGGCCCCGAGCTACCCATCGGCGAACTGGCCCGCCAGATCGATACCATCCCGTACGAGTTGCTGACCGGCGTCAGCGAACGGGTAAAACGGGTATTTGTCAAGGAAGGAAACTAACGAAAGCCCCGGGGCAGTCATGCCGGAGCAGCGGTTTATTGACTGATTGAACCTGTTTGTCGGCCCCGGGGAATCCTGCGTTTAGTTGGTCTTTTTGGCCTTGACGGCTTCTACGTTTTTCTTGCGGTTCTCGAGTTCGGTAAGGGCGCTGGCCTGCTCGGTTTGGTTGGTCTCGATGTCTTTCTTAAGCTGTTCGAGCTCTTTGGCGTTTTCGTCCAGACGCTTCAGCAGGCGCTCTTTTTCTTTGGCGTTGGTTTCTATCTCGCGCTGGAGCCGCTCCCCGTTGCGGACCGATTTCTGGTGGTTCTTCTGGGCTTCGTCGAAACCCGTCTGCGCCAGCCGCACCTCCTGATCATACTGCGATCGGCTCGAAAACTCTTTCAGCAACGTCTCCGCGGCCGCATAAGCGGGATCGCCAGCCTTCACAAAGTTGCCGCTTCCCAGATCGAAAGCAGCAAAAATGGTAGCCGAGGTTCTGGACGATTTTACCGTGCTGGTCAGATTGATGGGTTCGGGCGAGATGGCAGAAATATCCGCATTGGGAACCCGGTACGTACCCCGCGACGCTGACAGGCGCCCATAGCTCTTCAGAAACGTTTCCCAGTCTTTCTCGATTTGTTTGCCATCACCCTGGAGAGTCAGGTAGAGGCCGCTTAGTTTGGCTTTGTCGACGGTGGTTTCGCCCGCATAGATGGTCTGGGCGCTCAGCCGGGCCCCCGACAGTGTGATCAGTAACAGGGCGAGTAACAGGTTCTTTTTCATTGGATATACAATCAGTGGGATGATATGTGGTGGCATTACCAGCAGGTAAGCCTACATGCATACGGTTCCGGTGGTGAAAATGTTCCGCCGGGGTCAATTCGCTTTGCGGCATACAACCAAACGCTTGTCGCCGTTGAGGAGGGTGGTGGCAAACAGGTACTGATCCCCACCTTCCTGCAGGCTCAGTTTTTTGCGTAGTTCGGCAACCGTCTGCGGAAAATTACGAACGGTCAGGTTCGCTTTCAGCCTCGGCACAACGGCCTGCAACGCCTTACGCTCGGCCCGGATGTGCTGCTCAACCCTGAATATACGACCCGGGAAATCGGCACGCAGCGTATCGCTGGTATACAGATGCGAGTGAGGAGCCAGTTTGATGAGACCAAAACGGGAGGCCACCAGCCGAAAGGCGCCGGCTTTCAGTACAGCTGCGTTGGGCTCGTACAAATAGGCCTGCGGGTCACCAAACTGAACCTCGGCGGTGCGCTCTTCCTGTCGCCGAAAACAAATGTGTATAGTATTATCTGATAATAAGTTAACAGCGTTAACCTCGATCAGTGCTTGATCTATAGGCTGACGGTCGACGATGAACAACACTTCTTTTACCTCGCCCTGTAAGGCAACAATATGAACGGCCCGTACGCCCTGTGCCGGGCCACTTAGCTGCCGGATCGTAGCATCGATATCGATCAGGGGTGAGGTTTTCAGCAGGATAGTACTGGCTTTGGTCAGCAGGCCGGCCAGCACGTCTGGTTTCGACAGATCCGGCTCGCAGTCGGCCAGCCGAACTACTTTACCGCCCTGTTCGTCGCGCCGGTGCGGGTCGAGATACAGCCAGTCGGCGGGTTCGCTGAGGGTCTGTACAACCACCAGTCCATTACCCGTCTGCACCGTTACATTGGTCAGGCCAAGGGTCGCCAGATTGCTGGCAGCCAGTTCGGCCAGTTCTGGCTGCTGCTCTACGTATATGACCGTACGTAAGCGCTGCGCGAAGGCCCAGGTGTCAACGCCCATACCGCCCGTCAGATCGAGCAGCAACCCGCCCTGAACCAGCGACGCCTTGTACCGGGCGGTGGCTTCTGAGGAAGCCTGTTCAACCGATAGGGCGGGGGGAAATACCAGTTCGTCGGTCTCGTACCAGGTAGGCAGTTTATACCGGGCTTTCTGACGGGCACTCAGCTGAGCGGCCAGCTTTTTCAGGTCCAGACCGGCGGGATTGGGGCGCAGCAGGAGCGCACTGATATCATCGGTTCGGTGTTCGCGGATGAACTGCTGTTCTTTTTCAGAAAGTCTGGTCAAAATGTAAGTCAGGATAAGTAATTGAGTAATTTTAACCTCTTTAGACAACATGCAACGTTATAGGTGTAACTGGCATTGACCGACCAGCCAGCTCCCCGAATCCGCCCTTCTTATGCAACGAGTAAGTCCAGTTCGTACGCTCACGAACTACAAATCAGCCTGGCTGCGTCAGGATATTCCCGCCGGTCTGTCCGTCTTTCTGGTGGCGTTGCCACTCTGCCTGGGCATTGCACTGGCATCCGGAGCTCCTTTGTTTTCGGGCCTGGTGGCCGGGGTCATTGGCGGCATAGTGGTTGGTCTGCTCTCGGGCTCTGAGGTCAGCGTCAGTGGGCCGGCTGCCGGGCTGGCGGTTATCGTTGCCGATGCTATTGCAAAAATAGGGTCTTACGAAGCATTTCTGGTAGCGGTCGTACTGGCCGGTCTTTTCCAGCTGGTCCTGGGGCTGATTAAAGCCGGCCGGTTCAGCGGTTTTTTCCCGGATAGCGTCATCAAAGGAATGCTGGTGGCCATCGGTATCGTTATCATTCTGAAACAGATTCCACACGCCCTCGGCCGTGACAATGATTACGAGGGCGAGTTCGAGTTTCAGCAACTGGCCGATGGGGAAAATACCCTGTCAGAAATATACCGGGCTATAGAAACGGCCAGTCCGGGCGCGGTTGTCATCAGTCTGTCATCGCTGCTGTTCCTGATCGGCTGGGAGCGGATCGCCGGGCGCAGTACCCGAACGTTCTTCAAAAACTTTCCGTCGGCGCTGGTGGTGGTTATTATGGGCGTGATGCTGAACGAGTTTTTTCGGATTAGTGTACCGTCCTGGTACCTGGGCGACACGGCCCATCAGCACATGGTCCAGATCCCGACTATCGCTCCGGGAAAAAACTTTTTCTCGATCTTCGATTTTCCCGACCTGAGCGTGCTGAGCAACCCGAGCGTGTATGCTATCGCGGCTACCATCGCCCTGGTTGCGAGTCTGGAAACCCTGCTGAACCTCGAAGCGTCGGACCGGCTCGATGCCCAGAAACGGGTGTCGTCAACGAATCAGGAGCTGATTGCCCAGGGTGTCGGCAATATGGTGTCGGGGCTGATCGGCGGGTTGCCCATTACCTCGGTGGTCGTACGGTCGTCCGCTAACGTGTATGGAGGGGCCCGCACCCGGATATCGGCCGTGCTGCACGGGGTGCTGCTGCTGGTAGCGGTCTTTCTGGGTGGCCCGCTGCTGAACCTGGTGCCGTTGTCGTGCCTGGCCGCCGTGCTCATTATGGTTGGTTACAAGCTGGCCAAACCCACTATCTTCAGGAAGAGTTACAAAGATGGCTGGAGCCAGTTCATCCCCTTTATCGTGACGGTGCTGGGTATTGTCTTTACCGATCTGCTGAAGGGCATTGCACTCGGAACCATTGTAGGCATTATCTACGTACTCTATACCAATTTTCAGTCTACCTTCCGGCTGGTGCGCGAGGGAAATCAGGTGCTCATCCTGGTCGAGAAAGACTTGTTTTTCTTGAGCAAGCCCCAGCTGAAAGAAGCGCTTGGGAGCCTGCGAACGGGTGACCAGGTTGTTGTCGACGCACAAAAGGCCGCGTTCATCGATCACGATATTTATAACATGCTGTATGACTTTCAGGATGTTGCTGCCGCGCAGGGCATTCAGTACGAGCTGCGCGATGTGAACCTGAACACCCGGCGCCGGCCGCGCGAGGAGGTACTGGTTAATCACTGAATCATTCCACTACACGTGCTGAATAAAACGCCCCGACTTGCGGAAAGTCGGGGCGTTTTGCTGGTGTCCGGTCAGTATAGGCACCGCTATATACCCCTCCGGCACGAAAATCTTGCCGGGTTTTGGGCTCTCTATCAGGACAATAGCTATAAAATTCGCAACCGGGTCAAACACCCTTTATAGTCTGGTGTTTTAATAGAGAATAAAGTATAGCCTGTGAACCCATGGAAGCACAACATCAAAGCGGCAACGGTCATCCAACGAATGGTCAGTCAGCGCAGAACGGCAGCACCGATGATCAAACCCTGACAACCCGGCAGGGGCATCCCATCCGCGATAATCAGAATACCCGTACGGTCGGCAGCCGTGGACCAACTACGCTCGAGAACTACCAGTTTCTGGAAAAGATTACCCATTTTGACCGGGAGCGTATTCCGGAGCGGGTTGTTCACGCCCGGGGAGCGGGCGCCCATGGGTATTTCGAAGCCTACGGAACCGTTGGCGATGAGCCCGTTTCGACCTATACCCGGGCCAAACTGTTTCAGCAGAAAGGAAAGAAAACGCCTGTATTCGTACGTTTTTCGTCGGTGATCCACGGTGGTCATTCTCCCGAAACGCTGCGCGACCCCCGCGGTTTTGCTACCAAATTCTACACCGAAGACGGAAACTGGGATTTGGTGGGTAATAACCTGAAGGTGTTTTTCATCCGGGATGCTATGAAGTTCCCGGATCTGGTCCATGCTTTTAAGCCCGATCCTGTAACGAATCGGCAGGACGGCGAACGTATCTTCGACTTCATCAGCAACACGCCGGAAGCGATGCACATGATCACGTTCCTGTTTTCGCCCTGGGGTATCCCGGCCAACTACCGGCAAATGCAGGGGTCGGGGGTGAACACCTACAAGTGGGTCAATGAAGCGGGCGAAGCCGTACTGGTTAAATACCACTGGGAACCGAAGCAGGGCATCAGGAACCTGACGCAGGAGCAGGCTGAACAGATTCAGGGTAAGAACTTCAACCATTCGACCCAGGACCTGTACGATGCGATCGAGCGGGGTGAATTTCCGGAATGGGAGTTCTGCGTGCAGATCATGAGCGACGACGAGCATCCCGAACTCGACTTCGACCCGCTGGACGATACCAAGCTCTGGCCAACCGACCAGTTCCCTTTCCTGCCGGTGGGGCGTATGGTGCTGGATCGAAACCCGGAGAATTACTTTGCCGAGGTCGAGCAGTCGGCCTTCGGAACCGGGGTGCTGGTCGACGGACTCGACTTCTCGGACGACAAGATGTTGCAGGGCCGGACGCTGTCGTATTCCGATACCCAGCGGTACCGGGTGGGCGCCAACTACCTGCAACTACCCATCAATGCGCCGAAGAAACGGGTGGCGACCAACCAGCGCGACGGACAGATGGCCTACCATGTTGATACGGCCCCGGGCCAGAACCCGCACGTCAACTACGAGCCTTCGTCGCTGGGTGGCTTAAAAGAATCAGCGACGGTTGGCCCGGATCATACGCCCTATGTAGCGGGAAACCTGGTGCGGCAGAAGATTGAACGCACCAACGACTTCAAACAGGCGGGTGAACGGTATCGCCTGTTCGAGGACTGGGAGCGCGACGACCTGATCAATAACCTGGTTGGAGCGCTCAAGCCGGCGCATAAGATCGTACAGGACAAGATGATCGAGCTGTTCACGAAATGTGATGAGGACTACGGCCGTCGGGTCGCCGAAGGACTTCGTGAACCCAACAATGGCCATGCCACCCCAACGGAGACGCAGGCCGAAGGCGTTCGTCAGGCCGCCGAAGAATCGCAGTCGGCCCAGCCTTACTAGATGATTAGAAGAATATACGAAACAGGCCCGCGTACAACTCTGTACGCGGGCCTGTTTCGTATCGTGGGCCCGCAGTTGGCTACTGGAGTCGCCAATGGGGGTACAAAAAAACTCGAAAGCGGGTTGCTCTCGAGTTCTCTGGTAGGAAGTAGCGGGCTCGAACCGCTGACCTCTGCTCTGTCAAAGCAGCGCTCTGAACCAACTGAGCTAACCTCCTTCGTGGAGCAAATTTACAAAAGTTCTGCTTTTTCTAATGAGCTCCGGTAGATTTTTTGCGACGGAATCCGCCACAGCAGCACTAACCCGATGACAAACAGCACCAATAGGGCCAGCACAGAATTTCGCATGCTGCCCGTTAGTTGTTCGATCAGGCCGTATAACAGCGTGCCCAGTACGATCGATGACTTTTCGGTAACGTCGTAGAAGCTGAAATAGGAAGCCGTATCGGTCGTGGCCGGAATTAGTTTGGAGTAGGTAGACCGCGAGAGCGACTGCACCCCGCCCATCACCAGGCCTACTACCGACGCCAGCGCGAAAAACTGCATTTCGGTCTGCACCGAATAGGCGGCTGCGCAGATACCGATCCAGATCACAACCGCTACCATCAGCGCATACGTATTCCCAATCCGCTCCGACAGTCGCGAGAACCCGTAAGCCCCCGGAATGGCAACCAGCTGGAGTAGCAGAATCAGGATAATCAGGCTCTGTCCTTCCATTTTTAGCTCGTCGCTGCCGAAGATGGTGGCTACATACATCACCGTCTGTACCCCCATGTTGTACACGAAGAAAGCCAGCAGAAACCGTTTCACCATCGGCAGCATCTGTAGTTCAGAAAATACCTTTCTCAACTCTTTAAATCCATTGAGCAGGTAGCTGCCGCCCGCCGACGGATTGGCCACAGCTTCTTTCCTGACACCGTCGGGCAGGCGGCTGAAGGGAATTTGCGCGAACCCGATCCACCACAGGCCAACGGTCAGGAAAGCCAGGCGGGACGCCATGCCTTCGGAAATATTACCGAACCAGTCGCGCTTCAGGATAACGACCAGGTTGAGTATCATCAGCAATACACTGCCGATGTACCCCATTGAGAAGCCCCGTGCGCTGACCCGGTCATAGCGGTCTTCGGTGGCAATGTCGGGGAGGTAGGAATTGTAGAAGACAATACTGCCACTCCAGCCAATCAGGCTCAGCCAGAAGCAGATAACGGCAAAGGTGGTGGTGTCCTGGGTGAAAAAATACAGTAGACTACAGCTAATGGCACCCGTGTAACAGAAACCTTTCATGAATGCTTTCTTCCTGCCGCTATAGTCGGCTATCGCCGTGCAGACCGGCGATAGCAGGGCGGTGAGCAGAAATGCGGCCGATACCGTATAGGAAAACAGCACCGAGTTTTTGATCGACATGCCCAGAAAATCGATGACCGGGCCACCGGCTTCGTTGAGTGCCGTTGCCGAAAAATAAACCGGGAAAATACTCGATACAATGACGAGCGAGTGAACAGAGTTGGCCCAGTCGTAGAATGTCCAGGCAGTGAGGGTTCGAGGATCGTTCTTTTGCATAGGGTGAGGTAGTCAGCAGAGTGATTCAGTGGGTGGGATGCTGGACAGCCCCAGCAGGCTCTGGTTGCGCAGCGGCTGTTGTCGAAGCTGCTCATAGTCGGCCGACGCAATGAGGGTAGGCAGTATAGCCAGATCGGATGGACGATGGGCGTCGGAGCCGATGAAGTCAACCCATTTTTGCCGAAGCAGTCGCTGCGCCTGCGTCTTTACCCGTCTGCCATATCGCCCGGTCAGTGAGCCCCAGTTGAGCTGGAACAGGCACCCTTTCGACCGGAGTTCATCCAGCGTTTTCAGCTGGTCGTGGTAGTAGGTATACCGTTCCGGGTGGGCCAGCACCGGCTGATAGCCCTGAGCCAGCAGGTGAAACAGAATCTCGTTCAAAAAATGGGGCGCCGAGGCCCAGCCGGTTTCGAAGAGTACATACCGCTCCGGACCGAAGCTGAGCAGCTGATCGGCATGAAGCAGGTCGAGGAAAAGATCATCGACCAGGTATTCGGCAGCCATATCGATGGTAAGCGGGAGCTGATGATCGGCAACCAGCTGGCGCAGAGAAGTCAGACCCGTCAGCAGGGTGTCCCGGGTGTTGGGGTACCAGTCCTGGCTGACATGGGGCGTTGTGATTACATGGCGGATCCCGCCGGCTGCCAGCTGCTGTAAACAGTCGAGCGCCTGCTCCGGCGTCGATACGCCATCGTCGACACCCGGTACCAGGTGCGAATGAATGTCGGTTTGCCAGAAACAGGTCGTTTCTGTAGGGACATCGCCCTGCCAGCCCGGAAACAGGGACCTGAACTGACGTAGCAAGCTATGTAGAGAATTCATTACCTGAAGCTGGTGGATACGCAGCACTGACTATACAGTCTGTAAATGTACAGCTAAACCGGTACCAAACGACTTTCCCGGTCAGACAGGCCAATCCGCATGCCCGATGATCCGCGTCTCAGGGACAGGCGTTGTTACATCCGGTCTGGTTTTACGTCTGGTTAGTACAGGTGTAGACCAGGTACCGATCATGAAAGCTAACCTCACCCAGGTAATGCCAGCGCCCAGCCCCCGACATAAGGTCGTAGGCCTGACTATTACGGCCTGTGGATACGACCAGTTTATCGACCAGGTGATCGACGCGGCCCGGCATCGGGAGTCGGGATACGCCTGTTTCGCAAATGCCCACATGATCGTGGAAGCCGCCCGTAATCCAACGTTCAGGCAGGCGGTTAACCGGTCGACCTGGACGCTGGCCGATGGGGTACCGCTGACCTGGGCGCTTCGCTGGCTGTATGGAATCCGGCAGGAGCGGATCACGGGCCTCGACGTACTACCTACCTTATTTCGGGAGGCCGACCGGCATCAACTGGCCGTGTATATCTACGGATCCACCGGCGAGGTGCTGGCCATGTGCAACCGCTACTGTCTTCACCATCACCCTACGCTACGAATTGTCGGTATGTATTCACCGCCTTTCCGGCCGCTCAGCCCGGCCGAAGAAGCGCAGGTAACGACTCAGATCAGTTTGTCAGGGGCCCAGCTCGTTTTCGTGGCGTTGGGATGCCCCCGGCAGGAGGCCTGGATGGCGGCCCTGTCGGACCGTATACCGGCTGTCCTGCTTGGGATTGGTGGAGCGCTCCCGGTAACGGTTGGTTCGCAGAAACGGGCACCCCGCTGGATGCAGCGATCTGCCCTCGAATGGTTATATCGATTCATGCAGGAGCCACGTCGGTTGTTTGCCCGCTACGCCGTTACCAACACCCTGTTTCTTTACTACCTGGCTCAACAGTGGTACCGGCAGCAACGGCCCCTCCCGGCTGATCCGGCTGAATTGACAGACAGCTACCTCTAGCCGACCAGTCTGTGCTGGTTGCCCTGTATTCCCCAGTGATCAATTACGTATGCCTGCCCCGATAATCTTATTCGCCTACAAGCGTGCTCACGAGCTTCAGCGAACGCTGACGGCTTTGCAGGCCAACCACCTGGCCCCCGCGAGTGATCTATACGTCTTCGTGGATGGTCCCAGACTGGATGGTCCCCGACTGGATGGTCCCCGACTGGATGGTCCCCGACGGACCGACGAAGCGGCCAAAGTAATGGCGGTACGCGCTCTGCTGGATGGCCTGAGCGGCTTTCGAACCATTCATCGGGTGTACAGTGATCACAATAAAGGCTGTGCCAACTCCATCATTGCCGGCGTTACGGAAGTACTCCGCAAGTACCCCTCAGCGATCGTGCTGGAAGATGATATCGTGACCAGTCCTAATTTTCTGGACTACATGAATCAATGTCTGACCCAGTACGCCGACACGCCTTCGGTTTTCTCGGTAGGCGGCTACACCTTTCCATTTCGGCAACCCGCCGACTATACCGACGATGTTTATTTCTTTGGCAGAACCTGCGCCTGGGGCTGGGGAATCTGGGCCAACCGCTGGCACCGGGTCGACTGGGAACTGACCGACTTCGATGCGTTCATGGCCGACCGGCGGGCCAGGCAGGCGTTCAACGCGGGCGGGACTGACCGGGTCCGGATGCTGCGCCGGGCGCATACCAAAGCCATCGACGCCTGGGATATACGGCTGTGTTACAGCGAATTCAAGGAAAAGGGGTTAACCGTATATCCAACCGTTTCCAAGACCCTGAACATCGGCGTCGACTCCATCGACTCAACCACCGAGGTCATTTTTGACCGGTATAAAACCCCGCTCGATGCTGGGCAGCAGCGCTACTTCCGGTTACCCGACCGGGCCGTACCTAATTGGTTCTATACCCGTCAGTTTCAACGGAAATTTAGTATACCGGTGCGTATCCTGAATAAAATCCGGACCTGGCTGACTATAAACCCTATTCGTCGAAATCGCCGTGTTACCAGCTAGCACCGAGATCCATGCGGATATTGCTCATCCACAATTACTACCAGCAGCCGGGCGGAGAAGACGCTGTTTTTGAACAGGAAGCCGCTTTGCTCCGCGATGCGGGCGTCACGGTAGAAACGCTCACCTTTACCAACGAAAGCTTTGACGGTACCCTGGTTCGTACCCTGCGCTCTGGAGCAAAGGCACTGTATAATACGCAATCGGGCAAACGGCTCGATCAGGTGATCTCTCAGTTCAGGCCCGATCTGGTTCATATCCATAACCTGTTTTATACGGCTTCGGCGTCGGTGATTCGGGTGGCCCGCCAGCGTACGGTGCCCGTGGTGATGACCTTGCATAACTACCGGCTGGTGTGCGTGAGCGGACTGCTGATGCGGGAAGGCCGCATCCCCTGCGAAACCTGCCTGACCCGGACCGTTGCGCTGACGGGTATTCGTCACGCCTGCTTCCGCCAGTCGTACCTGCAGTCGGCCCAACTATCGCTGACAACCCTGTTACACAAGCTGACAGGGGTCTGGCGAAGTGTCAATCGATTTGTCGTGCTGACGGAGTTTGCCCGTCAGAAAATACTTCAGTCATCGCTGAAACTGCGACCCGATCAGGTCGTGGTAAAGCCCAATTTCGTAGCCGATGTAGGCGCGGCTGATGTTGAGCAACGACAGGCTTTCTTTTTGTACATAGGCCGCCTGTCGGCCGAGAAGGGTGTTGCTGTGTTGCTCGACGCGGCACAGTCGCGACCCTTCCCGCTGCGTATTCTGGGCGATGGGCCGTTGGCAACGGAGGTTATCCGGGCGGCTGCCACTCATCCGACGATCGACTACCGGGGGTGGCAGTCGCGCACGGCGGTCATCGACGCGCTGAAGACCTGCCGGGCGCTGATCGTACCATCTGTCTGGTATGAAGGATTGCCTACGGTCTTGCTGGAAGCGTTTGCGGCCGGTACCCCCATTATCTGTTCTGACCAGGAGAACCTGAATCAGATCGTAACGGACGGCCAGACCGGGCTTCTGTTCAAAACAGGAGATAGCGACGACCTGATTCGGGCTGTCGGTCAGCTAGATACCCAACCGGAGCTGCGCCGGAAGCTAGCCCGGCATGGTCGTCTCGAGTACGCCCGTTACTCGAAAGAGGCAGCCCGCGAGGCCATAATCCGATTATATACCGATACCATTCAGTCGGCAGGAGGCAGAACGTCTGCGGAGTGGCTACCGCCGGAGCCGCCGGACCAGGTAGCCGCCCAGAATCCGGCCTAAGTCAGCCATCAGAAACAGGGGGACGTTGGGGGCATGGAGTCGGGCAAAGTGATACCGTATGCGTAGCTGTACCGGCGACCGCACCGAAAACAGGCTATCCCAGAACGAGCGCCATGACCTTGCCCTGTCCATCGACAGGCCGGTCGTTTCGGTATGTTCATATACCAGGCTGTTGACCGATACCCACAGCGGAAAGCCAGCCCGGCGTGCCCGAATCGAAAAATCAAGATCAGCGAGGTACTGCGGAAAATGGTGCGCATCGAAAAGCCCGACCGTCGAGATGACCGACCGATGGATCAGCATACCCCGACCCGGCAAGCTGTCGGAGTCAATGGCGTGCTGGTTCGTGGCTTTCAGCTGGCTAAGCTGGTTCCGGTACATGATTCGCGCCAGATCAGTGAACCGGGCTGTGAACCAGTTCAGCCGGGTTCCAGCGTAGAGGAGCTGATCGGGTTGATGGATATTCACGGATATGGAGCCTACCACACAGGGCTTATGGTTCTGCCAGGCATGTACCAGGCTGGTCAGGTAGTCGGGAGGCACCTGCGTATCGTCGTTGAGGGTTAACACAAAGGCGTCGGCATCGGCAGGCATCCGGTCGAGGGCGTACTGGATACCCAGATTCGTAGCGCCCGCCCACCAGAGCGAGCCGGTCCCCGAAAGTACAACCACCTGCGGAAACTCGGCCTGGATCATGGCTGACGTGCCATCAGTAGATCCATCGTCAACGACCACCACGGTAAAGTAGGCGTACGTCTGCCGGTACAGACTCGCCAGACACTGCCGGGTGTAGGCCTTCCGGTTATGTACGGGAATGATAATGTAGATCACGGCTGTAGTAAGCAGGAGACGGCTCGGCCGGGGAAACGGGCAACGCAAACCGGGGTAATCGCGGGCTAACGAGCCGGATGAGGCCGTACAGGTAAAACAAGACACACAGGCAACCCGCTGTTACGGAACTTTGCCCAAACACCGTCAGCACCAGTAAGGAGAAACTGACAATTTGCAGAACAAGGGTTGATTTCCGGCTGACCGTTAAGAGCGAATACGCCAGCGCACTGACGGCATAGCCAAAACCGGTAATAACCAGCAGGCCATAAAATCCGTACGCAAAGTATAACTCCGATGTCAGGCCTGTCCGGATGCCGAGGGTGTTACTGGAGTCGAATAACTTCATAAACGAAAAGGCACTATCCTTAGCCACCAGCGCTGATTTGTCGAAGCCCGCCAGTTTCAGCACCGAGGAGTTGATCAGTGAGCCCAGGGTGCTGGCTGTCAAATCATAGCCGGGTATCTCTCCCGGTCTAAACTCGTTAACGGCACGGATATATTCCCGAAACTCGACACCCAGCGGGAAGCCCTCGGTACCGGTAATCGACATGGACATATTGCCCAGGCGCAGGCTCTGCAGTACGGCGTACAGCAGCACGGCGCTGGCCAGCATGATTACCGACTTGAGATTGATAGCAACCCGACCCGCCAGCACTCTGTCGTAGGCGAAAATAGACAGCAGCGAAACGAGCAGAAACAGCCGTTTACTGTCGATCGTCATGATAAGTACCGCCCCAACTACGGCAACCAGCCAGGCAAACCGGGCGGCTTTGTGGTCAGCGCGCTGGAAGCGATCGTACAGCAGAACCGCCGACACGCAGTTGAAAAAGCCGTAGTTGTAAACATACCCGTAGTCGATCTCGTACATTTTATCCGTAAAGTCGCTTCCGGAAAGGATCGGGATATACCCTACGTGGCTAATGAAATCAGCGAACCAGAGCAGGGGGAAAAACAGGAGTGGGTACTCCAGCCAGGTCAGGTCGTTAAAGAGGGGGCGACCGGTTTGTTGAGCCGAAGCCGGTACCTGTTTGACAGGGGTCAGCTGGTCATGGACAAGCATACCCAGGCTCAGGCAACTGAGGAACAGGTTGTAAATAATACAGCCTTCGTCCATGGCGATGTAGTAGGGATTGACCGCGTAATAGGTCAGGATTTTTACCTCGCCAACAAACAGCCAGCCTATCCATATGAGCAGGAACCCTTTCGTAAATCGATTCTTAAGATGAAAGACAACGAAGATGGGCACAACCAGGAGCGTATGGCTGAGAAGAGATGGGTATATGAAAGCCTCCCGGTAGCCAAATCCGAGTTGATACACAACGGGAGTCAGCTGGGCCATCAGGAAGCAGAGGACCATCAGCAGCAGCTTATTCATGGATCGATGGTACCTGTAGTGAACGGATGTGCCGGGCCGGGTTGCCCGCCCATAGCTCATAGGGCGGAACGTTCCGGGTCACCACCGCGCCGGCGCCGATAATGGCGTGATCACCGATGCAGACGCCTTTCAGAATGGTGACGTGCGCACCAATAAAAACCTGGTTTCCTATATGTACCGGAGCGGTACTGGCCAGGGCGTTATCGGCGCTGGTACCCCGCTGCCGGGCGTCGAGGCTATGAAAATCAGTATCATAAATCACGGTATTGCCCCCGATGCTGACATCGTTGCCAATGACGATAGACCGGTGGCACACCAGCGCTGTTCCGCTCATGCCAACGCGGTCGCCAATGCGGATTGTACCGCCCAGATCAGCAATGAACAAGCAGGGTTGCTGGCGGCCGATGCGGTTATGGTTCATGCCGTTGTTCAGCATCAGCGAATGCCCAATGGTCAGGCGGCAACCCTCGTTGATGTCAACGATCGGAATGCCGTAGCTTTTCAGGCCGGGCCCTATCGTGGCCCCGTTAATATAGAACCGCAATCGGGTCAGTTGCTGACCACCCCAGCGCCTGACCCGCCGACGAACAAACCGGACAGCCCGGTAGCCGAGTCTAATGACTGAGAAGATCCGCATAAACAGAGGGCTGGGCTCGGTTATGAATAAAACGCCGGTACTGACCAACGCAGACGATCAGCAGAAAGCAGTTCCAGATTGTACCGGCAATCACCACACTGGCGGATCCGGCCTGAGCATACCGAAACAGCAGGTAGTTGAGGGGTACATACAGGACGGCCCCAATCAGCGACGCCCGCACCAGCGGGCCAAGTTGCCCGGCTCCGTTGACGAAGTAGTTGTAGTTGCTCAGAAAAATAAAACTGATCACGTAGGCGGTTAGCCACCCGCACAGACCTACCGGAATCGGAATTTTGGGGCCAATCCAGAACGCAAACACGGGCTGGGCAACCACGAACATCAGCAGCGCGAGCGCAGCCATAGCCAGACTGAGCCGGTTAAGACGGCGCATGGTCTCCTGAATCCAATCTATGTCCTGTTTAACGCAGGCATCGGTAAAAGCCGACCAGTAGGGGGTGATCACAATACCGTACAAAAAAGTCAGCAGGCTGAAGTACTTGTTGGCAATGCTGAACGGGGCCACGTGGCCGGAACCCAGAAAAAAGGAGATAAACAGCCCTCCCGACGTAAAAACGAGGACACTGATCAGCTGCAGAAAGAAAAACTGGCCGCTGACATTTAGCAACTTACCGGTTAGTTCGAACCGGATATGGCGAATGGAGGGGCGGACCCGGGCATACTGGGTACGGAAAAAATAGACCGACGCCAAAGCGAATACGAGCAGTGGTACGGTGTTGGAAATGTGAGCGATGAGTAGCAGAGAGGGCGTCGACATGACAGAAACCAGATAGATCAGCACGACGATCAGCGCATTGATCAGCAGCATGATGCGGGCTACCGTGGCGGTTCGCTGGTCGGCCAGGAGAATGGAATTGATCGGCTTCAGAACTAACTGAAGGCTGAAGCCGATCAACGTGTACGTAATAATAGCGTTGATGCGGGCGGGCTGATCGCTGGTGATGTGCAGCAGTGTGGTCCAGTTTACTAGCCCGGGCGCCAAACCAAACAGCAGGCATAAACCCAGTGCGCAAAGGGCTGAAAGAAAGTAAAGGGTGCTGATGTGCTCCCGGGCGCTGGTATCATCGCCATGATTGAAAAAGAGCACGAGGTTGTTGCGCAGGCCATTGCCGAAACTGACATCGACCAGGCTAAACCAGCTGGTCAGAAAGGTGATGGTCATCCAGATACCAAAATCATTGACGGGAATGTACTGAACCGTCAAAGTGACCGTAACGAAGCCGATCAGAACACTGGCTCCCTTTAGAAAAATGGATTCAATAATGTTTCGATACACCAGCAGACTACGGGTATCGATGCGGTTTATACGCTGGATGAAAAAGCGCTTCATCGACATCAGAACGCATCGGTATTACCCGTAAACATGGCCGCCAGAGTCTGTAGACAAATAGACACATCGAGCAGCGGAGAGGCTTTCTGGATGTAGAAGCGGTCGTAACGAACCCGATGCTTCATCATGAGCGGGTTCATTACCGCCCCCCGATAGCCACGAACCTGGGCCAGCCCGGTAATGCCTGGTTTCAGATCATACCGGCGAGCGTATCCGGGTAGCTTATACCAATATTGGGCGTCGAGCTCGATTGGGTGGGGGCGGGGACCTACTAAACTCATATTGCCCAGGAGTACGTTCAGAAACTGGGGAATCTCGTCCAGATTGGTTCGGCGGAGCAGTCGGCCCAAAGGCGTAACGCGCGGATCGTCGGGAGAGGCCTGCCGGAACGGATGGTTATGCCGGGGGGCAATGAACATAGTTCGGAATTTATAGCAGTGAAACTGACGCCCATTTCGACCCGACCGGATTTGCACAAACAGAGCCGGACCTGGTGAGGAGAGGATAACGGCAAGGCCAATGATGGGCATGAGCCAGCTCAGCACAAAGACGATTATGAACAAGCTGATCGTGAGGTCGAATACCCGTTTTCCCCAATAGCCAGACGAGCGGGTATCGGCGTCAGCAACGGCATGGCGCTTTCGGGAGTAGGTTTTTATCGTATCAGTAACCATGAAGATCGAGGTTAGGCATTGAGTTTAAACCGACTTAAGAATGTCTTTTTCTTCACCGCTTCGTACTGGTACCGGTCGCTGTTGTAGCCACCGTAGCTGTAGTAATTGGCGGCATCATTCCTGACCGCATTGAGTACGATGTTGAGTTTGTTAAATCGTTTTTCGCGGTACAGCGACTCCACCATCTTGAGGCAGTTTTTGGGGGTTACATCATGCCGGACGATGTAGAGGGTAGCGTCGGCGAAAGGGGCGATCAGCTGCGCATCGGTTACCAGCCCAATGGGGGGGGCATCGATAAGGATATAGTCGAAATGCTGGCGCAGATCATGAATCAGCTTTTCGAGCCGGGGCCCTGCCAGCAGTTCCGAGGGGTTCGGAGGCAGGGTGCCGCTGGTAATGATCCAGTAATTTTCGTTGTTGGGCAGCGGATTAACGATTTGTTCCAGGGTTGTTTCGCCGGTTAGGTAGTCGCTTAGACCCAGTCCGTTGGGGTAGTTAAGTGATTGGTGCAGGCGCGGTTTCCGTAGGTCCATCTCCAGAATGACCGTACGCAGGCCCATCAGTGCCAGACTGGCCCCCAGGTTGAGCGAGATGAACGACTTGCCTTCACCCGAAATACTAGAGGTGAACAGCAGTACCTGACTGCCACCCCGACTGTTTCGCAGGTAATTCAGGTTGGTGCGCAGGGTTCTAATCTGTTCAGCAATAACCGTTTTACTGCGGGCGCCCACTACCAGCGCTTCTACCTGTTTCTTCCGGACAATCTCCCCAAGAATCGGAACCTGCGTCCCCTCCTCAACATCTGACCGGCGGATGACGCGGTTGTTGATGGCATCATATACCGAGAAGGCCAGTACGGGCAGCAGCAAGCCCGCCAAACCGAAAAGCAGATAGATCAGCTGCTGATTGGGTTTTACCGGTTTCGTATCCGTGCGGGCAACGTCAACAATACGCGAGTCAGAAATGACCGACGCGTAGGATACCGCGGTCTCTTCACGCTTGCGCAGCAGGTAGGTATACAACTCGTTTTTGATAGCCTGCTGACGGGTAATGTTCATCAACGTCCGTTCTTTGGCCGGAATCGTGCGGATGGTGCCTTCCAGTTTCCGGTTGTTGGCCTGAAACTGTTGCTGAGCGCTACTCAGCATATTCCGCATGGTGCTGACGTTTTCCGAAATGCTGGTTTTGAGGGATCGGAGCTGGCTGTTGACGGTCTGCATTAGCGGGTTCCGCTCCGAGGTGGTGCGGGCGAGGTGTTCGCGCTGGGTTTCCAGCCTGGTGAACGACTCAATCAGGGCCAGCAGGGTAGGGTCGGTAAGGCCCAGCGTGGCGGGGGTACCGCTGCGGTATTCGGGCTGGCTGTTGATGTAGGTTTCGATGTCGCGTAGGGCCTCGAGTTGGATAGTAACCTGGCTCAGGTTGGCGTCGTTCTGCTGGGCCGTTTCGAGAAATCCTTTGGCCTGCGTACCCAGATCGGTAATGCCCTGCGACGATTTATATTGTTCAACCCCTTTCTCAACCGTTTGTAGTTCGCCGGAAACCAGTTGCAGCCGGTCATCAATGAAATTAAGTGTATTGGACGCGACCCGGTTCTTGTCCAGAATGGATGCTTCCGTATACACATCGATCAGGCGGTTCAGCAGAGCCTCTCCTTTCTGAGGAACCCCCGTTTCGATGGTCAGCATAATAACCGTCGATGCTTTGCTGGTCGGTTCGGCCTTCAGGAGTCGCAGCAGATCGGTAACTACCCGGGAGCGGGGGTTTACCTGCACCGAAATGGGTTCGGTACGAGCCGAAACCGGCTGGGGACAAAAAAAACGAAGTCGACCGTAAGGCGTCTGTACACTGGTATTCAGGGGATAGGTGTGGTCGTCGAGCTGAATGCTCGTTGCGTTCAGAAACGTAATCCTGAACGGTTCGTCGCGGTATAAATCGGCTGTGGGTTGTTCAACGATCAGCCGGACGGGTGTCCACTGGTATATTTCTCGCTGGCCGTAAGGCGTATCCTTAAAATAACTGATCTCCAGGTTGAGCTGCTGAACTACTTTGTCCATCAGGGTGTAGGACTTCAGAATTTCGATTTCGTTTTCGACTACTTTTTTGGGAGCGAAAATCTCCAGCTCTTTAAGGATGTTGTCAGAGTCGAGCCCTTTTTTTTCATCTTTAATGAGCAGGCTGGCCTGACTCCGGTAAACCGGTTGCTTGAACCGCAGGTAGATAAAGGCCACCAGGAGCATGAGGCTCACTGCAAGTGCGAACCAGTACCAGTGCCGCAGGTACCGCATCAGGTGCGCACGGAGGGCATTATCGGTATCCATAACCTGATACGGAACGTATGAATACGGAGCAGTTTTCGACATAACTGGTGGGTTAATAGCGACCGGTGAATATGATGGCGATGAAGGACAGGGCGCTCAAGACCGCAGGTACTAGCAGATAGAAGCGATCGGCATTGGCAACGCGGGCCTTGCCAGGCTCAACGTAGACGATATCATTGGGATGCAGATAATAATAGGGGGATCGGAACAGGTGGCGCTGGGTCAGATTGATGCGCGTGAAGGTTTTGCGGCCGTTTTCATCCCGAATTACCAGCACATTATCCCGACGTCCATAGATCGTAGCGTCGCCGGCCAGGCTCAGCGCTTCGATAATGGTTATCTGGTCGTTTGGAATCGTAAACAGCGAGGGACGAGCCACCTCGCCGAGTACCGAAATGCGGAAATTTTGATTTCTGACGTTGACAGTCGGCTCCTTGAGATAGGCGGTAAGCTTCTGCCGGATCAGCGCGCTGCACTCCGCAACCGTCAGCCCCGCTACCGGCACTGTACCGACGAGCGGTAACTCGATAGTGCCGGCAGGAGACACCAGGTAACCCGCCATCTCGGGCAGACCGGCTGGGGTGCCTGGCTGAGTACGCCCATTGTTTGTCTGCATGAGCGAGTAGGGGTTGAAGAAGCTACTGGCCTCCTGATTCAGGCTACTCACCTGTATAGCGAGCACATCGCCGGGCCCCAGCCGGGGAACGTAGGTTTCTGCCGCCTGGATAGCACTCTTTGCGCCCGAGTCATCCTGGAAATAAACGATTTGTTTGGGAGACACACAGCTGCTACACAACCAGACCAGACTGATAAGGCAAGCCGAAACCATACTCAGCCGAATAGAGCTATCTATTTGATTGGTCTGACTAAAAGGGTAAAACATTCTGTGAATGATAAGTAAGTAGGCAGTAATACACCATACATAGCTTCGTTAACTTTTTAGCCAGTAGAAACGGATTTGTTCTGGCTGGATAAGGTGGTAATGAACGACTTGCGTGATGCGTTATTCGGTGGATTGATAAAGTTGGCGGCTACAGAAATACAGGCCTTGCAAATGTTATACCAGTCGATTAAAATAGTTTGTTATGTTTCTCATCGCTGCAGCGTGTTTTGCTCAATTGGTGAGACGTTATTTTTAGACAGGGTAACTTTATAGATAGATCGTTTCTCGCTGGAAAAAAAATAGCAAAAGGCTTATCTAGAGATATAATTGGGTGTACGCCAGAAAGTTATTGCATAATGGTAGGTCGATGGATTTGCTTGCTTTGGAAGAATTATTGAAAAGAATACAAGTGATATATAATCTAAAGAGTAAGGTGGATTGAGGCAGAGAGGGATAAATAAAAAATAAGGCGTCGAACTATATTGAGTTCGACGCCTTATTTTTTGGGTGTTAATTGAGGGTAGATAGGGTGCCAGCTGGATAATTAAAAATGCGGCTGTTTTACAAAAATGTATTTTAAAATATAGGATATATTATACCTTATAAAGTTGGTATAAATTCAAGATTAATATCGGCGTCTTTACCGTCGACAGGCGCTTTCTGGCGAAGAATTAATTTAGTTCGATTCAGCTCGACAATTGGGAAATTGCCGGTAAAGCCCGTTACAACAACATCGATAGACTTACCGTCGGGGGCCAGCGTCCAGGTTCCTCCGTTCACGACCGTATTGGATTGGTTGGGGTCCAGGGCGCGCACGGTACCGTTCGACCGGAACTGCATGTTCAAATTAAAGAGTACCTGGGTGGCCAGATTCAGTCGGCCAACGGTAATATTCTGGCCGTCTACCGTTGTCACACGGTTGGTACGCCAGTTATTGGCAACCAGCAGGTCGGCCTGCGCACCGGAAGGGGTGGTCCCTTCGTCATCCTGGCAAGCGGTCATTCCTGTGCTCAGCAGGCTGATTAGAACGATGAACCGAAGTAGTAGGGGAGAAACTTTGAACGTTTTCATGCTGATAAAATGAATAGGGCAGCGAAATGAAATAAACCTCTTCTTCCTATAGAACGAGTAAACGGGGCTGGCCTGGGGTTAAAATTCAGTAGTTTTGCTCAAAACTCAAGCAATGCGCGTCCGAATTGGCTTTTTCTTACTGTATGCTCTGTTCTGGGCGGGTACCAGTAGTCCGGCACGAGCCCAGCAGCAGTGTGCTGACCGGCTGACGTTCACGCCCGTTAGCCAGCCCAATCGGATTGAGTGGGACAAGTTTCCGGCCTTCTCCCTGCCGTTTCCCGTTATTTATGGCGGCCCACGCTTTGGCGACACCAAAGGCAGCCCGCTTCAACACGGCTTCAGTCATATCGATCAGATTGCCGACAGTGAATTTGGTACGGTGGTTCAGCCCCGGCAGCGGGCCATCGTCTATTACGGCGTAGCCAGTCTGGCCAATCAGCCCTGGAGCGAGATCGACAGCCCCTGGGCAAATGACCTGACGGCCTACCGGGCCAAGTGGAATCAGTGGCTGCTGGAGGTGTCGGGTGGGCAGCGCAATGCGGCCGGTAAGTACGTCATTCTGGCCGACCGGCTGACGCTGGATGTGGAGCGTATTGCTGAAACCGATACCCGGATTCTTCGGCTTAAGCAAGACAGTCGGGTACCCGCGCAGTACCGCAATCTGTCCGATGCTGCCTTTGTAGCGGCCTACAGGCTGGCCATCCGGAATCTGTACGCCGAAGCCGCACGGTATCTGCGCCAGAACGCCGACCTGTCGGCCATTCAGGTTAGCAGCTATGCCGATACGCCCATCCTGAATACCTACCTGAATGTGCCGACTTTCAGCTGGTCTGACTGGACAACCAACCTGAGCCGGGTCAACTTCCTGGTCAAAGATTCGACCGAACAGCGGGTCGGTGGACCCTTTTATGAGCAGCTTACTACGCTCTCGCCATCGGCGTATTATTTTTACGATTATCCCAACGCGCTGGCTCCGGATTACCTGGCTTATCTGCTCTTCCATGTAGAGGTCAACCGCGCCTGGAGCAACAAGCCGGTAGTGCCCTGGGTCTGGCTGCGCTACCACGATACGTCGAACAGCCCGATGCAGTTTATTCAGCCCTTTATGGCCGAAGCAACCGCCATCTTTCCGTTTTTCTCCGGTGCGGCCGGGTTGTGGCTTTGGGAAAATCCATCGCTCGAGCGTACCAGAACCGATACCTACGCGGCCTACGAGCATTTTACCCATGGCCTCTACCGGTTGTCGCGCTTTGCTGACCAGTTTCAGGGGAATTATGAACTGGTCATCGAGACCCCCGCCCGCGACCTGATGGACCGGCAGCAACCAGTTTGGCGCGGGGTAGTGAAAAACAACACCATACTGATTGCAGCCCAGAATCCCTATGCTACCGACGGAGCCAAAACCAGCCTGACCGTACGCTATAAAAACACCTGGCAGCGCACCATCGAACTGACGGGCCGCGACGTCTATCTGTGCCGCTTCGATATGGGGGTGGTCACGGCCGGCGAGCCGGTTGCGCCTGCGGTCGAGGTGTTCCCGAACCCGACCGCCACGGAACTAACCGTTCTGCTGAGTCAAACACCCGCTGCCGCTACGGAGTTGGTACTACAGACCACCGCTGGCCGGATAGTAAGCCGGCAGCCAGTGCGGACCGCCCGCGAAACGATGAATGTAGCGGCCCTGCCCGCGGGTCTGTATGTTTTACGGATCACCAGCGAATCGGGTAGCCAAACCCGAAAGGTGATCATCACCCGATAACCGGCGGAAGTGACCGACCACTTCGCCCAACGCTATGCCGAATCAACTTCAGTACGAAACCAGTCCTTACCTGCTGCAGCACGCCAACAACCCGGTCGACTGGTATCCGTGGGGTGAAGAGGCCCTCAATCGGGCGCGCGACGAAGACAAACCCATTATTGTCAGCATCGGCTATTCGGCCTGCCACTGGTGCCATGTCATGGAGCGCGAATCGTTCGAGAAAGAGGTTGTGGCCCGGGTCATGAACGAGAACTTTATCTGCATCAAGGTCGATCGAGAAGAACGCCCTGATGTCGACGCTATTTATATGGACGCCGTCCAGGCAATGGGTGTACAGGGTGGGTGGCCCCTGAACGTGTTCCTGATGCCCGACGCCAAACCGTTTTACGGGGTAACCTACCTGCCTCCCCAGAACTGGGTCAACCTGCTGGGGAACATCAGCGACGCCTTCGCCGAACACCGCGACGATCTGGCCAGATCGGCCGAGGGCTTTGCCACCGAACTCAATCTGTCCGACGCCGAACGGTATGGGTTGAAAGAGGCTGACCCCCTCTTTGCGCCCGAAACCCTCGACGGATTTTACCGGAAAGTGGCCGTTAAAGCCGACGATGAAAAAGGGGGTATGCGCCGGGCACCCAAGTTTCCGATGCCCAGCATATGGCGGTTTCTGCTGCGTTACTACGCCGTTTCGGGCAACGAAGGAGCCTTGCGCCAGACTACCCTCACCCTCGATCGAATGGCGCTGGGCGGCATATACGATCAGCTGGGGGGCGGTTTTGCCCGCTACTCGACGGATGGCGAATGGTTTGCGCCCCACTTCGAGAAAATGCTGTATGACAACGGGCAGTTACTGACGTTGTATGCCGAAGCCTACAGCCTGACCCAAAAGCCACTCTACAAACATATCGTTTACCAGACCATCGCCTTTGCCCAGCGCGAACTGCTCAGTCCGGAGGGCGGCTTCTACTCGGCGCTCGATGCCGACAGCGAAGGGGTAGAGGGAAAATTCTACACATTTACCCCGGCCGAGCTGCGCGAAACGCTGGGGTCCGATTACAGCTGGTTTGCCGATATGTACACCAGCACAGACGACGGAAACTGGGAGCACGGCCGCTCGATTCTGCACCGCACCGAAACCGACGATGCCTTTGCCGAACGTATGGGCTGGTCGCTGGCCGATCTGAATGTGCGGCTGGATGCGGCCCACATCCGACTGATGCGGCTGCGCGACGAGCGCGTCCGTCCCGGTCTGGACGATAAAATCCTGTGTTCCTGGAACGGGCTGATGCTGAAAGGGCTGGCAACTGCCTATCGCGTATTTGGCGAACCTGAGTTTCTGACGCTGGCGCTTCGGCTGGCCTTTTTCCTGCTCAGAAACATGCGCGACGCCCGCAATGGTCGGCTCTGGCACACGTACAAGAACGGCCGCGCCCGACAGGCTGGTTTTCTGGACGATTACGCGGCCGTGATCGACGGGCTCCTGGCTCTCTATCAGGCCACGTTTACCGAAAGCTGGCTGCAGGAGGCCGATCAGCTGACCCAGTATGTGCTGACTAACTTTGCCGACGGCAATCAGACCGATGGCGCTGATGATCTTCTCTATTTCACCGACAAAAATGGCGAAGAGCTTATTGCCCGCCGTAAAGAGCTGTTCGATAACGTGATTCCGTCGTCGAACTCGATGATGGCCGAAAACCTGTACACGCTCAGTCTGTTGCTGGATCGCCCCGCTTACGCCGACCGGTCGGATCGCATGCTGGGACGTGTTCAGCCGTTGGTACAGCAGAACGCCGATTACCTGACCAACTGGGCCGCGCTGTTCGCCCTCCGCACCAAACCGACCGCCGAAGTGGCCATTGTCGGCCCCGATGCTGACCGATTTCGGGCCGAGCTGGACGCGGCTTTCTATCCAAACAAAGTCCTCTGCGGTACCACCGGCCGAAGCGAGCTGCCTCTTCTGCACCAGCGTGGGCCGGTAGATGACCAGACCACCGTTTATGTCTGTTACAACCGCGCCTGTCAGTTACCCGTTACATCGATCGATGCGGTATGGGGGCTGCTGCATCAGGTACAATAACTACCAACAGGTAAGTATACCGGTCAGTAAATCAGGTAAATAAACTGATTTTTATCATGGCATACCGTTTCAGCAAGTAAGTACATTCGGCTGGTAATCAGATCAAAGAGAGCTACATGAAGCGTTCCTGGGAACGATAGGGTAGCTTCTCACGGGTCCCATTACCTGTTTAGAACCGTCCTACAAGTATGAACACTACCATGATTTCCAGGCCTATTAAACGCTATCTGGGCTTTTTGCTGCTGCTGGGCTGGCTGGGCTGCACCGACCATCGCGATTCAGGCGTATCGCCTGGGTCGGCCGCTGTTCGGTTACGGGTCAAAACACTGACGCTGGATCTTCCCGATGGGCTGGCTAAAGTCAGCGCGTTCAGTTACGACCCCCAGGGGCGGCTGAGTGCCATTAAGACCTACCAGTCGCCCGACAGTACCGTCTCGGATGTCGAGTACAGCAGGTATCAATATGACAGTCAGAACCGGCTAGTCCAGTTGCGGCATGAGGTAGTCAGGCGGACCGATACGGGTAAGCCCAATCCCGTAGAGCAATACACCTATACTTACAATGGGCTGGGCCAGGCCGAACAACTGGCTTACCTGAATGGGTTTACGCTGACGCTTAATTACAATGCGGTTGGTCAATTGATCAGCAGCCAGCGGGAGTATACATTCCGGAGTTTTCGGCTAACGGGGGCCGACTCGTTTACTTACACTGGAAATAACGTGACAGAAGTAAACAGCAGCCGCTTCTTCACTACAACCACACGCTCAACCAGATCGTACCGATACGACGATAAGATCAATCCGTTTTATGGTGTCTTTATCATTCCGGCTCCCTACCCGGAAGGGTTTGCCGACCCCGTAATAAAGCCCACGATCAACACGTATTTTGGCGGGCTCGATAATCTGCTCAATTTAAACCAGAACAACGTCGTCAGCGAAACTTCGACCTTTAGCGGAACCCTGAACTACGAGTATCAGTACAATGCCAATAATCTGCCCATATTACGTCGGGTTGTGAATCCGAACAATGGGCAGGTGCTGGAAACGCTGCGATTCGACTATGAAACCTACTAGATTGATTCGTCCAGGTACCGGTGGTTAGTACTTATGGGGCATGATGAGCTAAAAATACCTAAAGAGGTATGCGAGATCTGCCCTGACGTATAGCTAGCAAGCGGTAATAAGTGACTATTTAATACCGGTTACCTTTCTGCTTCCTATAACTTTCTTTACTCTTCTAAACCAACCATGAAAACACATGAACTACTCAGCTATTTAGTCCTGCCACTCCTGGTAGGCTGGCTGGCCGCCTGCAATGATCATGTTAATCCGTCTACACTGCCCGGTTCGGCACCTGGGCGGTTGCGGGTTAAAACCATTACACGGGAATCGCCCAATAACCCAACTTCGGTTAGTGCGTTTCAGTACGATGGGCAGGGACGGCTGGTACTGATTGTCGGCTATTTTTTGCCCGATAGCAGTGCGGCACCGGTCGAAAATACGGTTTATCAGTATAATGCCCAGAACCAGCTTACCCAGGTTCAGCGGACCATTGTCAGGCGGGGAAGCGGGTCTGAGACCTATACTCTGAACTACAACGGAGCCGGGCAGGTATCCGGACTCGTGCACCAGCCATCCACGTTCAGCCTGGGACTGAGCTATCTGCCAAACGGCCAACCAAGCGGTTATTCCAAAGGTATATCGGTGGGAGGCCTGAGTTTCAACGGCGGGGGTGGATTCACCTTTACCGGCTTCAACCTGACGCAGACCACGGAAAATTATAATGTAATTCGGTTAGGAGGGCCTTCTATCCCGGTTGCTTCCCGGTCTTCCAGCACAAACTACGCCTACGACGACAAAATCAATCCATTCTACGGGGTGTTTATTATTCCTGCACCAGGCCTGTTTGGACCTTCGCCTGTTTCGGGATCGTTTGGACCCTACTATACCTTATACGGAGGAGTCGATAATCAGTTGAACCTGAGTCAGAATAACCCGACCCGCAAACAGGAAAACGTAACAAGTTCATCATTCGTTGGGGACATACAAACAACCTACACGTACACCTACAACCCATCATACCAGCCCATCAGCCGGGTGTCAACCGTTAGCAGTGCCATAACCGAAACGCTGACTTACACCTACGAATTGTACTAAAAGGCACCGCTACCCGCCCCAGGCAGTCAGAACCAGGGAACGGGAACCACCATAATCACGGTGCTCACCCAGGTATATACCCTGCCAGGTGCCCAGATTTAACCGCCCGTTCGTGATCGGAATCAGGACCGAATGGCCCAGCAGCGCGGCTTTCAGGTGAGCGGGCATGTCGTCAGCGCCTTCGTAGTTGTGCCGGAAGTAAGGCGCATTTTCGGGGACAGTCCGGTTGAAAAAACTTTCGAAATCCTGCCTGACGGTGGGGTCGGCGTTTTCGTTGACGGTCAGGCTGGCCGAGGTATGCTGGATGAAGACCTGCAGCATACCCTGGTTCAGCTGCCCGAGTTCGGCGGCAAACTCGCGTTCAATGATGCGGGTAATCAGGTGGAAGCCGCGCGGAAAGGCGGGTAATGATATAGTCCGTTGAAACGTAGCCATACAGTTGCTACATAATGCGCTCCGAGTTCTCGCTGACGAAGGCGCCCCAGGCCCCTTTTTTGTTTTTCTTGCCCGGCGCTACGGGTAAGGCGTTCTCGTGAAAATGATGGCAGACGGCAATGGCCAGCGCGTCGGTAGCGTCGAAGAACTGGGGGTTCAACTCTTCCTTGAGCAGGTGGCCGACCATATGGGATACCTGGTCTTTGCTGGCATTCCCGTTTCCTGTTACCGACTGTTTGATGCGCCGGGGAGCGTACTCGACAATCGGAATATTGCGCGACAGAGCAGCCGCCATAACGACCCCCTGCGCCCGGCCCAGCTTCAACATGGCCTGTACGTTCTTGCCAAAAAAGGGATCCTCAATGGCCATCTCGTCGGGCTTGTGTTCTTCAATAAGCCGAATGATGGTTTCGTATAGTTTCTGAAGCTTCAGCTGGTAGGTACTATATTTGCTCAACTGAACAACGCCATACTGAATCATCCGCATGACGCCCCCCTGCACCGAAATGATGCCGTAACCGGCCACCTGGGTACCGGGATCAATGCCTAGAATGATCTTCTCGGGCAGTACAGTGGCATTTTTTGCGGTGATGATCATAAGAGGTGTCGGCGTTGTGCGTTTCACAAAGTAACGTCTTCTTATACGTTTTGTCGCTTAAACCATCTAAAAAAATCGTACTGGGGCTAAAAATCGCCATCCTGGCTGGTCTTTTAGCCTACATAGTCCATGTTTTGAAGCGACAACCGTTCGACTGGAGTCTGATCCGCACCTCCTGGCAATCGGTTGAGGAACCGGGCTGGTGGGCGGCCGGTCTGCTGCTGCTCATTCCGGTCAACTGGGGACTGGAAGCGCTGAAGTGGCAGATTCTGCTCCGGCGGGTTGAGCCAGCCAGTTTCTGGGCTGCCTACCGGGGCGTGCTGGCGGGGGTTACGCTCGGCTTTGCGTTGCCGATGCAGCTGGGCGATACGGCCGGGCGGGTGTTGTCATTACAGACCGTACAACGGGGCGAAGCGGTCGGTGCTGCGCTGGTGTCGGGCGGTATGCAGTTCTATGTGGCGCTTATCTTTGGCGCGTTTGCCTGGGCACATCATATTCAGCTGGTTCCCAACCGGGCCAATGCCGCCGGGCAGGCTCTGCTGGTCGTGCTGCTGGGTCTGGTGGGGCTGGGCGTGGTATTCGGTCTGGTTCGGTCCCGGCTGCTCGGGTGGCTGGCGCGCCGGGCTGCGCTACGCCGGTGGGCCCGGTACTGGGCCGTGGCCGGACAGTATACTGACCAGGAAATCGGCCTGGCGCTGGGTGTGGCTGCGCTGCGCTATCTGGTTTTTTCGGTGCAGTTTTTTCTGGCGCTACGGCTGGTGGGACTCACGTTACCGGCCCCCATAGCGACGTCAGGCATCGGGGTCGTTTACCTGGTCAAAACCATTACCCCGGCTTTTAACCTGCTCAGTGATCTGGGCGTTCGGGAGGCTGCGTCGCTCTGGACGTTTGCGCCGTTCGAGGCTGCAGCGCCGGTACTGGTTACAGCAACGCTCACCCTGTGGGTGGCTAATCTGCTTGTGCCCGTGCTGGTCGGTCTGATCTGGGTCTGGAAACTAAAATGGTCTGTCTCCTAAACATATCCCATCTGTGCTTGTTTTACTCGCTGCCAGCGCCACCTATGCCTGTTTTGCCCTGCTGCTCTGGCTGACCTGGCTACGGATTCCCCTGTTCGCGCCAGCGGCTTTGCCCATTACAGGCCCCCGCATCACCGTCATTATTCCGGTCCGGAACGAGGAGGAGAACATCGGGCGTCTGCTCGATGATCTGGATCGGCAAACCTACCGGAGCTTTGAGGTCATCGTAGCCGACGATGCGTCTGTCGATGGTACGCGCGATCGGGTACAGGCGTATGCATCGGCGGCTACCTATCCGCTCCGTCTGTTGTCCCTGATTGATAACGGGTCGGCATCGCCCAAGAAGCGGGCCATTCGTCAGAGTATCGAACAGGCCACCGGCGAGCTGATCATGACTACCGATGGCGATTGTCGGGTAGGGCCCGACTGGCTGGCTGCCTATGCCGCTTTTTACGAACAGACGCGGGCAAAAATGCTATTCGGTCCAGTCACCTTTACAACGGATACGCGCCTTTTTGACTCTCTTCAAACAGTTGAGTTTTCGAGTTTGATCGGGTCGGGCGCCTGCACCCTGGCCCTGGGGCAGCCTACCATGTGCAATGGAGCTAACCTCTGTTACGAAAAACAGGTCTTTTACGAGGTGGGCGGGTTTGCGGGTGTCGATCATCTGGCTTCCGGAGATGACGAGTTTCTGATGCACAAGATTGCTGCCCGGTATGCGAAGGGGGTGCGGTTTCTGAAAAGCCAGGCCGCCATTGTGCAGACTAACCCCCACCGATCGTGGCGGGCGTTTTATAACCAGCGCAAACGCTGGGCCAGTAAGTGGCAGGCCTACAACAGCCTGATTCCGACGCTGCTGGCCGTCTGTGTGTTTATCTGGAATGTAACCCCGGTCGTAGCCGTTGTCGGCTGGTTACTCAATTTTTTAAACGCAAATACGACTTTACTCGTTGTAGGGCTGAAGGTCGTAACCGAGTTTTTGTTTTTACGGGAGGTTCTTGTTTTTTTGCAAAAAAGGAGGTCAGTACTGTACATCCCGCTGACACAACTGGTGTACCCATTCTACGTAGTTTTTTTCGGGCTGGCTGCGCAGGGAAAAGGCTATCGATGGAAAGGCAGAGATCTGAACTAGCAGTTTGCGGTATCCGGTTTACGGTGGACTGACGAATAGGTAATAACGGGGCTAGTCCCTCAAACCGGGTACTGTTCACCACAAACCGAACACTATTTTGTCTTTCTTCCTGCACAAGTCAAACTTTTTACTTCGAACGATTTACCCCGAATTCTGGTGGAAAATCGACGAACCGGCCGAGCCAACCATCTACCTTACGTTTGATGACGGACCCATTCCCGATGTGACGGAATTCGTACTCGAGCAGCTCGACAAGTATGCCGCCCAGGCCACGTTTTTCTGCATCGGGGATAACGTCAGAAAGCACCGCGACATTTTGTATCAGGTGCTGGAGGGCGGCCACATGGTCGGGAATCATACCTACAACCACCTCAACGGCTGGAAGACAGACGATGCGGTCTATCTGGAAAATATTCAAAAATGCCAGGAGCAGCTCGGTGTCGAAACTGACCTGTTTCGGCCACCCTATGGCCGCATCAAGAAGACGCAGGTTGCCCAGGTCATGGAGAACTATTCCGTGATCATGTGGGATGTGCTGACCGGTGATTTTGACCAGAGCCAGCCAGCCGACGTGTGTCTGCGCAAAACCATTCAGTATACCGAACCGGGCTCCATTGTCGTTTTTCATGACAGCCTGAAAGCCTGGCCAACGATGCGCTACGTGCTGCCCCGGATGCTGGCCCATTTTGCCGATCGGGGCTTCAGTTTCCGGGCTGTTCCGCAACCCGTTTATGCTGGCTACTGACCCTGATCCTGTACCCTACCCGGCAGCTTCTGCCAGCCCCAAGCTAGCTATTCTCATTGCAGCCCGCGACGAGGAAGCCGTCATTCCCGCTTGTTTACAGGCTATTTCCCAGCTTCAGTATCCAGCCGGAACCGTTACTGTACTGGTCGGAAACGATCAGTCGTCAGACCAGACGGCTGCGCTGGTTCAGGCCTTTGCCGCCCGCCAGTCAACCCTTGAACTGATCAACATCGAGGCATCCGTTGCCGGCCTGCGCGGAAAGGCCAATGTGCTGGCTCAGCTGGCCCGACACTCGACGGCCGACCGGCTGTTTTTTACGGACGCCGATACGCAGGTGCCCCCCGGCTGGCTCGAGGGCATGAGCCTTGCCTTTACCAGGTCGGTAGGCATCGTAACAGGAGTGACGCTCCCCGATGGCCCCCGTCTGTTTCATAAGCTGCAAACCATTGACTGGCTATATAACCTGACCCTGACCCACTGGCTGAGCTACGCTGGCCTGCCCGTTACGGCCATGGGCAATAATATGGCTGTGAGTCGGGAGGCCTACGAGGCTGTTGGGGGGTATGAAGGCCTGCCGTTTTCGGTGGCCGAAGATTTCGCCCTGTTTCAGGCCATTGTGAAAAAAGGGTTCAACTTCCGCAATCTGCTGGACGAACGAGTGCTGGCCACGACAAAACCGGTCGACACATTCCGGGATTTTCTGCACCAGCGAAAACGGTGGATGCGGGGGGCGTCAGCGCTGCCTGGCTGGATGGTGGCCTTACTGTATGCACAATACCTGACGCTGCCGCTGCTTGGTTTGCTGTTCTGGCTGTCGCCCGGCGTGGCGGTGGGGCTGTACATAACCCGGCTTTTCGTGCAGACAGCGGTGCTTTCGTTTGGATTGAGCCGCCTGCGCCGAACCCACTTATGGCCCTATGCGTTGCTGTTTGACGTATACCAACTCCTGATTGGGCCGTTGTCGGTCGTTTTTTACTGGCTGCCGACGCGCATCAACTGGAAGAACCGATTTTATGACGCTTATTGATACCCACGCCCACATTTACGACCCGCAGTTTAACCCGGAAGCCGGTGGCGTTGACGAGATGCTGACTCAGGCTACCTCACAGCAGGTAAGCCAGATATGGATGCCCAACTGCGCCCGGGAAACCGTGGCGGGACTGATGGCCCTGGCCGAACAATACCCCGACCGATGCCTGCCGATGATGGGCCTGCATCCGGCCTACGTCAACGACACCGTCGATGACGAGCTGGCTTCGGTTGCCGCCTTACTCAACCAGCACGCATTCATGGCCGTGGGGGAGATAGGGCTGGATTTTTACTGGGACATGACATACGTCGACCAGCAGTTTATGGCCTTCGAGACACAGCTGCGCTGGGCCGCCGATCAGCAGTTGCCGGTGTCGATGCATACCCGGTCCGGTCACGATCGCAACGCCTTTGCCGAAGCAGCCGACCTGATCGAACGGCTGGCGCTGCCCGGTCTGACGGGTATTTTCCATTGCTTTGTCGGTACCCTCGACGAAGCCCGGCGCGCTACTGAGATGGGTTTCAAGCTCGGTATCGGCGGGGTGGCTACGTTTAAAAACGGAGGCCTGGATAAGGTTCTGCCCCATATCGGCCTGGAACATATCGTTCTTGAAACCGACAGTCCTTACCTGGCGCCCGTACCATACCGCGGAAAACGCAACGAACCCGCCTACATCCGGCTCATTGCGCAGCGCGTTGCCGATCTGATGCAGATCAGCATCGATGATGTTGCCCGCCATACCACCGCCAATGCCCAGGCGCTGCTCCCCGCTCTTTACGCCAACCTTCTGCCAAACTGAGAGCAGACAGGAGAGCTACCGGTCGTTGGCCGCCAAGCCAGTTAGGGCTTGTGCTGCCAACGTCTGCTTTAGGAAACGTCGCCAGTAATCCGCTGCTGGTGACCAGCTGCTGCCCAGGTACCTGGCAAATACATCGGCAAAAACGGCATCCAGTCGCATACGAAACGAGTCAGACTGAAGCGGTATGGTAGTTTTTCTGAGTTTGAAAAATGATCAGGTGCTGGGGTAGGTTTCGCACAAAGCCGACAGTCACCTCCCGGACGTCGCCGGCATGGTCGAATCCTAACCCAGGCCCATAGTTTACCCGGAAGAAAGGCAACAACTAGCAAGCCTATTTCAGGAGTATTTTGATTTTTGCTAACTTCAATCTGTATCCAAACCTCGGGCAGGCTGCCTGTTGCCCGCTCAACATTAAGCAGGTGACGGATGAACCTTGCCAGCCTGTATGTCGGTTCGATTGCGCTATATGAACGCTTCTTCGCATCTTTGGCGATGACTTATAAAACTGTACGTCTATCTCCGAGTGTAGATCGGAGCGCCGATATGCCGAACCGGTCGGTATTGGTAATTTATACGGGTGGTACGTTTGGCATGGTATACGATCGGAAAGCCAGCCAGCTCATCCCCTTCGATTTTGAGCAGGTGCTCGATCGCGTACCCGAACTGAACCGGCTCGATTTTGACATCACGATCGTGACGCTGCATCAGATCATTGACTCGTCGAACATGACGCTGGCAGTCTGGGTTGAACTGGCGCAGCTGATCGAGACAAACTATAAGGACTACGACAGTTTTGTGGTACTACACGGTACCGATACGATGTCCTATACGGCTTCGGCGCTCAGTTTCATGCTGGTCGGTCTGAACAAACCGGTAATCCTGACCGGGGCTCAGCTACCCATTGGGGTGGCCCGTTCCGACGCCCGGGAAAACTTTCTGACGGCGCTCGAGATTGCATCGGCCCAGGAAGATGGTGAGCCGCTGGTGCCGGAAGTCTGCGTGTATTTTAACTCGTTTCTGCTCCGCGGCAACCGATCTACCAAGCGGGAAAGTGTGCAGTTCAACGCCTTTGTATCGGAAAACTATCCCCATCTGGCCACTGCCGGTGTCAGTATTGATTACAATCGACCCTATATCCGGTCGTATCAGGCCCATGAGTCGCTGAAAATCCGGACGGTGCTCGATCCGAACGTAACCATTCTAAAACTCTTTCCGGGCATCACCCAACCCGTTGTCGAATCCATCGTGAACATACCCGGTTTGCGGGGCATCGTGCTCGAAACATTCGGGGCGGGGAATGCCCCAACCGACATCTGGTTTCTGGACACACTCAAAGCGGCCGTAGAGCGGGGTGTGCTGGTATTCAACGTGTCGCAGTGCGAAGGGGGGCGGGTAACCCAGGGCCGGTACCAGACCAGCCAGCAGCTGCAGCAGATCGGTGTCGTTAGCGGAGCCGATATCACGACCGAGGCTGCGATCACTAAATTGATGGTGCTGCTGGGTCGTGAACATGGTTCGGATGCCGAAGCCATAAGCCGCCTTCGGACGTTACTGGCGCAACCCATCAGCGGAGAAATGAGCGACGATCATTGATTTTTTTAGGGTCAGATCTTGCGTCATTACGCGCTAACATGCATCTTTGCACTCCCAAACGAATAGAGAGCTGCCGGAGTGGTCGAACGGGTCTGATTCGAAATCAGAAGTACTCGCAAGGGTACCGGGGGTTCGAATCCCTCGCTCTCTGCCAAAGACCACAGAAATCAGCAGGCCCGCTTGCTGATTTTGTATTTAGAGAGGTGTCCGAGTGGTTGAAGGAGCACGCCTGGAAAGTGTGTATGCGGGTAACCGTATCGAGAGTTCGAATCTCTTCCTCTCTGCAAAAGCCCCAGCCTCAGGTTGGGGCTTTTTTATTTCCTTTTGCGCCAAATTCGGCTCACTTTTGCCTAAATCAACCCTGCTCAATGCGTATGTGGACCGAAGCCGATAACCAACTCACCCGCGACTTTACGTTTGCTGACTTCTCCGAAGCCTTCGCGTTCATGACCCGCGTAGCGCTGCTGGCCGAAACAATGAATCACCATCCCTGGTGGTCGAACGTCTATAATCAGGTCACGATCCGGCTGTCGACCCACGATGCGGGGAACACGGTTACCGACAAAGACCACAAACTGGCCGCGGCTATCGATGCCCTGCTTCATGAACGGGTGAGTGGGTAAGGGCGGGAGCCCCCTGCCGGTATTACCTGCCATTCACTCTTCAGCGCGTTCGCTTCTGACCATGAAACTCTACCTTGTACCAACCCCGATCGGCAATCTGGACGACATTACCCTGCGGGGCATCAAAGTCCTGCAGCAAGTCGATGCCATTCTGGCCGAAGATACGCGCACATCGGGGGTGCTGCTCCGGCATCTGGGCATCAGCAAGCCGCTGCACAGCTACCATATTTTTAACGAACACCAGACCGTACAGCGACTCGTCAACCAGCTTAAGGAAGGCAAGACCTTCGCCCTGGTATCGGATGCGGGTACACCCGGAATTTCGGACCCTGGCTTTTTATTGGTCCGCGCCTGTATCCAGCACGATATTCCGGTCGAATGCCTGCCGGGCCCCACGGCCTTCGTACCAGCCCTGGTCAACTCCGGTCTGCCCAACGACCGGTTTACCTTCGAGGGGTTTCTGCCGCACAAAAAAGGAAGACAGACGCGCCTGGCCGAACTGGCCGGCGAAGAACGTACTATGGTCTTTTATGAATCGCCCCACCGGCTGCTGAAAACCCTGGGGCAGTTTGCTGAGGTGTTCGGACCTGATCGGCCCGCCAGCGTGTCGCGCGAGCTGACCAAGCTGTTCGAAGAAAACCGACGCGGGCCGTTGTCCGAACTAATTGCGTATTTTGCCGAAAAAACGGTAAAAGGTGAACTCGTTATTTGCGTACAGGGTCAAACAGGTAAGAAAGAAAAAAAGGGAGCAGGCCGCCGAGAACCCGACAACGATGAAGAAGACGAATAAGTGGAGCTGGCTGCTCACGACCGTGGTCCTGACCGGACTATGGGTGCTGAACGGGCTGGGGCCGATCGAAGCCCGCGGTCAGACGCTGACACCTGCCGCCCGGATTAGTCTGATAACGGTGTCGCCCGGTTCGGAGTTGTATTCCAGCTTTGGCCATACCGCTATTCGGGTCTATGATCCGGGGGTGGGGCAGGAGCGTATCTTCGGCTGGGGAACCTTCGATTTTCGGACCGATAACTTTTACGTCAAGTTTTTGCGGGGCACGCTGCCGTATACCATCTCGGTAACCGACATCTATGCCATGATGTACGAGTACCAGATCGAACACCGCACCCTGCGCGAACAGGTACTGAATCTGTCTGCCGCACAGCGTCAGCAGCTGTTCAATCTGCTGATGGAAAACTATCAGCCCGAAAATCGTACCTACCAGTACAAGTTCTATTATGACAACTGCGCCACCCGCCCCCGCGACAAAATCGCTCAGGTCTGTGGGGATAGTCTGACGGTGCCCACCCGCACCCGATCGACCGGTAAATCGTACCGCGACTGGATGAATGACTACCTGGGCGAGAAACCCTGGGCGCAGCTGGGGATGAACCTGGCCCTGGGAACCCCCGCCGACGTAATCACCACGGGCTGGCAGGCCATGTATCTGCCCGACCAGGTGCATGATCAGCTGGCCCGGTCCACCGTCCGCCAGGCCAATGGTCAGGTTGTGCCGTTGGTGGCATCCGACACCACCTTATACCAGGCGCCGAAAACGGTAAAAAAGGAAGTCCCGTTCATCTTCGACCCGAATGTTGTCTTTGCTTTCCTGACCATCGGACTGACGTTCTTTACCATTCGTCGCTACCAGCGGGGGCGGGTCGATCGCTGGCTCGACAGGCTGTTGTTCGGTACGGCCGGGGTGCTGGGCTGGTTTTTGTTTTTGCTCTGGGTCGGCACTGACCACGGCGTTACGGCCTGGAATCCGACCTTGCTGTGGCTGATGCCGCTTCATATGCCACTCATCTACTGGGCTACCGGGCCGGGTACCACAGCCCGCCGGCGATCCGTTTATTTCGGTCTGACCGCTGTGCTGATCTTGGTCGGCATGGTGGTGTCGAAGGTGCCGGGGGGCGTTGATATTCTTTTCCCGATGGCCCTGCTGATTCGCTGCCTGGTCAACCTGCAGCTAAGCCGCCGAAAAGCGTTGGTGCCGGTCGTTTAATGTCTTATCCTGAAAAGTAGTCAGGTGGCTCAGTAGGCAGAGCTGCCCGGCTACTTATGCCCCTGAATCCTTCTCCCACAAATAGCTGTCATGCGCTTATGAAACGTTGTTTACTGCTGCTTGTATTGATCTCCACCAAACTGGTGGCGCAACCCGCCGAACGCCTGGTCAAGCTGGTCGTTACCCCTGACCATACCGACTGGCTCTATAAGACCGGCGAACCCGTTCGGTTTACCATTACCGCCTACCGGGAAAACGAACCGCTGAAAGGCACCAAAATGCGCTATGAGGTCGGCCCCGAAAAAATGCCGCCGACCCAGACCGAAACCATTACCCTGACTGATAAACCGGTAGTCGTAACCGGCGGAACTATGAAAACGGCTGGCTTCCTGCGGTGCGTGGCCACGGTAGAGATCGACGGTAAGGAATATCGCGGCATGGCGACGGCTGGTTTTGAGCCGCTCACCATCAAGCCTACCGTAGCTAACCCCGCCGACTTCCAGGCGTTCTGGGAAAAAGCAAAGGCCGATCTGGCCAGGATCCCCGTCGATGCGCGTATGACGCTCCTGCCCGAACGCTGCACCGAACGAACAAACGTATACCACCTGAGTCTGCAAAACATAAACAACTCCCGCTTTTACGGCATTCTGTGCGTTCCTAAAAAAGAAGGGAAGTACCCGGCCATTCTGCGGGTACCGGGGGCGGGCGTGCGGCCCTACGGCGGTATGATTGCCGAAGCCGAAAAAGGGTTTATTACCCTGGAGGTCGGCATCCACGGAGTGCCGGTTACCATGGATCCCGCAGTTTACGACAACCTTAGCCGGGGGCCGCTTAATGGGTACCAGGCCGCCAACCTCGACGATCCGGATCGATATTACTACAAGCGGGTCTATCTGGGATGCGTACGGGCCGTCGATTTCCTGGCTTCCATGCCCCAGTACGATGGGCAGAACCTGGGCATTACCGGCGGGAGCCAGGGGGGCGCGCTATCGATCATTACGGCTGGACTCGACAGCCGGGTCAGGTGGCTGGCGGCTTATTACCCCGCGCTATGCGACGTAACGGGGTACCTGAACGGCCGGGCCGGGGGGTGGCCCCATCTGTTTGCCGGCGACAATCTGGCCTTCAATAATAAACCCGACCGGATCAGAACCACCGGCTACTACGATGTCGTCAACTTCGCGCGGCTGGTAAAGGTGCCAGGCTATTATTCGTGGGGCTACAACGACGAAACCTGCCCGCCAACCTCTATGTACGCGGCCTATAACGTTATTCCGGGAGCCAAACAGCTGGAGCTCTACCGCGATACCGGCCACTGGACCTACCCCGAACAAACCGAAAAAGCAACCACCTGGCTGCTGACGCAGCTGACTACGGGCCGATAGACAAAAACCGCCTAAAACGCACGTATATCCCGTTTTTTTTGTATCTTTAAGAGACCAAACACCAGTGAAGATCGGTTGGTCAGCCCGCCTTTTTATCCACTGAAACAGTAGTGTAGCAATTCATGATGAACGAAGAAAATCAGGAACCGATGGAGGAATTCCGGCTGCCCGCCAGTGACAGCCAACCGGACGGAAGCGTACCGCTGGCCGACGACACCGACCCTGATGACCAGCCAACCAACACACCGGAAGAAGTTCTGCATGACCAGACGGTCGTATCAGGACTGTATGAAAACTATTTCCTGGATTATGCCTCGTATGTTATTCTGGAGCGGGCTGTCCCCGCAGTAGAAGATGGGCTGAAGCCCGTACAGCGACGTATCCTGCACGCCCTGAAAGAAATGGACGACGGGCGTTTCAACAAGGTCGCCAACGTCATCGGGCAGACGATGCAGTTCCACCCCCACGGCGATGCGTCGATTGGCGAAGCGCTGGTCAATATCGGTCAGAAAGAGCTCCTGTTCGATACGCAGGGCAGCTGGGGAGACGTGCGCACGGGCGATGGCGCGGCCGCCCCCCGTTATATCGAAGTCCGCTTGTCGAAGTTTGCGCTCGATGCCATCTATAACGATAAAACGACCGAGTGGCAGCTTAGCTACGATGGTCGTAAGAAAGAGCCGGTAACGCTGCCTGTCAAGTTCCCGCTGCTGCTGGCGCAGGGCGTGGAAGGAATTGCGGTCGGCCTCTCAACCAAGATTCTGCCCCACAATTTCAACGAGCTGATCGACGCTTCGATTCAGATCCTGAAAGATAAACCCGTATCGCTGTTCCCCGACTTTCAGACGGGTGGACTCATCGACGTCAGCAACTACAACGATGGCCACCGGGGCGGTAAAGTGCGCGTACGGGCCCGGATCGAAGAGGTCGATAAAAAGACACTCGCCATTCGGGATGTGCCATTCGGGGTTACCACCTCGCAGCTGATTGAGTCGATCGTCAAGGCGGCCGAACTCGGCAAGATACGCATCAAAGCCCCCAGCCGGAACGTGGCGGCTGTCATCGACAATACCGCCCGCGACGTTGAAATCCTGGTGCATCTGCAACCCGGGGTTTCGCCCGACGTGACTATCGATGCGCTATACGCCTTCACCGACTGCGAGGTCAGCATCTCGCCCAACGCCTGTGTCATCATTGGCGATAAACCCCATTTTGTCAGCGTAACGGATATTCTGCGGGTCAATACCCACCAGACGGTACAGCTGCTGCAGCGGGAGCTGGAGATCCGGCGGGGTGAACTTATGGAGCGGTTGCTGTACAGCTCGCTGGAGAAGATATTCATCGAGAACCGCATCTACCGCAAAATCGAGGAGTGCGAGACGTTCGAGGCTGTACTGTCAACGATCGATAAGGCGCTCAAACCATTTAAGAAACAGTTCTACCGCGAGATCACCGAAGATGACCTGATCCGGCTGACGGAGATAAAGATCAAGCGGATTTCGAAGTATGACGGTTTCAAGGCCGACGAACTGATGCGCCGGCTGGAGCAGGAACTGGAAGAAACCAACGATAACCTGGCCAATATCACCCGCTATGCCGTTGCCTATTACAAGGAACTGCAGAAGAAGTACGGCAAAGGACGCGAGCGCAAAACCGAAATCCGGGCTTTCAACACCATTGCGGCCAGCGTCGTAGCCGCTGCTAACCAGAAACTGTACGTAGACCGTGAAGGCGGGTTTATCGGGTACGGGCTGAAGAAAGACGAATACGTCAGCGACTGTTCCGATATCGACGATATCATTGTGTTCAGGCGGGATGGCAAATGCGTTGTTACCAAAATTCAGGAGAAGGTCTTTGTTGGCAAGGATATTGTTTACGTGTCGGTGTTTAAAAAAGCCGACGAGCGGAAGATCTACAACATGGTTTATCTGGACAGTAAATCGGGTATTTCGATGGCCAAACGGTTTCCGGTTACGGGCGTCACCCGCGATCGGGAGTACGACCTGACCATGGGTAACCCAAAGTCGAAGATAACCTATTTCAGTGCCAACGATAACGGGGAAGCCGAAGTGATTACGGTTAACCTGACGGCCCAGAGCTCAGCGAAGATCAAGCAGTTTGATTATAACTTCGCAACGGTCGGCATCAAGAACCGCTCGGCACAAGGAAATATCCTGACCAAATATCCGGTTCGAAAAATCGTTCAGAAGACAGCGGGTACGTCGACGCTTGGCGGAGTCGATATCTGGTATGACGAGCATCTGGGCCGGCTCAACCGCGACGAGCGGGGTAGGCTGCTGGGTAATTTTGACGCCAAGGATAGTATTCTGGTCGTGTATAAAGATGGCCAGTATGAACTGACCAGCTTTGACCTGACCAACCGGTACGAACCGAACGATATTGCCGTGCTGATGAAGTTTGATCCGGATATGGTGTTGTCGGCCATCTACTACGAAGCCAACCAGAAGTCCTGGTACGTAAAACGATTCAAGGTAGAGACCACCTCCCTGGACAAAAAATTTAGCTTTATCGGCGATACAAAAGGCTCTAAAAACCTGGCAGTCACGGCTGATCGGTATCCTCGAATCGAGATTGTGCATCAGGTCAAAGACCGGGGTCCGCTGGAGAAGATGGTACTGGAGCCGGAAGGCTTTATCGAGGTCCGTGGCTGGAAGGCGTTGGGCAACAAACTGCCTTTTGCCCGAGTTAAGGAAGTAAAGCTCCTGCCTCCCAAAGTGGTCAGTGAATTGCCGAAAAAAGAGCAGCCCGAGGCTTCCGGTACGCAGGTCAGTACGGAAGCTGAAGATAAAGAATCAGTGCAGTTAGGGCTGTTTTCATAGTCCTGGCGCAGAACCTGTAACTTATGGACTCTACCTTGGCCAGCGATTACACGAACCAGTCTCCCCGTGAAGCGGTTGGCGTACGCGTGGTCAAGGGAGTCATAAAATTCAGTATCGCCGTTGCGTTCGTTGGCGCAACGGTAGTGCTGATTTGTAACTGGTGGGTCGTTCAGAACACCCGAAACCAGATTTACTTCAATCTTCAGGAGTTGCCCGCCAATGACGTAGGGCTGGTACTGGGAACCAGCAAATTTGTTCGAACCGGCAAAGAGAATCTGTTTTTCCGGTATCGAATGGAAGCAACTGCCAGACTCTGGAAAGAAGGCAAGGTAAAATACCTCATACTGAGCGGAAATAACGATTCCGAATACTACAACGAGCCTGCTGATATGCAACGGGCGCTGATCAGGCTGGGTGTACCAGGTTCGGTCATGACGCTGGACTATGCCGGTTACCGGACGTTCGATTCGGTCGTGCGGTGCAAGGATGTATTCAATCAGGAAAAAATCACGATCATCTCCCAGAACTTTCACAACGCCCGGGCGCTGTTTATCGGTAACCATGAAGGTATAGAAGCGATTGCCTTTGCGGCTCAGGATGTGCCTGATGGGTACTCGCTAAAAACCCTGGTCCGTGAATATCTGGCTCGTCCTTATGCCATACTTGACGTTTTTGTTCTGCGACCACAGCCGGAAAAGGGGAACTGGCCCCGCCGATAGCCGGGATCGTGCATTTTCAAATATATGCTACTTTTCAAATAGTATATTTAGGATTGCCGTACCTTAGCTGCCAATCCCGCCTACCTTTATGCATCTGTACCGAACATTAATCATTGAAGACGATACAGTTGAAAAACAGCTGTTGCAACATCACCTGAGTCAGTTGCCTTACCTGACGCTGATCGGTAGCTTTGACAATCCGTTGAGTGCAGTATCGCTTCTACACCAGGAACAGGTTGATATATTGTTTCTGGATGTCAATTTACCGGGTATAGATGGGCTTTCGTTTTTGTCAACCTTACAACGCCCGCCACGGGTCATACTGACAACGGCTGATCCCGCCCACGCCCTCAAGGCGTTTGAAGTAGGAGTGGTTGATTATCTGGTAAAACCTTACACGTTTGAACGGTTACTACGGGCAGTTAGCCGGGTGCTCGGTGCCAATGATCCTGCTTTTTCGCCAGGTGCAACGCCAACACATATATTCCTGAAAACAGGTCGTGAGTCGGTGCGGGTTGCTGTCGAGGATATCCTGTATATTGAAGCTTTTGGGGCTATCAGTAAAGTGTACACCAAAACATCAGTTCTGGTTGTCAGCGAGCTATTAGCTGATCTTCACCAACAGTTGCCAGCGGGTGCCTTTATCCGGGTACACAAATCCTACATCGTTTCCCGGCAGTCAATAACCCGTATTGGATCCAAACATGTTTCCGTACAGCAACATCAGATTCCGCTGGGAGCTACCTATCGGGAGCAGGTAGAGAAGACCCTTTGGGGTAGATAGGTGTTACTATAGGCAAAGTAGGAAAATCTATTTTATTTGATAAAACGCCCGTTCATTCAGTAAGTTGATCGTTCATTAACTAGGAGTCGTAGTTACCAAAAGCGAGAAATACAGTCGGTTATATTTGTTCAGATGTAACCACCGTAACTCTTAATAGATGCGTCACTTAACCGACCAAGAACTAGTTTCTCTTTATCTGGACACTAACAATGAACGGTACTTTGGGCAGCTTTACACACGCTATCGTCAGTTAGTATATCAGAAATGCCTTTTCTTTACCGGAAATGCGGATGATTCGGAAGATTATGTTCAGGACATTTTCGTTCGCCTAACGATGAAACTCCGAGGCTTCAAGGGCGAATCAAAGTTTACCACCTGGCTGCATACCGTCACGGCTAACTATTGCATCGATCAGCTTCGGAAAAAACAACAGCATCAAACACTCTGGCGCTCCTATATGCGTGAGCAGGAGACGCTTGATGAGCAAAATCCTACGCTCGACGAGTCCTATTTCCATATTTTTGAACGGGTTCTGAACCAGTTGCCTCATCACCAGCGGGAGCTGCTACTGGCTAAATACGAAGACGGTCTGCAGATTAACGAGTTGGCCAGTAAGCAGGATCTGACCTCGAGTGCCATAAAGATGCGCATCAAGCGGGCGCGGGATCGGGCCCGAAGTCTTTATGACCGGATTCGGATGGAGGAGGAGTGCTGACAGTAGAGGATGTATGAGAAAACCAGACTCCTCAGACCCTACACCATTCCATCAGTATAAACAGTTGGCCATGGAAGACCAACTGTTTATCGTTTATCTGGAGGGAACATATCTGCTTGCCGGCCAGAAACAACTGTTTTACGACACGCAACTGTTTAGCCTGTACGATTTCTTCGTGGAAGTATGGTACGAGAAAAACTCGGATCAGATGACTATGGTACGTGCCTTTCAGGAGTTGCACCGGCTCGATCCATTTTTGGTGACGGTCTCCCTGCGGGAACTCCTGCCGGACCGCTGATAAGCCGTCAGACGCGCCGTGTCGCCATGCCCATTGGTGGGGTTGGAACCTATCTTTTTAGCGTAACAATGCACAGTTTGGCAGTCCGTTGCTAACTTGCCGCAATGATTGCTTTAAACCAACTGCTCCGCCCGCATATCCTGTCTCTGACACCCTATTCATCGGCTCGCGATGAGTATACAGGAAGCGTCGGCATTTTTCTGGATGCCAACGAAAACCCCTTTGGGTCGGCATCCGGGTCAGGCAACTACAGTCGTTATCCCGACCCTCACCAGGGCGCCATCAAGCAGCGCCTGGCCGGCATCAAAGGCGTTCGGCCCGGCCAGATTTTTCTGGGAAACGGGTCCGACGAACCCATTGATCTGCTGGTGCGTGCTACCTGCCGGCCAGGTCAGGACTCCATATTGATTATGCCCCCTACCTACGGCATGTACGAAGTGTCGGCGGGTATCAACGACGTGAACGTGATCAAGGTGCCGCTCACGCCCGATTTTCAGGTAGACACGGATCGGGTGCTGGCCACCATTACCGAAAACACCAAGCTGATCTGGCTCTGCTCACCCAATAATCCGTCCGGCAACCGGCTTCAGGACCAGGCTATCCATACCATACTGGAGGCTGCCGATCAGTCGCTTGTGATCGTCGACGAAGCGTACATCGATTTTTCGGATACTCCTTCCTGGACCACGCAGCTCGACAGGTATCCTAACCTGGTAGTGTTGCAAACGTTCTCGAAAGCCTGGGGGTTGGCTGCCTTGCGACTGGGGATGTGTTTTGCCTCGGAAGAGCTGATTCATGTACTCAACAAGATCAAGCCGCCCTACAATATTTCGGCTCCAACGCAGACACTCGCCCTCGAAGCGCTCGATCACGAGACGGATAAAAACGAGTTCGTACAGCGGATACTCGCCGAACGGACGTGGCTGACGAATGCCCTGCAAACCTTGCCGTCTGTTCGCCTTATTCATCCATCGGACGCCAATTTTCTACTCGTTCAGTTCGACGATGCGCCGGGTACCTTTACCCATCTCATTGACCAGCAGGTCATCGTCCGGGATCGCTCGAAAGTGGTTCTGTGCGAGGGGTGCCTGCGGATTACGGTCGGTACCCGGGCCGAGAATGAGCAACTGATGCATGTGTTACGGCACAAAGACGCCCCGGTGGCTTCCGCTGACCTGCCGCTCGGAACGGGCGAGGAAGCTCAGCGCCCTGAGGCCGTATCGAATGCCTGAATGGTCTGTTTTTACGACTGAATTTCATGAGAAAACTAACTTTCTTCTGCATGCTGGCGCTGAGTATCGGGCTGGCAACCTCGAACCAGGCACTGGCTCAGTACAACAACTGGTCGGTCGGCTTTCGGATTGGTGAACCCTCGGGTCTCAATGTGCGCAAGTACTTCGGCAGTAATCACGCATTTGATCTCAACATCGGGACGTACGGCGGCCTCTATGGCACCCGGCGCAGCTACCGATCCGGCGATTACAAGAGTGTCGGGCTGAGCGTGCAGGGACACTACATCTGGCACAAAGCCCTGACCAGTAGTGAGAGCCTGCGCGGCTACTACGGATTTGGCGGACAGATAAACTCCCGGCGCTACTATCCGCCCCGGTTGAATGGCGAGTACGAAAATGCGCTATCGCTCGGTGGGTCCGGTATTGGCGGGCTGGAGTATTTCCCGGCCGGCAAACCTTACTCGTTTTTCCTAGAAGGGGGCGTTTACGTGGAACTCCTCCAGGCGCCGTTCTTTCTCAACCTGAATACAGGTCTGGGGATACGGTACAATTTTTAATGAAAGGAACTGAATCGGAGCCGTCGCGTTTCGGGTTCAGTTCCTTCTCCCGTCCTCATGTTTAAAATATACAGTTCTTCGGCTGGGTCTGGTAAGACATATACGCTTACCAAAGAGTACCTCAAGCTAGCGTTGCGGCCGGGGGCGGAGGACAGTTATTTTCGGCATATCCTGGCTGTCACCTTTACCAATGCCGCGGCCAACGAGATGAAAAACCGAATCCTAGATCGGCTGCGTGACATCGCCGATGGTAAGGATTCGCCCCTCTTGAACGACCTCGTTACGGAGCTGTACGGGATTCAGGCCACCGAAGATGCGCACCAGGAAGCATTCCAAATTGCCCGCGACGAGCTCCGGCAGAAAGCGTCGTCGGTGTTTCGGACCATCCTACACCGATACGCCGATTTCTCCGTAACAACCATCGACTCGTTTACGCAGCGGGTGGTGATGGCTTTCACCGACGAACTGGGTTTGCCTTACTCATTCGAGGTGGAGATGGATACGGACGAAGTGCTTGAACTGGCCATCGACAACATGATCGAAAAGGCTGGAGTCGAGGAAATGGAAGAAATCACCACCATCCTGAGCGAGTATTTTACCAATACAGCCACCGAAGGCAAAAGCTGGAACCAGTTGCCCGAATTACTGAAAGAGTTTGGCTACAACCTGACTTCCGATCAGTTTTATGAGTCGGTCAATGCCGCCCAGCAGTTGTCGCCCGGTGCGCTGCGGGCCATTCGGGAGCAGCTAAAAGCCCATAACCAGCAGCTGGAAACGGATATCGTAGGCCAGGCCCAGCGGGCCTGGCAACGAATTACCGAAGCAGGGTTGAGCGAAGCCGATTTTCATTACGGTATCGGTGGAGTGGGCGGTTTTCTGAAAGCGGTGGCTGCCGGCGAAGCCCGGAAGGATATCGGTGCCCGAGTCAATAATGCGGTCAACAATGGCGAATGGTACGGCAAAAAGACGCCCATGCCGGTTCAGGGCCTGATTGACAGTATGGTCGACGAACTGGGCGACTGCATTGGTCAGATCATCGGTCTGCGCGAAGAACGGGGGCGTCAGGCAGCGCTCTTCGATTGTCTGCTGCCTCATCTGCAGAAGCTGGCCCTCCTGAAGCAGATGCGGATCGAGTTTGATGAGCTGCTGCGGAAAGATGGGCGGGTGCATATCTCCGAGTTCAACAAGAAAATCCTGAGCATTGTCGCGTCGGAGCCCGTGCCGTTCCTGTACGAGCGACTCGGTGATAAATACAACCATATCCTGATCGACGAGTTTCAGGATACCTCCCGGCTCCAGTTTGCCAACCTGCTCCCCCTGATCGAAAACGCGCTCGGCTTTCAGCATTTTAACCTGGCAGTGGGGGATGGTAAACAGGCCATTTACCGGTTTCGGGGGGGCGACATGGACCAGATCGTAGCGCTGCACCGGCAGGACCTGGTCAGCCTGAAGCAGGCGCATGGCCCCGACACCTGGACTGCCGATCGGATCGGGATGCTGGAAGGGCATCTGGAAGGCGAATTTCTGGATACCAACTGGCGCAGTGCAGCGCCGATCATCCGGTTCAACAACCAGTTTTTCGAGCATACCGCCCGCTCCTTCGAGTATCAGTACCCGAAAGTGGCCGATGTATTCGATGCCGAGCAGCTATTTCATCAGAAAGTGTCGCCGAAGGCAAAAGAGCAGGGGCATGTCCAGATCGACTTTGTCGCTAAAGACACCGGTACGGGTAAGGATCTGACGGCCGTCATGCTCGAAAAAACCATCGATCACCTGCAGAAAGCGCTGGCCGACGGCTATCAGTATGGTGATATTGCTATTCTCTGCCGGAAGCGGAGTCACGCCAAAGCGCTGGCCAGCGAGCTGAACGCCCGTCAGATTCCGCTGGTCTCGGCCGACTCACTGTCGCTGGAGTTTTCGGACCCGGTCAAGTGGATCGTCACGCTGATGCGACTCCTGATGCGGCCCGATCATAAGCTGCTTCGCTACGAACTGCTGTACCTGTTTCATCGGGTAGTCAGGGGTGTTTTCCCCGACGATGCGCTGACGGAACAGTTGCGGAGCGTTGCCGAAAAAGGGGCCGACGCCGTATATGCGTATCTGACGGATGAAGGTTACCCGCTTGACCCGTATGCCCTCGGGCAGCTGAATCCTTACGAGCTGGCCGAGCGGCTGACGGCTCAGTTCGGGCTCTTCAGCCAGGCTGAGAACAACCCCTTCCTGTTCCGATTTCTCGACGAGGTGCTGACGTTCAACCAGAAACGCAGTGGCCACCTGGCCGATTTTCTGCTGTACTGGGATAGCGTCCGGCAAAAAGTATCGGTCGAAGGAAACGCCCGAAATGCCGTCAGTATTCAAACGATTCACCGGTCCAAGGGGCTGGAGTACCCGGTGGTGATTATTCCGTTTGCCAACTGGGCGGTAACCCCCAACAGCCGGGGAACGATCTGGCTCGATCTGAGTGCCGTACCCACGGACCAGCTTACTCACCAGGCTCATACCGGTGAACTGACTCGTCTGCTTAGCGCCCCCGCCCATCCGAACAGCAGCCTGGACAAAACCCCGGAGGTCGTGCGGTTGCAGTATGTGGAAGAGATAACCCGGACGTTTCTCGAAAACATGAACCTGCTGTACGTGGCGTTTACCCGGCCAACCGACCGACTGTATGTGATTGGCGAACTGACTGATTTCAGCAAACCGGGCGAACAGAAAAACGTGAGCTACTGGCTGCACGCGTTCCTGCGCGATAGCGAACAGGCCCGGCTTTGCGGCTGCGTGTGGCAGGAAGGACGGTCGAGTTACGAAGTCAGCCTCTGCGCCGATGCCTTCACCCATCGGGTAGATGAGCAGACCGACGAGGAAATCCTGCTGGACGATATCCGAAGCGGTCATCGGCAACAGGAACTAAACCTGCGTCGGCAGGCTGACCGGGTGTTCGACGTGGCTACGTTTCAGCGTAACCGGGAGCGCGACCGCAAACTTTGTGCTGCCCTCAGTCTGATCAAAGGCCCCGACGGTATCGACCGGGCGTTGCGCCAGCTGGTGCGGGAGGGCCTTATCCGGCACAGTGAAAGCAACGACCTGCGCGGGCGACTGATGACGATTGTGTCGCATCCGGCGCTGGCCCCGCTGTTCGATTCAACCCTGCGGATTGACACCGATCGGAGTATTCTGAGCAGCAAACGCATGCACGGCGCTCCTCACCGGGTCGTGCATTACCCCGATGGCCATATCGTACTCGTTCAGTACGAATCGGCACCCGGGCCGGCCTCGTCTTCGGCGGTTATACCTGACGCTGACCCGGCTGTGACCAGTAGTCTGCTTTACTTTTCCAGACTTTATCGGGAGATGGGCTTTCCGGAAGTGGAAGGGCGGCTGGTCATTCTGGCCGACGAACCTACTGTACTCACCGTGTAAAAGCGCCCCAATCACTCGCTCTATGAATCCTTACCTACGCGCATCAACCACAGCAAATAGCCTGCGGGCTATCCTGGCGGGCTGTCTTGTTCAGCTGACCCTGATCACACCCGGCTTCGGCCAGTCACCGTACCGTCTTCAGACGGGGCGCGAACTGGGCCTGCTGGGGGTAGGGGGCGTAGCAGCTGGTACTGCCCTTGTGCTGGAATCCAGGGTCGAGCCACTAACGATCGCGGATCTGGCCAGCCTGGACCGGACCAGAATCCCCGCCTTCGACCGGGGGGCTATCGACCGGTACAGCACCACCGCCGACCGGTTGAGCGATGCGTCGCTGGTGGGCAATGTGGCGCTGGCGGGTTTGTTAACGATCGGGACGAAGCCCATGCGGCAGGATATCAAAACAATTGGGGTGATGTATATCGAAACGGTGCTGCTGGCCAACGGTCTGCAGCGATCCGTTAAAAACCTGACCCAGCGTAACCGGCCTTTTGTGTATAACCCCGCGGCTCCGCTGGAGGAGAAGCTGGAACGCAGTGCCCGTCAGGCCTTTTTTTCCGGTCATGCCACCAATGCTTTTGCTACGGCGGTATTTACCGGCGAGGTTTTTCGGCATTACTTTCCCGAATCGAACTGGAAACCGGTGGTCTGGGTTGGATCATTAGGACTGGCCACGGCAACCGCTGTACTGCGGTACGAAGGCGGGCTGCATTACCCCACGGACCTGCTGGCCGGAGCCGCATTTGGTTCGCTGATCGGCTGGGGCATTCCCAAACTACACGAGGTGAAAAACAAGGGCGAATTGGGAAAACGACTCGACATTCAGCCCTGGAGCACGGGGCAGGCAAATGGAATTTACCTGCGCCTGACCGTGTTTTCGCGTTAACTTTGACCCCGCAATGACAAAGATTACCGATCATATTAAGGCTGCGAACGGCAAGCCGATTTTTTCCATTGAAGTTATCCCACCCATCAAGGGCGATACCCTGAAAAATCTGCTCGACAACATCGAGCCGCTGATGGAGTTCAAGCCCCCGTTCGTCGACGTGACGTATCACCGGGAGGAGTACATCGAACGGCCGTTACCCGACGGTACCATTCAGAAGATCGTTACCCGCAAACGCCCCGGAACGGTTGGCATCTGTTCGGCCATTATGCATCGGTTCGGCGTCGATCCGGTGCCGCATGTGCTGTGTGGTGGCTTCAGCCGGGAAGAAACCGAAGACTTCCTGATCGATCTCCACTACCTCGGTATCGATAACGCGCTGGTATTACGGGGCGACCCGGCCAAACCTTTTACGACCTTTAAAGCCAAAGAAAACGGATACAGCTACGCCAGCGAACTGGTCGAGCAGGTGGCCAACATGAACCGGGGTGTTTATCTGCACGAGGAAGATACCGCCCTGGCTCCGAGCAATTTCTGCATCGGGGTAGCGGCTTATCCCGAGAAACACTTTGAAGCCGAAAACCACGACATCGATTTCGAGTACCTGAAGCAGAAAGTAGACAAAGGGGCCGATTACATCGTAACCCAGATGTTTTTCGACAACCGAAAGTATTTCGATTTCGTGGAACGGTGTCGACAGCATGGTATCGATATCCCGATTATTCCAGGACTGAAGCCGCTGAGTACACGCCGGCAACTGCAAATCCTGCCCAAACTGTTTCACCTCCACATGCCCGAGGAACTGGTTGCCGCCGTAGAGGCCTGCGAGAACGACCAGCAGGCTCGCCAGGTGGGTATCGAATGGGGTATACAGCAATCGCGGGAGCTGATGGCTGCCGGAGCGCCCGTTCTCCACTACTACACCATGGGCAAGGCCGACAACGTCATGCAAATTGCCCGGGCAGTATTTTAATCATAAAAAAAGAGGGCGCCACAGGGCGCCCTCTTTTTTTATGTCAGGTTACCGACTGGCGGTAACGCCTGCCGTGATGAGTTTGATAAAGGCCTCGTTGAAGGCTGGAATATCGTCGGGTTTGCGGCTGGTAACCAGGTTTCCGTCGGTTACGACTTCCTGGTCTACCCAGTTGGCGCCTGCGTTCACCAGGTCCGTCTGTATGGAAGGGTAGGACGTCAGCGTACGTCCCTGCACTACGTCGGCTTCGGCCAGCAGGGTAGGCGCATGGCAGATGGCCGCAACCGGTTTTTCTTCGTCGAAAAACGATTGGATGAACTGCACGGCTTTCTGCTCGGTACGCAGCTTGTCGGGGTTCATGACCCCACCGGGTAGCAGCAACGCATCGTACTGGCCGGGATCGGCCCCGTCCAGGGGGAGGTCAACATCGAATGAATCGCCCCATTCGGTATGGTCCCAGCCTTTTATCTCCCCGCCTTTGGGAGCGATGAGGTGTACCGTGGCACCAGCGGCTTCGAGTGCCTGCCGCGGCTCTGTCAACTCTACCTGTTCAAAGCCCTCTGTCATCAGAGCGGCTATCTTTTTTCCCTGCAACTCATTCATAACGTTTGTGATTGTATTGTATACTACTGGAATAAACTGCTATTCGACCGGAAGGTTACCCCGTTGGTCAGCAAAAACACCGCAAACAAAGCCCATTGGCTCACTTGCGGTGTTTTTTCAGATCAATCTGGGTTGCGGAGGCTAGGCCGGAATCAGGCCATGCGGGTTGATGACAAATTTCTTGGCCACCCCGCTGTCAAACTCAGCATAGCCTTTTGGTGCCTCATCCAGGCTGATCACTTCGACATTGACCGCTTTGGCAATCTGCACTTTGTCGTACAAAATCGACATCATCAGCTGCCGGTTGTATTTGATAACGGGAGTCTGGCCGGTAAAGAACGAATGGCTCTTGGCCCAGCCCAGCCCGAAGCGGATGGACAGGTTTCCCGTTTTTGCGGTCGACTCTTCGGCGCCGGGGTCTTCAGTAACGTACAAACCCGGAATACCGATTGCACCGCCTGCCCGGGCAATCTCCATCAGGGAGTTTAACACGGCGGCCGGTACTTCTTTCTGGACCTCTCCACCATGTCCGCGGGCCTCAAAGCCGACACAGTCGACAGCGCAGTCTACTTCGGGAACGCCCAGGATCTGGGCGATCTGATCGGCCAGCGACGCATCTTCGTTCAGATCAACCGTTTCGCAACCGATGGAGCGGGCGTGGGCCAGTCGGGCCTTGTTCATGTCGCCCACGATGACCACGGCAGCCCCCAGGAGCTGGGCCGAAGCCGCAGCGGCCATACCGACCGGACCGGCTCCCGCAACGTATACGGTAGTGCCCGGCCCGACGCCGGCGTTGACCGCACCGTGGAAACCCGTCGGGAATATATCACTGAGCATGGTCAGATCGCGGATCTTGTCCATTGCCTGCTCTTTGTCGGGAAACCGCAGCAGGTTGAAATCGGCATAGGGAACCATTACGTACTCGGCCTGGCCGCCAATCCAGCCGCCCATGTCCACGTACCCATAGGCACCGCCGGCCCTCGACTCGTTCACGTTCAGGCAGATACCGGTTTTCTGCTCTTTACACGTCCGGCACCGGCCACAGGCAACGTTGAAGGGTACGGAAACCAGGTCGCCCACGTTCAGAAACTCGACGTCTGACCCTTTCTCGATTACTTCTCCCGTTATCTCATGGCCCAGAATCAGACCCGGTTCGGCAGTTGTTCGGCCACGGACCATGTGCTGGTCGGAACCGCAGATGTTCGTCGATACTACTTTTAAAAGAACCCCGTGGTTAATCTTTTTGCCTTTGGGGTTAACTAGTTCCGGGAAATCAATAGTTTGTACTTCGACTTTGCCGGGACCGGTGTATACGACACCACGATTGCTTGCCATAGTGAGTAGCGGGTTTAGATGAACAGAGAAAATAAAAGAAAGTCGGGGAGGGGAACCAGCCAGACAGGTTCCGCCGTCAGGAGATGGCCTCGACCCCAGCCTGAGCTACGGTATGATCGTTCTCGACCGTACTCCCCGAAACGCCGATGGCCCCGATGATGGTGCCTTCCGCATTTTTGATGGGAATACCACCCGGAAAAGAGATGAGTCCACCGTTAGAGTGTTCAATGTTATAGAGAGGGCCGCCGGGTTGCGAAAGCTTTCCGATCTCCCCGGTTGGCATGTCGAAGTAGCGGGCCGTTTTGGCTTTTCGGATGGAGATATCGATAGACCCAAGCCAGGCCCCTTCCTGACGGGCAAAAGCGGCCAGGTTAGCACCCGAGTCGACGATAGCAATGTTCATCAGGGTGCCTATTTCGATCGATTTTTGTTTGGCCGCTTCGATAGCCTGCTGGGCCTGTTCAAGGGTAATAGTCATGCGTTCTGGTTGAGTTATGCTGGTTTATGTAGATTAAACCGGTAGGGTATTAAACTGTTCTGTCACTTGGATAATTTCTTACTGATATAGTATTTAATGTAGGTAGTGTATACTTACAGATAAGTTCGTTACTCATGTTAATAACTAAGTATTAGCGTTAACAATATTTTGCATAATTTTAGGAAGCGGAATAATCTATTGCTTAACAAACAAATAGGTTCGTTTGCCTTCAGGAAAAGTTTTTCAGCCTCATAACTTGTACTCTGATGAATACCATTGAGATTAACCTAGACGCCCTGTTACGTTACAACATCACGCCTAATCAGTACGTATTCCTGTTTCTGACCCATACGCGTCAGTATGCCGCTTTGTACCGGTTTGGCCAGGAAGGCCCCAGCTTTTCGGCCGAGGAAATCGGTAATCTGGTCGACCGGGGTCTTATCCTTAACCTGAACAAAGAGGGTTATTACTATCTCGACTTCTTTGTGCTGACTGATGAAGTAGGGCGCGACCTGTTCGATCAGAACCGCGAAAAAGCGGCCCTCGAGTTCTGGAATGCCTATCCCATCCTTCTTCGCGATCCGCATACGGGGGAGAACTTCTCGCTGCTGACGACGGATAAAGATCAGTTTCTGAAAGATTATTACTCCCGGGTGGGCCACGCCATTCCGAAGCACCGGCGGGTGATGGACGCCCTCGAATACGCGATCGACAAAAACCTGATCGATATGACCATCCGGCAGTGGCTCGACTCTGAACAGTGGACTATGATGTGGGAACTTATGGCCATTGAAGCCATTCAGTAAAGCAACGCTTCCCCAACTCATTTACCCATATCCGGTGCAAACCAGTCGGTTGGCAGCCGGTCTCTACGCTGTTTTATTCCTGTATACGCTGCAGGGGTAAAACAGCTTTTTATTATCCCGGTCATTCCAGTCCTGATAAAACAGGTTGGCTGGAGGCTAGCCTTAGTGCCCGGCTGCCTGACTGGCGGTCGGCTGTTCTCGTAAAAAAAGAGCTGACCTGTTAGTTATAACTAGTTGACTGAAAGTAAGATAGGTGATTAGTAGTCAACTTTTTTTATCTACTTTCCCTTATTCCGGGTTATGATACATAACCGGTTTGCCCAGGTATGGCAGATCGGCGTTTTTGTATTGACTGCAATCAATCCTTTCTTACGATGACAAACCAGGCAACCTTAATCGACGAACGTAGCATCAACACCATCCGGCTGCTGGCGGTAGACGCCGTGCAGCAGGCCAACTCCGGTCATCCGGGTTTACCGCTGGGCGCAGCGCCAATGGCCTACGTACTCTGGTCCCGACATCTGCGATTCAATCCGCAGGACCCGCACTGGCCCGACCGAGACCGGTTTGTTCTGTCGGCCGGCCACGGCTCTGCGTTGCTTTATAGTATGTTACACCTCTACGGGTATGATCTCTCCCTCGACGATGTAAAGCAGTTCCGGCAGATGCATTCCAAAACACCCGGCCATCCAGAATCCAATCTGACGGCTGGTGTAGAGGTAACGACAGGGCCGCTTGGGCAGGGGTTTGCCAATGGCGTCGGCATGGCAATGGCAGAAGCCTTTCTGGCTGCCACCTACAACCGGGAGGGCCACACCATCGTTGATCACTACACCTACTCGATTGTCAGCGATGGCGATTTGATGGAGGGGATCGCGTCTGAAGCGGCTTCCCTGGCGGGCCACCTGAAGCTGGGGAAATTGATCTACCTCTACGACGATAACCTGATTTCGCTCGACGGCCCCACTAACCTGGCGTTTACGGAAGACCGGATGGCGCGCTTTGCGGCCTACGGCTGGCATACGCAGGAAGTAGCCGATGGTAACGACCTTGACGCCATTGACCAGGCCATCCGGGCGGCACAGGATGAGACCGAGCGCCCGTCGATCATTGCCGTTCGCACGGTGATCGGCTATGGCAGCCCGTTGGCCGGAACCAGCAAGGTGCATGGCAGCCCGCTGGGCGACGAAAACCTGCGGGCAGTGAAGACCTATTTTGGATTCGACCCCGACCAGTCGTTTGTGGTACCCGATGGCGTTCGGGAGCATCTGAGCGAAGCGGGACAGCGGGGTCGCCAGCTTCAGGCCGACTGGCAAACCCGGTTCGACGCCTACAAAAAGCAGTTTGGAACAGAAGGGGCAGAGTTTGAACTGGCTTTTGCTGGCAAGTTACCCGATGGCTGGGATGCCGGCTTGCCAGTTTTCACGGCCGATGATAAAGACATGGCGACCCGGCAGGCCTCCGGCAAAGCGCTGGAAGCCCTCAAGCAAAACGTCCGGTTCCTGTTCGGCGGATCGGCCGACCTGGCTTCGTCCAACGATATGCCTACCAAAGGGGATGTGAGTTTTCAGCCGGGGCATTACGACCACTCGAACGTATGGTTTGGCGTTCGGGAGCATGCCATGGGAGCAGCCCTGAACGGTTTGTCGCAACACGGGGGCATACATCCGTACGGCGGCACATTTCTGAACTTTTCGGACTATATGCGGGGGGCCATCCGGCTGACCGCCCTGGCCGAATCAAAAGCTACCTTTGTCTTTACCCACGACAGCATCGGCCTGGGCGAAGACGGCCCTACCCACCAGCCCGTCGAGCAAATCGTATCCCTCCGAACCATTCCGAACTGTATCATAATCCGACCGGCCGATGCCAATGAGACCGTCGAAGCCTGGCGTGTAGCCATGTTACAGCCTAAATCGCCGGTGCTGCTGATTCTGTCGAGGCAGAAGCTGCCGGTGCTCGACCAGGGAACGTACGGCTCGGCCCGGGAGGGTGTCGAAAAAGGGGCTTATATCCTGAGTGAGTCCGAAGGCACTCCGCAGCTGATCCTGATCGGAACCGGCTCCGAAGTATCGCTGGTGCTGAAAGCGCAGGCCGAACTCAAGAAACAGGGGATTCAGGCGCGGGTTGTCAGTATGCCTTCGTGGGAGCTTTTTGAAAAGCAGGATCAGGCTTACCACCACAAAGTACTGCCGCCTTCCATCCGCAAACGGCTGGCGGTAGAAGCGGGCTCGCCCATCGGCTGGCACAAGTACGTCACCGACGAAGGCACAACCATCAGCATGAACCGATTCGGGCTGTCGGCCCCCGGCGACGAGGTGATGGCCTATTTCGGATTTACGGTCGACAACGTTATAGCCACGGCCAAAGCGGTGCTGGACGGTAACCCGGACGGTATCGAGAAAAAGGAAGTGTTGTCGTAGCCCATTCGATGATTTGTAACACACGGGCGGGGGCAGGGGGTGAGGAAGCGAAGCCCGTGTGTTACTACCAATTCCACCAGATTGCCTGATGAAACCATTGCTACTACACTATTTCATGGGTTTGGTGCTGATTGTCAGCCTTTCGGATTGTCAGCATGTAGAAACAAGCCCCCCCAAAGCGGAAGGGTTCGACCCGCCGATATCAACTACTGTTTCGCACGTGGCCGGATCGATCGAGTTTCCGATCCGCGAACTGGAAGAAAAAATTAACCGTGAACTTGACCCGCTGCTGGTTGGGAAAGGCGCGCCCGGCGGCAAACGGGGGGGCGTGTTCCCGTTCAGGGTGGCGCGGTCGGGTCGGGTCCGTATTCAGTACGAGAATCAGCAGCTCCGGTTTTCGACCCCGCTCCAGCTCTGGATTACCAAGCCATTCAGTAAGGACAAAACCCCTCCCGACAAGCCGTTCTGTTCGCTCCATATCAATTTTCAGAGCCCACTGACGGTGACGCCCGACTGGCGCCTGGCCAGCCGGGTGAAATTCACCAGCTTTGACTGGATCATAAAACCGGAGATCAAAATTCTGGGGCAGGAGATTCAGCTGACTGATTTTGTGCGAAATCTGCTCGACCGTTACCAGCCCGCCATCGAGTCGGCTATCGACACCGCTATCTACAAAGAACTCCGGATCGACCAGATTGTCGGACCGATCTGGCAGGATATTCAGAAACCCTTGCTGGTCAGTAAAGAGTTCGGCCTCTGGCTGCTCCCCAAGCCGGTGCGGGTCGAGACCAGTCCCATCAGTGGAGGAAACGGGTCGATCATCACCCACCTCCGAATTGCGCTGAATACGGAGACAAAGCTGAAACCTACCACACCGGCCTACACCCCGACCCAATTACCAACCCTGGAACGGAAAGAACAACTCCCGCTATTGTCTGACCTGCGACTGGTGAGCGACCTGCCCTATGCCGACATAAACCGGGTGTTGAACCTGACCCTCAGCCAGCAAAAAAAACGGCTGCTCTTCGGGGCGGTAACGATCCGGAACGTGGCCGTCTACGGCGGCCAGCGCACCTTACTCGTCAAAACGGAGGTCGGTGGACTGATGGACGGGGTGATCTACCTGCGGGGTCGTCCGGTCTTCGATACGCTGACCAATACTCTGCGGGTCAGCAACCTTGATTTCGATGCTGCCAGCCAGAGCGGTATGCCCCGCTTCGTGAGTTCGCTGGTGCGGAAAAGTCTGTTGAAGCTGGTCGATGAGTTGCTGGAGATTTCGCTGGGCGACGAAATCGATAAACTGCCGCAGAAAATTACCCAGGCTTACGAGAAAGGTGGAGCAGGCAAGAAAACCGATCTGGTTATCCAGTCATTTCGGTTCACCCCCGAGCAGATCGCCATCCGGCCCACCGGCATACAGACGCTGATTCACGTGCAGTCGAAAGTCGGTTTACGGGTCAGGCAATTGTAATCATCAACAAAGTCGGGCCGATCTGGTTAAGCCGATAGCAAATCCATCCGAAAAAATTACCCATGGCAGTTATTGGCGAGTTATTAAAAAGAGCAATTGATGTATACGGCTTTATTGTGTCGGACCCCGATCCGGTCGCAGCGCAGCGGGAGGTGTTACTTCAGCTGATTAAAAAAGCGAAGCTCACCGCATTCGGCAAAAAATACAACTTCAGTCAGATTCTAACCAGTGATGATCCCGTACATGCCTTTCAGCAGGCCGTGCCGGTACATGATTACGACAGGATGAACGCCGACTGGTGGCATTACCTGCTGGAAGGCCATCAGAACGTTACCTGGCCCGGCGGACAACAGTATTTCGCCCTCAGCAGCGGCACGACCAGTACCAGCAAGGCTATTCCGGTTACCGACGATATGCTGGAAGCGATTCGCAAAGCTGGTATTCAGCAGGTGATGAGCCTGAAAAACTTCGATCTGCCCTCCGACTTTTTCGAAAAACAGATCATGATGCTGGGGAGCAGCGTAAGCCTTATCGAGAAAGACGATCATCAAGAAGGCGAAATCAGCGGCATCAGTGCGGCTAACATACCGGGCTGGTTCAGCGGGTATTACAAGCCCGGTGTTGAGATTGCGTCGATCCAGGATTGGGACGAGCGGGTGCACCGGATTGCGCAGGAAGCCCCATCCTGGGACATTGGTAGCCTGAGTGGTATTCCATCCTGGATTGAAATGATGCTCAAAGAAGTGATTGCGTACAACCGGCTGAATACGATCCACGACATCTGGCCCAACCTGCAGGTATACACCACGGGTGGGGTAGCGTTCGAACCGTACCGCAAAAGTCTGGAGACGCTGCTGGCCCGGCCGCTCACCTACATCGACACCTACCTCACATCGGAAGGGTATCTGGCCACCCAGAAACGGCCCGACACGTCGTCGATGGCGCTGATGGTCGATAATGGTATCTTCTTCGAGTTCGTGCCCTTCGTGGAGGCCAATATGGACGAGGCCGGGCGGGTCAGAGAGGACGCCACGATTCTGTCGCTGGCCGAAGCCGAAGAGAATACCGACTATGTGCTGCTGATCTCTACGGTTTCGGGGGCCTGGCGGTACATGATTGGCGATACCGTCATGATCACCGACAAGAAGCGGGCCGAGATCCAGATTACCGGCCGTACCAAACATTTTCTGAACATTGTTGGAGAACAGCTCTCGGTGCATCAGATGAACGACGCCATGCAGCTCATGCAGCAGCAGTTCGACATCGAAATTCAGGAGTTTGTGGTTTCGGCGGTGCGGAAAGAGGGCGAATACATCAACAAATGGTACATCGGCTCCAACCGAACCGTCGACAACCAGACGTTTGCTGAATCACTCGACCGAGAACTACGCCAGGCCAACAAAAACTACAACGTGGCCCGGACCAAAGCGCTGAAAGGCGTGGAGGCCGAGGTGATTCCGGTCGAACAATTCTACCGCTGGAGCGAGGAATTCAAAAAGCTGGGCGGACAGGCAAAAATCCCGCGTGTGATGAAAGAAGCCGATTTGCTGGAGTTCGGGGAGTACATAAAAAGCCTGTCATAGGGCTTTTTTCTGGCGGTCGAGTTTTTCTTCTTCCAGCTTCTTCACCTGCTCAACGATCTCTTCCGGCGAAACGTACAGGCGCGCAATCTTGTCCTTGTAGGCCTGGGGTAACTCGGCATGGTCGAGAATAAACCGTTTCGTTTCGATCAGGTAATGGCCGAGGCCGTGGTTGACCGCAAAACTGTCGGCAATCCGCTCGGCCTTTTTTACGTAAGCCGCCGAGAAAATGTAGCCAAGCCCAAACCCCACCAGCTCGAGGTTGGTCCGGCGCTCGTAATCCATGATGTGCCCCAGTTCGTGGCCAATCCACCCGATCATGATAGCATCGGGCAGCTGATGGATCGGGATGGCCGTATGCGTCAGGGTAAACAGCGCACTGATATTGATTTGGTACGCCCGGTCGGCCCGGGGGCGCAGCAGGGTCTGAAAAACCGGCTGCGCCTGCATGACGGATGAGTTGATCCGTTGTTTGAAGACAAAGCGAATCAGTGTCTGCTGCAGCGCCGGAAAAAAAGACAAAGCGGTCAGTACGTTTTTCTCGATGACCGACGGAATCGCTTTATTGGTTCGGAACCGGGCCAGGGCCGGCGAAACGGCCTCCGGCTGGTCGATACGCTTGTTGAGCTGCATACGGATACACGTCGTTGGTACTACCTGTCAAACGAGATGCCTGCTTATTGGTTTAGACGAACCGGCCTGGCCGCTCGTTGCGCCTGTACAGCCCGTGAAGTGCCGATTGGTTGAGCGTCGTAAAAATGCTCGTTATATCTACTCAGGGGCGGGAGGGAAGACCCTTTAGAATTGTACTCATTCGATTGATATCAGCGCATCGAAAAAGGAAAAATAGATGACGTATATACTTAACAGGTAGCCCCGCTACCTACGCCGGATTACGAAGAATCGGTACGTACAGAGCGGGGCTACCTGGTATCGGTTGAAAAGCTTATCCTTTTTTGACTTCTCCTTTATTCTGTTCTTTGGCCCAGGCATCTTTCAGGGTTACGGTCCGGTTAAAGACCGGACGCTCCGGGGTCGAGTCGGCATCGAGAATAAAATAACCTTTCCGCATGAACTGCACATTGGTCAGCGAGCCCGACCGGGATGCGTCAACCAGAGCCGGTTCAACGAACGCCCGTACCACCTCGAGCGAAGTTGGGTTGAGTAGCTCCTGGAAGTCGCGCTCGTCGGCGGCCGGGTTTTCGACCGAGAAGAGCCGGTCGTACAAACGAACCTCAGCCTCAACGGCATGAGGAACGGATACCCAGTGAATCGTGCCTTTTACGTTGATGCCCGATGTGTCGGAACCGCTCCGGCTTTCGGGGATGTAGCTGCACCGCAGTTCGGTTATCTCGCCGGTCTCGTCTTTCACAACCTCGTCGCATTTGATAATGTACGCCCCTTTGAGCCGGACCATGCCGCCCGGGAAAAGCCGGAAAAACTTCTTCGGCGGCACTTCCATGAAGTCGTCGCGCTCGATATAGACCTCGCGGCTAAACGGTACGTCGCGTTCGCCCGAGCTGGCATCTTCGGGGTTGTTTTCGATGCGCATGATCTCTTCGCGGCCTTCGTCGTAGTTGGTGATAACCAGCTTCAGCGGCTTCTCATCCAGTACGGCCATGACGCGGGAGGTCGTTTTGTTCAGCTCCTCCCGGATGCAGAATTCCAGCAGCCCCACATCGATCAGGTTATCGCGCCGGGCCACCCCGATCCGGTCGCAGAAATCGCGGATGCTGGCCGGCGTATAGCCCCGGCGCCGGATACCCGCAATGGTTGGCATCCGTGGATCGTCCCAGCCGGTAACGTGCCCTTCCTCGACCAGTTTCTTCAGCTTTCGCTTACTCATGACGGTATACGTCAGGTTAAGCCGCGCAAATTCGTACTGGCGGGACGGGAAAATGTTCAGTTGCTCGATAAACCAGTCGTATAACGGCCGGTGAGGCACAAATTCCAGCGTACAGAGCGAGTGGGTGATCTGCTCGATGCTGTCTGACTGGCCGTGGGCAAAGTCATACATCGGGTAAATGCACCAGGTGTTGCCAGTACGGTGGTGATGAGCGTGCTTGATGCGGTAGATGATCGGGTCGCGCAGCTGCATGTTGGGAGACGCCATATCGACCTTGACCCGGAGTACTTTTGCCCCGTCGGGGTACTCACCGGCGCGCATCCGCCGGAAAAAGTCGAGGTTTTCATCCACGCTCCGGTCGCGGTAGATACTCAGGCGGCCGGGTTCGGTAGGCGTACCTTTCTGGGCGGCAATCTCTTCGGAGGTAGAGTCGTCTACATACGCCAGCCCCTTCAGAATCAGCGCTTCGGCAAACTGATAGAGCTGTTCGAAGTAATCGGACGCGTAGAGTTCGTTCTCCCAGTCGAAGCCCAGCCAGCGAACGTCGTTCTTGATCGAATCAACGTATTCGGTGTCTTCGGTAACCGGGTTGGTATCGTCGAAGCGGAGGTTGGTTTTGCCACCGTATTTGTCGGCCAGACCAAAATTGAGGCAGATCGACTTGGCGTGGCCGATGTGGAGGTAGCCGTTGGGTTCGGGCGGAAACCGCGTATGCACGCGTCCGCCATGTTTCCCGGAGGCAATATCGTCTTCAACGATCTGTTCGATAAAGTTCAGATGACCGCGGTCGGTCGAGGATTCATTTGGGGCTTCAGTCATCGTTGCAGGCTGCTGATAAAGCCCCGAAATTACGGCGTTATCATGGGTTTGGCAAACGGACGAGGGCGGGTCTACGCGAAGGATTCAGCTTAATTAGTTTATCAATCGAACAAAAAGGGAGCTGTCCGTAGTTAGTAGGTGGTACACTCTGTTGACTATCGTTCGACAGCGTGCTGTTGTCTGCTACCGCGGTTATGAAAAATAGTTGGTTACCGTTACTCCTTTTTATGGGCACCTGGGTGATGACACAGGTAGCCTTTGCTCAGAAAAATACAGATGCTCTGGCCCAGCAGGCGCCCCTGGCCGACTGCATTCAGTTCGCCCTGGAGAATCAGCCCCTTATTCGGCAATCGGCCATCGATCAGGAGATTGCCGATCGCTCGGTGCGCTCGGCGCTGGCTGCCTGGTATCCCCAGCTGAACGCTGGCTACGGGCTGACGCATTTCCTGCAACTGCCCGTTACCCTGATTCCGGATGCAACAACGGGCGAACGACGGCCGGTAGCTTTGGGCGCTAAAAACACCTCGACGGTATCGTTCTCACTGACCCAGTCGGTCTTTAACCGGGATGTGCTCCTGGCCAGCCGGACCGCCGATGCCTACCGGGCACAGGCCAGTCAGGTTACCGTGCAGAACAAAATTGACGTGGTGGTCAACGTGAGCAAGGCCTTTTACGATGTGATCCTGACCCAACGCCAGGTCGACATTCTGGCCGAGGACATCAGCCGACTCCAGCGCAGCCTGCAGGATGCCACCAACCAGTACCAGAGCGGGGTCGTCGACAAAACCGACGCTCAGCGGGCACGTATTGCTCTCAACAACACCCTGGCCCAGCGGAAGCAGTTTCAGGATCTGGTCGGGGCCAAGCAGCAGACCCTCAAACAACTGATGGGATACCCGCCCAACGCGCAGCTGAACCTGGCCTACGACACCCTGCAGCTGGCGACCGAAACAGCGCTGGATACCACCCTGCTGGCTAACCCGGTCAACCGGATCGAATACCAGCTTCTGCAAACACAGGGGCGGCTACTGGAGTCGAACGTCCGCTACAACCGCTGGGCCTACCTGCCCATCGTGAATGCCAACGCCAACTATAATCTGTTGTACCAGAACAACTCGTTCGGGCAGCTCTACAGCCAGTCGTTTCCGAACTCGCTGGTAGGGCTGTCGGTGTTTCTGCCCATTTTTCAGGGTGGCCGCCGGGTACAGCAGCTGCGCATTGCGGAATTACAGGTCAGGCGGCTTCAGTGGGATCTGGCGGCCCTGACCAGTGCCGTTGATGCCGAATACGCGCAGGCTCTGTCTACCTACAAAGGAAATCTGGCCAACTATTTTGCCCTGCGGGAAAACCAGGCGCTGGCTCAGGATGTCTATCGGATCATCAACCTACAGTACCGGTCGGGTATAAAAACCTACCTGGACGTAACCGTGGCCGAAGCCGACCTGCGAACAGCTCGCCTGAATGTATTTAACGCACTGTATCAGGTATTGATCAGTAAGCTGGACGTGCAGCGGGCACTGGGGCTTATTCAGTTTTGAGATTTGTAAAACGATGAACATACAGGTAAATACACTTTTACTAGGCGCTACCGTGCTGGTGCTTACGGCTTGTGGCGGTCAGAAAGACGAACAGCAGCAGGGACCTCCACCACCAACTCCCGTTTCGGCCGTAAAGGTGATGAAAGGAAGCGCGGTCTATTACGACGAATTTCCGGCTACAATTACCGCCCTGGTCGAGGTAGACGTACTGCCGCAGGTGGCGGGGAATATCACCGGCATATTTTTTCAGGATGGACAGCCGGTTCGGCGTGGACAAAAGCTGTACACCATTGACCCGCAGCAGTACCGCGCCGGCTACGACCAGGCTGTGGCGAACCTGAACGTGCAGAAAGCCAACCTCAACCGTGCGCAGAAAGACGCCGATCGATATAACACGCTGGCGCAGCAGGATGCTATAGCCCGGCAGGTGGTCGATAATGCATCCGCCACCCTCGAGGCTGCCAAAATGCAGGTCGCTGCCGCCGAAGCCAGCATCCGGGCGGTAGGAACGAATCTTAAGTACACCACCATTTACGCCCCCCTCGACGGTACGATCGGGATTTCTCAGGTACGGATCGGGTCGGCGGTAGCCCCGGGTTCGGCCCCGCTCAACACGATCTCATCCGATAATCCCATCGCGGCCGACGTGCAGGTCGATGAGGCCCAGATCCCGCGCTTCTTAGCCCTTCAGAATCAGAAAAACGGCGTTCGGGATTCCGTACTGACGCTGGTCTTACCCGACGGCAGTGTGTACCCGTATCCGGGAACGGTACGGATTGTTGACCGGGCGGTCGATCCGCAGACCGGAACGCTGCGGGTTCGGGTGGCTTTCCCCAATCCGAAAAAACAGCTCAAAGTCGGCATCAACGCCAACATACGGGTCAAGAACAATACCGGACAGCCGCAGCTGCTGATTCCCTACCAGGCCGTTACCGAGCAAATGAGCGAGTACTTCGTTTACGTGGTGGGCGACAGCAGTAAGGTAACGCAGAAAAAGCTGGTGCTGGGCGCGCGGATCAACGACAAAGTGATTGTGAAAAGCGGCCTGAAGGAGGGCGAGCTGATCGTCACCGAAGGCACGCAGAAAGTCCGGGAAGGCGCTAAAGTAAACGTTAATTAACGATGGGGTGATTGAGTGGATCGGTTTCTGATCAGTCACTCAATCGCTCCATCGGTATCACTCAACAGAACCGATGTTCGCAGAAATTTTCATCAATCGGCCCGTAACGGCTATCGTCATATCCATCGTCATCGTGGCGCTGGGTGTGCTGGCGCTGCTGAGCCTGCCCGTTAGTCAGTACCCCGACATTACGCCCCCGGTGGTGCAGGTAACGGCTACCTATACCGGAGCCGATGCCCAGACCGTTGAACAGACCGTAGCTACCCCCATCGAAACGCAGGTAAACGGTACGCCGGGCATGGCTTACGTGCAGACCAATGCCACCAACGACGGACGTATGAGCATGAACGTCACCTTCGATGTGGGTACCGACGTAAACATTGCTGCGCTCGACGTACAGAACCGGGTCGGTATTGCCCAGCCCCAGCTGCCCGAAGAGGTGACCCGCCTGGGCGTAACGGTCCGGAAGCGGAACCCTTCGCTCTTTATGCTGGTCGCGATCTACTCGCCGAAGGGTACCCACAACGTGTCGTTTCTGGACAACTACGCCAACATCTACATTCGTGACGCGCTGTTGCGGGTAAAAGGAGTGGGGGACATTTTCAGCCGTGCCGATGACTTCAGCATGCGCATCTGGATGAAGCCCGACCGGCTGGCCCAGCTCGGCCTTACCGCCGACGATGTCGTAGCGGCCCTGCAGGAACAGAACCTGCAGGTTGCCGGCGGATCGGTAGGGGGACCACCCCAGCCAACCTCGCAGGCGTTCGAGTACACGGTATTTACCAACAGCCGGCTCAGCAAGGAAGAAGAGTTCAACAACATTGTGGTCCGGTCAGACCCGGCGCGTGGTTCGCTGGTGTACCTGAAAGATGTGGCGCGGGTGCAGCTGGGCAAGTTCTCCTACGCCAGCAATTCCTTCGTTGACGGCAACCGTGCAGCTTACCTGCTCGTTTATCAGCTGCCGGGCAGTAACGCCCTGGCAACGGCCGAGGGGGTATACGCGGCCATGGAAAATCTGAAAAAAACATTTCCGAAAGATATTGATTACGTAGTGCCGTTCGAGTCGGTGTCGGTGATTCAGGTGTCGATATCGGAAGTGGTCAAGACCCTGCTCGAAGCGCTGGTGCTGGTTATTTTAGTGGTCTTTTTGTTCCTCCAGAGCTGGCGCGCTACGCTGATTACCCTGCTGGCTATTCCCGTATCCATCGTCGGAACGTTTGCCCTGTTCGTGCCGCTCGGGTTTACGGTCAATACCCTGACACTGTTCGCCTTTGTACTGGCCATCGGTATTGTGGTCGATGATGCCATTGTGGTGGTGGAGGCTGTTCAGGCGAATATTGATAAGGGCATGTCGCCCAAGGAAGCAACGGTAGAGGCCATGCGGGAAATTTCGGCGCCGGTAATTGCCATCGCGCTTATTCTGGCGGCTGTATTTGTGCCGGTCGGCTTCATACCGGGTATTGTGGGTCGTTTATACCAGCAGTTTGCGATCACCATTGCGGTGTCGGTACTGATCTCGGCTTTTGTGGCGCTGTCGCTCACCCCCGCACTGTGTACCATGCTGCTTCGACCCATGCACATCGATGAAAACGCGAAGGGGCTTAACCGGTTTTTCTACAAGTTCAACCAGTGGTTCGAACGGGTAACGAATGCCTATTCTAACAGTGTTAAGCGGCTCATCAAGGCCACCCCGCTGGTGCTGGTGGGCCTGGCTGTGGTGTATGTAGGGACCGGATTGCTATTCAAAGCCAAACCCTCCGGGTTTATCCCGACCGAAGATGAAGGCCGGCTCATCGTGACCTACGAGATTCCGGAAGCGGCTTCGACCTCACGGAGTCTGGTGGTGCTGAAGAACATCATGGGCATCCTGAAGCAGCAGCCTTACGTGGCTCACTTCTCGGCGCTAGGCGGTCTGAACGCCATTACCTTTGCCTCCAAATCGAACAGCGGTACGGTATTTATCCAGCTGAAACCCTGGGAAGAGCGAACCGGGCCGGGTATGCAGGCCGACTCGCTGGTGCCTAAACTCCAGCGCGCTTTTGCCGGCTTGACCGACGCGCGGGTGCAGGTTATTCAGCCGCCCGCCATTCCGGGATTGGGGCAGTCGTCGGGTTTTACGTTCGAGATCCAGCAGCGCGAAACCAACGACGACGTGAAGGCTTTTGACGGGGTGGTGCAGAATTTCCTGGCCGAAGCCAACAAACGCCCCGAAATAGGCCGCGCTTTCTCTTACTTTACGGCCAAGGCCCCGGCCTACCGGGTCGAAGTGGACCGCGACAAGTGTAAAAAGCTGGGGCTATCGGTGTCCAACGTGTACCGGACGATGCAGACCTTCCTGGGGAGCCAGTATGTAAACGATTTCATTATTTACGGGCGTAAGTTCCGGGTCGTTGCCCAGGCCGATACCATGTACCGGACCGACGTGAAAAACCTGAACCAGTTTTACGTCCGTAACGCCGGTGGTCAGCTGATCCCGATCAGTAACGTGATCAAAACGACGGTGATCGAGAACGCACCGCTCATTTCTCACTTCAACCTGTTCCGGGCGGTCGAGCTGAACGGCGGGGCCAAACCCGGCTTCAGCAGCAGTCAGGCCAACGACGCCTTGCGGGAGGTGGCGGCCAAGGTATTGCCAGCGGGGTACTCGTACGATTTTTCGGGGTTGAGCCGTGAAGAGATCAACGCAGGCAACAGCTCGGTCTACATCTTCCTGCTCAGTATCGGGTTCGTATTCCTGTTCCTGGCTGCGCTGTACGAGAGCTGGTCGGTGCCGTTCTCCGTCCTGCTGTCGGTGCCGATCGGGGCGCTGGGGGCTATTCTGGCGCTGGTCATGTTCCCTTACCTGACTAACAACGTGTACGCCCAGATTGGTTTGATCACCCTGATCGGTCTGGCTGCCAAGAACGCCATCCTGATTGTCGAGTTCGCCAAAGAGCGCGTCGATCGGGGCGAGGACCTGCTCGAGTCGACCATCGAAGCGGTGCGGCTGCGGCTGCGCCCTATTTTAATGACGTCGCTCGCGTTTATCCTGGGGGTGGTGCCGCTGGCTATTGCTACCGGCGCGGGCGGGGTGGCCCGGGCTACCATCGGCCGCACGGTGTTGGGAGGGATGCTGGCTGCTACCTCGCTGGCCATCTTCGTAGTGCCGGTGTTGTACGTGGGTATTACCCGACTGGCCTATGGTAAGAAAGGCCTCGAAGCCCTGAAAAATAAAGCCCGGGAAGAGAACAAACCGGCTGAACACCAACCACAGGTTATTGATAAATAAATAGCAGACAGCTGTTCGAACGCCCGGGACCTGATGTCAGGCCCCGGGCGTTCTTTTTTTGCCGGTGGGCGATGCCCTTCCAGGCTGTATACTCCGGTTAAGTGATAAACCTGGCAACCTCTTAGGGGGCTGGGCAAGTCGGTTGATAAGGAGGTAAAGCCGTGAGGAGACCGTATTTTATACCCCCCAGCCCCCTAAAGGGGGAGCCGTCCGCGCCGAATGGGCTCCCCCTTTAGGGGGCTGGGGG